>NZ_CP042912.1:2628336-3285420 GCF_008087665.1 Mariniblastus fucicola
ACGCATGGCCATGGTCGCCTCAGAGTTTCGGGTTTCGCAACGCGACAACTCGAAACTTTCGACTACCCGCCGCTGACTGGTGGAATCATCGCAACTTCCACGCCTGGATTCACCACATCCTGGTCCACTGCGTACTTTTGATCCAACGCGATGCTGGACCTCGCCAGCAAGTCTGCCAACTGCGGAACCGCATCGGAAAGAGCCGCTCTCAGGTCTGCCACTGATCCATTTTCGGGCAACATGACCTCGATCGATTCAGCGTCTGCGATCTGTCTCGCTTGGGCGAACAGTAAAACCTTGACTCGGTTCATGTCACCACCAATTCTTCGCTGCGTCGATTGAAAAGGTCTTCCAGCTCCGACGGCATCAAACCGTACGCCAACGCAAGGATCTTCACCGGGTGAACTGTGGTCTTGTAAGTTCCCTGCTCCATCTGAATCTTGCAGGAACTGCACTCCGTCGAACCGGCCAGCAACTGCGGCTGTCGCATCGCCTGAATCAAGTGAACTCCGATTCTCAACGACCGGCGATAGTTTCGACGCTTGAGCCCGTATGTTCCCGCCATTCCGCTGCAGCCTTTGTCCAGCACTTCAACTTGCATCCCCGGAATCAATTGCATCAACTTCACGGCCGGGATGTCGGAAACCAAACCCGATTTGAGAATCGCTCGTTGATGGCACGGCAGGTGGTAACCCACTAGTGCACTGAGCGGATTGAAATCGAGGGCAAGTTCGCCGCTACGATGAAGCTCCATTAAAAACGAGCAACAGTCCGTTGTGTTTTCAGCAACTTTCGTCGCGTCCTCGTCGTCAAGCAGATTCAGATACTCGTGCTTGAGCGCCAATGCTGCTGACGGTTCGGTCGTCACAATTCGATAGCCCTGCCGCACCCACTCGGCCAGCATTTCGACATTGCGTTCGGCGATCGCCTGAGCCCGCCCAATGGCTCCATCGGAAATCATCGACATTCCAGAAATACCCTGGTTGGGAGGAACAAGCACATCAATATTGTTGTGCTTGAGCACTTCAACAAAGCTACGACCAAGCTCCGGATCGTTCCAGTTCACCCACGCGTCGTAAAAGTAGACGACCTTTCTCGACTGTTGCCGCGACGGGCGGCCAAGTTGATTTTTCTGTGCCCAGCGGGCAAACGTTCGCGTTGAAAACCGAGGCAGTTTTCGTCCCTGGGCGATTCCAAAAACGCGATCCAGAATCCAACGCCACATTGGGCTGCGGATCATCCGATTCGTCAATCTCGGCGCTCGTCCGCCAAGTCCGTACAGCCAATCCAGCCGCGTCAGAATCCAGTCTGAAACACGCAAGCCGTTGGTCGCGTAGTACTGTCCTTTCGCTTCCACCATCAGCTTTGGAATGTCGACCGAAGCCGGGCATTCAAGCCGACATTGATGGCAATTGAAGCACAGATCAGCGATCTCCTTAAACTCGTCTTTCGCCATTTGATCCGGAGACAACGCGCCGCTCACAACGCCACGAATCAAATTCGCTTTGGCTCGCGGAGAAGACTCCTCGCGTGGCGACGCCCGGTAAACAGGACACATCCGCTCGGTATGCATGTTGGTTCGACAGCGAGCACATCCGTTGCAATTTCTCGCCGCCAATCCCATTTGCGTGACGGACCAGTCCAGCTGCGGTTGAAGCACCGGCAATGCTCCGTCGCCATCCCCGGATTTTGACTTGCCGCGTCCGAAAGGAGTCAGCAGTTTCCTCGGCGTCGGTTCTTCGGCTTCATCTTCTGAAGTTTCAGCATCGCTATCCGTTTTCACGATCGGTTCTTCAGCCTGGAAAATCCGCAAGTTGTCGGTCAAGTCCGAGTAAGGCAAACCGACGATCTTTCCCGGGTTGAGCACGTTCTGCGGATCGAAAATGTTTTTGATTTCCGAAAACACCGGGTGCAGCTTTCCGTACTGAGAACGCAGGAACCACGTCCGCCCGAGGCCATCGCCCTGGCTGCCGCTGATCGAGCCATTCATTTCCAGCGTCAAGCCAAACACGGCTTTGGCAACCGGCTTCATGCGAGCAATGTCCTTCGGATCGGCGAGGTTCAGAAACGGTCGGATGTGAACCATGCCTTGCGGCGTGTGAGAGAAAATCGACGCCGTGATGTCATGCTCGTTCAGCACTCCATGAACGCGTTTGAGAAACTCCGGCAACCGGTCAGGTGCGATCGCGATGTCTTCAATGAACGGAACGGCTCGCCGCAATCCTCTCAGTCGATACAGCGACGGCACAACGCGGCGCACCAGATGCCAGTACAAATTTCGCTCGGCCGGTTGCGTCGTCGTGCGAACCTCGAACGCCAGCTTTTTGCGACGCTGAATTCGATTCGTCAAGTGCTGCAGCTTGTCACGCAGTGTTGCATTGTCGTCCGCCGAAAACTCCACCAGCAACATTGCTTCGGCATCCACCGGAAGCAAACGCTGAAACTGCTCGTTCGTCTCGCGTGCCAACGTCAGCAAACGCCGGTCCATCAAATCACATGCCGTGATTCCCATCTTGCCGATATCGACCGCAGCAGTCGCGGCGGCCTGAAGCTGATGAAAGAACAACAGCGCCACGCCGCGATGCGTCGGCAATCGATCGGTTCGCACCACGGCTTCGGTGATGATTCCCAACGTGCCTTCGCTGCCGATCGCCAACCGCGTCAGGTCCACATCATCGGACTGCATGACTGAGTCCAGGTGGTATCCGGCCTGATTAACCTTCGTGTCGGGAATTGAATCGGCGATCAGTTTCTCGTTGGATCGAATCACGTTGCCGACGCGTGATTTGAGTTCTCGAATTCGAGCAGCGGAACCAGCAGGTTGTGAAGCAGAGTTCACCCAAACCTGGTTGGCCACAGAGTCGAGCTGTACGACCTCGCCGTCCGCCATCACCATCTGAAGCTGAACGACTTTGTCTCGTGGCGTTCCCGACGCGATCCAGTGGCTGCCCGTTCGGTTCATGGCCAACGCGCCGCCGATCGTGGTGACCGAACGTGTGGCTGGATCCGGTGAGAACATTTGCTGGTGCGATTCCAGATTCCGATTCAGGTCACGAATCGCAACGCCAGGTTGGACTCGCACCGATTCGCGATCCACTCCCAGAATCTGTCGCATCCCGACGGAAAAATCCAACACGATTCCATTACCAAGCGACGCTCCGATGACGTTGCTGCCCGAACCGCGGGGAATAACTGAAAGCTGGTTCTCTGCCGCGTATTTGACGACCGACACTACGTCAGAAAGCGATTCGGGACGCACAACCGCCAGCGGTTTGATCTCGTACAGGCTGGCATCAGACGCGTAGATCTGGAGAAACAGATCGTCGCATCGAATCTGCCCATCGAGCACTCCGGACAGGTCAGCCAAAATTCGTGCGCGATCGGGATCCATGTGGTTCGAGTTCGGCGGTTCGGTTGAAAAAGAAAAAGATCGCTCATGGGCAAGCGATCGAGGCTCGAAACGAATTCGAGCGAGTTCCATCTGCTGGAAACTGATCGGGCTATACTCGCCGTTGCTATCGATCAGTTTAGCACAAATCCTCCAATTCGCCGCCTTCACCCGTCTTTGCAACGAGCGAATAATGAAAGACGATGTTCGAATTGAATCACAGCCAAACAATAAGTCATGACAAGCAAAACTGATTTTTCCGATACCTGTGCCGTAGCCAGTTTGTCCCTATCGGTGATCCGATTGTCCGGAAACGATCGCGCCAAATTTTTGCACAACTTCTGTACCGCAGACATCAACAGGCTGCAGGCCGATCAATGTTGTGAAGCGTTCTTCCTCAACCACAAGGGCAAAACGCTTTCGCATGGAATTGTGGTTTGCCGCGAGGTCGATTTGCTGATCGTCTCGACGGCCAAATCGCCGTCAGTGCTGCTAGAACACCTGGATCGGTTTTTGCTCAGCGAAGACGTTCAGCTTCAGGACGTGTCCCAGTTGTGGCGAGGTGTGTTTGTATTTGGTGGTCAATGCGAACAAGCGTTGCAGGCCTGCGACATTCAGGTACCCAGCGTCGGTGGCGTTGCGAGCACGGGCTTTCAGGTTGTCGTTCGAGCAGAACTGGCAGGGCAGGGCATTTTGATTCTTGAAGCCGCCGCAGGCGATGTCGACGTCGCCGGAAAGCTTTTGTCAAACGGTGCAGTTGACGTTTCTGCTGATCATTTGGATTTGTTGCGAATCGAAAAGATGACTCCCTGGTGCGACACCGAAGTTACCGACAGGTGCTTGCCGCAAGAGTTCCGTCGAGACTCGAAAGCGATCTCGTTCACCAAAGGATGTTACCTCGGCCAGGAAACGGTGGCGCGTCTGGATGCGTTGGGCCACGTCAACCGATATCTGTCTGGGTTCGAAATTCTCGAAGGCGATGTTTCAGTCGGAGATTCGTTTCGGAAAGACGAAAAGAAGATCGGCGTCGTGACTTCGTTGGCTAAGGATTCTGAAGGGCGAAAGTTTGGGTTGGGTTTTTTGCGAGTTGAGTTCACCAAGCCTGGCGATACAGTTTCCTGCGACGGTGTAAAGTTGCAAATTAAGTAGGTCGGTTTGTCCCTGACTGATGCAGCTTTCGCCGCCTTTGTTGGACGGAAACGAAGTAGATCAGTCTGTCCCAGACTGAGAACAAAAACGCGAATTTGGTATAGCGTCCCAACGAATCTGGGACAGACTCGCCTACTACCTCGCTTACTTTTTCTCGCCACCCATGACATTTCCAAACCCTTTGAACAGGTTGAAACTCGGCAACGCCTGCTTCTGTTTGTCACTGCGTTGAATGTCGATGTAGCCATGCAGTGAAAACTGCGACTGGTCGCGAATCGCTTCCACATTCAAGCCACGAAACCACTGCAAAACCGGAGCGACATAGTCGTCTGGCAGCTGCGGCTGATTGAATGCCGGCCACGCAGAAGAACGCCAGATTTTTCGGCCGGACGGAAGCGTCGTCAATTCATATTCGCCTCCCAGCGAACAAACAAGATCCACGTTCAGCATTCTTTCCGCTGTATGTAAAGCGTCTTCGGGCGCGATGTCGAATTGCTGAACCAGCATGTTTAGCAAGCGAACGTTGGCGATCGAAGTCTGCCACGCGCGGCGGTAGGTAATCGTGTTCGCCCAGGCTTTAATCTTTGAGTTCAGCAAGTCGCCGACCTCAAGGCGAAGCTGCGCTGGTCGTTCCACAGGTACCAGTTCCAGATGAGGCTTCAACGATTCCAGTCGCCGCTGATCAAACGCAAGCACCGAAAAATCATTCCACTGCAAACGCCACAGCGACAACAGTGGCGAATACGTGTAGCCGAACGCATCGGGTTGGGCGCCAAGTCGCGGCATCCAGTCCGTGTAACCCGGGTTAGGCCATGCACCCAGATAGCCTGGCGTCTGACGGAAGGTTTCGAATGTTTCCAATATCGTTTTCGGTTCCAGATCCAGATTCGGGTCCAGGTAATCCTGAACGGCTCCGAAAACCTGATGTGTCGGCACGCCCGGTGACGTCATGCCGCCCTGTAAACTCGCTTCGATGCGAATAATGTCATCCGGTGAACGCGCGACGGTTCTCTCAAGCGGCGGACCCAGCATGGTCAGCAACCATTCGTAACTGCCTTCTCCGAATGGTAGCAAACGAGCGTCGAACACAACGCGTTCCACATTCTTGCCGCCATCATCATCTTTTTTGAAGCGCTGAATTCCGATCGACATCGGGTCCAGGGATCGCATATTGCCAGCGATAAACGTCGCCCGTTCTCGAAACCATGCCGTCTCGTCGGGCGTCACGTCACCGATCACCATATCCGGAATCGGTTTAAAGTAACCTCGTCGACCACGCAGCGAATCACGCCACACTCCATCCGTCAATTGAAGTTCGCCGCCGTCCGGGTGGTAGCCAAAGTTCTCTGGCAGAAATCCGCCAGCGATCAGGTTCGGGATCCCAACATCGAGGATTCCTTCGCTTGACGCGCTCAGCGTTGCCATCTCCAGCAACAGCACATCGCTCACCGCCTGGTTGCGACGCCTCAACTCAATCTGGTACGCAGGCGTCAAAAGCTGCTGCAGGAATGGCGTCGAAAGATACGCGAACAGTGTATCCTCTCGCTCCAACGGCATATTGAAGCGGGCAAAACGGAATTCAGCAGCATCGGCGAGCGAACCCTTACCGTTCGAAGCTTGCACAAACCTTCGCGCAATTGATTCCGAAGTCGTTATCAGATGATTGTCACCGACGGCAAGGTAAAAAGAGCGATAGCGATTGTCTGGCGTCGACAATAAAGTTCCGTCAACACCCTCAATCGTCACTTTTCTGACGGTCACGTTGCGAGATTTTCGTTCGGCAGCAAACGTGCTGCGTTTGCCATTCAGATTCGTTTTCAGCAAACCCGTGTTGTGAGCGTGAAACATGACTCCCACCGAAGCACCGGCGTCGAAGTACGTATCGGTTCCAATCAGTGCCACGTCGGCGATCAGGTTTCCGCCGAAGAGATTGTCAAACTCGCTGGACTGGATCGCCAACTGGTCCTGGAACTTCGTCTGAACCTCGGACTTGAAACCTCGCAGCATGATCATTCGTCCAAGATCACCGCCGTACTCTTCAGTAAGTCGTTGCAGCCACAGGTGGTTGTCCCAAGTTCCGAATCGAAGGTAGAAACATTCTTGTGGAACCCCTTTCGCAATCGGTTCGATCTCGATGTCGTCTGGCAAATCAGAGACCGTCAGCGGTGACCAGAGTATCGGCTCCGGGAGCGGTTTGTCGGCAGTCGCGGAGTCGACTCCGGCAATCATCGAACGTTGCACACTGTCCAGTCGCAAGGCTTCTACGTCGAACAGCAACTCAAACGTACGCGTCACAGGATCATTGCTGCGACGCCGACGCATCTGCGGGTCCATTCCCAGGCGTCTGCCGATCAGTGACGTCAGATAGACTTCTACCAGCGGCGGATAATCGCCGTCCTTGATGTGCATCTCAGAAGTCGAATTGAAGTTCTGCCACCAATTCGTCGCGAATCGTTCGTAGCGACGCGGGCGAGTGAATTCAACCGGAATCTGAAAGTCCACCACTCCGCTGCCGTGCAAGCGCGCGTTAAGCGGTTCATCGCCTTCGAACAGGAACCAGATCGTCAGCAGGTCACTTGGCTTGGTGTCTTTGTCCCCCGTCAAAATGCGAAGAAACTTACGAACCGGAGTGTGCGAAATCACCGGGTAGTGGATCCGATCGTTCTCTTCGGTAAACCAGGTCGCTCCCGTACGGGAGATGATTTCATCACCACTACGCAGTCGAAACGTGACTTTGCCAATTCCATACGGACGCCCAGCATGCGCCTCGACGGATACAACCACCGGCATATTTTGCAGTTGTAAGTCCGATGGAAGCGTCCGAGCGATTTCCTGTGCGTCGGCGACCTGGATTGTAAGTACGCACAGCAACCCAACGGCGATGTACTTGCCCAGAGTTTTGATCATCGTTCTCTCCATGTTCCTCTGCCTGTTCTCCGTCCCGGATTCTATCCGATTTTCGAACTTTCTGTAGAAGTTTACGGCATCGATTGCGGCTGGAAGACTGCTTCGTGAATCGCTATTATGTCGCGATGGAAAAGACAGACACTACGACGCAATGTAACAACTCCCAACCCTGCACTCCCTGCGGTTCGGCCAGCCCCGAATTGGAGCTTCCGCGGGAACGGCGTCGACGAAAGCCCTGGGAATCGGCACCGCTTGAATCGCGAAGCAACAAACCTGTGGTTCGCCCAAAAATCGAGCGCGTTCCGCGCCGCTGGGACCGGCTAGCACGTTTGGTCGGCGAAGATGGTGTTCGCGCTTTGCTTAACTCTCGCGTGACCGTTTTCGGATTGGGTGGCGTCGGTAGTTATGCCGTTGAATCGCTCGCGCGGTCAGCCGTCGGGCACCTGACGATCGTGGACTTCGACGACGTCTGTGTAACGAATGTGAATCGCCAAATGCAGGCCTTTCCTTCGACGGTTGGGCAATCGAAAGCGGACCTGTTGGCCGAGCGAATTAAAGCCATCAACCCGGACGCCACTGTCGATTCTGTGCAAGCTTTCTACGATCCGCAAACCAGTGAGTCGCTGCTGACTCCCCGGCCGGATTTTGTGATCGACGCGATCGACAACGTAACGGCGAAACTACATTTGTTGGCGACGTGTTTAAAGTCCGATATTCCTGTTGTCAGCGTTGCCGGGGCCGGTGCCAAGCTCGATCCGACCATGATTCGCGTCGCGGACTTGAGTCAGACTCGTGTCGATCCATTGGCCCGAGTCGTTCGCAAGGAACTTTCCCGCCGCGGTTTTGAAACGACGAAACACGTCGGCCTGCCGGTAGTTTTTTCAGAAGAACCTGCCATCACTCCGATGGCTCCATCGTGGGACGCAGAAGGGTTCAAGTGCATTTGTCCTCACGCGGAAGATTCGCCACACGAATGCGAAAAACGAAACCTGATTTACGGGACGGCTTCTTTTGTGACCGCGACGTTTGGGAACGCGGCTGCTTCGGTCGTGGTGCGGCAGATCGCGAATGATCGAGTCGATCCGCAGGGTTGAGCCTTTCAGATCGTGATATAGCTGGAGCGATGTTGACGCCAATCAATACGCAAACTCGTACCAGCCTTGCTGATTGAAGCGCCATGAATCGCCATGTCCGGCGTCCAGTCGTCGCCGCATGACGTGCAGTGCGTAAGGATCATCAGGCGATGACGTCGTCGGCCCGTCAGATTCCAGATAGAATCTCGCGTTAATGACTTTAGGAGCAAACACCCGGTCCGAACGCGACTCGGGTTTCAGCTTTGAAGAGAAAATCATGTCTGTCAAAAACAGTTTCTTTGTTCCGGTTCGCTCGCAGTCAGGAAACTGGTTTGGACTTAGAAATGCACGCTCGTGACAAATTGAGCGTCGTGCGATTTCTGTAACGCGGCCGATCGGAGACTCCAGCTCTTTTTCGATTTGATTATTGACGGTCAAGCGAAAATCGTTGCCTTCGTTGATCGCCTCCAAGCTAACTTGCGTTTTGCTATCAGGCTGCAACTCGACCAGATGTATGAGGATCGGTTGTCGGTTTCTGGATTGAGTGTGAGCGATCGCGTTCGCGAATGACGTCATTACCGCTTCTACGCGAATCCGATGCTTTCCCGCTTTGGGCACATGAATGAACGCTTCCAGACGATTCTGGGACTCTGGCGTATGAACCATGGTTTGGTCCGTGAAAAGCGGCAAAAACTCATCGAGGCTAACGCAATCTGAGTAGAGGTTCCCCAGTCCTGCGTTCAGCAGACGGTACTCAGAATCCAATTTTTTTAGTTCTTCGTCAAAGCGTTGTAGCTCGGACAGTTCCTGGTCCAAGCCTTCAACTTGTTTCTTCAGCTGCGCCTCGCGTTGTTTTGCGGCACCAAGTTGTGACGCTGAAACGATATTGAAGACCGCCAGCCCGACCAACGTAGCGATCAGGCTTCCGATCGTGACGGCGTTTTTCAGCCCGCCTGGTTTTTCTTGCAGATCACTCATCGTCGTTCGTCGAATTCTGCTGGCGAAGCCGCTTGTTCAAATCGCTGTCTCGAATCACAAGCGACAAGCTTTCAGGATCCTCAACAGTTGGCCAGTGGTTGATGTCGGCCAGCAACAACGATTCAGCTTCGAAGAGATTCTTGTCGGTAGTGGATAGCGCGTGCGTTTTACGCCGATTCAATTCAGCCAACGTTTCCAATTCTTTTGAAATCTCTGCACGGGTTTGGTGTTTCAATGGATTCGGGCGTTTGCTGTCGACCCAGTCCGGGTGGCGCATCGGAACAGAGGGTCTGCTCGATTGATGCAGATTTACTCCGTCAATCTTCAACGTCACGGAGTCTCGATCTTGAAACGATGTCACGCTCAATTGGACAAAATGGTCTCCGGCCGTGAGCTGTTTCCTGAATTGCAGTTCTGGCGAAAAGTAAGAACTTTCGCGAAGCAGGGGAGGGTCTTTCGAACCGCCATCGTTCGTCGCATGGTAGCCCAGGCAAAGCTCAAATCGCCTGGACTCTGGAACGATGATTCGAAACGATTTGTCCACATGTGATTTTGAATCTGGATTGCCGTCGTCGCTGGCCGCTACGAACAGGTTCTTAAGGTCGTCGATTTGCAAACGTTGATGCATCATCGCGACAGGACGAAAAAAAACGTCAGCGTTTTCCAGTTTGTCTCGTCGCTGATCAAATGCGTTTGCCGCACGTGTAAATATCAGTTTCTTTTCAGCGAAATGCTCCGTTTGTCCTATTCGCTTGTCAACGATATGTTTTGTTCGCCGACAGTTTTGCTGGACCAGTTTTGTTTCCCTCAGATTGTTGAGACCATTGACCGTTAGCACGGACAGCAGTGTGATCGACAGAAGATGTTTCAGTGAAAAGTTCATTGAAAGCGATTATACTCTGCGCCGTTCCTGCTTCGGAGGAGCATGGGAAAACGGATTCGTTCCCGATGTTAGCCGTCAGTTTCGCGGGGCTGAAGATAGTTCCGGAAAAAAATGTTTTGGTGTATTGCATTTGGAACCTTTTCGCGGGTAAGACCACTTACGAGAATGAGTCAAAGCAGTTCATGTAGCGCATTTGGCGGATTTCAATAGAAAACAGGTTTGAAAATGGCCGTGAAAAATCAATCGAACTCTAAAGTTAAGACCCTCGATGGCAACAGTGCTCGTGTCGTAACACAAATGCCACTGTTGGATTCCGGAGGCGTCGAAGAAAAACGTCAGGAGATTCTGGATTACTTTCACGATTCGTTCACACTTTATGAAAGCCTGTTCGAGTGTTTGGTTAGCGATGAGGCATTTTATCGCCGCGCGAATCGACTGCGTCAGCCGCTTATTTTTTACTACGGCCACACGGCTGTTTTCTACATCAACAAGCTCAACGTTGCTAACCTGATCAACGAGCGAATCGATCCAAAAATCGAATCCATGCTGGCGGTCGGCGTGGACGAGATGTCCTGGGACGATCTCAACGACGACAACTACGATTGGCCGACTCCGGCCGAAGTTAAAGCTCACCGGGACAGAACTCGCGAAATCGTCGATCGCTTCATTCGCGAATGTGACTTTACAATGCCGATTGATTGGAACAGTCCCATGTGGATTGTGTTGATGGGAATTGAACACGAACGAATTCACCTGGAGACTTCTTCGATCCTGATGCGCGAGCTTCCGATCGAAATGGTCAAACCGCATCCGGTGTGGGGCAACATTTGTCGGGAACAAGGCGTTGCGCCGGAAAATGAACTCGTCTCGGTCGCAGGCGGGCAAGTCGAACTTGGGAAATCGCACAAGAATCCGATCTACGGCTGGGATAACGAGTACGGTTACAACGCGGAAACCGTCGAGCCGTTTAAAGCCTCAAAGTATCTGGTTTCGAACGGCGAAATGCTTGAGTTTATCGAGGCAGGTGGCTACCAGGAGTTGTCGCTGTGGACAGAGGAAGGTCGCGGCTGGCTGGAATTTAGCAATGCCGAACATCCGGTCTATTGGATCAAGGACGGCGATTCCTATCAGTTGCGTACGATGTTGGAAGTCATCGACATGCCGTGGAACTGGCCAGCGGAGATCAACTACCTGGAAGCAAAAGCGTTTTGTAACTGGAAGTCCGAGCAACTGGGAACCCATGTTCGCATGCCAACCGAGGCCGAGTGGCAGACGATGCGGAACGCGCTTGATACGGATCAGCCCTTCTGGGATGCGGCGCCGGGGAACATCAATCTCGAGCATGAGTTTTCTCCGTGCCCGGTCAATCGCCACGAGTTCCATGATGGCATTTACGATTTGATCGGAAACGTCTGGCAATGGACAGAGACTCCAATTGATGGGTACAACGGGTTTGAAGTCCATCCAACCTATGATGATTTCTCCACGCCGACTTTCGATGGAAAACACAATCTCTTCAAAGGCGGCTGTTGGATCTCGACGGGGAACTATGCGATTAAGGACGCACGCTACGCGTTCCGCCGTCACTTCTTTCAGTATTCTGGCTTGCGTTACATCGAAGCCAATCCGTTACCGGAACCCGAAGTCAACGTTTACGAAACCGACCAGATGGTTGCCAAGTATATCGAGTTTCACTATGGCGACACGCCGGTTGAGTCCATCGATGTGCCCAACTTTCAGGTCGCGTGTATCAATGAAGTCGCACAGCATCTTGACGGTCGACGCACGGGCAAAGCCTTGGACATCGGTTGTGCTGCCGGTCGTTCGGCGTTTGAGTTGGCAAAGCTTTTCGACCATGTCGACGCGCTCGATTTCTCAGTGCGTTTGATTGAGGCACCTTCGAACCTGCAGAAGTCCGGTATTCAGCGCTACGTGACTACCGATGAAGGCGATTTGAATCTCTATCGGGAAATTAACCTCGCGGATTTTGATGGCTACGACGCGGTCAAGGACAAGATCGCGTTTATGCAAGGAGACGCCTGCAATCTGGTGGACAAGTTCGGCAGCTACGATCTGGTGTTCGCTGGAAACCTGATTGATCGACTGTACGATCCCGAAAAGTTCCTGAATCTGATCAAGGATCGAGTCAACGAAAATGGTTTGCTGGTTCTCGCATCGCCCTACACCTGGAGCGAAGAGTACACGCCGCGAGACAAATGGCTGGGCGGATTCAAAGCCCCAACTGGTGAGAGTTACACGACGCTCGAGGGCATCGATCGCGTGCTTTCTCCGCAGTTCAAGCTTCTCGGTCACCCGGTTGATCTTCCGTTTGTGTTCCGGGAAACTTCGAGGAAGTTCCAATACGATGTATCCCAATTGACGGTTTGGGAAAAGCTGTAAACTTGGTTGTGGCGCCAAAGTCAAAACTGTAGAGATCTTGTTCAACGGCAAGCCCAATTCGACTGCGTGCACAAACTCAGTCGCCTTTGGCTTGCCGTTAAACGATTGCACAACTCCGCCGAAACTCTCAATGCTGATTGAAATCCCAGACGACCTACGCTACCTGTCGGAGCTTTATTCTGCCGACGCGGCGGACGCCTGTTTCCTTGCGGAATATCCCAGTTCCAACAGTAAGGACACGATCTTTCAGAACTCAACCGAATTCATTATCCACGACCCGTTTCCCGCTCCGCCCCGCGAGTTGCTGACTTCGCTCGGGCCGCACCACTTGATGTGCTGCTGGGGAACGCAACTCCCGGTGACCTCCCAGATTGCTCCGCCAGGAAAGTTGCTTGAGCACTGGCAGCGAACTTTCGGTACTGAAGGCTTGCCGAAATGGAAACCGTACGACGATAGTGATTTGTTCATTACGATGTTTCCACATCAGTCGATTCCGCCGCAGCAGCAAGTCGTCGAACCGTTGGTGAACTATGAACTCCACTCCAAAGAGATCATCGAGCAAATCGATTGCCCGCAGGCGAAAGTCTACGACTCGATCGAGTATCCTTGTATCGTCAAGCTAAGCCACGGCTATGCCGGGTTGGGCAACTACCTGCTTCGGGACGCATCCGATGAAGCGGCGATGCGGGAGGAACTCGCCAAACACTGGTCCGATTCGACTTTGATAATCAACTCGGTTATCGAAAACATTTGCGGCGATTACGGTGTTCAGTTCTATCTTCGTCGCGACGGTTCGATCATTTGGCTGGGGCTGACCGA
Source organism: Mariniblastus fucicola (assembly GCF_008087665.1). Lineage (GTDB taxonomy): Bacteria > Planctomycetota > Planctomycetia > Pirellulales > Pirellulaceae > Mariniblastus > Mariniblastus fucicola. Next base: position 2,641,934 of record NZ_CP042912.1, read on the forward strand.
GCAACATTTCAACGAGTCAAAGCGATGGTGTGGCGGAACATACTCCAAACATTTGCAAACCGATTTGCTGCAATCGTTTGAGCCCCACGTCACGGCAACGGCTGCTACGCTGCACGAGAAAGGGTATTTCGGCGTCGTCGGGATTGACATTTTGCGAGACGACGAAGGCCGCTGTTTCCTTGTCGACGTAAACCCGAGGCTGACTGGAATCACGCCGTTTCTGATGGCGTCCCGAATCTTCCAGGGAGAAGACTCGTACGACGAAGGTATCTATCAGGCCAGTTTCCGATTCAACGGTACGCTGACGGAGTTGATATCCGTCGCGGAATCAATTGACTACGGCCGTGTGCTGATTTTAAGTGCATTTGAGCGATCTGCGGGTGACAACCGGACAACGATCTGCCATGTTTCAGTCTCCTCAGAATCACAGTCGCGAAACCGCGAAGCTCTCGACCAACTGGCAAAGCATTGAAGAACAGCAAAGATCTCACCTCCGGGTCCATTCCTCGGCACGTCCGTGATTTGGCTCTACCGGCAAGCGTTGGGCTGTTTTTCCAGACGATGTACAACGTCGTCGATACCTACTACGCCGGCGATATTTCCGAAACCGCGCTGGCGGCCGTGGGGCTAAGCTTTCCAGTTTTCCTGTTGGTAATCGCAGCCAGTAGTGGCCTGTCGCGCGGAGCATCAGGGCTGATTTCGAATGCTATCGGAGCCAGAAAGTACGAAGACCAGCAACGCTTCACGACGCAAAGCGTATCGCTGGCGAACTGTCTTTCCATGGTGCTGACGTTTGTCGGATTGATGATCGCCAGTCCAATCTTTCAGTTCCTTGGCGCTGAAGGTGAATTCCTCGAAATGGCCAATGCCTATATCACACCAATTTTCCTGGGCGCGTCGTTCTTCATCGTCGGTGGAGTCTGCAATGCGATTCTGACCTCCAGCGGTGACACCAAGACGTTCGGCAGTGTGTTGGTCGTTGGCTTTTTCCTAAACCTTGTTTTCGACCCCTGGTTCAAGGATGGCGGCTGGGGGCTTCCGGCGATGGGCGTTGCGGGAATCGCTTGGGCAACGGTCCTGATTCAGTTCCTGGGAAGTAGTTTTTTGATGTGGAGTGTGATTCGTCGCGGGCTGCTGAAAGTCAACGACTTCCGCGCCTATGTGCCTGATCTGAAAACGTGGTGGGAGATCACCGTTCAGGCATTGCCGGCTACCTTCAATATCTTTTCTATCGCTATCGGATTCTTTGCGATCAACTGGTTCCTGAAGCGTTACGGCGTCGATGCCGTCGCGGCTTACACTGCCACCACTCGAATTGAGCAAATCGCGCTCATGCCAACTTTTGGTTTGTACGCCGCGATCATGGCACTTGTTGGGCAAAACAACGGTGCTGGAAAGATCTCACGCGTTCGCGAAACGATGTGGTTCTGCAACTGGGTCGGCGTAACGGTCAACCTCGTCATGGCCGGTTTGATGTTTCTGTTCTCGCGGGAGCTAATGGGAATTTTCACCGATGATCAGGAAGTCATTGAGTATGGAGTCACCTGCTTAAATGTTATCGCGCCGATTCACTGGTCCTACATTTTGACCGCGACGCACATTGCGATGCTGCAGGCATTGAAGCGTCCTTCCTATGGATTCTTTGAGGCGATCGCTCGAAAAATCATTATCCCCTTGCCGATTCTGTGGGTTTTGGTTGTGTGGCTGGGGAAAGACATTGAGTGGATCTGGTACTGCAACGCCGCCATTAATGTTCTGATGACGGCAGTGACAGTGCTCTATGCCAGAAAAGTTTTGAACGAACTATCCGCTTGATTGCTCGGGAGAGGCGACTTCGATTTCGAAGGAAAATGCTTCTCGGTATTCTACGATCAGCGACGCTATTCCGGCGTTGAATTTCCTCGTCCATCCTGCCTTGATCGCGCTAACCAATAGGTAGATAGTCAAACAGGCTTACCCCGCACCCACGCAGATGCCGGGAGGCGAAAATTGTTGTGCCCAATCGCAGGTTCAACAGCCGTGCTGCGGCGAGGGTTGCGAGTCGCGAGGTCTTGCGTGCTCAGCAGGAAGAACTAAGCGGCGCGTCATGTTGCCAAAATATGCAGAACAACGTTGCTGCGGTCCAGTAGCGACTTTAGTTCAAGAACCAAATCGCTCGTCTACGCTTCCACTTTCTCGGTGCAATCAACGGTTGGTTTCGAGCAGATCCCGCAAACAGAATCTCCGTCTTCGTTCGTCATGTTCGCGATTCCTCCACAGGAACCGGTCACCGGTTTGTTGTTGAAAATCGCTCCTACGGCCATGCCGAGGACCATCAAGCAAAACACCAGAAACGTCGCCAGGAAGACCGGCAAGATTGAACTGGTTTTTGTTGAAGTCGCCGCGAGGTTGGGTTCATTGATCCCGGAGCCTTCGCCATCGTTTTTGTTTGCATCTCTATCGGCATTCGTTTCGAGAACGGTCGCTGGAAAATCTGCGGAGGCTACCGTGATGTACGGCAGTCCGTCTTCGGAGTCACTTCGTTCCACCGTCAGCAACGGATATCCGAGCTGTTCACACAACGCAGTCCCTTTCTCTCGCCCCATCACCATCACCGCGGTCGCCATTGCGTCGGCGGTCATGCAATCGTCTGCGATCACGGATGCAATTGCCATGTCGTGATCGACAGGCTCACAAGTCTTCGGGTCAATTGTGTGCGAATAACGTTTTCCGGCAACGTCATAGAAATTTCGATAGTCGCCAGACGTCGCGACAGCCTTGTTGGAAAGTTTGACCATTCGATGCACACGATCTGGGGTTCGTTCTGCCGAATTTGAATTCTCCGGTTTCTCAACGGCGACATTCCAGGGGCCGCCTGAAGCGCGTTCGCCACGAGTCAAAACTTCACCACCGACGACGACCATGAAATTCTCGTAGCCCAGTTCCTCCAGCGACTGCCCCACGCGATCCACGGCGTATCCTTTCGCAATCGCCGAAAGGTCGAGCTGAACTTTGGGGTTAAGTTTTCGGATGGCAGGAGGTTCTGAGCGGACTTCGACTTTCTCGAAACCAACGACAGACTTGATCTCGTCAATTTCATTTTCGCCAGGAAGCACAGGGTCTTCGTCTTTTCCGGGGCCAAAATTCCAGGCATTCACGGCAGGCCCGATCGTGGGGTCAAACGCTCCGTCAGTCGACTCGCAGATTTCCAACGCTCGCGAAACCACGGTCGCCGTTTCCGGATCAACGGACTGCCAGTCGGTAGACGTAGAACGGTTGAACTTTGAGATGTCGGATTGCTCAATGTAGGTCGACATCAGTTCATTGACTCGTTGCAACGAACTGTTAACGCCCGTTTGGATTGCCTTAAGTTGTTGAGGCTGATCGTCGTTGGTCACCACGAGAACGCGAAAGGGGATAGGACCCATCGTCCGACCGCTGACTTCGACTGATTGTTGGGCCGTGCACGCGGTTGTGGCGAAGTGCGTTGTCAATAGTGTGGCAGCGACAATTTTGAAAACTGATTTTGTTTGGAACATTGATCTATCGTTTCGAGTTGGCGGAAGCTTCATCATCGATGTCGGCGAGTGGATGATTAACCCTTTCAATCGTCGCATCCGGATGATTCATCGCATATCGTCAAAGTTTACGGCGTCTGCAGTCTTTCGCGCCGCATGCCGAAAATGATAGCATCACCCTGGAAGTATCAGATACCCCGCGAGCACCTCATGAGCGAAGATTTGGACAAACCTGTCGAGAACGAATTGTCGGACCTGAAAAAGGCTCGCAAGGCTCGAACCGAATCTGCGTTGCAATCGCCGCTGGAGACGTATCTGCGGGAGATCAACGAAACTCGCCTGCTGACCGCCGACGAGGAAAAAGAACTCGCACGAGCGATCGCCAAAGGTGACGTCCAGGCTCGCGACCGAATGGTTCGTGCCAACTTGCGACTGGTGGTGAACATCGCCCGTGGTTACACCAGCAAAGGTTTGGGTTTGCAGGACCTTATCGAAGAAGGCAACCTGGGCTTGCTGCGGGCCGTTGAAGGCTTCGATCCGGATGTCGGAACACGTTTCAGCACCTACGCGAGCTACTGGATCAAACAGTCGATCAAGCGAGCGTTGATTAACTCGGCAAAAACGATCCGCATCCCGGCCTACATGGTGGAGCTGCTTTCCAAGTGGCGTCGCGCGAGTGCTCGATTGACCGAAGAGCTACGTCGCAATCCTACACCGGAAGAGATCGCACGATTGCTGGGGCTGCCGAAACGCAAGCTGCCGATCATCAAGAAAGCAATCCAGATCTACAACGCGACGCCACAGACGGACCAGGCGGATTCGGGGTGGTCGCTTGGTGAGATGGTGATGGACGATCGCGTGCGTTCCCCGGAAGAAGAGCTGATCGAAAGCGACGTCATGAAGCACATCAAGGTCATGATGGGCGATCTTGACGAGCGAGCAGCAGCGGTGCTGAGAATGCGTTTCGGCCTTGAAGGATTGGAGCCTCATACGCTCAAGGAGATCGGTGAGAAGCTGGGTTTGACTCGGGAACGCGTCCGCCAGATCGAGACCGAAACGCTCAAGCGATTGGGCGATGGATTGCGAGATCCTTACGACATGGAAATCTCGCTGCCGTTCTAAATCTTCAATGTTCAGATTTGCAAAGGGCAGTTTCGCCGCTCCCTAAACGGAAAGCTACTCCCTGGTTTTGATGACCGCGCCCAGCAATTTGTCATAGCGGTTCTTCCAGCTGGCCCAGTCAGCGGAGTCATTGGCCATGCCACCGCTGAGCGTAATGTGGTCCATCTGTTCCAGGGCCTCGAAGATTTCTTGATCCCACTTCCGCATGTCCCAGTTCTCGACCGGGTTGTGCATGTCGTATCGCCCCCAATCAAGATAAACTCGGGTAGGTTGGTCGACGGATTCCATGCCGGTCAGGACTCCTTCTGAGCCAAACACCAACGGCGAATGAGTACCGATGGCGCCGAACAGGTCCGGGCTGTTGGCAAGAGCGCCAAAAGCTGCTCCACCGGTGAATCCAAATCCAACGATCGAACGAAAATCACGCTCGGCAATCGTGCGAAACTCCGCGTCAATCAAGGCGACCAGCTTCTTCTCGACACCCGGTCCGGTGCGACCTTGCGGGATGACAAGGATCGCGGGTGGCACGTCGCCATTGGTGTTTGCGAAAATGTTGTCAGCCGATTCGATGAACTGGCTGTTCTCAAATCTCATGTGCGGCAAAACGTAAACGACGGGAAACCGTTTGTCTTTCTGTTGTTCGTAACCGTCTGGCAAATAAATGCTCAACGGCAACGGTTTGCCCTCGCCTTCAGCAGGAAGTTCCCGTTGCACGATCGTGCCATGAAGTTTCTCCGGCAGTGAACTCAAATAAGACGGCGGTTCCCAGTCCGACATTGCGAACCACGACATCACCAGCGGTTTCTCATTGCGAAGGCGAATTGCAAACTCCATTTCGCCAGCGTAAACCGAACTGGTGGCTGAACGTGGATTGAGCGAATCCGTCTGCGGTTTGAAGTTCACCAGAAAGAAGTAATTGGCTCGTTGGTCGGATTCCAACTTTACCGTGTAGTATTTCAAATCGCTATCGCCGGCCTTGATCATCTTCCGTTCCTGTCTGGCACCAAACACGTCACTCGCGAGAGCCACATCGTCTTCCTCTCCCCGATAAACGAAATGAACAATGCCCGATTCCACAATCGGAAACGAACTCTGTTTCGCCAGATACGCATCGATGATCGGAGTCGCCTCAGCGGCATTTTTGTCGGTGATTGACTTCAAAAAACCGGCGAAACCGTCGCTCATCGCCAACGAATTGCCATTGTTGCCTTCGGTCGCCACGTTGGCTTCGGGAACGATATCGACGCGAGCAATCTCACCAAGGCTACGGATGAAGATCGCATTGTCAGCAAACGAAGGCACAGTCCAAACGAGGTCTTCAAACACTTTCAGTTTGGCGACTTCGTCGTACTTCTCGGGCGTCGCCGTCGCCAAATGAACACTGCCTTCCTTGGTGCAGATCGCAATGTGATCGTCGATTGCGATCAGAAATCCGTCTCCGGGTTTGCGACTCTTCCAATGCGGTTTTCCGGTCGCCGGATCGACACACGTCAAAATGCGAGTCGAAAAAGCAAACAGGTTTTCGTTGCACAGCGTTGGAATGTTGTAGGTATTCTTGATCGAACGCTGTTGCCACGTTTCGGAAGCTGCGATTTTCTGATCGTCGACCGGTCGCAGATTGATGGCTTTGGAGAATCCGTCGTCGATGGTGATCACCACATTGCCATCGTCCGTCGCGACTGGCATCACGGCGCTGCCGTTCCCGCCACCGTGTTCAAACTCAAATACGATTTGCCCGGATTCAGCATTCACGCCTGTTAGCTTTTTGGCGCCCGAGGCCAACAATACTGGAACGCCGTCAATTTCGACCAGAGTCGGAATCTGTGAATTGATCACATCGTCCCCACAGGCCCATTTTTCGTCTCCGGTCTTTGGGTCCATGGAAACCAGAAGTTTATCTTTCGCCCCGGCCATCAAAATCAGATTGCCGGCTGCGATCAACGGTGACGTGGCGAAACCGTACATCGGTTGTTTGACTTTGAAGTCCTCCGCGAGCGATTTTTCCCAAATCAGCTCACCGGTTTTGGTGTTCAGGCAAACGAATCTTCCCTGGCACGAGAGTCCATACACCATTCCGTCGTGAACCATCGGTGTGGAGATCGGCCCGTCGAAGGATCCGTTTTCGCCTTTGAATTTTTCGCCTAAAACGAACTCCCAGTTTGTGTCTCCGGTTTTGATATCAAAGCAGCCGAGCTTGTCCTGATCGCCCGACGTGTACATCGTGAAGGCTTGATCGCCCGCGACGGAGACGCTGGAGTACCCGCTGCCGAGTTTCTTCTTCCAGGCAATCTTGAGGCTCGGTTTCAGTCCGCTGAGCTTTCCATCGGTCGAGCCAATGCCGTCGCCTTTGCTACCGCGTAGTGCCGGCCAATCCTGAGCACGGAGGTTTGAACCGAACGGGCTAAAAGAGAGCAGGGCGAACAGGATTGGAAGTGCGAATTTCAGGGTGCGAGACATGGGAGCTCCGAAGTGCAGTCGAATTGAGCCGCCATTCTAGAGCTTCAGGATCAGGATGTCGCTAGTGGGAGCACAGACTGTGCGAATGTCGACATACGCACAGGCTGGAAGACTATGCCGCCAATTCACTTCCGCCAAACCGGTCGGGCGTTTGTTGTGATTTCTTCATCGGCCTCCAACATTCTGGCTTTCAATGTCGCGACTGTTTCTGGTTCGGACTTAAAAAGGTTCTGTTGCTCGCCAAGGTCGTCAGCAAGATTGAACAAGTGCGTTCGCGTTTTTGGGTTGGGGTTCTTTTTGTTCTTTCGCGGCGTGATCTCAAGGTACTTCATGTCGCCGGAGCGAATTCCCTGCAGTCGCCCGTTTGCTGAGTAAAAAAGCATTTCGTCGCGAGGCGTGTCATCCGAATTGAAGGTCGATGAAATATCGAAACCGTCGATCCGGTTCTCAGGAAGTTCCGTATTCGTGATCGCAGCGATCGTCGGCAGCAAATCCATCGTTGAAGTGAAAGCATCGGTGCTGGTTCCAGCCGGAATGCGTCCCGGAGCCCACATCACGCAAGGCACACGTTGTCCGCCTTCGAAAGTCGTCCCCTTCCCCGCCCGCAGCGGTCCTGCACTTCCGCCGTGGTGTTTGAACTGCAACCACGGTCCGTTGTCCGAGGTGTAGATGACATAAGTGTTCTCCGACAGACCGAGGTCGCGAACCGTCTGCATCAACCGGCCAACTTCCGCGTCAATGTGCTCAATCACACATTTGTAGGCGTTCTTTGGATTCGGATCGTAGACATCTTCGGGGACGTAGAGCGGAATGTGCGGCATCGAATGCGGCAGATATAGAAAGAACGGTTTGTCCTTGTTCGAGGTTACGAAATCGATGGCTTTATCGGTGTAGCGGCGTGTTATCGTTCGCTGATCCACAGGGAGTTCGACGATCTCTTCGTTCTGCAACAGTGGCGTTTTCCAGCCCGTGACGGCGGTTTTCTGATCCAGCCACAGTTCGTCGCTGGGAGCTTTCAGCTTTCCTTTATTGTCCGGATGGTTCATGTCGTTGGAGTACGGGATGCCGAAGTACGAATCGAATCCCTGTGCTCGCGGCAATGTTTCCGGCTGGTGGCCCAGATGCCATTTCCCAACACAAGCCGTTGCGTACCCGATCGATTTGAGGTGATCGGCGATGGTGTGTTCGTCTGCATGTAAGCCGTGGTCAGACAGTGGGAATAGCACATGTTTGTGCATGCCGACACGTTTTGGATAACATCCGGTCAGCAACGCCGCGCGGGAAGGCGAACAGACAGAGCAGGGCACGTAGAAGCTTGTGTACTTTCGACCTTCGCTGGCCATTCGATCGATGTTGGGCGTCGCGATCGTTTCGGACCCAAAACAACCGAGGTCGTTGTAGCCTTGATCGTCGGTGAAAATGACGATGAAGTTCGGCTTTTCCTGCGCTTCGGCGGCGACAGAAAAAACGCTGACGATCAGCAGAAGGCAGGCGATGAATCGAGCGAACGGTGGATTTGCAAGCGGATCAAATTTCATGGCGGCTCCCGGGTTCAGTGCTTCAAGTCATGCCATGTTACATCAATCGAGGGAGCTTTTTACAAGCTTCAGCGCCGCCAAAAGAACTTTCGAGCAAATGCCAGGCACTTTTTAATAAATTGATTTTCATGTCGTTAACGCGGCCAAACATGAGTGGCAATGTGCTGGCCGCCGATAGAAAACGCAACGGACCGGCGACTAGCGCCTGGCCGCTCACATTTGCCAAACAGTGCCTGGTCACTGTTCCGCGATGTTCGATTTTGGATCGAAAACCAGAGCCACTTCGCCGGCAAACGATTTGCATTCGGCATCGTTAGCGTACTCTTGAGCGTTCAACGACTCGATGAACGTTTCGCGAGTCTCGTCGGCTGACTCTCGTTCGTCGAGCTTGAATTGCGACATGGCGATGACCGCGTAATCACCTGGAAACGGTGGACCGGGAGACAGTTCGATGGACTTCAACGCAGCCTTGATTGCCCGTTCAAAGTTCCCCATTCGATACTCGGCCGTCGCGAGTGTGTTGAAGAAAATGTCACGTGGATGTTGCAGAACAATTTTTCGATATTGAAGAATTTCGATGTCCGAGAGAGGAGAATTTTCAAAAGCTTCGCTCGTGCTAACCCGGTTCCAGGTCGCATTGTTGACCGCTTGAGCCAGTTGGATACTGATCGCGGGAAGCTTCGATCCGCGGGGAACCTGCAACGCCTGTTTAATGTTCCCAGAAACATATTGCTCGGGGCGGCGACCTTCTGATTCCAATTGACTCGTGAGTTGTTGATACGATGCGTGCAGTCGATCGTGAAACAGAGCGTTGTCAGGATCGTTGTGAATTAACAGGGCGTGATGAAAAACAGAAGCGAACCAGTTCTCCGAACGAATCGCTTTATTGGCCTCGTCGTTATGCCAGAACGGATCGAAATTCGCTTTCGCCTCAAGGTAGCCTTTCTCGACTTCAGATTCAGGTGTGTCCGATTCGGTTGGCAGCGTTGCGTCCCAGAGCTTGATGACGCTGTCGGCCCCGATCGAGGCAATCCTCGAACCGTCTGGGCTGAATATGGCGCTGTTCACGGATTGTGAGTGCCCGTTGAACGTCAGGACTTCATGAATCGTCGTCATGTCCCACAGCTTGATGGTTTTGTCGAGGCTGGCTGACACCAGACGCGTTCCGTCGTTGTTGAAAGCGACCTGGTTGACACCTTCGCTGTGTCCTTTCAAAACCGCAAGTTGCTCTCCCGTCGAGAGGCTCCAAAGCTTTATCGTGGAGTCATCGCTTGCCGAAGCAAGTCGCTTGCCGTCAGGGCTGAAAGCGACACTGTTCACAGACTGCGGATGTCCCTTGAGCAGATTGACTTGCTTGCCCGATTCAACATTCCATATCCGAATTGACCCTTTGGCCCCAGAAGATGCGATCAGCGAACCGTCCGGGCTAAACGTGATTCGGTAGACCGCGCGCTCATGTCCCTTGAAAACCTGATTCGGCGAACCATCTTTCACGTTCCAAATTCTGACCGTATGGTCCGAGCCTGCGGATGCGATCAGTTTGTCGTCCGGGCTGAAAGCGACTCCGTAAACTGCGCCTTCGTTTCCATTGAGAACGTCAATTTCCTGTGCGGAATCACTGTCCCACAATCGCACCGTGCCGTCGCCGGCGGCGGAAGCGACCGTCGCGCCGTCATGGCTGTAGGCGATTCCATAAACCCGATTCACGTGGCCCTGGAACGTCGACATGTTTCGTCCTGTTCGTGCACACCAGAGTCGTACCGATTGATCTTCACTGGACGAAACCAGTTTTCTTCCGTCCGGGCTGAATGCGATCTCAGTCCCGCGTCCGTAATGTCCCTTGATCGTGTGCACGTGTTGGCCGGATCGCACGTCCCACAATTTCACGGTCCCGTCAAAGCTCGCTGAAGCAATGCGACTGCCGTCCGGGCTGAAAGCAACTCCATTGACCCAGTCCGCGTGCCCCGTGAACGTTCCAGTTTCCAATCCGGTTTCCACATCCCACATCCTGATGGATTTGTCGCGACCGGCAGATGCGAGTCGCGTTCCGTCGGGGCTGAACGCAACCTGGTGAACGTACTGCGTATGTCCGTTGAGGGTTCTGGCTTCGCGACCCGTGACCGCGTCCCACAGCTTGACCGTGTCGAAACTCGCGGACGCGATGTATCTGCCGTCAGGACTGCAAGCGACACTGATCACCAAACTGTTGTGTCGCAGCGGTGCCCAAATTTCATCACCTGAATCGACGTCCCAGACGCGAACCGTGCCGTCAACGCCCGAAGAAACCAGGCTTGTCCCATTTGGACTAAAGACAACGTTTCCGACCTGCCTTGCGTGTCCGACAAACGTTTGGGTGTTTTCGAAAGTCAGTGCATCCCAAAGCTTCACCGTTTTGTCGTCGCTCGCTGTTGCCAACGACTCGCCATCTGGGCTGAAGACGACACTGGCAACCAGTTCCGCATGGCCTTCGAGCCTTCCCGTTTCCTGTCCAGTTTCGACGTCCCAAAGTCTGACCGATTTATCGCTGCTGGCAGACGCGAGCTGTTTTCCGGAAGGACTGAAAGCGATGCTTCCGACAGAACCGGAGTGGCCCTTGAGCGTAGAAATTTCTCGACCGGTCTTTACATCCCATAGTTTGATCGTTCTGTCCTGGCTGGCCGACGCAAAGGTTTTGCCGTCGGGACTAAAAGCGACTTTGTAGACACGCGCGGTGTGACCAGCACAAGTCAGATCACTTCCGAGAAAGTTTCGATTGCAAAAATGCCACTCGAAATTGTCTCGATACTCTTCAGGAATTTCGTGCAGGAGTGTTCTGGCCTCCAACGCTCGGTTGGCTTCAAACCTTGCGTTGGCCAGCTGAAACTTCGCCGCCGCCTCGGAGTCTCTCGCACGCTGCGACTCGGACGAAGCCCGTTTCTCAGCCGCAACGGCACGCGTCTCGTTCTTGCGAGCATTGTCCTTCTCAATCAACGCAAGCTGTTCACTGGCTTGAGCTTTGGTGCGCTCTTTCTCCGCCTCAGCCGTTTTCTGTTCTGCCAAAATCTGGTGAGATTCCGCTTCGCTAGTTTTTTGATTCGCCCGAATCAGACCGTAGCTGGTACCAACGATTCCGATCAGCAACGCTGCCCCGACTGCCGCGATAGAAGCCGCCAAACCTCGGTTCTTGGCCGCGAATTTCCGCATCTGATACAGCGTCGAAGGAGGCCGTGCGATCACCGCGTCGCCCGCCAGGAAGTTGGAGATGTCTCGAGCGAAATCCGCAGCGGTTTGATAACGCCGGGTGCGATCTTTCTCGAGGGCTTTCATAACCACCCAATCCAGATCTCCCTTTAAAACCTGACGAAGCTTGCCAGAGCTGATCTGTCGTTGTTGACTCACTTTCGACGTCACCGCGACAGAAGCAGAATCCAGTCGAGTACTTGGTCGCGGCGGATCCTTTTCGCGAATGATCTCCAGAATCTGGAAAAAAGCGTTGCTGCTGAGCGTCTGTTTGTCGACCGGTGTCGAGCCCGTCAACAACTCGTAGAGCATCACGCCCAGCGAGTAGATGTCCGCGCGAGTATCGACATCGAGCGCGTTCATTTCCGCTTGCTCGGGCGACATGTACTGCAACGTTCCGACGACTTTGCCAAACTCTGTGAACAGCGTCTTGTCCGTCAGTTTCATGTTGTGGGTGATCGCTTTCGCCATTCCGAAATCGATTACTTTGGGAACCGCTTCGCCGTCGTAATGAGTGACCAGAACGTTCGAAGGTTTCAAGTCGCGATGCAGAATTCCTTTTTGATGCGCGTGCTGGATCGCTTTACAAACTGGCACGAACAGTTTCAACCTGTCAGCAACGCTCAACTTGTTCTGATCACAATAGTCTGTGATGGGAATGCCCTTCACCAACTCCATCACGAAATAGGGAGTCCCGTTTTCTGTCGTTCCCGCGTCCAGAACTTTGGCGATGTTCTGATGATCCATCAAGGCGAGAGCCTGCCGTTCGGCTTCAAATCGCGCGATGACTTCTTTGGACGCCAGTTCTGATTTGATCAGCTTCATCGCGACGCGGCGCTGCACAGGTTCTTCCTGCTCCGCCATCCAGACGGCGCCCATTCCGCCTTCGCCGATCTTCTGCAACAGCTTGTACCTGCCGATGCGTCGCGACGGTCTGACCTGACCCGAGTCGAGTTGCGTCCCGCTGTTCTCGGTTTCGGTCGCGTTGATCAGCTGCTCTGCGTGAACGACAGCCGATTCGCCGAAGCGGGCGTAGTCAGAAACCTTGAGCGTCTGACCAGATTTCCGGCGGTAGAAAATTTCCAGAGAGATCAAATCGAGCAAAAGCTGCGGCCGTGAAACTTCCGGAACCTGATTCAGCCACGCATCAATCGACGGAGAGTTTCCTGACTTGAGATCGGTTTCAAATTGGTCGGCCAATTTGTCGAATTGTGTCTGCATCTACTCTCACCCCAGCAACGCTTTTCTCGTACGCTGCAGACGATTACCAGGCGATTACCAGGGAACGACCTACTCGCATCCGTGATGGTCGCCAGGCTTAAAGCTCAGCCGCGAACCGTCAACTTTCCCCATTTTTTGGCCTTTATAGCCGGCCTGATTGTAAACTCCATCCGTCAGCTATGTGGCCAGAGTCAGTGTTTTTGCGTAAGAATGAGCCGTTCAATACGTGATAAAACCGATTGATTCCGCATAAATTGTCTCCAGCGGCACGGGCACGCTATACTCGCGGGGAATTTCGGCGGAACGTCGATGTACCTAACTGCGATTTGGAAACACATTGAACGACTCGCTTGGCAACGAAAAATCTCCACTAGAACAATGGATCCTCGGCTCACAGTCCGGTGACGAAGAATCGTTGAATCGGCTCGCCGAATATTTGTTGCCCAAAGCTTTCGAAATTGCCAACCGAAAAATGGGCTCGCTAAGTCCGGTCGACGATTTCGAAGACGTCGCGGTCAGCGCAGTGAAATCGGTCTGTCTCAGGTTCCGGGAAGGGCAAAGTGAGTTTCTTGGAGAGCGTGAGTTAGGCGGGTTGTTGCAGCAGTTCGTCAACGGAAAAATTCGCACCCGGCGAAAGTATCACTACGCAGAAAAGCGAAACGTGAAACTCAACGCATCCAACGAAGGTGTTTCCCGGGACGACGGTTCTGGCGGGCAGTCACCGATTCAGCGTCATGCGATCGAGGACGCCAAATCCGTATGGTTGGATGAGCACTCGATCAGTTTGCCTCTCCCGGAACAGGCCTACCTCGCCTCGATGGTCGATGGCTTGGGAACCGATGTCCAAGGACTTTTTTCTGAACTGGTCAAGCGGTTGGGCGAGAACCCGCGAAAAGTTCTGATGCTGATCACGACGGGATCGATGTCGAACCGCCAGTTGGCCGAAGCGATGGATTGTGCTCCTGCGTCAATTGAGCGGTATCGAAAAGCGATTCGTAGAAAGCTCGAGGAGATCGTCAACGAATGATCGATGCTCGGCAGTCGCTGGCTTTTCTGTCTGTTGAGAAAAGTTATCCAGATCGGATGAGGGAATCGGTTCAAGCTTTCCATAGGTGGATATGAACGATAAACAACACTCAATTTACTGCGAAGACAATCTGAGATGGATGAATCGATGCCGAAGCCAATGCCCGTCTATTTCTTGCTGCTACTGGTGTTCCTGAGCGGGATTGTGTTTGCCGAAATGGTCGTCCGATAGGCGAACCGAGGAGAAGTGGCGCCAGTGGGAGTCGAACCCACAAACACGAAGTTCTGAGCTTCGCTGCTTTGCCAGTTTGCATACAGCGCCATAGGTACGAACCGCAATCGACGCGGCAGGCAGTGATTTCACTCGATGCTGCAAACAAACTTTGCATTTCGAGAATCAGGTTTTGACAAATCACGAGAGCAGCTCGTAAGGGAATCGAACCCTTCTTTCCGGCTTGAGAAGCCGACGTCCTGAACCGATAGACGAACGAGCCAAGCTTTTACAGTTGCAGATGTCGGAATCGAACCGACAAGACCGGGCTTATGAGACCCAGTTGAGCTCCAGCCCATCTGCAAAAATTGATTGCGGTGTAAGTTTTGGCGTCTGAATCCCGGAATGCCGATAGCCGTTGCTGCTCTCTGGCATTCCGTATTCGGGCCTCCAAATTCCAAAGTGGGTCGCGAAGGAATCGAACCTCTCGCCGCCACCTCAATCGTTAATGGCGCGTGGTTTACAGCCACGCATGAGGGACACGACCCGAGTAAATTTTCAGTGTTAGTTTCTTGAGTGGTCGAAGAGGGATTCGAACCCTCATTGCCTTACGGCACGGCGTTCTAAGCGCCGCGTGTCAACCAGTTGCACCATTCGACCTTGATTTGAAAGCTGGGAAGCAAAGGCGGAAACTTCGGATTGTGGAGCGATCATCGTTCGCAAACCTGAACTTCGCATTCTCCGCATTCCGCTATCTCCCCATTCCGCTTTCATCAAGTCATCCCGGGTGGACTCGAACCACCGATCTACTGCTTGTAAGGCAGCCGCCTTCGCCGCTAGGCCACGGGACGTTTCAAATTCCAACTCGGCGTTCAACATCCCGAACTGAAAAGTACCCCACCGAGGAATCGAACCTCGTCCAACTGTTTCGAAGACAGTCATGCATCCAGCACACCCGCAGGGCAAATGGTTGTTTCGCTCGCGTAGCACCGGACTGGGATCAGTACGCCCACAGTTGGCTCGCTACAAAATCATTGAATCAGGAAGAGAGATTCGAACTCTCACAACTTGCTTCAAAGGCAAATCACCCGTCCTCGGGATTCCTGAATGGTGCAACCTTTGAACAACATTCAAAAGTTGCGAAGCGGCTCATACCGGATTTGAACCGGCGTCTCTGCCGTGACAGGGCAGTATCCATTCCAGGCTGGACCAATGAGCCGAAGTAGGTTTCAGTTTTCAAGAGTGCTCTGCGAGAATCGAACTCGCTTTTCCGCGGTGGAAACGCGGCACCTAAGCCAATCAGTCAAGAGCACGTGTTCGTCGTTTTCGATTTCCAGCCTGCCCACTACACGTCACAGGTTGGAATTTCGAATGTCATATTTTCAAGAGCGTCCAGTGGGAGTCGAACCCACACTTCCGCCATGGCAAGGCAGTAGGCTGCCGCTACATCATGGACGCGTTGTTTCGGTGAGATTGTTTGTTAAAGAGCATCGGGAGGGACTCGAACCCTCGTTTCCGGATTACAAAACCGGGATACTGGCCGCTGTAAGACCGATGCGTTTGGTTTGTCGCTGTTTGGGGGATCGAACTCCTTTCTGTGTTTCTGTTTTCTCTTTTAAGTGGGTCCGGAGGGATTCGAACCCTCTCCGATCTGGTTAAGAGCCAGACATGCTGCCAATAACACCTCAGACCCGAGGTTTTGTTGCATCAAAACTAAATGACTGATGCATGTTTTGCGTTCAAAGGCTCAAAGCTTGTGCCACGTTTGAGTGAGGCCGGGAGGATTCGAACCTCCACCAAGCACTTTAAAAGAGTGCTGTGCTACCGTTGACACCACGACCCCGATTGGAATTCGAAGACGTTGTGCGTTTGTGGCGAAAATGAGTTTCCATATCTGCTTCCTTTTTCTGTTTCTGTTTTGGTTGTCAGTGCTTCGAGTGGTAGCCCTGGGAATTGAGCCCAGCACGTCAGAGATATCAGCTCTAACCGGGCACCAGCCCCCGACTACCCTGGACGCATTCCTGCGTTCGTTGCTTTTGATTTCTGTTCAACAGTCAGGCGAGCGGGGATCGAACCCGCAACCCCAGGCTTCCAAAGCCCATATGCTCCCACTTGCACCTCCGCCTGTCGTTTTCGGGCATGTCGTTTTTGCCCCGCTTCTCGCGAGATCGCATGTTGTCTGTCTGGCCGCATGCTTTCGTTTCGTTCCTGTTTTTGTTTCGAGCCGTGCCCATACGGTTCGAAAGGTCCACAAAAAAAGCCCAGTTGTTTGTCAAACACCGGGCTTTTGAACGTCAATTCGTTTCAATACCAAGCGTCAACATTGCAGTTTTTGCATATCAATAGCCAGTTCCACGCGGGGGCTCATCGGGAGATACATCCCGGTGCCGGCCGCGGTGACCATTTTGTTGAGTTTGGTAAAAGTGAAAGACATTGAACTCGACGCTCCTGATTAACTTCTTCGTTACTTTGATCTGTTATCCACAAGTCCAATTAACTTGCTTGCCTTGATAGACGCGATAGCCCCATCCTGGTTCACTTGAAATGAAAAAGTTTTTGCGGCTATTGTTTGAGCACGCATTTCTCCGTGAAACTGTGGCTGAAACAGTTCGTTTCTTGACCGGCACTGCCCGCAGATATTCGAGACAGCGCACAAAAAAAGGGACACCATCTGGCGTCCCTTAGCATCACGTTGCAAATCGTGCGCTTAGTTGTAAGCGTTCAGCTTTTCCATCAAAGCTTCAACGACAGGCTTCAGCTTGGCGAGGATTCCTTCGTCAGAGATGTTTTCCATCGCTGCTTTAACTGCTGCACCGAACTTGGAAAGGACGCCGCTGACTGCCGTTTTGGCTGGACCAGTCAGTTTGTCGATTCCCATGCCTTCGATCGAGCCACTAAGATCGCTGATCTTTGTCGAAAGACCTTCTGCGCTGTCGGCAGTAACGTCTTTGAAACCGTCAGTGATGCCGGTGAATTTTTCCTGCAGGCCATCCATGTCGAAATCGCCGAAGTCGATGCTGGCCATGTCGACAGCTTTGTCTTTGGCATCATTGGCAGCTTCTTTGGCAGCATCGCAACCGGTGAATGCGACCATCAAGGCGACAAGCAACAGGCTAAGTTGTGTGAGTTTTTTCATTATTCAGTTCCTGAAATTTTGTGGTTTGAGTTGAGTACAGCATTTAAGCCGCAAGCAACGTAGGCGATTCTATCAGCGCTGGACAGATGCCGCGCCGCCTTCATGACCAGTCCCGATTCAAGAATTCGTCGTACGCACGATATGCGACCAAGTCAAATTGGCCAGGCCGCAATTCGACTGTGCCAATTCGCGCGCATCGTTTTTAAGAACCAGCTAGTTGGTTGGCCGCTTGGCAACACGTGGCGTCGGTAGCCCAAATTGACACGTTAATTTCGCTGTGGCACTCGAACTCACGCAAGGGCGGCTTAACGGTATCGAGTCGCAATTTGTGTTTTCCGCACCAAATCGTTGTCTTCAGGACTGTTGGGCGGCAATCAATTTTTCGATTTCCAAAAGGTGTTCGTGAGGCACTCGATTCCGTTGATACTTTCGCGCGACAACTTCGTGGAGTGTCTCCAGGTCGTGCAATTCAATCGTCGAAAATTTTGTCCATTCATCTTCAGATTTTAGCCGCGACTGGAGCTGCCATTTGCCGGCATGGCGTGTTGCCGTCACTAGACGAGTCTCGCCTTCTTCGGTTTTCTCTCGCCATTCGTGTTTCTTCATGGTCTTCGCTGCGTGGGGGCATGGTTCAGGAGTCGTATGATAACCGCTTGTCTCGCACGAGAGAAACGTTCGGGGAATGCATCGAAACGTGAGGTTGGATAGCCTGTTCGCGCTTTGACGATTCGCATTCCGTCATTATTTCGCCGTAGCGATACATTTGGTCGACAAAATGGCTCGGGAGCTTAGAATTTCACATCGGATTGACCTGAAAGCAGGATGATGGGGACAATCTCGTGCCTGTCGCAACAATGAACTTAGAACACTCAAAAGATGACCCTCACAAAAGCAATCGCTCGTACCAATTTTCTTGCCATGATGACGATTGGCTTGCTGATCCTGACAATCGGCTTGCTGATCCAATTTGCATCACACTCGTCGGCCAATGCAGAAACGAATGGCTCCAACGATGTCGCCGTCGCGAATCATGCAAATCTTCAGCCAGCGACAACGAAGCAGCGTTCCGATAACAAACCAGTCGTCATCGAGGGCGACTTGAGCGCAATCGATTGGCGTTCGCACGTTGGGAAAAAAGTGGTCATCAAAGGCGAATTGGTCGTCGTGGATACTTACGATTTGGCTCGCCGTGGACAAATCAAAGTCGCGCGCGAGCGACTTTACATCCCGACCAGTCAAATCGATCCCAACGATTCGGATCCTGCAGAAAACTCATTCGAAGGCGGCAGCAACGTCGCGAAAGTAGTCGCAGCGCAAAAGTTCAACGACAACGCGATCATCACGATCGATGATGGGACCCCGAAGGAAAACATATTCCCACCGACTCTGTTTCCGCGACTTGGTAAATCAATCCCGACAGTCCGAATTGGATCGAAAATCACTGGCGTCACGGGAAAGCTCGTGAAGGCTGGAAACAATCTATTGCTTGTTCCCAGCAAACGGTTTCGTTTTACGCCAGCCGAACGTCCTGAACGACCGAATGTCGGTAAAGCCAATGTGACCGTGGCCAGCTTCAACGTGCTCAACTATTTCACCACGATCGACAACGGACGCAACAACGCCCGCGGAGCCGATTCCAAATCTGAGTTCAAGCGGCAAGAGGCCAAACTGGTTTCCGCCATTATTGGATTGGGAGCCGACGTGATCGGATTGATGGAGCTCGAAAACAATCTCGAATCCGAGAAACAGCTGGTGGCAGCCCTCAACAAGGAGATCGGCAGCGAAGTGTTCAAGGCCTGCGGGCTTCCCGATGGTTTTGACGCGGCTCCCGGCGGTGAAAACGCCATTCGTGTTGGCATCATCTACAGGTCGGATCGCGTGTCTCCCGTTGGCGAAGTTTCGATGGTGAGTGACGTCGCCTTCGATGGAGCCCGGACACCGATTGTGCAGAGCTTCAAACCCAACAGAGGTTCGGAAAAGTCGTTCTCCTTGATTGTGAATCACTTCAAATCAAAGGGCGGTTCGGACCGGGCTGACGTTGCGAACAAAAACAAAGGTGACGGCCAAGGCGCCTACAACGCGACCCGCCGCGCGCAGTCTCTCGCAATCTGCAACTACATCGACGCGATGAAACAGGATGACGCGGAAGCACGTGTTCTGGTGGTTGGCGACTTGAATGCTTACGGGCAGGAAGATCCAGTCGATGCGATGCGAGCCAAGGGTTTGGTGGATCTTCGAGAACGATCCGCAAGCGGTGCTGGCGATGGAGAACGGGATTACTCGTACATCTACTATGGCCAATCCGGGAACCTCGACCATGCGATGGCGACAGAAAGTTTGGCCAACGATGTGACCGGGATTGCGACGTGGCACATCAACTCGGACGAACCGCGGTTTCTGGATTACAACCAGGAGTACAATCCAAAGCCGCTGTACGAAGCCGATCCGTTTCGCAGTTCGGACCACGATCCTGTTCTGATCGGAATTGGGAACTAGACGTTCCTGGTAGCTGGAAGTTCAAGCTCGGTTTGCAGTTTGGCCACCAGCTTGCAACGCCTCGGGAAATTTTCAAGCGGCGGGCTTCATTTCCTGATCGAAAATGAACTCTGCGTGCGACTCCGCCGCCAATGGCCTGAAAGACAAAAAGAAGTTTCTGAGAGGGCTCGCCAGTCGTTGCTGTGCGAGCCGATTCAGATTCAAGGCGTAGCTGCGAAAGGCAGAGCGTGGCAGCTACGTTCGAATCGACCGAGACTGCTTTCTAGGCGGTTGCGTCGTCGTCAGTGTCAACGGCTTCGTCACCAGCCTCTGTTGTTGCTTCCTCAGCACTGTCTTCAACTGTTTCCTCAGTCTCTTCAGGGGCATCGTGATCCATGCCGAAATCAAGCGACATCACGTCCGCGACAAGATCTTTGTCAGCCACGAACTCGATGGCTTCATCGAGATTGTCAAAGTTAAACAGGTCGATTCCAATTTGGACGTAATGACATTTCTTGCCATTCGAAATTGCCTTTGCGATTTCACTTTTCGCACCTGCTTTGCGAATGCGATAATGTCCTTCAGCGACGGGATTGCTCATTATGAGTTTCTGAATGTTTCTGGTTGATTGCCGCCGAAGCGATCCATCGGCAGCATGAAATAGGGCGTCCGGCCGCGTCCTGAATTGATTCAAGTTACGGTGGTCGAATAATGGGGATTCCATTTTAGTTTCTTCCGCCGTTATTGATACCCCGATGTTCAATTCTGTTTCAGATTCAATCGAAGCCGCTGCGGCCTGAACAACAATTCCATTGTGGCCAGCCTGATTTCTGCGTAACGCAATCGATTTAGACCATTGCGCCGAAGTACAGCCAATCTGCACATCGCCCGGTCATGCATGGGCTCGATGTCGGCCCGCTCCCGGATTGCGGCGACGCAAAAAGGCGTCTGGATCTTCCGTCTGGCCGTGGCAGAAAGATCGATTTGGTCATGGCGACCCGCGAGCTTGCCCGGTCGACCCCGATTAATGCATGATCTTCAGAATTTCGCGGCAGTTGCAAAATCTTCGACGCGATAGCCGAGTCTGGTCATGACGTTTTCACATCGGTCAAAAAAGTAGTCGAGGTCTTCCTGGCTGAAATAGTTCAAGTAATCTCCCATTTTGCCTTTCCTCGGTTCGACCCAAGTCCGCTCGATCTGAGCTTTCTTTTTCTGACGCTTTCCGAGTCGGACATCCGTTTTGAACCAGTCTCGCTTCATGTCCAGATGTTTGCCTATTTTTTTCAAAGTCTGAGCGTAGTCCTGCATCCAGTCTTCAAATTGAACGACTAGAATTTTTTCCTTGAGCGGCGAGTTTAACCAGGACTCCACATGATTCGCCCAGTAAGTCACCTTGTCCATCGAACCGGCATACTTGACGTAAGAAGGTTCGCGGATGAACTGACTGAATGACATCTCCTCGACTTCTTTTTTGTGGCCGCGGCGAAACTCATAAAGTGACGCCATAACATCAAGGCCATTGCGAACGACGTAGATCAGTTTCGAATCATGAAAAAGTTCAGTCGAATACCTGGCTTCTTCTGTCGGCAAATCTGGAACAGCATCAAACGGAAAATGCGTCTTGATGATCCGCTCTCCGTTCGCCGTAAGCTGCCGCAATTCAGGGACGGATTGGAAGCACTGATGAGCCGGATCGAAAGTCTCGAGGACGACGTATTCCTGCGCCATCATCCGCGGAAAGTTATTTCGAATCGAGTCGATCGTCAGGTGAGTTCCAGAGCGTCGGTGCGAAACGATCAGGACGTTTTGGTTCTTCATGACCTTGACAACGAGAGTTCACGTAAAAACGTCAATTTACTTTGCATGTGAATTTCAATGCAAGATGAGTCCGTTCCCCAACGACGTCGTGCGGATGTCTTTTTATGCTGCCGGCACGCATGCAATAACGCTACTCGCCGAACAGTTCGTCAAAGAATACTTGCATTTGAGCCCAGGACCGTCGGTCAGCCGCCGCTTGATAGGCCGCGCCTTTGGATGGATCGTCGCCGGCCATCGGTTGCGTAAACGCGTGGACAGCACCCGAGTAGGAGATCATTTGCCAATCCACTTTCGCCGCATCGAACTCAGCCTTCATCGCCTCGATGCCCTTCGCAGGGACGAAAGGATCATCGGCGCCGTGACATACCAGGATCTTGCACTGAATGTTCTCTCCATCTGCCGGGTTGGGAGAATCGAGGCCGCCATGGAAACTGACGACTCCATTGACTTTGGCTCCACTCCGCGCCAGTTCCAAAACGCCGGTTCCACCAAAGCAGTATCCGATGGCCGCGACGTTGTTCTGGTCGACGCCGGTTTGTTTGAGCAACTGTTCCAGACCAAGCGTCAGTCGGCTGCGATACAGGTCGCGATCCGACTTGTATTTTGAAGACTGCGCACCTGCCTCTTTCGGATTGGCGGGACGCACGCCTTTGCCATAGATGTCGAGCGCAAATGCGACGTATCCCAGCTTCGCCAATTGTTGACATCGAGATTTCTCGTAGTCGGTCAGCCCCATCCATTGGTGGACAACCAGCACGGCAGGTTTCGGGTTGTCTTTGTCCGCCGAATCGGGAATGGCGACGAATCCTTCGAACTGCAATTCTCCATCGGCGTACGCAACGGTATTCGTTTGGATTTCAGCCTCGTCAGCCGAAGACAAACCATTGCAGACAGCGATAAGAGCGAGAGCCAACAGGAAACGGCGATACATGTGTTTTTCTCCGGGTTGATATCGAGCAATTACGTTGCCCCATTAGAACCTGGAACAACGCGATACAAAACCGTTGCTCGTAGGCGCGATTCATCTCCGGTCCAGAACGGTTTGGCGAAAGAGTTTCTGGATTCGATAAGTAAGTCCGTCAATGGACACAGAATTTGCCCGCCAATGACGAGAATTGCCGCGAAAGGAATCATCGGCTAGCGATCGTGGATTAGCGGTCATGGTTTGGCGATCATTGGCGCGATTGGCGGGCAAACCAATCCGGCATGCCGACAGTGATTCCGCAACGATCAGCGGACTATTGGAATGTCGCGTCGCTGTTACAGATCGATGATTTCGCCCTCGCTGGCGACACTCATTCCTGCCCGTTCGATTCTGCTTTTTGCCGGATGGTTTGGCTGGAGCACTGGATTGGTGTGGTTGAAATGGATGAATCGGATCTTCGATCGTTCGTCCTTCTCCAACGACGAAAACCGGGCAATGCTCTCGCTCACAAACGGATGCGGAATCAGCGACATGTCTCGGCCAGGGATTTCTCCATTGTCAAAAAAAGTACCGTCCAGATACGCCACATCGCAACCCCGGACGACTTCCTCGATCTTCTGGTTCCACTTGCTCCATTTGTCGATGTCCGGAAGAAAGACCGCGGTCTGGTTGGGGCCTTTGATTTTGAAGCCAACCGTTTCCGAAAACTCATCCCGGTGCGGCACCTGAAATGGAGTCACCGTGATTTGGTCGTTCAGTTGAATCGATGTTTCATTTTCCAGACCATTTATCGAGATGTTGTTTAGCGAAACAAGCTGACTCCACGGCCCATTCGATTTCAGGAATTTCCCCATTCGTGGCATCGCATAAACGGGGACTGAGTTGGCTCCGATAACTTCTCGTCCCAGGTGAATCAAGCCTGCGTAGTGCCCGATGTGTGCGTGAGTCAGCAAGATGCCATCCAGCGCCGTGCCAGGTTTTTTGGAAGGAAAGGCCTCGTCCAGCATCCGGACCTGTTGCGGAAAATCCGGCGTGCAATCAAAAAGCCAACGTTGCCCGGAAGCTTCGTCGACGATGGCAACGCAAGTGACATGGCGGCGCAGAGTCGCATCTTTCCACGCGTCCGCACAACAGTCTTTGCGGCACGCAGCCTGCGGAAATCCGGCGTCCTGTGCGACGCCCAAAACGATCAGTTTGACACCGTCCTGCCCGTTGGCTTCGCGGACATCGAGTGAGCCAATCGCCCATGCCAACCAGGCTGCGATGAAAACGAAACGGCAAATCGGAAGCATGCTTTTCATGAGCTGAACTGCGCGGGGCGAACTGGCGAACTGGTGAACTGAATCTCAATTGGATCCAGGTTGGGCATCTCACGGAACATCCTGTTTTATCATGTTGAGCCTGTCAAAACTCTCCGGGCCCCGCACGAGCGAATAGAATCCTGAGATCCCACCGATTGATGTTCACTTTCGACGGGAAAGACAGATGGCAAAGATTGCCCAACTCTTATCGAAAAAACGATTTTGCATCGTCATGTTGGCTAAAGCCCGTACAGCCATTCAATTGGACCTGTCCACATTTCGTTTCTCTGGATAACGCCCGCGTTAACCGAGACGCATGTGAAAATGTAAATTTGAGTGGAGCGGATGATACAATGCGAGGGACGAGCATCATCCGCGGAACGATGTTCGCAACGCGTGAAATGCGGCTTCGGTTCAACGCTTTGTTATCTGGCGGTTTTGCTTGCGTGCTCCAGACTCAGTCAAGTGAACGTGAAACGCGGTACGTTGATTTTGCAAGTTTGGCATCTATTGAAATATCGGCCCGGCCAATTGGTAATCCGCCATCCGGTCCAGTAGGGCGAAACGTAACAAGTTCAATTTCCGAACCTACCACCAATTGCGCCGCATCAGTATACAGGACGCCGCGCAAGTTTGCGCCCTTGCCCTGCCAAGTGCGGAAAAGGATTAGTTTGTCGCCATTTGATTGCGTCGTTATATATGCGGTGTCATCGATAATGTTGTTTTTTGCATCGATCGCGCACTTGCCATTGTCTTCAATGGGGATAGCGCCATCAAAAATGTGTCTTGCTGTTTGATCGAGTGTAGTCATCGAAACGGAATGTTCGCAGCCAAGCATCAACAGGGTGATGAAGGCGGTGAAGACTGTCAGAAGAATGCGCATTATGTAAGCCAGATAACGCCCGCGTTAACCGAGCGGACCGAGAAATGTAAATTTGTGAAAATGGAGTCGGATAAAATGGGAGCCTGCGACCATCCGGCGACAAACCAACCACAAAGCCATCTCCGCTTCGGTTCAACGCTTTGTTATCCCGCGTTTGCGTCGGGGCTTGGAACACGGAGTGCGGATTTTTTAGAATTGTAGCGACTGGGTTGCCGAAAGTACATGATAAACAGCAGCACAACCAAAGCCGTAGTCCATGCGAATGCCAGATTGCGCTGGCCATAGCCCAAGTCGCCACTGATTGCGCTGACCGTCCAGATTGGATGAGTTAACATAAGAAGACCTGCTGCTATGACGATTCGTTTCGAGTGGCGCCGCCGATAGTATTCAACGATCATTGCCAATGTGACAACGAATGCAATTGCCGCGAACAGCAATGCATATTGGCCGTTTACGTTTTGTGCAATCGCTGCACTGTTTTCTCCATCGGCAATCAGGTAGATGGGAACGAAGGAAAGGTTCATGCTCGTCTAGACAGAAAAAATAACAGCACTCTGATTCCTGAGCGGGATAACGCCCGCGTTAACCGAGACGCGGCAACACGGACTGAAGTTGGTTTGGTGGAGTCGGATACAATGGGAGCCTGCGACCATCCGACGACTGATCAACCACGCAGATTTCACGGCTTCGGTTCAACGCTTTGTTATCCAACGTGCTGGGTTATTTGTTCCCCATACTATAGTAACTTGGCCAATCCAAGTCGATCATGCCCTATTCGAGAAAATGGTGTTTGACTTCAAGGCCTGGCCGCAAAGCCTGAAGCGATTGAGCCCCCTTCTTGGTTACCCTCGAACCTTCAAGATTAACGTAATTTAAGTTCTGAAGTCCCATTAAACTGGAAATGCAGTCGTCCGACACAAGGGTGTGCATTAGATCAAGATGTTTCAATTCACCACAGGACGTGAGGTGTTCAATCCCTGCGTCGGTGACCGAGGCATTTAACAATGACAAGCTCTGCAAATTTGAAAGCCTCCCAATTGGTTCGGTAATAGAGTCGTCAAACTGCGATCCTTCCGCACGAACAATGACAACGGTCTGGAAATAGTCATTCCCAGTTACCTTGCCAATTTCTTTAGTCACTCCTTCAAGCGGAGCATCATATTGCACAGTACCGCCACCTTGAACGATTTTGGCAACTGCCGAAGCTTGGCTGCCGGCTCTGCTGCCCGTCCAGCCGACCCATAAGGCCAGCACTGCCGTAAAAGCCAGCAGGAATTTCAGATTGAAACGAGGGACGGCACGTGAACTGGTCATCATTCGCCTCGTGGTTAGTTGGATAACGTCCGCGTTAACCGAGCGGACCTGAAAACGTAAATTAGTGAAATGGAGTCGGATACAATGGGAGCCTGCGACCATCCGACGATTGGCCAACCCTAACGCAAAGGACGCGTCGGTTCAACGCATTGTTATCCGGCGACCGAATGAATCGCGTACACATTCTAACGGCCAGAACCCAAGCAGTCGAGCTGCACATCAGGACGCTTTAGGTTGAATTCGGCAATTCCATCCTGAGTAAAGTTTCCGTCCCAGTATTCAAGCACTCTGAGCGCAGGCAGCTCTGCAATTTGGTGGAGAGCGTCGTCATTGAGCTGATGCGATCTAACTTGGATTTTATAGATTCTTTCAAAAGCATCGGCATTCCACTTAGCCCCGAGTTGATTCATGAACCAAGTAGGCGATTTCTCAGCAATTCCAACAGCGGCACCTTTGCCAAAGTTTTCGCGCTCGCTCTGGCTGTGAAGAACCCTGATGCCCCGCATCCCTATGCGATCGCCACAAATACCCTCGAGAATTCGTTCTTCGTGTGCCTGGGCCGAAAAGTTCCCTATACACCACGCCAGAAATAGCGAAACCGCGAGGGTTACCGCGAGTAGAGTTTTCAACCCAAAGCGAATTTTCATTGCCCAAGCTGGATAACGTCCGTGATCACCGAGCCGGGACGGTTGATTCACCACTTCTAAACCACGCGCAAGACCGGCTTCGCGTGCATCACATTGCTATCCGCCGCTTTTGGGTGGCAGGGAATTGATCAGGTTTTCTATATCCTCCGGTCGCTCAGAGAAGATTTCAACACTACCGCTGCGAATCCATATGCTATACGAACCATCGCGGTCAACGAAGTCCCCCAGTGCATCATAGCTATTATCGTGGGTCATTAGGAGCATCCATTCGGATTCCAACTTCCTCAGTTCTCGTCGCACATCCTCAACAATTTTGTAATCCTGCAACTTTGGATTTAGGATATCGACAGATAGCACTCTGGACGTTGAGTAGAAATCGTCACCTATCCACCAGTCAGACGGAAGTTTTTCCTCGTATCGCTCGAGGCTTCCAAACTCTCCGTATTTCGAAAAAACCTTCGAAAAACGCTCCATCGTATCGGCGATTTCAGCTGCAAACTCATCGGTAAATCTCGATTCCGTTTCCATTCCATCAACCGCATCATTAAACGGAACCGCGTTCAATTCGTTGCGCCTCGCTTCGTCGATGATCACGTAGCCGTTTGGAAGTGGTGAATCAGTTGACGCCATTTGAGTTTTGTCATCTTTTGCGGAATATTCACGTGTGGTGCATCCGAGCGTTGTGAGAACAATCAACGCCAGCAAAATGCTGCGGGATCTTGTTAGCATTGCGTCAGGTACTCTCATGAGGCGGGATAACGCCCGCGTTAACCGAGCGGATCAAGAAATGTAAATCAGTGAAGATGGAGCCGGATACAATGGGAGGTACGACCATCCGGGGATTGGCCAGCCACGAAGGCCTCTCCGCTTCGGTTCAACGCATTGTTATCCGCGTGTGCATCCCCAGCGTTCTTCAATTCTAGCGACCTGCCCCAGCGAAGTCGAGCGCGTCGTCCGCATGGTTCGAGCATGTTAATTGCGCGTCAGAGCGAGTTTGCGGATGAATGACGCCTTCGATCGGATTGTCTTTGCCAATGCGTGCTGCCTTTTCGCCTGCATTCGCCCAGTTCTCGAACAAGTTCGCGCCAAGGCCGCATGTCATCACGCTGCCAACTGCATTCTCTCGCATGCCACGAGCATGTCGGCGCAAGATAGTTCCGCTGGATAACGTCCGCGTTAACCGAGCGGACCAAGTAATGTGAATTAGTGAAACTGGAGTCGGATACAATGGGAGCCTGCGACCATCCGGCGACAAACCAGCCACGCAGCCATCTCCGCTTCGGTTCAACGCATTGTTATCCGCGTGTGCAGCCCCAGCGTTCCTTAATTCTAGCGACCTGACCCAGCGAAGTCGAGCATGTCGTCCGCATGACTAGAGCTTGTTAATTGCACGTCAGCGCGAGCTTGCAGATGAATGACCCCTTGGGTCGGATTGGCTTTGCTAATGCGTGCTGCCGACATTCCAGTATTCGATTGGTTGCCGAGAATGTCCGCATGTCGTCATGCTGCCAACCGCATTTCATTGCATGCCACGAGCCTGTCGACGCAAGATAGTTCCGCTGGATAACGTCCGTGATCACCGAGCCGGGACGGGTGATCGTCCATTTCAAAAGACGCGCAAGACCGGCTTCGCGTGCATCACATTGTTATCCACCGTTTTTTGAGGTGTGGATCCGGCCGAAAGTCCCGCCGACAAAAGCCAGCAAGGTTGCAAGCCCTACATCAGCCATGTTCCGCACTGAATCGCATCTCATTCGCGTGATTTCGTCAGCGGTGTCTCTGTCAATATTGAAGACTATCACATCGGATATCACGCGTCCAATTGTCGGTTGATACAATGCATTGGCCAGGATAACAGCCAACAGATAGAACGTACCAAATATCGCAGTTCCTATCCAGAATGATCGGTTTTTTTCGCCCGGCAGCAACGCATTTGTTACTGCGAACATGCAGAATAATCCAAATGCGCTCCAGCAAACTAGGCTCGGAACCCAAAGATATTCTTTCTGCAAATTGAACACGGAAACGGTTGCGGCAACGAGAACTGCAATCCACGACGTTAACAGCATCATCATGCGGATTGTCAATTCGTGCCTCCGAGGTGGATAACGACTACGATAACCGAGTGGCGGGATTAAATTCTCCATCCCAAAACCGCAAAAATCCGCCGCTTCGGTTCATCGTTGTGTTATCCGCCGACTTGGAGTTGCAAATAGCGTTTCCATGTGATCCGTGTTTCAGTTTCGTCAACACCGCGAGTAATAGTCAGAGTGGTCGATGCAGTGGAGGTGTTCACGGATATTATGTGGAAAGCAAATGGTCGACCGTCAGATTCATCACTGAATATAACTGACCTGCCAGCTTCGGCTTTGTCTCCCAGCTTGTCGTCGATTTTGGGGTCGCGTTTAAGTAATACTTGATAGAATTTGAGCACGTCTTCGACGGAGTCTTCCGTCGTCATTGTGGTTTTGAGCATTATGGACGGAGCAGTGCGTTTTTCGCTCGCGTCCATATTCTTGGCATCTGACATCGCCGCACCGTTGAACTGTGATTTAGGATATCGCCACTTGACGATGGTTCCCATCAAAGTCACCGGCTCGTTGTCATCGACGGCAAATGAAGAAGCACCAAGGCAGAAAAGAAGTATGAATACAGATGCAAGCAATCGCATAGCCTGAGACTCCGATTTAGGTTTGGGAAGCGTCAACAACATTAGCACGAACGAGATCGCGATTCGTTACGTTCAATCTGAAATAATTTCGCGCAGGCGGATAACGTCCGCGTTAACCGAGCGGACCGAGAAATGTAAATTAGTGAAACTGGAGTCGGATATAATGGGAGCCTGCGACCATCCGGCGACAAACCAACCACGAAGCCATCTCCGCTTCGGTTCAACGCATTGTTATCCGCGAGTGCAGCCCAGCGTTCCCTAATTCTAGCGACATGCCCCGGCGAAGTCGAGCACGTCGTCCGCATGATTCGAGCATGCCAATTGCACGTCAGAGCGAGGTTGCGGATGAATGACGCCTTCGGTCAGATTGACTTGCCAATGCGTGCTGCCTTTATGCCTACATTCGATTAGTTGTCGAGCGCGTTCGCCCAAATGCCGCATGTCATCAAGCTGCCAACCGAATTTCATCGCATGTCACGGGCATGTCGACGCAAGATAGCTCCGCTGGATAACGTCCGCGTTAACCGAGCGGACCAAGTAATGTGAATTAGTGAAACTGGAGTCGGATACAATGGGAGCCTGCGACCATCCGGCGACTAGCCGACCACGAAGCCATCTCCGCTTCGGTTCAACGCTTTGTTATCCTCGAGTGCAGCCCCCAGCGTTCCCTAATTCTAGCGACCTGCCCCAGTGAAGTCGAGCACGTCGTCCGCATGATTCGAGCATGTCAATTGCATGTCAGAGCGAGGTTGCGGATGAATGACGTTCGTGATTAGCTTGGTTTTGCAAATGCTTGCTATCTTTATGCCTACATTCGATTAGTTGTCGAGCGCGTTCGTACAAATGCCGCATGTCATCACACTGCCAACCGCATTTCATCGCATGTCACGAGCATGTCGACGCAAGATAGCTCCGCTGGATAACGTCCGCGTTAACCGAGCGGACCAAGAAATGGAAATTAGTGAAACTGGAGTCGGATATAATGGGAGGAACGACCATCCGGCGACAGGCCAACCACGAAGGCCTCTCCGCTTCGGTTCAACGCTTTGTTATCAAGACTGCGCAATGATTTACTTCGTTGCCGTAGCGGTTCCACCCATCAAAATCGGGTGTTCTTGCGACAGGCATTCAATTAAGGATAGTCAAACATCGGGAGTACCAAAGTCGTGCAAACGAGAAAGATCAGCAAGAGAATTGCGGAGCTTATCCGAATCTTTGAAAGGTTGTTTGGCGTCAGTGATTTGTAGCTAAGCCAGGGAATCAGTACCAAGAAAGGCACCAACCATACAAGGCTATTGCGAAATGCTACTCGATCAAATGTGGCGGTGGAATTCGCAAGTTGACCAAGTTGCGAGACAATAAAGACGTATAAAGCCAGTAGTCCGTATCCTACAGAAACCTGAACGTATCCGTATCTATTATTGGTTTTGCCTTGCGACGTCGCCTTTACGGTCGGAGTTTCGTATGGATTCATGGCATGGAACCCCAGTCTGGATAACGCCCGCGTTAACCGAGGCGTCGAAAAGTGTTGAGGTTGTGAAAATGGAGTCGGATACAATGGGAGGCACGACCATCCGGCGACAGATCGGCCGGGAAGCGTAGGACGCTTCGGTTCAACGCTTTGTTATCCAGACAGCCGGGTGATCTATTCTCGGTATTCTATTGGCCAAACCAATCGAAGTCGAGCATTACTGTCGTGTCGCCTGTGATTGCATTTGAACATACGCTTCATTTGGCAGTGTTTGTGGCTCAGGATTGGTCCAAAGCCTTGTGTAGCTGGCCAACGGCGAAATCATGCCGGTGGATTCTGCGATTGGTTCTAGTGGAGCGTATACGTGGTAGTAATTCAATTCATATTCAAGCCGGCTATCCAGCCAAACCAATGGCCCGATGCTCGTGACATAAATTGGGAAGATCGATATCAGTAGCGCGGCAATCACAAGCATTTTCGCAGCGCTTCCTATTCGATTCCGAAACAGCAGAATGAGGCAAAGAAATAGCGGCACAAAGCTCAGCAACAGGATGGTCAAGCCGGGAGAGTAGGTAAAGCCGATGGCGAAAAGGGCAACGGCAACCAACAGAAACCTAATCGAGATTTTGGTCATAACGCCGCACTCCTTGCTCAGTCTGGATACCGTCCGCGTTAACCGAGTGGCGGGATTAGATTCTCCATCTCAAAACCGCAATAATCCGCCGCTTCGGTTCATCGTTTTGTTATCCCGCCGGTATCGTTAGATCCAGCCTTTTATTGTTTCGATTACATCACGAATATCTTCGGTATTTTCATGCGTTTCTCCTAACCCATCCCTGACTGTTGCGGACGCGACGCGATCAGGGTCGATATCATTATCAGCAAATATATCGACCGAAATGGGGAGCGAGTAGGTGTCGCCCGGTTGAATAGAAACATTTCCGAATATCTCATTGGTTAAACAGTTCGTTCCAATAAACAAACGAGCTCCTGTATCGAGTTTAAGTTCCGCTGCCTTGATGGTTACAGGCAATGTTCCATGATTTGCCATTTCCAACACAATGCAACGCAATGTTTCGCCAGTTGAAACCATCATGTGGGAGCAGGTGACCGATAGTTTTAGGTCTCTTGGTTTTGGCCCTCGTTGGACTGGATTTCTACTTTTCAACCAAACGAAGAGCATGGTCCCAAATGCGAGTAGTATAAATCCTACCGTTTGTGATCCGTCTTGATATTTGTCGATGATTGCCGAGTATTTTTCACCAGCCGCGATGTAAACAATAAGCTCCCAAAGAGGAGATGCGAGCAGTGCAAGCCCCGCAGTGACAATAAGCTTTGGCAACCGAGTTTCTGTGTCACCCCAGTAAAGACGCATTGCTTCAAGCGCGAACGCGTAGAATTGGTTTTGGGTGTCAGTTTTCATTTATGCTTTGGTTAGGCGGGATAACGTCCGCGTTAACCGAGACGCGGCAACACGGACTGAATTTGGTTTAGTTGAGTCGGATATAATGGGAGCCTGCGACCATCCGACGACTGATCGGCCAAGCAAGTTTCACGGCTTCGGTTCAACGCATTGTTATCCAAGCAGCCGGGTGAAACGCTCTCAATATCGTAATAAATCAGCCAATCGAAGTCGAGTATGTCCGTCAGTCTGTGGATTCGCCTTGAACTCGCTCGAAGCTCTTGAGAAGTGCCTCGATATTTCGCTTTCCAATTGGATTTGCGCTTTGAATATTCCACTGCGGTAATTTTTCATCGTGATCGAGACAGAAATCGACAAGCCATTTCGCGCAATCCATTCCTGAGGGACCGTCGCCTAAATCATGGTCGAAACAAATTGCATCAGGAATTGAGTGTTCCAATATCCATTCAGCAAATTCTGCGTAGGATTTAACCCATTGAATCGTGGCGTGCTGAATTGGAAAACAGCTTTGCCATCGCTGTTCTGCGGGATTGCGTTCATCGTCCAACCAAAGCAAGGTGAGCATTTCAGTCATGAATTTGACGTGCTAGTTCGAGCCTGTCTGCGCGAGATAGTTTGGTTGGATAACGCCCGCGTTAACCGAGCGGACCTGAAAATGTGAATTAGTGAAAATGGAGTCGGATACAATGGGAGCCTGCGACCATCCGGCGACAAGTCAACCGTGACGACCTCTCCGCTTCGGTTCAACGCATTGTTATCTGGCGACGTATCTCCAGCGCGGCGAAGAATGTCAATCACTCAAACCCATTCGCCAAGAAGTTCGTACAAATCTTCACCAGAACTGGAAACCACTGATCTATCGGTCATCATTGTTCCAATCAGTTTTATTCGAAGTTCATCAGCGTGTTGCTGGATAAATTCATGGACTATTGGTTTACCGAGAAACCCTTGAAGCAATTTCTTAATACTTGCATCCACCGCCGGATCCATTGTCGCATACGAAGCCTGAGCGTGCAGTTTTGTGTTTCCGTTCAGCAGTGTTTTCTGTAGGATCCCGCAAATTTCGTCGCGCACAGCGGTGTCTCGGCAAACTGCATGATTGCTGAATATGGTCCCAACCCCTTCAGTGAATTCGATGAACGCGTTTCTGAAGCCGGAGATGCTGGGCCCTGCGTCACGATAGACGGCTTGTGAGTTTAAGTGGGCGGAAAAGCGTTCGGCTTCGCGAAAACACGGCTTGCACATGCCTTTGTTGCGCTCGGCCGTTCGCGTAAGGATCGCCCGACCGCATCCTGTACAATCAGTTTTTGGTTCAGCCATTTGGTTAGCCAGATAACGTCCGCGTTAACCGAGCGGACCTGAAAATGTAAATTAGTGAAACTGGAGTCGGATACAATGGGAGCCTGCGACCATCCGGCGACAAACCAGCCACGAAGCCATCTCCGCTTCGGTTCAACGCTTTGTTATCCGCGATTGCCGTCCTTGGCGTACCTTAATTCTAGCGTCCTGCCCCAGCGAAGTCGAGCACGTCGTCCGCATGATTCGAGTATGTCAATTGCACGTCAGAGCGAGGTTGGGGGTGAATGTCGCCTTCGATCTGATTGACTTTGCCAATGCGTGCTGTATTTGTGCCTGCATTCGCCCAGTTCTCGAATACGTCCGCGCAAGGGCTGCATTTCATCACACTGCAAACTGCATTTTCTTGCATGTCACAAACCTGTCGACGCAAGATAGTTCCGCTGGATAACGTCCGCGTTAACCGAGCGGACCTAAAAACGTAAATTAGTGAAAATGGAGTCGGATACAATGGGAGCCCGCGACAATCCGGCGACTTGCCAACCACGAAGCCATCTCCGCTTCGGTTCAACGCTTTGTTATCCTGCAACGGGCCGGGGCCGTGCTCCAATTCTAACGAGTCGGCCAATCGAAGTCGAGCATGTTCTGCCGCATGATTCGAGCATGTTGACCGCGTGTCGGAGCGAACTTGGCCAAACCAAAGTGCTGCGATCGGATTCGTACTGCAGGTGCTTGCTGCCATTGTGTCCGCAACCGCCTTCGAGCATGTCCGTTGCAATGGCCGCATGCCTTTGCGCTGCTGACCGCAATTCGTTGCATGCCACGAGCATGTCGGCGCGCGATAGCTCCGCAGGATAACGCCCGCGTTAACCGAGGCGTCGAAAAGGTTTGAATTTGTGAAAATAGGAGTCGGATACAATGGGAGGTACGACCATCCGACGACTGGCCAACCCCAACGCTGTGAACGCTTCGGTTCAACGCTTTGTTATCCAGACAGCCGGGTGATTTGCATTCCAATTGTACAGGCCTGAGCTGCATTTTTCGAGGCATTGCGTTACTGCAAGCGTTTAATTTCGCAGTAGGTCAAGCAATGCCTGGTTCATATCGACAATCTTCGCGTCAGGGAATGTGGATTCGATTTCAGCGTTTCGAGTCTCGCTGTCACCGTAAACGATAATCTTGTTCAGCCGCGGAAGTTGTTTGAGATAATTCTCGAGTTTACTGTATTTGTTTCGTGGAATCCTCGCGCAGCATGCGCTACATAGCAGATTTCTTCTCAATGAGTTTTCGTCGGCGATACAAAAATACTGGCAGTCATCGAAGCCAACGGCGCCGCCATGAGACTGTATCTGCCTGACGGTTTTTTGTTGTCTCCTCGCTGGCTCAAGCACAATGGACATCGCCACAAATGTGATCGCTACGAAAATCAAAAATGTCCTGGTTGTGAATCGCACGGGACCCAGTCTGGATAACGCCCGCGTTAACCGAGGCGTCAAAAAGGTTTGAATTCGTGAAAAAAGGAGTCGGATATAATGGGAGCCTGCGACCATCCGGCGACTGGCCAACCCTAACGCATTGGACGCTTCGGTTCAACGCATTGTTATCCTGCGCACGTCGTGGACCGAGTTCAGTTTTTAGTTGTGTGAGCGCGCATGATTGAGCGCGTCAACATCAAAAAAAGTCGCATTCTCGATGAAAAGGTAAGGGCCAGGAGTCGTGTTATCGTTCGAAAATGAATCCACCCTCAGGCGACATGATAGAAGTGTCAGCCACATCTGGCGTGAAGACGGGAAGCAATCCAAACAGGCATCCGCGAGTATTGGTGACAGATCGGCGATGACTCGAATGTGCCCTTTGGCTTTGTCATCCCACAGTATATTCGTCTCGATAGTATACGGTATTCCGTCAGGTGTCGTGCCGTTAAATACGTCGAGATGATCTGAATGTCTCGGTGATCCCAGGCGTGAAGCGAGATCTTGATAGGAGGTCGCACGATATTGCGCGACGTGATCGACAAGCAGCGTTTCAAGCAGTTTTCGATCAGTGGTCATGCGGATTGAGCTGGATAACGTCCGCGTTAACCGAGCGGACCTGAAAATGTAAATTAGTGAAAATGGAGCCGGATACAATGGGAGCCTGCGACCATCCGGCGACAAACCAATCACGAAGCCATCTCCGCTTCGGTTCAACGCATTGTTATCCAGACAGCCGAGTGATTTGTGTTTCAGTATTCTATCGGCGTCAATTGCCGCAGTCGAGCATGCCTACGAGGCCCGTCACCGCCAATCGTTAGGTGGTTTGACTGTGTCCGGCTTTGATATGTCGTCGGTATCGACAACCTCGATCGTGATTTTGTCCCCAATTTTGATAGCGGGAACGTCGTAGTCGAAAAGTTGATTCGTTTCAGGAACGCCACTCACGTGAAAATCGATATCATCCGGCGTCCTGTGTGTCCAACTGAGAGCGGCCCCCAAAACGCGGTGACCATCATCAGCACCAGCAGTGCAGATCACGTCGCCGTTTAATATGATTTTGAATGCGAGCATTTCATTACCTGAAACTCAGTCT
Organism: Mariniblastus fucicola; assembly: GCF_008087665.1. Classification (GTDB taxonomy): domain Bacteria; phylum Planctomycetota; class Planctomycetia; order Pirellulales; family Pirellulaceae; genus Mariniblastus; species Mariniblastus fucicola. The sequence continues at coordinate 2,678,153 of NZ_CP042912.1, forward strand.
GGATAACGCCCGCGTTAACCGAGGCGTCGATTAGGTATGAATTCGTGAAAACAGTCGTCGGATACAATGGGAGGTACGACCATCCGACGACTGGCCAACCACGAAGCCATCTCCGCTTCGGTTCAACGCTTTGTTATCCGCGAGTGCAGCCCCAGCGTTCCCTAATTCTAGCGACCCGCCCCAGCGAAGTCGAGCACGTCGTCCGCATGATTCGAGCATGTCAATTGCATGTCAGAGCGAGGTTGCGGATGAATGACGTTCGTGATTAGCTTGGTTTTGCAAATGCTTGCTATCTTTATGCTTACATTCGATTAGTTGTCGAGCGCGTTCGTGCAAATGCCGCATGCCATCACACTGCCAACCGCATTTCATCGCATGTGACGAGCATGTCGACGCAAGATAGCTCCGCTGGATAACGCCCACGTTAACCGAGGCGTCGAAAAGTGTTGAAGTTGTGAAAACAGTCGTCGGATATAATGGGAGGTACGACCATCCGACGACTTGGCCAACCCTGACGAAATGGACGCTTCGGTTCAACGCTTTGTTATCCAGACGACCGGGTGATCCGGTTTATTTTTCTTTTTTGGTCTCTCCATCTTTTGCATCAGCACCTACTGGCTTTGCCACTGATTTTGGAATTTCTGTTGGTCGGAAACGCCGTATAGAAAAACTTGGTTTGTCATTGAACATTCGAATTGCAAAGTCTGCGTTGTCACCGAGAAAGTTTGCCCCGCTTGACGTGATGAGTGAACGTGAAACGTCGATAGAATTCGCAAGCGAGGCGGATTTCTTCATATTCGTTATATTTGGAAAGTAGAGGCGGATGTGGTCTGAATTCTCGGAAATCTCAGACAGTGCGACCAGAAACCTGTCATCCAATTCGGGCATTGAAATAAAGAATGCCAGTTTTTTGTTCAGTTTTCGAACCTTAATCGTATAGGTGTAAAAAGAAAAGTTCGATTTCTTTACGTCCCAATTCACGAACCCCACGGCCATTTCGCCTCGTTTAACATCCACCGTCTTTAAGTGAAACAGTGCATCGCCAAAAGTTGGCATCTTTAATTCCAGTTCCTCATCAAGGTCCGCAAAACCATCGGGCATCGACCAGCCTTCTGAGTACGCTTGGTACTCCTGCCATACGCCAAACAGTCTGCCATACTCGCTGAAATCTGGAATTTCCCCAAATGGCGATTCGACAATAACCCATTCGTCAGCCTTGAGTGGAATGTCTTGCGCCGACGAAATAGTCGCGCACAGAGTGAACAACAGCAGAGAAGCAATGGATAACGCTGAGTTGATCATCGAAATGTCTCCGTCTGGATAACGTCCGCGTTAACCGAGCGGACCTGGAAATGTGAATTGGTTAAACTGGAGTCGGATATAATGGGAGCCTGCGACCATCCGGCGACAAACCAACCACGAAGCCATCTCCGCTTCGGTTCAACGCTTTGTTATCCGCGATTGCCGTCCCCGGCGTTCCTTAATTCTAGCGACCTGACCCAGCGAAGTCGAGCATGTCGTCCGCATGGCTAGAGCATATTAATTGCACGTCAGAGCGAGCTTGCAGATGAATGACCCCTTGGGTCGGGTTGGCTTTGCCAATGCGTGCTGCCGACATTCCAGTATTCGATTGGTTGCCGAGCATGTCCGCATGTCGTCACGCTGCCAGTCGCATTTACTTGCACGTCACGAGCCTGTCGACGCCAGATAGCTCCGCTGGATAACGTCCACGTTAACCGAGCGGACCAAAAAATGTGAATTAGTGAAAATGGAGTCGGATACAATGGGAGCCTGCGACCATCCGGCAACTAGCCAACCACGAAGGCTTCTCCGCTTCGGTTCAACGCATTGTTATCCAGACAGCGGAGTGTATTGCTGTCCAATTCTATCAAGGTGATTCGTCGAAGTGAAGTATTTGAAATTGCCGAATTTGTGCAAGCTCAGCCCAGCCTTGTCTTCAAGTATTCAATAATTTGGTTAGGAAGTGGATAGTCAATTTCTAGGCATTCACGTTGGTCTTGTCGCCTGATTTTCGCGTTCGTAATGTGGCGCAGTTTTGAAACCATCAGGTGGATTGAAGAGTTTTTGATTTCTTGACGTTCCGGTTCACTCATTCGCTGATAAAACTCAGACGGGATGTCTGGATCTTGATCATGAAAATGATCAAGGTGCCAATTCAATCTGTCGACGCCCGTATCAAGAAACTCCTCCCAGGTGAATTCCAGTGAATCACCCGACGCTCGGTTACTTACGGCATCTCGCGCGTAGGGCACTACGATCACTCGCCGATCTCCAGTGTCTACAAACAACTCGATAACGGCTATTGAAAATCTCGCCACTGAAGTCAGTCTGGATAACGCCCGCGTTAACCGAGGCGTCGAAAAGGTTTGAATTTGTGAAAACGGAGGAGGATACAATGGTAGCGAAGCGGACATCCGACGACTGGCCGGCCCTAACGCTGTGGACGCTTCGGTTCAACGCTTTGTTATCCAGACAGCAGATCGCTAGGCGTTGTACTGACCCAAAATTCAAGTGTAGTCTATTCGCATGCTGCGGATTGTGCGATTTGTGCCATGTTTCGCAAAAGTTCCGTGAACTCAAAGACAAGTCGTGGTATTTCTTTTGGCTGATAGATGTATGTCATGAAGTGTAGCATAGTGCCCGATTCATTGACCTCCAATTGGCATCGCCGTTTCTTTGCTATGAGTTTCTTTAGTGGATTGTTCGTGTCCTTGCGAGCAGAAATTGCTTCGACGAATTTTGACCATAGGTTAGTCGAAACTATCTGATGTCCTATTCCAAATGATTCTCTGCATGCAAGAACCGTAACGCACCTGAACGATCCGGCCGGAGCGCCCGGTGGACTATCAGCATATTGATAGAAAAACAAATGAATGTCGCCAAAATCGGATGGATAAACAACGCGACGTGCAGTCGACCTGTTTCTGTAGAACCTGTTCATCAACTCAAAAGCAGCGAACGGTTTCAGGAACTCTTCACAAGACATTTCCTCATGAAAGACTGCACCAATCTTATCGGCATATTCAACCATTTCCCTTTCGACACGAAACCCCTTGGCACGAACCCAAAGAAGAAAGGCAACGATTGACACGAACGCGAAGAAAGCTGCCGCCAAGAACTCAACTGGCGTGACGGCAACCGCTACGAGAAGGATTGGTGATTGCATTTCTTGGCAGTGAAGGGGCTGTTGTCGAGAGAAAAGCCCGGTCTGGATAACGCCCGTGTTAACCGAGACGCGGCAACACGGACTGAAGTTTGTTTAGTTGAGTCGGATATAATGGGAGGCACGACCATCCGACGACTGATCGGCCAAGAAGATTTCACGGCTTCGGTTCAACGCTTTGTTATCCCGCGATCACGTGCATGCTGCGTTGTGTTTGATTTAAATCCAAACCCAGTTTAACGCGATGATTGTGCCGTAGCAAACGATGAGCCAGAATGGAAGAAAGAGAAATTCAGCCAAGTCTTGAATCGAAAATCCTGTCGGTTTCTCGTCTCTTAGAACGTAAGACATGAACGATGTCAGCGGAACGCCAAATACTGCGACCGGCAAAGCGACATACTTGACAGCAGGCCTCACATGGCGACTCGTGGGATCGGGAAAAACAAGCCAGATGACGAGTGTGAATGCGCCAATAAAGATAATGAAACGAGTCGTCGCTTGCTCCCGTTCGTAGTTGCGCAACATGTAATTCTTGGCCAGCATCGCGATTGCGAACGTTCCAACTAGCAGCGCAATCGAGTCGGTCATGATTCGCTGTTCCTGAGCTGGATAACGCCCGCGTTAACCGAGGCGTCGGAAAGTGTTGAAGTTGTGAAAACAGTCGTCGGATATAATGGGAGGTACGACCATCCGACGATTGGCCAACCCTAACGCTGTGGACGCTTCGGTTCAACGCTTTGTTATCCCGCGCTGCCCCTACGACCAGTATTCTGGATTCGCCAACGTCTCTTCCATCAGTGAGTCCGACAGATGAGGCAGGTCGGGCAAATCGTGCGATTTGACAAGACCATCGAATTTTACCGGGCCGTGTTTGGCGGGCAATGCGATTCCATCTAAAAACACGTATCGCTGCCCAAGTTCTATTGATTCGTGTATCGGCAAAACGGCATCCATCCAATCCTCGGGTGTTACCAGCAGATTGTTTTCGATCAATTGGCCGTCAGTAATCAATTTTTGGTTCCGCGGTGTTTGTTTCGCGGCCAATGTTCGAAGTGATCCTCTCAGTCGAACGCATTTCGCAAACATGAATGATCGACAGCAAACTGTGCATGGCCAAAGCCAGCCAGACCCGCCAGCGGGAAACACATCTTTCCGATGCCAAGAAGCGTCGACGATCGCCTTGCGGCAGTCACATCCAAATGAATCGCCACTGTCGTCGGAAACAAGCCATAGGTATTTTGTAAACCAAACCATGTTCAGATGAGCGGGATAACGCCCGCGTTAACCGAGACGCGGCGAAAAGGTATGTAGTGAGTGTAGCGGATGATACAATGCGAGGCACGAGCATCATCCGCGGAACGATGTTGGTACAGCGGGAAACGCGGCTTCGGTTCAACGCTTTGTTATCCCGCGTAATGAGCAACCAACGGTTTCGCCATTCTTAGGCGTCGTCTTGCATGTCTTTATGGAGCAAGATGAATTGATCACGCTCACTTATGATTGTATTGGAGGCGCCCGCAAAATCAATGTCGGTCAACGCGCCATCAATGTAGGCGCGAAACACGGCGAATTCAGACGCAGAGCCCGTAAACCGCTTGTACAGTTCTCGCGATATGCCGTTGTGAAAAACATGGATACGATGGTTCATCTCGATAGCGGAGATTTCACCATTCTCGACAGATTCTATGCCAGCCCGAAGCTTGGAAAGTTCTCCCAGCAAAAGACGCTCATGGGCAGTGTCAGCAAGCTTGCGTATCCGCTTTCTGTCTAGTTTTGAATACATGTGCCTGTACATTCACAGGAGTGGGATAACGCCCGCGGTAACCGAGGCGCGGCAACACGGACTGAAGTTAGTTTAGTTTTAGGAATTTGCCGGACGACTGTCACGACTTCGGTTCACCGCATTGTTATCCAGCGAACCGTGTGCCCAGCTTTCCAATAGCTTAACGAACTAGCCAATCGAAGTCGAGCATGTTCGATTAGAATGAGATTTGGATTACTCTGCCATTGGTGAATTGGATTTGAACCAGGTCACTATGTCCGCGGACACTGTACAACCAATTGGCGCCGTCGATTTGATCCGGAGTTCCCAAAAGTTTTTCGACTTGGGCCTTAGTCATGCCAGGATCAATCGCCATCACGTTGTCTGCAGACGCACCGAAGTAATACGAAGCAACAATCGGGATGGAGCCAGCCAACATCAAAGCAAAAGCAACAGTCGCGCAGAATTTCAGAAAGGGTTTGAGGTCAGAATTCTGCGATGCTGTTTTTTGAAGCATGGATCAAGGATGTGGGCACAATTCCGATCGTGTAGTCCGCGCGCTCTAACTCCGCTGGATAACGCCCGCGTTAACCGAGCGGACCTGAAAATATAAATTAGTGAAATCGGAGTCGGATACAATGGGAGCTTGCGACCATCCGGCGACAAGCCAACCACAAAGCCATCTCCGCTTCGGTTCAACGCTTTGTTATCCGCGAGTGCGGCCCCCAGCGTTCCCCAATTCTAGCGACCTGCCCCAGCGAAGTCGAGCACGTCGTCCGCATGATTCGAGCATGTCAATTGCATGTCAGAGCGAGGTTGCGGATGAATGACGTTCGTGATTAGCTTGGTTTTGCAAATGCTTGCTATCTTTATGCCTACATTCGATCAGTTGTCGAGCGCGTTCGTGCAAATGCCGCATGTCATCACACTGCCAACCGCATTTCATCGCATGTCACGAGCATGTCGACGCAAGATAGCTCCGCTGGATAACGTCCGCGTTAACCGAGACGCGGCAACACGGACTGAAGTTTGTTTAGTTGAGTCGGATACAATGGGAGGCACGACCATCCGACAACTGATCGGCCACGAAGATTTCACGGCTTCGGTTCAACGCTTTGTTATCCGCGAGTGCGGTCCGAGCGTTCTTTAATTCTAGCGACCTGCCGCGGCGAAGTCGAGCACGTCGTCCGCATGGTTCGAGCATGTTAATTGCACGTCAGAGCGAGTTTGCGGATGAATGACGACTTCGGTCGGATTGATTTTGCCAACGCGTGCTGCCTTTGTGCCTGCATTCGCCCAGTTCTCGAATACGTCCGCGCAAAGGCCGCATGTCATCACGCTGCAAACTGCATTCTCTCGCATGTCACGAGCATGTCGACGCAAGATAGTTCCGCTGGATAACGCCCGCGTTAACCGAGCGGACCTGAAAACGTAAATTAGTGAAAATGGAGTGGGATACAATGGGGGCCTGCGACCATCCGGCGACTTGCCAACCACGCAGCCATCTCCGCTTCGGTTCAACGCATTGTTATCCTGCAGCGGGCCGGGTCCATGCTCGAATTCTAACGAGTCGGCCAATCGAAGTCGAGCATGTTCTACCGCATGACTCAGCATGTCGACCGCATGTCGGAGCGAACTTGCTCAATCAAAGTATTGCGATCGAATTCGTGTTGCAGGTGCTTGCTGCCATTGTGTCGGCAACCGCCTTCGAGCATGTCCGTTGCAATGGCCGCATGCCTTGGTGCTGCTGACCGCAATTCATTGCATGCCACGAGCATGTCGGCGCGATAGCTCCGCAGGATAACGTCCGCGTTAACCGAGCGGACCTAGAAATGTAAATTGGTGAAAATGGAGCCGGATACAATGGGAGCCTGCGACCATCCGGCGACTGGTCAACCCTAACGCTGTGAACGCTTCGGTTCAACGCATTGTTATCCGCCGTTTTTAGCTTTGAGGGGTTGATTTCGAACGGGCAGATGATTGACAGACGTGTTTGGAAGTAACTCGCTTACGTCGGTCTCAATATCCTCTGCGTCGTAAATTTCGAGGTTTTTCAGGTTTGACAATGCCTTGAGTTCGTTGAAATCGTTTTTGGTCAAACCACTAGAATCGCAGTGAAGCAATTCAAGCGACGTAAGAAATTTTAGTTTCGAAAGCCCTTTTCCAGTAATACGAGTGTCTGAAATTGCGATAGCCCAAGACCGGCGGACTCCGGTTTCATGTTAAGCAGCTAAAGCTGCACGATAGTTTCTTTCGAATTCTTCGGGCGTCTGGTATCCCAGAGTTTGATGAATTCTCTTCGAGTTGTAAAACGCCTCGATGTATTTGAAGACGCTGATGCGAGCCTCTTCAAGGTTTCCGTAGCGACGATGCTTCGTCCATTCGTGCTTCAGCGACCAGAAGAAGCGCTCCATGACGGCATTGTCGTAACAGCATCCTGTTCGGCTCATCGAGCACTGAATGTTCAGCGTGCGAAGAATTCCCTGAAACGCGTCGCTGGTGTACTGACAGCCTCGGTCGCTGTGATGAAGCAGCGTTCCGGACTCTGGCCGTCTGGATTCAATCGCTTTCCTCAAGGCTTCGGTAACGATCGGTGTCGTCAATCGATCGCTCATCTGCCAACCGACAACTTTGCGGCTGAACAGGTCCAGCACTACTGCGAGGTAAACCCAACCACCGACCGTCGGCAAGTAAGTGATGTCTGCCACCCACTTGCGATTCGGAGCCTCGGCATCAAACTCCTGGGAGAGAAGATTCTCAGCAGGCTTTTTGTCAGGGTCTGACTTGGTCGTCGTTGGTTTGAACTGTCGCGAAACACAGCTTTTAAGCCCCATTTCTCGCATGGCTGTCGCTACCGTGTTGCGACAAGCCGTTTCCAGTTGAGCGTCGTTAGCAAGTTCCTCAGCGATCTTGTAGCTGCCGTAGATCTGCCCTGATTCTTCGTAGACCTGTTTCACAGATTCGCGAATCGCGCGAGAACGAACCGCACGTTTACTCTCGGGCCGATCAATCGAATCGTAGTAGCCGCTCTTGCTGACACCGAAGATTTCACACATCAGCGTGATGGAATACTGGTCGCGATGTTGTTTGATCCACGCGTACTTCACTGCGACTCCTTCGCGAAGTACGCCGTCGCCTTTTTTAGGATTTCACGTTCCAGTTCCGCACGCTTCAGCTGCTTGCGAAGGCGTTTGTTCTCTTCAAGAACCTGTTGCAGCGATGCCTCGGGACCGCAAGGTTCAGGCTCCGGAGCATACTTTCTATGCCAGTTGCGAAGGCTGTTCTCGTTGACATTGACGGCTTCAGCGGCGGCTCGAAACGAGTAGCCCTCACTGACGATCAGATTGACCGCATCACGCTTGAACTCTTCTGAAAAAGTCCGGCGTGTGCGTTTTCCATTGCTTGACATTGCTTCCTCCAAAGCGGATTCTCGTATCTTCCGCCGGAGTCCGCCAGTCTTGGGCTATCGCAAATCCACAGGTTTTTCAGTTCTGTTAACTCGGACAAATGATCTAGCGCTGCATTTGAAAATTCGCCAGAGATCAATAGTTGTTGCAAGCCTTCCATTTTGTCGATTCCCTTAAGGTCATCGTCGAAAAGAATGGGGCCATCAATTCGCAAAGCACCAACTCGATCGGGGTACATCAGCAATTTTTCGATGTTCTTTAGTTTGAATAGTGCTTTAGTTGGGACACGTTTTCCTTCATTGTGGGTATACCAAACAAATACAGATCTACCATTGGGATTACGCGTTCCATTTTCGTTACAGTAAAATGCGTTTCCGCCCAATTCTGCGTATTCCAAGAGGCATCGGTCGTTGGCAACTTTCGTTTGCGGGTCAAAGCACCCATCTTTGGAGCCTTTTCCGGAGCTTTGGCCACAGGATGTCCCTGTAATCAGGAGGCTGAGGAGAATTGGAATCCAGATTTTCATCGTTTTCTCCGAAAGGCGGATAACGTCCGGTTAACCGAGCGGACCTGAAAATGGAAATTAGTGAACCTGGAGTCGGATAAAATGGGAGCCTGCGACCATCCGGCGACAAACCAACCACGAAGCTATCTCCGCTTCGGTTCAACGCTTTGTTATCCGGCGATCACCCATCACTTTGCACGTCCCGCATTTTATCGAATCGGCCAGACGAAGTCGAGCGTTTTTTCGAAAACCGTCGTGCGTTCTCAATGTGAATTCAACGTCACTTTGAAAGTCTTTTGTAATCTGCCAAGAAAAGCAATCCCGTCGTGAATGACGCAAAGATTGAGAAAGCGATTAGGAATGCTACGGAAAGCACCGCTGCCACGATGGATGGGCAATTCCAAATTGTCGTCAAATACATTGACACAACCACACCTAGTGGAAGGCTGGCGATCGCACTGGCGACCACGCCTCGTTGATATCCTGTGTCGAAATCATTCGAGCAAAAGTGAGCGCAGAATGAGAATGCAAATGCAAGGAACGCCGGGATACCAATTCCAATTAGTGTCATACGTGTGTATTTAGCTGGATAACGTCCGCGTTAACCGAGCGGACCAGGAATGTGAACTAGTGAAAATGGAGTCGGATACAATGGGAGCCTGCGACCATCCGGCGACTTGCCAACCGCGAAGACCTCCCCGCTTCGGTTCAACGCTTTGTTATCCAGACAGCGGAGTGAGTTGCGTATTTCCGGGGGATCGTGCTGAACTGATTTGCCATCAGCGTTCTCGCGGTATTATGGTCGAAAAGTACCCTGTGCGGCCACGCCAATCAGACACCCGAGTTGAGATTGAAACAGGGTAATTGTCGCGGAACTTCGGATAGATTGCGACAGCAGATTGACCGGGAGCCAGAACCTGCCACGTGGCATTCCGATTTTCATACACCACGCGTTCTTTGGAGTCGTCCGCGTTTCCGTCTGTTATAGAGAATGTCTGGATTACGCCAGGTTCTCCATGATAGTAAATTGAAGTGTGTCCGTCATTTCGCAGTTCAATGTGACACTGCAACATGCGGGATTCGTGGCGAGAAGGAATCTCGGATACTGAGACCAAAGTACAACTTGGCGTGAGCGGAGCGAACCACCAGCAAGCCACCGCGGCAGCTACTACCGCAAGGAGCAAAGTTTTTAATCTAAAACGCAATGGCAAGTCAGTCTGGATAACGCCCGCGTTAACCGAGACGCGGGAAAAAGGTAAGTAGTGAGTGGAGCGGATGATACAATGCGAGGCACGAGCATCATCCGCGGAACAATGTTGGCACAGCGGAAAACGCGGCTTCGGTTCAACGCTTTGTTATCCCGCGATTCGCCGGAGGTCAGTTTAACGTTTCAATCGTCAAGCATGCAAGAGTGTAGATCGCAACAAATAGTCCGCATGCATTGAGTAGTGCCCATTGCAAAGTGAAAATTTGTCGAAAGTCAGAAGACAGCGTTAGCAATAGGCCAAAGATGGAAGCAGCCGATATTGCCATAGCATACATTGAGAAGAACCACGCAATAGATTCAAGGTTGCGTGTGAACTCACTCATGTTTTTTGGGTCTGGGCCAAAACTCGGATGGACTACGATCATCACGACAAAAGCACTCAAAATTGAGTTGCTGAGATATGCTAGGAATCTAGCGAAATCCAACACTGAAAAAGTTGAACTCGAGTGAACGCACGCCAGTTCGAAAATAACAAACACAGCGAAGCTCAGAATTGCGGTTGCGAGGCCCGCGTGTGAATATGGGAGTTGGGTGATGAACGCAAGCAGACAGCAGTACAGGGCAATTATTGCGAGAATTTTCGTGAGCGAAGATTGGCTTGCGTTCATCGTAAAAACCCAAGCTGGATAACAAGTGTTATACAGAAGTTCTTCTGCATAATCTTTGAAGAAACGTTAACAAACTTCTGCATAACGCGGAAGCACGAACCATTTTGTATCGGTTTTTTCCGAGCGAGTCAAATTCAGCTCCACGTTATACAGAAGCCTTGGCTCCACGTTATCCAGCCCGATGGATAACGCCGATACTTGCCCAGTTTAAACTGCCCAAACAGCCACAAGTTTCGCCGACGGAAAGAACTTGGCGATATTTGAAACATGGCGCGAGCATGTCGACTGCATGACTCAAGCTGGATAACGGCAGTGTTCACCGAGCCCGGACGGTAAACGTTGCTTCAAAATTCGCACGCAAGCCGGGCTTCGCGTGCAACACATTGTTATCTGGCGAATTGTCTTAAGCATCAAGTGGGTGGATGCCACTGGCACTCGACGTGCTGTTTGTTCTAAACCGACGTGGTGGAATTAGGATCCTAAATCCTTGCAAACGGAGCGCAGCGCAATACAGCATTAGCATGGTTGGGCCGGATAGGATTGCAGTTGTTGTGATCGCAATCTCTCTCGGCGTTAATGCTACTGCGTTGGCTACCAAAATGCTGGCGATTGTTGACGAGGTGACCAAAAACAATGCAACGGCAATGCAGATGAATGCAGTCCAGTCAAATTTCATTAGAATCAAAATCAATGGATAGAGGATTAGCATTCCGAAAAGGCTACAGGCGATGGCAGACAAGATAAGGAAGACGGGGCCCGCTAAATGATTGATGGCAACGTTTGCCGCGATAGGTAAAGCCAAAGCAATGCCAAATAAGGTGGCCAATTGGGCAAACTCCGAGGCTGGTTTCTCTGACGGTTTAGATGATTCATCAGTGCGCAGCAACGCAATCCCTCGGTAGATTCGCATTAGATACGGGGTGAATGAAAGGCAGATAGTTAAAAGAGGGGCAAGCGATGCCAACTGAAAAAGGTCTGCTCGTCGTGAAGGCCCAGTGCGGGGCAACCTCGAGCCGATCCAGATCCCGATAAGGATAAGAACGAAAGCCAAGGCACAAGGCACTAGCCAATTCAAAACACGTTGCCTTAAATCAATTTGAAATGTCGCAAAATTTATAGCGATGATGGAAAACGTTCCAAGTGTTGATGAAAACCCTAGCAGCCACCAAGCATTCTGGTGCTTCTGGAAACACCCCCAGCAAGTAACACCTACGATGCCACATATGAAGAGGCAGGATGCGAGCAAGTGCAAAGCGTAGGCAATGAAGTTCTTCATCAGTCTCCAATTGTTCAAGCCAGATAACGCCCGCGTTAACCGAGACGCGGGGTAAAGGTATGTAGTGAGTGGAGCGGATGATAAAATTGGCGTTAGCCAATCATCCGCGGAACGATGTTCGCACAGCGGAAAACGCGGCTTCGGTTCAACGCTTTGTTATCCCGCGGAGTGCGGTCGGCAAACCAGTCGATTCTGCGGGGCCCTAATTGTCGAGCCAGATAAGTTTTGCGGCGATCTTCCCATCGGATGCGAAGGCAAGGGATACATTCAGATCTCCACGCTTCCATTTGCGAAATGTAAACGGTTGTGGTTCGGCAATTGCGAGGCCTTGGGCGCTCGACGCATCGTACATGCACGAAGGGTTAACCAGAATGGCATCTTCGTCAACCGTTGAGTCGGGATGAGATCCGATGTGTTTTTCAGTTTCAGGTGCCGATGAGCCGAGCGGCAGGGTCGCAACTGCATTTGCGAGGCTAGATTCGGCGGCACTGGCGACTCGCGGTGACTCGATTTGCGAGTACTGGATCGCAAAGAACGCGAGCGTACAGACTGCACAGGCCAGTGTGGCGCACAATGTTCGTTTCAAGTTGAATCGCATGTAGACCTCTACGAATTGAAAAGTGGAATTAGCTTTGGATACGGCCGTTTCTATTTTATCGGGTGATTCTCGGAAATCGCCAATGTCGAATTTGGCAAAAGCGTCGGTTTGATGTTGTTTGTAACAGTTTTTATCGCCTATTGGGTAAGCGGGATAACGCCTGCCGTAACCGGGTACGAACGGACGACTTTGGTTTCAATTGCCGCGTGAATGAGTGCTCCGGTTCACGGCTTTGTTATCCGCAACTCTGAGTGAATCACGAACAATTTCCCAACCAGAACATGCCGCAAGTTCACTCGATCTAGAATGCTTCAGACTGCCAAATCCTCCATTTCCAATGGCTTTGACTCACCCGAGAAAAGAGCCAGACCAAATGTGATTGGACCGATTCGCCCAATGAACATTAACGCAATTACTACAAACTTCGAGAGCGGCGTTAAATCCCCGGTGATGCCGCGAGATAGCCCAACCGTTCCCAAGGCAGATGCGGCTTCAAATAGAACGTCTGCCATTGGTTCTGGCTGAAGACAAAGGAGGACGAGTCCGCCAGCGAAGAAAATAATGACATAAAAAACAACTGAAGAGAAAGCCATCGTCAGTCGGTGAGCGGGGACTTCACAACCCCAAAAAGTGACGTTGGATCGCCCCTTCAATGTACTCCACACGGTGGCCAATGCAGCGGATACTGATGTTGACTTAAGTCCGCCACCGGTTCCGGAAGGCGACGCGCCAAGAATCATCATCAGCAGCAGCAGGAACACCGGCGCGTGTGCAAATGTTGGAATCGATGTTGAGTTGAAACCGACGGTTGTCAGGGCGGACATGGCTTGAAATCCGGAAGCCAGCACGCGATCCTCATTCGATAAATTGCGATAACTCGGTTCGAGCAGGAATAGGCCTATCCACCCCACGACGATCATCCATCCGGTCGCATGTAGAATGATTCGAGTCGTCAAAGTTACTCGATCTCGTTTGCCGGATAGTGAGCCAAAGAGGTCACTCATGACCAGAAACCCTGTTGCACCAGAAACACTCAGCATCGCGACAATAGAGAGAACCCAAAAGTTTGTCGAAAACTGTTCAAGGCTATCTGGGAACAAGCTAAATCCTGCAGTGCAGAACGCGCTAACCGAGTGAAATATGGCTTGCCAAATCGCGTTTTCTACCCCTGCGGAACGAAATGCAAAAAACAATCCGAGGGCTCCGAGAAATTCAATTGCGAAAGTAAACAGAACCACGTTCCGGACGAAATGAACAACATTAAAACCTTCGGGCAATACAAATGCCCAGCGAGCAACGTTCTTTCGAGCCGCCGGCAATTCGCGGTTTCTTGCCAATAGAATGAACGACCCAAGGGTCATGTATCCGATGCCACCCATCTGGATTAATGCAAGTATCACGATTTGGCCGAAAAAGGAGTAGCTGTTGGATGTTCCAACCGTCGCCAGCCCAGTCGTGCTGACGGCAGAGGTCGCTGTGAATAGGTGGTCCAACGGGCCGACTTGACCGCTGCCTTGACTCCAAGGAAGGCAAAGAAGAATCCAGCCGAGACCAATATAGCCTAGGTATCCGATTAGCAACGCTTTGAGTGGATGAATGTGCTTCAATTTAATTCGTTCCGGGGTGTTCAATGCCAGTGAAGCTTCGATAGCACCGCTGCCAAAAAAGCACGCAAGAATAAGTCGGATAACGGCCGCGTTAACCGAGACGCGGCGAAAAGGTATGTAGTGAGTGTAGCGGATGATACAATGCGAGGCACGAGCATCATCCGCGGAACGACGTTCGCACAGCGTAAAACGCGGCTTCGGTTCAACGCTTTGTTATCCGGCGAATAGCGTCCCGAGCTCGGTTTCGATCGAGGACGCGTTGCCGGTGAGTTTGCATTATTGCTCGCCATCGAAGGAAATGCAAACACAGCATTTGCACGTCGGCGCGACGATCATTGAATCGTTTTGAGCGTTCCGTTTCTCTGACGGTGAAACGGCAAAATGCACGTCGTAGCGCGTTGCCGCATGTCGACGCAACGATCGTTGAACCGGTTTGAGCTGCCAATCCGTTTTGCCCAAGCCAGACAGAGTACACGTCGGCGCGCGTTGGAGTTTGACGAACTACCAAAACGCTTTCGATCGAGTGCGACTTCGAACGTGCAAGGTCTACACTCAAGCCACCATCTGCGAAGCCAATTCGATAAAGCTTCCGCAGGATAACGCCCACGTTAACCGAGGCGTCAAAAAGGTTTGAAGTTGTGAAAACGGTCGTCGGATACAATGGGAGGTACGACCATCCGACGACTTGACCGACCGTAGCGATTAGGACGCTTCGGTTCAACGCTTTGTTATCCTGCGGTTGAGTGATCGACGACGCTGCCTAGGCTTGTAGCATCCGCAAAATGTCGATGGTCGTGCGCGTAATTCCTGTAAATACTATATCCAGATCCAGTTCAACGCAAACATTATGGCGTTGCATAATACGAACCAAACCGGAATGAAAAGGATTTCCGCGAAGTCTTGGATTGAGAAACTGATCGGTTTCGTGTCTGTGAGAATGTACGAAAGGAACGAGATGACTGGCACGCCAAAAACAAGAACTGGCAAGCCGACGTATTTTACGGCGGGTTCGACATGCTGGCTTTGTGGATCAGGATAAATCAGCCATAGAATTAAGGTTGATGCTGCGATCAGTATCGCAAAGGTCGTGATTGCCCTGTCTTTCTCAAACTTCCTGAGAATGAAAGTTTTGCCGATCATTGCAACCACCAAAATGACAATCAGCAACGCAGCGGAATCACTGGTGTTTCGTTCGGTAGCGGCAATCAGAGTATCGTCTGTCAGCATAGCACCCGAGCTGGATAACGGCAGGGTTCACCGGGCCGCGGAGAACGACTACACATTGAAATCCGCGCGGCCCGCGGCTCCGTGTGCAACCCATTGTTATGTCGCGATTTATCAGTAACCATCTGAAAATTCGGCAAGTGTTTTGCCATCGGTCTGGTCAAATGAGTGTGCAAAAAAACCGTGCGGGCATGCACCGTAGATGACCAGTCTATTGTTGTCACCAATCTCGATGGTAGCCCAAGTTGTAGGGTCACCCAAATAAGAACCAATTGTGTTCCCGCTCGACCCACATACTGTTGACACCCATTTGATATCTCCGGTCATCCTGTCGATGCAAGTCAAATCGAATGGACGGCCACCATTCCGATGAAACGCGACATAGAAGGATGAATCCGAAAATGCACCAGTAACGTGCCCAGAAATCTTCCCGGAATTGGTTCGGTGAGAATCAAACATTGATTTCGGCAGCAGAATTTCATCGCCTGCTGTTTTGTATTGAAATCCACCGCTTGTCTCAATGAATTGATCGCCAGCCGGACATTCAATCAGTGGCCAGCCATTTCTTTCATCCGTTAAGACCGTGTGATAGGGATCCACCTTAGGATCGCCCGAGTAAATGCTAAAGCGACTGTTTGCACCACAATTCATTACGACATCTCGCCACCACTTCGGAACCTGTGTTTGGAATCTGTTTTCCAGCGTTTTCAAAAACAACCGTGTCTTTTCCCGATCAGGTTTGTATGGCCGGTTTTCTCCATCAACGGGAATCGTTCGAACTGCGATTTCCCAAGCAGATTGAACGGCGACAGAATCGTTTTCATGTTTCACCAATGTGTTCAAGACATCTTCCTTCGCAATTTCAAAAAACTTGCGGTACAGATCATGTTTGGCAAGAAATTTCGAATCACCAAGCTCGTGGATATATCGTTCAATTTGGGCGCTAGGTTCTTCGTGCTCGTTGTTAGCAAGTGCCGAAACGTCCTGAAGTGTAGATTCCGCAGTTGAATCCGAGGTTTGTTGATTTGTGCAACCAGCCAGCGCCAGAATCAGAATCAAGCAAATGAATGGTCGAATCGACATATGAATCATGAGGCTTAGCGACATAACGCCCGCGTTAACCGAGGCGTCGAAAGGTGTAAATTTGTGAAAATAGGAGTCGGATACAATGGGAGCCTGCGACCATCCGGCGACTGGCTCGCCCTATCGCTGTGGACGCTTCGGTTCAACGCATTGTTATCCCGCAGTCGATCCAGGAGGCGCAGACATTTTATCGACTCGAAACAACGAAGTCGAGCATGTCCTCGTGGTCAAAAATTGGCGGATTCGACTTTGCCACCCTTGAAGTACACGTGAAGCATGTCGCTGCAACCATGAACGCTGTAGTGCCAAGCGTTGTGCCTGTCAATCTGATGAGGTTCGCCAAGTATTTCCACCACTTCAGACTTCGTCATTCCTGTGTCCACGCTAAGTGCAGCAGAGGAAGATACGGCTGTCACGTTGTGTGCAATGACAGCAATGGCCAGGAAACTAAAAATTGACAAGAAGACTGCCCCGCAAAACATTGTGAAACGACGAAGTTCGTCCCTAACTGAGTTCCGCTGCGTCATGTTCAACGTAGTCCGATCACTCTAGGATTATGCGGGATAACGTCCGTGATCACCGAGCCGGGACGAGTGATTCACCACTTCTAAACCACGCGCAAGACCGGCTTCGCGTGCATCACATTGTTATCCGGCGTTTGGTGGATTGAGGCCAGCTCTCACAAAAAAGCATCCGGCCATCCATGATAACAATGCTGCAAGCAAAAACAAAGTTGTTGTGCCATCGAACGCCTGTGGATTTGGCTGATCGCCGTCCCATCCAAACATATGTCGAGCAGTTTCCACTAGGCAATCTGGATGCGGAAATTCACGTGGATAAGTCATATCCGCAAAGGCAAAGCAGCGCATGAGACACCAAATTGCAGTGACCGAGACTAGGGCAAAAGTAAACGCGATAGTCCACGCAATTGATTTTCGCAAGGGAACCGAGTGAATTGGTATGACGATTGAAAATATTAGCATGCCAAGTGCGGTAAAGATCCCAGCCAAGTCAAAAACTAGGTATCGGACTAGCTGGTGACGAAAACAGATAACCAACGCGATCACCCCGACCAAAGCGAACATCGAACGGAGAGAAATTCGATTCATGTGTTTGAGCCGGATAACGCCCACGTTAACCGAGGCGTGTGAAAGTGTTGAAGTTGTGAAAACGGAGGAGGATACAATGGTAGCGAAGCGGACATCCGACGACCAACCAACCCTAACGAAATGGACGCTTCGGTTCAACGCTTTGTTATCCAGACTGCAGAAGTAACGACTTCACTTCAGGATCTGTCGTTAATTCGTAAGGAAATTGCTTGTCCTTGTTTCTTGTCTGCTCGCAACCATGCCTTAAGAGGTAGCGAATTGCAGATTTTGAGTTAGCCTTTGCGGCTATATGAAGGGGCGTATTTCCGGCGTCGTCGACCGCCCGGAGATTTGCCCCGTTTTTTCTCAGAACGACTAACATCTCGGAAGGATCCGAGTCACCGCCAACTACATAAAGTATCGCACGATCAAGGAACTTTGGTTTTGCACGTAAGGCATCTCCATATTTATTATTCCCCAAGAGCGCCTTGAGATTGTCCAATCGCCCGAACTGAATGGCTACGTCGAATGCCATTTGGTCAAAATTTGTTCCACTCAGAACATCACGAGTGCTTACGAAAATAGGAACGCCAGCGTCTATCAAGTATTTGATTGACTCGGGGTGGCCATAAGCAGCCGCAAAATGCAGTGCCGTTGCCTCATCACCGATGTCTCCACGCCCGGATGGACTTGTTATCCGCGTTTCCAGATCAGCCCCATTTTCAATCAACAGCCTCACGATTTCCGGATGCGGCAATGCGGATATGATTATCGGCTCCCCTTGGCCGCGTTCGAAGTCATTTACTTTTGCCCTGTATTTATTCACAAGTAGTTTGCATATTTCAAGTTGCCCCCAAGCGGCGGCCTCCCTGAGTGGTGTTCGGCCATATGCGTTTCCATCTGCTTTGGATGGTGTCTGCATCAACATGCGCGAAACTTGGTCTGAATGGCCGAGTCGAATGGCCGAGACCAAATCGATGTTTTCACCCATGAAATCAACATATAACCCGACTAATGTTTCCAGGTGCTCAATGTCCTTTTTTACATCTGGGACGTCCTCGTCAATGCTGCGAAGATGCCTGAGTTCGGCAATGGCTCTTTGAAGCGGTGTTTGACCGTGAGCCGAGCGTAGACCCATGTCGGGTTTCTTTTCTAGAATGAGTTCAGCAATTCCAGGATTTGTTGTTAAGTGCAAAGGCGTGAATTTGTTATAGGCTTCGGCGTTAACGTCGGCACCGTTTTCAAGGAGCCAAGAAACCACATCGACGTACCCAAATCGAGCAGCAATATGCAGTGGAGTACGCTTGTCGCCATCTAAGCGATGGATCCAGGAAGGATCCTCTTTCATCTTCAGAAGAGCGATCTTAGCGTTTGCCTTATCCCCAGTCCAAAGCAAGGTATGCGGCGACTGGGCGCTACAGGTAGCATTGACAAAAAACGCAAAAAGCAAAAATGGAATTCGAATCATTTACTGAAACTTGCGATGGTGATTTAGTGTTGATCAGTCTGGATAACGTCCGCGTTAACCGAGCGGACCAAGTAATGTGAATTAGTGAAACTGGAGCCGGATACAATGGGAGCCTGCGACCATCCGGCGACAAACCAACCACGCAGCCATCTCCGCTTCGGTTCAACGCATTGTTATCCAACGCGCCGGATGAATCGCTTCCGATATTCTAGCGACTCTGCCAATCGAAGTCGAGTTTGTCTCGATCCTGACGACAGCATGCGCAGTCGCCTGAATTGCGTTCTCGCTTCAATAGAATGCCGATCGATGTGACGAACTCCAGTGACGCGGTAATTTCGTCAGCGTGATTGCTGTGTCGAAAAAGCCTGATCGTGGACATTGAGCGTTCCGAACTGCCGACGATCTGGACGTGACCGGCAAGCCGACTGCAATATCAGCATGTCAGACTGCATTTCCGAGTCCGTTGACCGCCTGTGCGAGTATGTCAGCCGCGCACTCCAACTACGTTGGATAACGTCCGCGTTAACCGAGCGGACCAAGAAATGTAAATTGGTGAAACTGGAGTCGGATATAATGGGAGTCTGCGACCATCCGGCGACAAACCAACCACGAAGCCATCTCCGCTTCGGTTCAACGCATTGTTATCCGCGTGTCCGGCACCAGCGTTCCTTAATTCTAGCGACCTGCCCCGGCGAAGTCGAGCACGTCGTCCGCATGATTCGAGCATGTTAATTGCACGTCAGAGCGAGTTTGCGGATGAATGACGCCTTCGATCGGATTGACTTTGCCAATGCGTGCTGCCTTTGCGCCTGCATTCGCCCAGTTCTCGAATATGTCCGCGCAAAGGCTGCATGTCATCACGCTGCCAACTGCATTCTCTCGCATGCCACGAGCATATCGGCGCAAGATAGTTCCGCTGGATAACGCCCGCGTTAACCGAGGCGTCGAAAAGGTTTAAATTCGTGAAAATAGGAGTCGGATACAATGGGAGCCTGCGACCATCCGGCGACTGGCCAACCCCAACGCAATGGACGCTTCGGTTCAACGCATTGTTATCCAACACGCCGAGTAATGCGGTCTCCACATCCTAGCAAATCAACCCATCGAAGTCGAGCATGTCCAAACGCGTGACTCGTCGACACAGCATGTTCGCTGAGATCAATCGAACAGGTGCCACATCCCAGCATGTACAAAAAAGCCGAGGCCAAGAAAGATGACAGCAGCGACTACGCCACCGAGAAAGTAGCCGCAAATCGGAAACACGATCACCCAACCAAGGAACCAAAAGCCAAGAAATCGGTTGGCTTCGCGCTGCTCCCGCCTTTCCAATTCGTCTTCGTCGCTTGGTAAATTCACGGTTTGATTACCATCAATACAAAAGAGTCTGAGCTGTATAGCCTGTAGCTGTCCGCGCACTCCAACCCAAGTTGGATAACGTACGCGTTAACCGAGCGGACCTGAAAATGGAAGTTAGTGAAACTGGAGTCGGATATAATGGGAGGAACGACCATCCGGCGACTGGCCAACCACGAAGGCCTATCCGCTTCGGTTCAACGCTTTGTTATCCGGCGATCAATCAGCCATTGTAGGCAATTCTGACGGCCAATTTTATCGGAGTCCAGGATTCCAGCTGGACGAAATAGCCCAGATTGCCATTATTGCCGAAGTTCCAGTAGTGCAGCACATTAATTGCCATAGGGAGAATCCGTTTCGACTAGCCGTTTTTTTCTGGCAAGCCAAGATCGTGAAACAGACTATGGCACATGTGGAGGCCGCGAAAAGCAGTCGTGGTAAATAAACATTCAGATCTATGCCCATTCGACGATTCATGGGGGCAGAAACAAGGCCTGAGACAATCAAGGTAATCGCCAAAGTTATCAATGCCCCTTTGCGGCTATTTAAGGCGTAACCGACAACCGCCATGCCGAGAAAGACTGGCAATAGTGTCCAGACAGAAAATATGAAATCTCTTGAGAGTGGTAATTCGCCAACCATGTCCATTTCGGCTATCGGGTAGAGGCGGCTATGCTGGACAACGCCCGCGTTAACCGAGCGGACCAAGTAATGTAATCTAGTGAAAACGGAGTCGGATATAATGGGAGCTTGCGACCATCCGGCGACAGACCAACCGAAAAGGCCTCTCCGCTTCGGTTCAACGCTTTGTTATCCGGCGAGTCGAGTCAGTCGCTCTCTATATCCTAGCAACTCTGCCAATCGAAGTCGAGAATGTCCGACCGCATCGAGCTTGCATGCCTTCTGCATGTCAGATTGAGTTTGGCGATCGAGGTACCCCCAGTCCCGTACGCTCTGCCAATGCTTGCTGACCTGAGTCCCGCAATTCCCGCATGTTGGTCGCGAAGGCCGCATTCGTCGCAAGCAAGTTGCATTTCACGAGTATGTCGGCGCGCGATAGTTCCGCAGGATAACGCCCGCGTTAACCGAGACGCGGGAGAAAGGTATGTAGTGAGTGGAGCGGATGATAAAATTGGCGTTAGCCAATCATCCGCGGAACGATGTTCGCACAGCGGAAAACGCGGCTTCGGTTCAACGCTTTGTTATCCAGCGATCCTGCATTCGTGCGGAATGGAAAGCACAAATCCATAGTCGTACATGCCCCACCAGTATCCTCGCCATTGCCCACATTTAACAGGATGCCATGCATTATTGACATACCGTTTCTCCACCATTCCTGAATCGGAAATAAATTGCAAGCAGCCTGGTGGATTCCCAGAGTATACATCAATTGATTGATCTGTGCGGTAATGTGGCTGATAGATAGGCGGACGACGTCCCCCCACGGATTGCCAAAAGGCATCGAATTGCCTCACAAGTTTTATCGAGTATTGCAATGTTCCCGTGGGAGGAAGGATTTCGATTGGGCCAATAGCATCCGGTTCAACGATAAAATTCTCAATCTCTCGCAGCCAGTATTCGTCGATCACGCATAGCAATCCGCGGTCGAGCATATCATCAATGGCCATCCGGTATTCTTCAACACCCAGTGCACGCGGACACGTGTCACGAGCCCAGTTTCTCGATCTGTGTGCGGCTTCAGAGGCAGGGCGAGCGCCTTCGAACTTGAGGTATGAGACAACTGTTTCGTGAGCCTCGCCAAAATCAAGTTGTTGCATCAAGGATGCCCAACGTGCGCCTGAATGTTTGAACGGCATGATTTATTGCTTGCGCCCAAGCTGGATAACGCCCGCGTTAACCGAGACGCGGGTAAAAGGTATGTAGTGAGTGGAGCGGATGATAAAATTGGCGTTAGCCAGTCATCCGCGGAACGATGTTCGCACGGCGGAAAACGCGGCTTCGGTTCAACGCTTTGTTATCCAGCAGCCGAATGACAGATTGTCAATTCTATCGGCTTGAATGAACGAGGTCGAGAATATTTACATTGGTTGTCTCGGAAAAACGTCAATCAAGTGACTCACGTTCAATCTCAATTCGAAGGCGTTCTGCCTTTAATTTCAGTTGTTCACTCTTGGATCGTGACATTGCAACTGGGGCTTTTTCCAACAATTCTGCAGCTCGAATCAATGCGTCGTGATGTTTCAGCCATTTGTCGTATAGTTTTCGGCGATCGTCATTGTTCTTTGCATATTCGATTTGCACCCGAATAAGCTCAATCTTTGGTGCAGCAAGATCGACAGCCGATATTGCACCGCGCGCGAAAAGCTCGTCGTAAATTCCTGCGCGCTCTTGCAACAGCATAACTCTTTTGGCTTTCAAGACCGCGATATCCCTTTGCTCTCCCCACAAATCACCAAGCTGGGCTGCACAAAAGCCTGCGAGCACACAGAGAACCATAGAGAGAATAGAAGCATGTCGAGTCATGAATTTCCCTGGCTGGATAACGCCCGCGTTAACCGAGGCGTCGAAACGTGTTGAAGTTGTGAAAATTGGAGTCGGATACAATGGGAGCCCGCGACCATCCGACGACTGGCCAAACCCTAACGCAATGGACGCTTCGGTTCAACGCTTTGTTATCCAGACGATCCGCCATTACGGTCCCCATTGTATCTCATTTTCCTCAAGCAATGCAGCTTCTAAGAATTTTCGCAAGGATTTGTGTTGTTCGCTGTCTGTGTCGTGCAGTTCTGGAAACAGACCGTCATTTTCGTCAGGGAGGAAATCGACCGCAAATGCAAAAAAATCATCCGGTGTTTTGCATTCAAGAAGTTTCATGGATTCGTTCGCCAGACGGATGGCAGACCAAGCGTCGTCAGTCACAGCATCGATTCGATCATGGTAACGCCACGTGTTTTGGATGCAACCGAACAGTTCGGACTTGAAATACAACTTCAATTCTGATGGAGAGGCGTCTCGATATGCACGAGCAGCATGAATGCTTGTCCACGTCTGAGAGAACCGGCCCGCGCCAAATGTGTTTCTGTCTAGAACTTCCTCAGCCCTGCGGAAATGGATGGTCCGGTCAGCCATCCAACCTGTGGCCAACACAACAATGGTTAACATTAGGAGCAATGTCGAAAGATTGAACCGTCGAGTCTGCAACGTATTGAGAGAGCCTCAGTCTGGATAACGTCCGCGTTAACCGAGCGGACCTGAAAACGTAAATTAGTGAAAATGGAGTCGGATACAATGGGAGCCTGCGACCATCCGGCGACAAACCAACCACGAAGCCATCTCCGCTTCGGTTCAACGCATTGTTATCCAACTTGCCGAGTGAATCGTACGCGATATTCTAGCGACTTAGCCAATCGAAGTCGAGCAAGTTGCCGTATAGGTTCTCGCTAGTTGACTCGGACAGCGTTTACCGACTCCCTTATCAAAAAGCCAATGCAAGCACCGATCAAAGAAAAGATAAATACAGCCGGAATCCCAAGAATTAGGCCAAGCGGAACCAATGGATCAGGTTGCATCGCTGGAAGATGCAGCAAAAAGGCCCCGACGTAAACTCCAGCAGCTAGAGGAGCGAAGCATGAAAACCGCAGGTATCCCACAACAGCAGCAGGCATGGCCGTCCATATGAAATGCGCTGAAATGGTTGGGGAATAGAAATACTGCGGAGTGTTGAGCCATGCATTAAACAACCAGAACGCTGTGCCCCATGCGGTTCCTACGATAAAAACGCCGAACCAAATGGGCATCCAACTGCGTTTACGCTCAGGCACTCCCGTCGAGCGTTGCTCCGACGATTTGGCTTCTGGGGTCGAGTACGGATTTACTTTGATTGGTCCGCCTGATAACAATTGTTGGATAACGCCCGCGTTAACCGAGACGCGGGAGAAAGGTATGTAGTGAGTGGAGCGGATGATAAAATTGGCGTCAGCCAATCATCCGCGGAACGATGTTGGCACAGCGGAAAACGCGGCTTCGGTTCAACGCTTTGTTATCCAGCTCGCCGATTGATCTGCTGTCGATATCCTAGCAAATCAACCCGTCGCAGTCGAGCTAGTACCGCTATGACTAGCCTCCAGCATCGGATCTTGAAACTCAATTTGTTTCCCTCCACCGTTTCGGTCCTACAAAAATCAGTGCACCGAAAATAATGAGCAGTGCCAGGCAAATAGCAGAGATTCCAAGCAGATAGATTCCATAGTCGCGTGGAATGACAATAGACAGGACGGTGGAAGCGAGAAATACAGTGGTTAGGGTTTGTGTGATCTTGTAAAGCATGTGCCGAGCGCCTAGGGCTGCTTGTGGGGCTCCCTGATTGATTGATTTTCCAACCTAAGCTGGATAACGTCCGCGTTAACCGAGCGGACCTGAAAATGTGAATTAGTGAAACTGGAGTCGGATACAATGGGAGGTACGACCATCCGGCGACAAACCAACCACGAAGACCTCTCCGCTTCGGTTCAACGATTTGTTATCCAGCAGTCAACCGTAACACTCCCCAATTTTAAAGACATTGTCGTTGGAAGTCGAGCACTTGGATGCATCCGTTGTACGGCTGATTCGCAGATTATTTGTAGATTACTCCCGCGACCTCAATGTCAGGAAGCAACCGGTGAAGTTCGTCAATTTCAACATCTGAAATTGCCCCAAGTTTGAACAGTACTCCTTGAAGCTCTGGGAGTCGTCTCGTTTGCTCTGCCAATTCTGGCATTGAAAGTTGGCATCCAGGGTCAATTCGTATCCATTTGTGACGCAGGTCATATCGCCAACCAAAGATGGAGCACCAAATACTCGGCGACTTCGGCAATTCATATGAAACGTCACATCCCGAATCCTCCAAAATCCTCAGCGCGTGATGACGACTGTTAAGCTTAGATTTTACGTGCGCGTATGGGGCAAGGAAGCCTGCCAACAAACTCGTTAGTCCAACAAGAACTAGTATGGAGTATTTGGGCCTACGCATGACTTCCTTCGCTGGCTGGATAACGTCCGCGTTAACCGAGCGGACCGAGAAATGTGAATTGGTGAAAATGGAGTCGGATATAATGGGAGCCTGCGACCATCCGGCGACAAGCCAACCGGGAAGGCCTCTCCGCTTCGGTTCAACGCTTTGTTATCCAGCCAGCGGATTGACTCGCAGGGCAATTCTATTGGCTTGAACAATCGAAGTCGAGTATTTCTTTAGCGCGACATCGTAGTTCTGATATCAATTTTTGATTGCGTCATTCGATTTGCGAGCTGAAACGTTCGCGATGCACGTACGTCATCTGAAAACCGGTTTATCAAATCGATGTGTTCGCACCAAACATTGCCAGATTCAATCGATCGAAATTGGTCAGTCGCGCGATACCTAAAACGGTACGACACTTGCGTAATTAGGTTCTCGTCGTTTGAGCCATCGATCAATTGGCGGGTGAAATCAACGTCAAAAAATTCTCCGTCACCCAAATCGTTCACGCCCCATTGGAACAGCAGCATGTCACCGTCGTTATCAAGATCACAATTCTCGAATCTAGCGATACGATAGAAACCGGCGACCAAATCGAGCGCAGATTTAGGATTTGAATGGGCGACATCGCAATCATTTTCATCGAGATGTCGGCGAAGTTCGGATTCCAAGTTGCGACGTTGCATTGGAAAACTCAAGCTGGATAACGCCCGCGTTAACCGAGGTGTCGAAAAGGTTTGAAGTTGTAAAAACAGTCGTCGGATATAATGGGAGGTACGACCATCCGACGACTTGGCCATCCTCGACGCTGTGGACGCTTCGGTTCAACGCCTTGTTATCCAGCAGCTGGGTGAATCGCTTTGGAGTTCCATCAAGTGAAACAAATGAGTTTGAGAGTGTTGTGTGCTGCACGGCCCCATCGCCGATCACCTGTGTGTTGGTTGATATTCTATGGTTAAAGATCCTCGCTGCACCGTTTTTGGCCGAATTAGAACCGTGCCAAACCATGATTCAGCCTTTTCATCGAAGAGTTCAGTGAATTTGCCTGGCCCGACGGTAACGCGGTCTGAGTTTGTTTCAATGACGACTCGACCTGTTGCAGTCCCATTTACGCGGACTCTGTAGTCGCAGCCCTCGTGCCCGTGGAGATCTAGTGTGTGTGATGCGGCAATCTGGATTTTCGAGACATCCACGGCAATCGTCGTCCATTGTTGATTTGAAAACCGTTTCGAAGCCTTCGAAGTAAAGTCAGTGTTTACGCTATTTTTCTCATTCACATTTTTAGTTCGATGATCCAGGTTGTCGTCACAGCCAAGCTGAAGTACCAGCAAGGTAACCAATATTGCGATCGTTGATTTCATTCGCTGGATAACGCCCACGTTAACCGAGGCGTCGAATAGGTTTGAATTCGTGAAAACGGTCGTCGGGTATAATGGGAGGTACGACCACCCGACGACTTGGCCAACCCTAACGATTAGGACGCTTCGGTTCAACGTTTTGTTATCCAGACAGCCGGTTGGTTTGCATGAGCTCTATGATAGCGGTTTGAATCTGCGAAGTCGAGTATTTCTTCTGCCGAGATGTTACGCGACCGGCGAACTACTGATCCCCGTTTCCCCCAAAGACAATCAATTCGTAGACCGCGCGGCCAAGGATCAGGACGATACCGCCAGCCAATCCCAAAGCAACCGAAACGAATGGGTTTTGAGCCAATGCGGCAAACACGATACAGATTCCAGCCAAACCGGGCACGATTTTCCCGAAGCATTCAAGGCGTCTATCACGATCCTGCGTGTATTGAAGCGAGTAAAGCATCCAAACAAGATGCGCAAAGAAAATCAAGGAACCGAATGTGATTGCTAGATACAGCATCCAGTCGTGCATGAAGCATTCCAAAGTAGATCAATCTCAACTCTGCATCGAATCAATGCAACGTGCGAGCTTAAAGTCAGTCTGGATAACGCCCGCGTTAACCGAGGCGTGTCAAAATGTTCAGTTTGTGAAAACGAGAGCCGGATACAATGGGAGGTTGCGACCATCCGGCGACTTGCCTACCCTAACGGATTGGACGCTTCGGTTCAACGCTTTGTTATCCAGACAGCGGGGGCGACTAGCATCCTGAAAGGTTAACGGCCAAGCCAATCGATGTCGAGCGCCGTTATTGGGAATGCACAAATCCGCCACCCTCTTCGGCGATTTTCCATTGCCCGTTGGCAAAAGTGAGTTTTTGGTAGGTTTGATGCGTTCCGTTCTTCCACGCATTCGATGCAGAGTTGGGTGCCTCGTGAACGATATTCCGAATCGCATTTTGGTCATCAGGCCGTTTTGCGTCAGTTATTACGCGAATTGCACGCACATGTTCATCTGTCAAAGCGTTTCCAATGATCAGAATCCCGTCCAGCGTTCGCTGCCGATCATCGGGTTGCCCAATGTTTTTTAACACTTGGGTTTTCGATTCGGCAGGTGTTGAAACCCGAGACTGCTTGTTGCATCCGAGCAGCATTAAGCAAAACACCAAACTGAACATGACGATTTTTGAGAGCATGTTTAACTCAGTTTGGATAACGTCCGCGTTAACCGAGCGGACCTGGGAAATGTAAATTGGTGAAACTGGAGTCGGATATAATGGGAGCCTGCGACCATCCGGCGACAAGCCAACCGTGACGACCTCTCCGCTTCGGTTCAACGCATTGTTATCCCGCGATGAACCGCTCTATCGCCGTGTTTCTCGGATGGGGAATGAAGTTGGCCGCCCCGTATTCGATCATTGTATCGGTAAGGGACGGGGTTATCAATTTTGGATGTGCCGGGACCGCATCTATGGAGGCCGAACAAATCATGTCCCTCGCCACGTTGTCGTCGATTCCACAAGCGATCAAGTAAAGCCAAAGGATTGTCGGTGAACGATTCCACCCAGCAACACAGTGAATATAGATGTTTGAGTCAGGTTCGCACAAGAAATCATGCAATGTTCGGCAGCAACTCACTGCTGAATCGACAGGTATCGGTACGCCATCGCGAATCGGAAACTGTACGATGTTTTTGAATGGCCCTTCGTTTAGTTCAAGTTGGCTTGGGGTTTCGCTGACATTTAGAATGTGAGTTATTCCGAAAAACTGGAAATTTGTCAGCTGTCGGTCTGCAGCAAATCGGCCTTGCCAAATGTTGTTGGTGATCTGAAACAGCTTGATCCTCGTCAGTTAAGCTGGATAACGCCCGCGTTAACCGAGGCGCGGCAACACGGACTGAAGTTTGTTTAGTTGAGTCGGGTATATTGGGAGGCACGACCATCCGACGATTGATCGGCCACGAAGATTTTACGGCTTCGGTTCAACGCTTTGTTATCCGCCGATTGCCTCTGGGTCAATGTCGAGATTATCAGGAGACCATGCAATTTTACGACCTGTGTCGGTTAATTTCCACGCTGAGAATACACAAGCGTACGAATTTGACACATCGCACATGAATTCAGCCCAGTTTTTGAGTTGATCGCCAAGCATTCCGTCAACGCCATACGGTCGCGTCGTGCCTTCGGCGATCCATGTTTTTTCATCATCCGACAAACAAATAGTCATTGAATAGTTTTCGGAGAGCTGATTTGCAAGTAAACGGATGTCGGATTCAACGTTGCCAAAGTGTTTGAAATCAATTGCAAGAACGGTGTCGTTGGTCACGCCATCCGTCCACATCTTCGAATTGATAAACTCAGCCTCCGCGATACGACGTCGCCGAATTCGGGCGTAGTAGTCAGCCCAGATCTGTTGAGGTTCGTCAGCCATTGGTTTAAGGCGGATAACGCCCGCGTTAACCGAGGCGTCGGAAAGTGATGAAGTTGTGAAAACGGAGGAGGATACAATGGTAGCGAAGCGGACATCCGACGACTAGCCAACCCTAACGCAATGGACGCTTCGGTTCAACGCTTTGTTATCCAGCGATTCGCCGCGGCAAAGCATTTCTCGACGACCAGTGTGGAGCAATATACCATGGATAACAACGATAGCCAAATTGCAGCAATGTAGACTGGTGGAGGATTCGAATCACGCCAATTTATCATCAGATTTGTTCGATGTCCCATCAAGTGAGATATTTCGAGAAAGATGTTGAGTCGCGACTGCCATAGCCAGATGCTGACGGCCACAGAGAAAATAATCCGAAGGCATGTTGCAATTGAGAATTGATATTCGCAACTTGCGCGAGTAAGTCCAAGGAGCGCGACGACAGCGCTACAACCGAGAATCGTACAGACTGTAGCATTAGCGATCCAAAACCCCGAATTGGTCGTTCGCATTTTTGGCCCAGTTTCTACCGAGACAAAAGGCCATCCGAAATCTGAGTAAAGACCAAGTGGCCGACGCTCGAATTGAACGCTGACAAGTGCGGAGAGCACGGCAATAATGATCAAGATCGCCAGCAGTTTGGTTGCATTTTGAAGCATCGAAGCCAAAGCTGGATAACGCCCGCGTTAACCGAGGCGTCGAAAAGTGTTGAAGTTGTGAAAACAGTCGTCGGATATAATGGGAGGTACGACCATCCGACGACTAGCCAACCCTAACGCATTGGACGCTTCGGTTCAACGCATTGTTATCCATCGAGCCGAGTGATCCACTCTCCATATCCTAACAACTGGGCCAATCGAAGTCGAGTTCGTCGCAAGCGAGGCAAGCCGGCGTCAAGATCGGCGTAAACTTGATCCTTCGATCTCCAAACAAGTCACAGATGTGGGCCAACCAGTTGTGATAGCCGACTCGATATAGGTCGCGACAAGCCGAGGCGTGATTGCAGCAGGCGCGGTGCAAGCGGGCCAAGTTACCCTGAGAAGGAGCTCAGGTTCATCCTCGGGCCGAACGAGTAATTCGTCCGGTTTCCACGTATTGCCTGACTCCGCGTACGATCGACTGAATTGTTGAAAGCCACTGTGGAAATCAGTCCGCCACCTGAAAGTGAGTTCTGCGACCACTATTTTGCGATAGTTTTTCCAACGTTTGGGCATGGCCGGTGCAGATCTAAAACTCAAGTTGGATAACGCCCGCGTTAACCGAGGCGTGTGAAAGTGTTTAGTTTGTGAAAATTGTTGTCGGATACAATGGGAGGCACGACCATCCGACAACTTGGCCGACCCTCACGCGTAGGACGCTTCGGTTCAACGCTTTGTTATCCGGCGGTTAGCGTTACGATCCCGGTTTCGATCGAGTACGCGTCGCCGATTCATTTGCATTATTGCCCGTCATTGAATCGAATGCAAACCCGGAATCTGCACGTCGGCGCGACGATCATTCAATCGGTTTGAGTTTTGGCTTCTCAGTTTAACCAATCCTGTAGAATGCACGTCGGTGCGCGTTGCCGCATGTCGACGCAACGATCGTTGAATCTGTTTGAACCTTGGCTCGAGCCAAGCGTCAACCATCGAATGCACGTCGGCGCGCGTTCAATTGTGAAGAAGCGCCAAGTCGTCACCGATCGAGTGCGACTTCAGGCGTTTTGTGTCTTCCCGCAAGCCACCATCTGCGAAGCCAAATCGATACAGCCTCCGCAGGATAACGTCCGCGTTAACCGAGCGGACCTGAAAACGTAAATTAGTGAAAATGGAGTCGGATACAATGGGAGCCTGCGACCATCCGGCGACTTGCCAACCACGAAGACCTCGCCGCTTCGGTTCAACGCTTTGTTATCCGCGAGTGCAGCCCCAGCGTTCCCTAATTCTAGCGACCTAATCCAGCGAAGTCGAGCGCGTCGTCCGCATGATTCGAGCATGCTAATTGCATGTCAGTGCGAGTTTGCGGATGAATGACGTCCGTGATTAGCTTGGTTTTGCAAACACTTGCTACCTTTATGCCAAAATTCGATTAGTTGTCGAGTGCTTTCGCGCAAAGGCCGCATGTCATCACGCTGCCAACCGCATTTTCTTGCATGTCACCATCATGTCGACGCAAGATAGCTCCGCTGGATAACGTCCGCGTTAACCGAGCGGACCAAGAAATGTAAATTAGTGAAACCGGAGTCGGATATAATGGGAGCCTGCGACCATCCGGCGGCAAACCAACCGGGAAGAAATCGCCGCTTCGGTTCAACGCTTTGTTATCCAGATAGCGGGCGGTTCTGCTTTCAGTATCGGAAAGGTTCGAGCGAGGTCGAAGATGACCTGAGGCAGATTTTTAACTCAAACACCGAAGAATGCAATAAATAACGGGAATACTATCTCAAATTCAATCGCGCATATGAAGCCAAGAATTGCGTAATTTCGACCTTTGACGCGATCAACGAAAAAGAAAGAAGCACTGGCAATCGCACATACGATTGAGGCGGACACTATAGAATCCAATGCCCAAGCGGTAAACCAAATGATACCAATGTCATCTGGATATCCCGGCGAGAGCAGGACGGCCGCGTAAGCAAGGTAGAAGGTCAGCAAGCCTGAGATAAAGGAAACCCCGATAAAAACGGATCGCGACGTCATCCACAGTCTTTGACAAGCGGTTTTGCCTTCGCCTGATGATTGAGCAGGCGACGAACATTGATTTCTTTGCATCGACATCAAAAAAGCGGAGTCAGTCTGGATAACGTCCGCGTTAACCGAGCGGACCAAGAAATGTGAATTAGTGAAAATGGAGTCGGATATAATGGGAGCCTGCGACCATCCGGCGACAAAACGACCGCGAAGGCCTCTCCGCTTCGGTTCAACGCATTGTTATCCACGCGTGCGGCCCCAGTGTTTTCAATTCTAGCGACCTGCCCCGGCGAAGTCGAGCATGTCGTCCGCATGGTTCGAGCACGCTAATTGCACTTCAGAGCGATTCTGCGGATGAGTAACGCCGTCGATCGGATTGGCTTTGCCAATGCGTGCTGCTTTTACGCCTGCATCGCTCAGTTGTCGAATGACTCCGCGCAAGGGTTGCATGTCATCACGCTGCCAACCGCATTTTCTCGCATGTCACGAGCATGTCACGAGCATGTCACGAGCATGTCACGAGCATGTCACGAGCATGTCACGAGCATGTCACGAGCATGTCAACGCAAGATAGTTCCGCTGGATAACGTCCGCGTTAACCGAGCGGACCTGAAAACGTAAATTAGTGAAAATGGAGTCGGATACAATGGGAGCTTGCGACCATCCGGCGACTTGCCAACCACGAAGCCATCTCCGCTTCGGTTCAACGCTTTGTTATCCTGCAACGGGCCGGAGCCGTGCTCCAATTCTAACGAGTCGGCCAATCGAAGTCGAGCATGTTCTGCCACATGATTCGAGCATGTCGACCGCATGTCGGAGCGAACTTGACCAAACCAAAGTGCTGCGATCGGATTTGTACTGCAGGTGCTTGCTGCCATTGTGTCCATAACCGCCTTCGAGCATGTCCGTTGCAATGGCCGCATGCCTTTGTGCTGCTGACCGCAATTCGTTGCATGCCACCAGCATGTCGGCGCGCGATAGCTCCGCAGGATAACGTCCGCGTTAACCGAGCGGACCACGAAATTTGAATTAGTGAAAATGGAGTCGGATACAATGGGAGCCTGCGACCATCCGGCGACAAGCCAACCGTGACGACCTCTCCGCTTCGGTTCAACGCATTGTTATCCAGACTGCGGGGTGTTTTGCTGTCCGCTGCCCTAACGGTCGAGTCGTTTGAAATCGAACAGGCACACACCAACGGTTTTGACGGTAACCTTAGAGAAACGACCAGGGCAATTCGGGGCGCCCTCCAAGCAAGTATCCGCCAAAGGTCCACAGTGTAGCAGACGCAATCAGGAAAACGAGAATCCTACGCAAGCCAAATTTGAAACCAAATCTGCAATCCCGACTTCCGCAAAACACGATTCCGATCAACGTAATCTGGACGCCTCCAATCGCAGCGATTACAAGTGGGCTCAAATCGATGCTAATTGGGCCGGGCAGTACCATCGCTTTGAATGTCTTCCGTCTGGATAACGTCCGCGTTAACCGAGCGGACCGAGAAATGTGAATTTGTTAAAATGGAGTCGGATATAATGGGAGCCTGCGACCATCCGGCGACAAACCAACCACGAAGACCTCTCCGCTTCGGTTCAACGCTTTGTTATCCAGCGTCAAGCCGAGCCTGTGTCTTGCGTGTTGAATTGTAGACGATCGAATAGGCAAATGATGCGGCAAGCGAAGGCGGAAACAAAAACAAGGCGCAATAATAGAGCAACAACATCCAGCCCAACGACGGATTCAATTTAATTAGGTCTGGCAAGAACCAGATCAGAGCGGACCCGACGACCAACAATAGCCCGTGAATGATAGTCGCCATCGAGACAGAACCATTTGATAACCCGCACAGCGCGGGAGCAATGCCAAATGCAAGAAGTGGCATGAGGATGGGCAGAGATGACATGCAGATCGCTAAATAGATCCCTAGGCCGACAGGGTTGTCAATCTCGTACAGAGTCGACATGACTGCGATTGTGGAAAAGAACCACAAAGGCACAAGCACTAGTGCAGATAATGCGCAAGTGAATGCAGGAATCCACGAGCGTTCACGTATTGTTTCACCAAGCAACCTGGGGGATGTGCCGTGTGGATTCGCCATGTGCCAAGCTGGATAACGTCCGCGTTAACCGAGCGGACCAAGAAAAGTAAATTAGTGAAAGTGGAGTCGGATACAATGGGAGCCTGCGACCATCCGGCGATTGGCCAACCACGCAGCCATCTCCGCTTCGGTTCAACGCATTGTTATCCGCGTGTACATCCCCAGCGTTCTTCAATTCTAGCGACCTGCCCCAGCGAAGTCGAGCACGTCGTCCGCATGATTCGAGCATGTTAATTGCACGTCAGAGCGAGTTTGCGGATGAATGACGCCTTCGATCGGATTGACTTTGCCAATGCGTGCTGCCTTTG
Organism: Mariniblastus fucicola; assembly: GCF_008087665.1. GTDB lineage: Bacteria > Planctomycetota > Planctomycetia > Pirellulales > Pirellulaceae > Mariniblastus > Mariniblastus fucicola. Next base: position 2,712,391 of record NZ_CP042912.1, read on the forward strand.
CGCCTGCATTCGCCCAGTTCTCGAATATGTCCGCGCAAAGGCCGCATGTCATCACGCTGCCAACTGCATTCTCTCGCATGCCACGAGCATATCGGCGCAAGATAGTTCCGCTGGATAACGGCCGCGATCACCGAGTCCGGACGAAAGATCTTCCATTTCAAAACCACGCGCAAGCCGGACTTCGCGTGCATCGCATTGTTATCACGCGATTGCGTCAGTATTGCAGGTCGCGAAATTTATCAGTGTACATTTGTTGATGTGGCATTTGTGCATCAGCCCACGATGACGGAAATTCGTATTCGTCCAATGTGATTTCTTTTATCGCAGTGCGAACCTGTAACGCACATTTTTCTGGCGGAACGCGCCCGACACCAGTTCCCAACCCTGGAAAAGCCACAGATTTTACGCCATCCGAGATTTGTTCGCCCTCTAATGCGCCGCTGGGAAATTCGCCATGCTTTATTAGCAGGAGTACGGCACGAGCGGCTAGGTATGGATTGACGGTATCTGCAAGTATCATTGGAACCCGCATTGTCGGTGCCGCAATCAGATAGGGGATATTGGAGTGGTTAGTTTCCACTATGTCAGCGTTGCCAACGAGTAGTTCTCCGTGGTGAAGATGTTTGATTTGGTTTTGTAGCTGTTGTTTGCGATAGCCCAAGACTGGCGGACTCCGGCGGAAGATACGAGAATCCGCTTTGGAGGAAGCAATGTCAAGCAATGGAAAACGCACACGCCGGACTTTTTCAGAAGAGTTCAAGCGTGATGCGGTCAATCTGATCGTCAGTGAGGGCTACTCGTTTCGAGCCGCCGCTGAAGCCGTCAATGTCAACGAGAACAGCCTTCGCAACTGGCATAGAAAGTATGCTCCGGAGCCTGAACCTTGCGGTCCCGAGGCATCGCTGCAACAGGTTCTTGAAGAGAACAAACGCCTTCGCAAGCAGCTGAAGCGTGCGGAACTGGAACGTGAAATCCTAAAAAAGGCGACGGCGTACTTCGCGAAGGAGTCGCAGTGAAGTACGCGTGGATCAAACAACATCGCGACCAGTATTCCATCACGCTGATGTGTGAAATCTTCGGTGTCAGCAAGAGCGGCTACTACGATTCGATTGATCGGCCCGAGAGTAAACGTGCGGTTCGTTCTCGCGCGATTCGCGAATCTGTGAAACAGGTCTACGAAGAATCAGGGCAGATCTACGGCAGCTACAAGATCGCTGAGGAACTTGCTAACGACGCTCAACTGGAAACGGCTTGTCGCAACACGGTAGCGACAGCCATGCGAGAAATGGGGCTTAAAAGCTGTGTTTCGCGACAGTTCAAACCAACGACGACCAAGTCAGACCCTGACAAAAAGCCTGCTGAGAATCTTCTCTCCCAGGAGTTTGATGCCGAGGCTCCGAATCGCAAGTGGGTGGCAGACATCACTTACTTGCCGACGGTCGGTGGTTGGGTTTACCTCGCAGTAGTGCTGGACCTGTTCAGCCGCAAAGTTGTCGGTTGGCAGATGAGCGATCGATTGACGACACCGATCGTTACCGAAGCCTTGAGGAAAGCGATTGAATCCAGACGGCCAGAGTCCGGAACGCTGCTTCATCACAGCGACCGAGGCTGTCAGTACACCAGCGACGCGTTTCAGGGAATTCTTCGCACGCTGAACATTCAGTGCTCGATGAGCCGAACAGGATGCTGTTACGACAATGCCGTCATGGAGCGCTTCTTCTGGTCGCTGAAGCACGAATGGACGAAGCATCGTCGCTACGGAAACCTTGAAGAGGCTCGCATCAGCGTCTTCAAATACATCGAGGCGTTTTACAACTCGAAGAGAATTCATCAAACTCTGGGATACCAGACGCCCGAAGAATTCGAAAGAAACTATCGTGCAGCTTTAGCTGCTTAACATGAAACCGGAGTCCGCCGGTCTTGGGCTATCGCAGTTGGACATTCCAGCCGAAGTGTTGGCTGTAGACCATGTCGATTCCGCCATCCATAAAACCGAAACTGTTGGCCGGGCTGACAACAGCATCGACATTCAAGTCAAGAATGTTGCCACGATGAACCTCCACGCCGCTCAAATCGACGCAGTAGGTTTCCCATGCTTTAGCGAGTGGTTCGTCAATTGAGCAGAGAATGATTCGCATTGGTTGAGTTAAGCGTGATAACGTCCGCGTTAACCGAGCGGACCTAAAAATGTAATTTAGTGAAACTGGAGTCGGATACAATGGGAGCCTGCGACCATCCGACGACAAGCCAACCGCAAAGGCCTCTCCGCTTCGGTTCAACGCATTGTTATCCGCGTGTGCGGCCCCAGCGTTCTTCAATTCTGGCGACCTGCCCCGGCGAAGTCGAGCACGTCGCCCGCATAATTCGATCCTGCTGATTGCACGTCGGCAGCGAGCTTGCGGGTGAATGACGCCTTTGATCGGACCGAATTGGGCAATGCTTGCTGCCCTTAATGTTCGTCGCCATGCTGATCGAGCATGTCGAATGCAATGGCCGCATTTCGTCACGATGCCAACCGCATTTCATTGCATGTCACGATCATGTCGACGCAAGATAGCTCCGCTGGATAACGGTTGGGATCACCGGGACGCGAGTGAAAATGTAAACTTGAGTGAAGCGAATGATACAATGCGAGGCACGAGCATCATTCGCGGAACGCACGTCCCCATAGCGTCATTTCGCGGCTCCGTGTGCATCCCTTTGTTATCCCGCGATCAGCCCTTAATTCCGGTCCAAGTGTGATTTAAGCCATGCAGAGGCTTCATCAGGCGAATTGCATTGTAGCAAATTTTCAAACTGGCGATCCGTTAAGTATTCCGTCGTTACTTCCGCCGTTGGAAGCACTAGCAAGAGGCAGTTGTTGTTTTTGACGGTGAATGAAGATGACACGTGTGCGATCAAGGGAGTTAATGATTCAGTAATTTCACTCGGTGTTAAATCTGGATACAGGAGCACTGTTTTGTCTGAATCACCAAGTCGAAATGCTTGTCTATCAACAATATCCCATTTCATTTTGACGTCGAACATTGAATCATCAATATCAGTAGGCTTCGGGGCGTTTTCAACGATTTGTCGAATTGTCGGCAGTTGCGTGCCATTATCGGCGTACCGCAATTCGTTGATTTCAAGAGAAATGGGAAGCAGCGCTGCTCGTTCACATTCGCGCTGGTGAACATAAGCCACACCGTTCAAGTATGGATGCGCAAACGAATAGGCGACCACTCCGGCTACGACAACGGCAACGATTACCAGTCGCTTCATTTGCGTTTACTCAAGCGGGATAACGTCCGCGTTAACCGAGCGGACCTGAAAATGTAAATTAGTGAAACTGGAGTCGGATACAATGGGAGGTACGACCATCCGGCGACTAGCCGACCACGAAGCCATCTCCGCTTCGGTTCAACGCTTTGTTATCCGCGAGTGCCGCCCCAGCGTTCCCTAATTCTAGCGACCTGCCCCAGCGAAGTCGAGCACGTCGTCCGCATGATTAGAGCATGTCAGTTGCATGTCAGAGCGAGGTTGTGGATGAATGACGTTCGTGATTAGCTTGGTTTTGCAAATGCTTGCTACCTTTATGCCTACATTCGATTAGTTGTCGAGCGCGTTCGCACAAAGGCCGCATGTCATCACGCTGCCAACCGCATTTCATCGCATGTCACGAGCATGTCGACGCGAGATAGTTCCGCTGGATAACGTCCGCGTTAACCGAGCGGACCTGAAAATGTAAATTAGTGAAACTGGAGTCGGATATAATGGGAGCCTGCGACCATCCGGCGACAAGCCAACTGGGACGGCCTCTCCGCTTCGGTTCAACGCTTTGTTATCCACCTTTGCGGAGTGAAGCCCTGCTTTTTCTCATTCGTGATCCGGAAGGATACAGAATGCCAAGCGGCATTGCAAACTCAGCATTCGGATGCCGCTTGAATCTCTTGGCTGCTGATAGCAATAGAGTGAAAGTCGCAACCCCAAACGGCAACAACATGAAGCCCATCCTCACATCGCGAACGAAAGCGAGTATGGCGGCCGAAATTGTTAACGCGACGAGTGTTGATACGATAAGTCGAAGAGTGTCGCGAGAAAAAGCGTACGTGTTTTTCGGCATACGATACAAATGTGAGCTCGAACCAAGTTTCAAATGCGGCAAAACCACAGCAGAGCCCATCGCTGGAACGGTCCCCGCAACTGAAATCAAACTTAGATCAAGCGATAAGACTTCGGCTGGAACTGCCAAGCCGCAGAATACGTGGGCGGCGGCAAGCATCAACGTTGTGGGAATCCATAAGAGTCTTTTGTCGTGATACAAAGTCTCGTCGCGTAGGTACGGTGCAGGTGGATAACGCCCGCGTTAACCGAGACGCGGGATAAAGGTATGTAGTGAGTGGAGCGGATGATAAAATTGGCGTTAGCCAATCATCCGCGGAACGATCTTCGCACAGCGGAAAACGCGGCTTCGGTTCAACGCTTTGTTATCCCGCGTCCTGCGTCAGTCTGGCGTCAGGGACAACCGGATTCCATAAACCTTGCGATTTGGGTCAGTCATTTCGAGACCATTGTTTTCGTGGTCGTTGTTAGCAGACATGCAAGTTATATCGTACGAAGGCGAGACTTGCCATGTAAGAAAGTCGACCATGTTCATTCCGCTTGTACGGAAATTGCTCAGTTTGGATTCATCCAATTTGAGTTTGCGGAACACGTCGGCGCGGGGGTGTGACTCTCCAGCAGGAACGACGTCAAGTATTGGATTGTTCGAATCGATTTCGCCATGGAGTGCTTTGATGTCGTGTTGCGTCAAAGATTCGACAAAAGCATCAGAGTGCAGGTTTGCATCAGATGTTTGCATTGGTGCTTGATTGCTCGTTACGGATTCTTCATGTGTCGTTGAGGTAGCAGAATCGCTAGTGGGTTTTGAGCTTTGTTGCGTGCACCCGAGGCAAAGCAATGCCATTAAAATGATTGTGAGTTTGCTCATGACTAAAGCTGGATAACGTCCGCGTTAACCGAGACGCGGGTGAAAGGTATGTAGTGAGTGGAGCGGATGGTAAAATGCGAGGCACGAGCAACCATCCGCGGAATGATGTTGGCTCAGCGTAAAACGCGGCTTCGGTTCAACGCTTTGTTATCCGGCGAATAGCGTTCCGAGCTCGGTTTCGATCGAGGACGCATTGCCAGTGAGTTTGCATTATTGCTCGCCATCGAAGGAAATGCAAACACAGCATTTGCTCGTCGGCGCGACGATCATTGAATCGTTTTGAGCGTTCAGTTTCTCAGACGGTGAAACGGCAAAATGCACATCGTAGCGCGTTGCCGCATGTCGACGCAACGATCGTTGAACTGGTTTGAGTTGCCAATCCGTTTTGTCCAAGCCAAACAGAATGCACGTCGGCGCGCGTTCGAGTTTGACGAACTACCAAAACGCTTTCGATCGAGTGCGACTTCGAACGTGTAAGGTCTACACTCAAGCCGCCATCTGCGAAACCAATTCGATAAAGCTTCCGCAGGATAACGCCCGCGTTAACCGAGGCGTCGAAAAGGTTTGAGTTCGTGAAAACAGGAGTCGGATACAATGGGAGCTTGCGACCATCCGGCGACTGGCCAACCCTAGCGAAATGGACGCTTCGGTTCAACGCTTTGTTATCCAGCAGTCGAGTGAATTGCTTTCCATTCTTCATGCGTTAACCGGTATTTGGTCAATCGATGTCGACCGAATGTCCGCAGCCAATTGTTGAGCCTCTCGCGAAGTGTGGGGGATTCCGCGACAAACCCCAGTTTATCAAGAACGCGTCTGCAACGCGAATTCGATTCAAAGCACATCGCGACGAATTGAACAGGTTTTTCGCACTCAAATTTTTGATTCAGAAAGATTCGAACAGCGTAAGGCGCAATACCCTTACCCCATTCTTCCGGAACAATGTTCCATCCGAGTGATATCGTGACGCCGTCAGGAGTAGACTGATTTAACGTTTCGCTAATGTGCCCGCCAAACTCACCATCGATCAGAACTGTCCAACATCTAAAAGCAGGTTCTGACTGATCTGCAAACGCCAGTGAAACCTCGACGTAAAGTTCGGGATACTCTCGCCACGAAGGTTGGTATTGCATGTCCCGCAATCTGGTGTCGGACCGCAGTTGGTAGATTAAGCCAGCCTCTTCCTGTTGAGATGGCCGAATCGAGATGTTCATTGCATGCAAACTCAAGCTGGATAACAAGTGTTATACAGAAGTTCTTCTGCATAATCTTTGAAGAAACGTTAACAAACTTCTGCATAACGCGGAAGCACGAACCACTTTGTATCGGTTTTTTCTGAGCGAGTCAAATTCAGCTCCACGTTATACAGAAGCCTTGGCTCCGCGTTATCCAACCCGATGGATAACGCCGATACTTGCCCAGTTTAAACTGCCCAAATGACCGCAGGTTTCGTCAGCAGGAATCCTGTCCAGTGACTTGAAACCGGTTACGGGCAGGTTTGGTCTGCACTTCATTGGACGGGCTCCAGGGATTCAAGTCTGTAACCGGTGAATGATCCTGTGGACCGGTTTGAGATCGCAGTACGACTTCCAATGTCGCAGAGCGGGCAAGTTTCCTGATCGTTCGATTCGGGGTTGTCTGGTGCGAAGCAAAGTTGTCGTATGACAAACGAACTTTGCGCCACCACGAAGCTTTATCTTTCTGGCATAGAGTCCCTGTGTACTGTAACCGCGCGGCTTCGCGCTATGACAAAGCCAAATTAACTCACGACGAAACGGCTCCGTCGTGAGTTTTAAATGCTCGATCAAGTACATAGCCGTTTAAACAAATGACGAAGCGGCTAAAACATTCGTCGAAGCGGTTATAACAAATGACGAAGCGCCTTCATCCAATGACGAAGCGGCTTGATCGTAGCGGTTCAAACCCTTTTTCGGCAACTTCTAACATCGAATCTGGCACAACCGGACGATCGAAGAATGTTTGCCCTCGTGACGCCGCAACAAACATCACGCTGCTTCAAGTCTGATGTGGCTAACGTCGAAATCGCTTTTCGAAGGCGGACACTTTGTTGCCTTTGCGATTGCTCTTATGCCGCAACATTGCGGTTTCGTGCCAGAACGCCAGTTGGGCGAGGTTGGGGTAGCGGTCGCTGCGTACAATCCTTCAACTAACGAAAGAATTGGGATGAACCGAAGCTATCTTCCAACGACCCTTCACGGGTTCAATGACTTCTGCCGTGATTTCTCCAACGAGATCAGCAAAGATCCAACCGAGTACGGCTTGACCGCAGACGATGCAGCGGAATACGCGGCGCTGCAAACCGCGTTTGAAACTTCTTTTGATGCTTCTGTCAGTCCGATGACGCGGACGCCCTACATCGTTGCGACCGTGCGTGATCTGCGCAGTGAGTTGACGACGTTGACGCGGCGGTTGGTAGATTTGTGTCAGGCCGCAGCGAACATGACGGATGCCAAGCGGAGAGCGCTGGGGATCACGGTTCGCAAAAGCCCGACTCAGCATCCAGTTCCGCAGTCGTGGCCGATAATCGAAGTTCGTTCACAGCGATTGAACACGGTAAAGTTTCAACTGCGTGATGTGGTACAGCGCGGCGGTCGCACTCGCAAACCTGCCGGCGTGAGCGGCGCGATTGTCTACACGTTTCTTGGTGATCACCCGCCGACTGAGCTGAGCGACTGGGCGTTGTGGGGCACGTCCAGCAAAACGACTTGCGAGGTCGCGATGCCGCAGTCGACTCCGTTTGGCGCGGTGCTATGGGTGGCTGCTGCGTGGCTGAATACTCGTCTGGAAAGCGGCCCCGTGGGCGATCCCATTTCGACTCGACTGGGCGGCGGTTTGGTGCAGACCAGCGATGGGGAATCGGAGACGGTCGAGACGGTGTGAGCTGAGTTTGGATAGCGGGATGTGTTTCGGGTCGCAGTGCGTTTGACGCATTGCGGCTTTTTTGTTGTGGGAGGAGTTGCCCGCGAATGACGCGAATGGAATCGGGACGCTGAAAAGGTCTTGGCGTGCTCCCCAAAGGTTGTTCCATGTGATATGAGAGTCTACAGAGCCTAATTGGCAAGGAGACTTTTATGACGAAGAAGAGACGAAAACGGCATACTCCGGAGCAGATCGTGAGGAAGCTTCGGGATGCCGATGCGATGCTTAACAGCGGCAAGGAACTTGCTGCTGTTTTGCAGGCCCTTGAGATTAGCGAGGCGACTTATCAACGCTGGCGGAACCAGTACGGCGGCATGAAGGCCAGTGAGGCGAAGCGGCTGAAGGAACTTGAGGACGAAAACCGCAAGCTGAAAGAGATCGTTGCTGACCAACAGCTTGACATCAAGATGCTCAAACATCTTCAAGAGGGAAACTGGTAAGCCCTGAGCGGAGACGCGCCGCGGTGAACGAATTGCAAAGTACGTTCGCCGTTTCTCAGCGCAGGGCCTGTCGAGCGGTCGACCAACCGCGGCAAACGCAACGCTACCAAGCGAAAGTTCGCGACGACGAACCAGCCTTGGTGGAAGACATCCTGAAACTCGTAGGTGAGTACCCTCGCTACGGATACCGTTTGATCTGTGGCAAGCTTCGTCAGCTTGGCTGGACGATCAATCCGAAACGAGTGTATCGAATCTGGAAACAGGAAGGACTGAAAGTACCCGTGAAAAAGCGAAAGAAACGCCGCCTCGGCAACAAAAACAATTCGGCCCAACGGCATGCAGCGGAACACATCAATCACGTCTGGAGCTGGGATTTCATCTTCGACCGCACCGCTTCGGGTAAGCAACTCAAATGGCTGGTGATTATCGACGAGTTCACCCGCGAGAATCTCTGCCTAAAAGTTGGCTACGGATTCAAAAGCGAAGATGTGATTGAATGCCTTGTCGCGATCTCTGCTGAGCGTGGACTTCCGAAGTTCATTCGCAGCGACAATGGCCCTGAGTTCATCGCCGAGCCGCTACGAGAATGGTTGACCAAACTCGATGTTGGAACACTTTACATTGAACCCGGCAGTCCATGGCAGAACGCTTTCACTGAGAGCTTTAACAGTCGTCTCCGCGATGAGTTTCTGTCGCTGGAAGTCTTCGACAATCTCACTGCAGCCAAGCGACTGACAGCCCAATGGAGATCCAGTTACAACGATCATCGCCCACACAGTTCCCTTGGCTACATGACCCCATCGCAATTCGCCCGGCAGTGTTCTGCCTCAGTCGCTAGCGCTCCTTCGACAGAACACTGCCGGAAGGATCAAGAAATCAACGCAGAATTTAACCAACCCGTACTCTCATAACTGCTGGTACAGAAAATGGGGGCAGTTCAGTCTCAAGGACGCTGACAAGGTCTCAAGTACCGATAACTGATCCGACGCCGCAAAACGCGATTCGAAATCAACTGAAACGCCAGTGAACTATTTTCCCGCATGTGGAATGTAGCCATGATCTGAGGGTCCGTTGATGAAGCCTTCGAAGTCGAGGCTCTGCCCATCTGCAGCATGTTTTTGATGCCCAACCACTGGCGTTTCGTCGTGCAGCCTAACGTTGACAATCAGGTCAGCGAGTTCTTTCGGCGACTTAAGGTCACTCACACAATGCGCTGGCACTCGCACTGCCAAACCAGCGGCACCGGACATCTCTATCAGGGACGATTCAAGTCCTTCCCGGTTCAGGACGACCGGCATCTGTTGCGGGTGATGCGCTACGTGGAACGCAATGCTTTGCGAGCTAACCTCGTGGAATTGGCAGAAGAATGGAAGTGCAAGATGCTGGAGGTGCTTGGCTCGAGAATCAGGAAACATTTGTGACCAATTCATTGGCAATTGGCTACCAGCACAACCAAACTTCGACTAGGACAAGCCGTAGCTGATATCGAGTTCAAAGAAGACTGTCCTTTGGCGAGCGAGCACGAAATCTGCTTTATGAACATTGCTTCATACTTGCTCGCATCGCCTGCCGGCCCACACGCAAACCGGCGGTGACGTTAAACTGCTGCTATCACGACACAGACTCAGGCTGTTTGAAACCTGATATTGTGTAACGATATTGGAAGCCATTGACTTCATCTGCAAAGGAATGCCGCATGCACCACAAGATTTTCGTGCTGGACACCAATGTTATTCTTCACGATGCAAGATGCATCGATCACTTCGATGAACATGACGTGGTGATTCCGATCACCGTGCTTGAAGAAATCGACAAATTCAAACGCGGCAACGAAGACATTCACTTTCAGGCCCGGCGATTCATGCGGCACCTCGACGAGCTGACCGACTCGGTGCTGGATGTGGAAGGCGTGCCTCGCGGCGAAGGGTTGGGAAATCTTCGAATCGTTTTGACGCCGCACATCGACAGTCATATTGAGTCCGCGTTTATTAGCGACGTTCCTGACCATCGAATTCTCAACACGGCTTACCTCTTGCAGCAGGAACATCCGCAGCAAAAAGTTGTGTTGGTTTCCAAAGACATCAATTTGCGGATGAAGGCCAAGTCGGTCGGTCTGGTCGCTGAAGATTATGAAGCGGACAAGATTCGCGACTTCGAAGGATTGTATACCGGCAAACGTCTGATCGAAGGAATCACGACCGAAGAAATTGAGCCGTTCTTTGACGGCATCGGTCTGGTCGAAAAAGATTTGGTCAAAAGCGTCGAGGCTCCGATAGCGAATGAGAATTTCATTTTGCGAAACGGTTCCAAGTCGGCGTTGGCGACTTATCTTTCAGATGAACGCAGCTACCGGCGAGTCAACAAAGTTTCGGCTTACGGAATCCAGCCTCGCAACGCGGAACAGACTTTCGCGCTAAGAGCGTTGCTTGATCCGAACCTGAATCTCGTGACCGTGACGGGCAAAGCTGGAACGGGCAAGACGCTGTTGGCTCTTGCGGCGGCTCTCGAAACAAAACCGAAGTATCGACAGATCATGCTGGCCCGTCCGATCGTGCCGTTATCGAATCAGGATTTGGGTTTCCTGCCTGGCGACATTCAAGCCAAGCTTGATCCATACATGCAACCGCTGTTTGACAACCTGAATGTGATTCGCCACCAGTTTGGTCGCAACGAACAGAACGCGACACGGATTGAAGAGATGCTGGAGGAAGAGCAACTGGTGATCACGCCGCTGTCTTACATTCGCGGACGAAGTTTGCAGAAAATGTTCTTCATCATCGACGAAGCCCAGAACCTGACGCCGCATGAAGTAAAGACGATCATTACGCGAGCAGGCGAAGGGACGAAGATTGTGTTGACGGGTGATCTGAACCAAATCGACCAGCCGTATCTCGATTCGATGTCCAATGGCCTGAGTCATCTGATCAATCGAATGACCGGGCAATCGATTTATGCTCACGTGACACTGGAAAAAGGCGAGCGATCTCCGCTGGCGGATTTGGCCAGCGAGTTGTTGTAGCGGTCCGCAGTTCGGCACCGCGGAGCAGGTATCTGCGGTGCCCTCAGAATCCTGTCACAGCTTCATGACTTTCCGCTGCGTTTCGATCTCTTCCAGCGAATACAGTTTGCCGACGCCGCTGCCTTTACAACCCTCACAGGTCTCCGCCCACGTTTCCTCGGACTTGAGATTGCTATCCCAGAACGGCCACGTCTTGCACTGTCTTGGTCGAGCACCGTAAACGTTACAATTGCGGTTCGCACCGTCGAAGAAAACGCAGTCACCGTTTGGAAACTCTTTCAGGCTTTTGCGAATCCCGATCTTGCGAACGAAGTATTCCTCGAACTCTTCGACTTCCATTTCGGTCGCCTTGGCAAGCGCCTCGATTTCTTCCTTGTTGACCCATACGAATCCCGGAGCACCGGTGCAGCAGTCGCCGCAGCCAGAACATTTGAATTTCAAGCCATCTTTGTACCAGAGTTCTTCAGTTGGTTTCTTGGCCACGTCTTTTCCGTAATTTTGAGTTTGGTGTGCTTCGATTATCGACTCGTTGGCGTTTTTGGGTAGGGCCAATGTCAAGATACAACGTTTAACGATTGCGTAACGGTCGGGAAAACTCGTCGCATGATTCCCATTTTTCCAAACCGGTTATCGAAATCGATTGGTACCGAAATCCTGGTACGATCGGTCATGACCTTCCGATGGATCAGATGAGTCGTTTCCTGTTCTGTCGTAGACTGTCAAAAGCAAAGTATTTCGATGAAGAAAATTTCGATCACGTTTCTGCTACTTGTCGCGTTTCCAATCCAATTGTTCGCTCAGGACAACCAACCCTCAGCAACAAAGACTGAAGGAGTAAACAATTACTTCATCATCGGTCCAATGCAAATCGACGACAACATGGCGCGGCACATCATTTCGTCGACGCAAAAATCGAATCGCAAGCAAACCGCTGCGTCGCAAGACCTGCCTGTCGTGGAGACTTTTCCGCAGGTTTCGAAGACTCCGGTCGCGGCCAACGAGTCAACTCCTGCGATTCAGCAGGCAACCAAGTTGCAGGTTGTAAAGGAAGTGATTCAGGAAATGGAAATCGCTCCCGAAGTTGTGCCGCAAGTTCCCGAAACGATCAACGACGTGACTCGTCCACTTCCGTCAGCACTTGACCCAGCTCAGCCGATTGTCGAATCGGAAACGGCTCCTCGTCAGTTCGAGCCCGTTTTCCGCCAGGATTCTTCGGTACAGCCAGAACGTGCTTCACTGGATCATATGCGAATGTCGCAGCCAGCCAATTCGTGGGATGAGAAACCGAGCACGATTCGAAACGTTGGTGATCATTTTTCTGCCGGTGGCGAACCGTTCGCGTTTCGCGGCCCTGGCGGTCACCCGAACTTCTTCGGCGTTGATCGTCACTCTTGTTGCGACGAGTGGGCGGGTTTGTGTAACTGCAGCGGTGGGTTGAAAAACAACCCTGGCCATCTTGGGATGCCTTGGGTACGTAGCAAGGAAAACTGCGATACCGCAACGAAGGTTTTAGGCAACCGTCGAGTGCGAAAACCAGCCAATACTTGTGGCTGTGCTGAGTGCTGCAAGTAGCAAACAAGGCAACAGAGTTAGTGTACGCCGGTTGAGAAGTGCTGAGTTCGGAGTGCTGAGACCAAAGCTGGGAGTTCCAACTTCGAAAGCTTTGGGCAGCAGGAACTCCGCACGTTCTCACCTCCTCGTCTGGCGGAAACTGATCTCCGATTGCCGGCAGTCCTCTGGCGACCGGCGGTCAAAATTTAAGCAAACGCTTCGATTCGTTCAGCAGAAACTCATGATCCATAAACGGCTCATAGCTGATATCCTGCCATCGGACTCGCCCCTGCTTATCGATCAGAAACGTACCGTGCAGAGCGAGCGATTCAAAGTCATCGTGAGCCCGGAAGGCCTTAAAGACTTCCAGCGAAGCATCCGATGCCAACCGGATCGGAAGTTCGCCGTCGTAGCTCTCCATTGACTTGCTCAAATCTTCATGGCTGTCACTGCTTATCGCAATCATCTTGATCCCTGCATCTTCAAAGTCTTTGGCTCGCGGGCCGAAGGCTTGAAGTTGTTCGGCGCAATGCAGACAGCCGTGGCCAAGATAAAAAATCACCAACACGTTTTCACCCGCGTAGCTTTGCGAAGAAGCGACCTCATTATTTGCGTCGACGACTTCCCAACGCGGTGCCGCTGGCGGCGTCCAGTGAACGGGACCAAGTGAATCGAGCGGCGGACGAAAATGCGTGTCGGCTTTCTGAATTCCGCTGTCAACGATCCAATCCGAGTCAGCTTTGATAGCGGAGGTGAGCGAATCCAGTCGAGAAAAAACTTCGACCGAACGATCGGCGCCGATGGCGACCGTTTTCAGTTCTTCAAAACGCAGTTTTGCTTCCTCGAGTTCGCCGGCTTTGAACAGACACCACGTCAGCCGAGCCAACGGAATGCTTTGATGCTTACGCTTTTCGACCTGCTTACGTAAAGCCTCAAGCCCACCCTCTGTTTCTCCGCCGCGAAAATTCAGCTCTGCAAGCCACGCCTCATCTTCGCCCTTGGTCTCGCTCAGCAGCTTTTCGGCCGCAGCAAAATCGTTTCCCGCAACCGACTGATAGCCTTCGATGGCTTTGAGAGCCTGCTCAATCGTTTTCAAACGCTTGGCCAATTTCTCAGCCTCTTTCTTGGCAGACTTGTACTCCTCGCCCAGCTTCTTTTTGTCCACTTTGACAACTTTTACATCATCTTGGGAGTCATCCTCCGAATCAACTTTTGACTCATCCGACTTTTTCTCACCGCCGGACTTTTTCGGTTTGGATTCCAACTGCGATTTCAGGCTCGCGACCAACGATTTGGCTTCGTCCGAATCCTTCTTCGTTTCCGCCATCAATTCGTCCAGCGACGACACGAATTGTTTCTGTTGCTCGGACTGACCGGTGATAGCCGCAAAGCAGCCTTGCAATCGCCATGCGTTAATGTCTTGATCGATATCAAGATTCGAAAAGCAACCGCGATCGATGACGTCCGCGAGTTTGTCGTACATTTGGAACTCACGCAGCACCTGAGTTAGCCGCTTTTGCCCATAGACCGCACTGCCAGATCGATCGATTCCGAAAGCGTTGTACTTTGGATGCCGCGGAAGTTCGACAAGGTTTATCGCGAGGCTGAGCGCATCGGTGGCTCGGCCGAGGAACACATAGTTCCGCGTCAGCCATTCGTTGTTGTGAGCGTAGTTGTGGATCTCATCGGGAATAACATGGTCGGTGATCATATGCCGATGGTCAGTCCGCGCGGAAGCTTCCTGATAGTAGATGGCATCGTCGTAGCGATTGAGCCGCGAAAAAATGTGACCGGGCATGTGCCACATGTGCGCGATCGATGGCGACGACAAACCGCACATCCCAGCGGACTCGACCGACAGTTCTGGCTTGCGACGATCCCACAAGTGAATGCGATAGTGGTGCGCCGGATGCATCGGATTGGCTGCGAAGATCTCTTTCAGCAACGACTCGGCAGCGACGTAGCTTCCAATCGGCCAGCCGGCACGCGAGTTGTACCAGATGCGATGCACGACCAGAGCTTTCGCTTCGACGTCGTCCGGATTTGAGATCACGATGTCTTCGAGGTCTTTCAGATAGCGAGCTGCGCGATCCTTGCGGCTGGAACTGCTGACAAGCTCGTACTCGGCTTCCTGTTTTTTCTTTTCGCCGTCGTTCTCGACTTCCTTTTCCTTCTCATCCTTCGATTGTTTCTTCGGCTTTTTTTTCTCGCCGTGAAAGTAGCGATGTAGCGCTTTGATGTACTGCTTCTCTCTTTCGGAAACGTTGTCGATTCGATCGAGTGCTTCCTGCGCAAATCCCGCAGCCCGTTCTGGTTTCTCGAACGTCGCCAACGCCGCGCCCCAATACGCCATCGCGCAATCAGGATCGATCATGGCGACCTGACGAAACGAGCGTTCGGCTTCGAGATCCCAAAAACCATGCAGCTGGCCCACGCCCTGATTAAAGAACCGCTGTGCGTCATCGGAATCAGTCGTGATATCGAAATGAACTTTCCCGGTGCCACCGAGGAGCCTCGCGGATTGCCGAGCCCCTTCGTTGAAGGCACTGCCGTGAAAAGAGTGACCGGCGAGAACTTCCGCCAAGGGATCATCTGGCGAGGTTGTGTCTTGAGCCACCGAAAGACCGGGCCAGCCATTGAGCAGAAACGCGTAGGCCAGCAAGATACATAGTATTCCGACAGGCGACTTGAATTCGCGAGCCTGGAATTGACGAGTCTGTTTTGTTTCAGGTTTCAATGGAAACTTCCCTTACGCCCATCTAAAGTGAAAATCGAGCCAAACAAAAGGATCGACTTCCAAAAACCGCCGATTGGCATTCTAATCCGCGATGTTTCAGATGACGATCTGCAAAAACCATCACACCATTTTTCACACACAAAAAACTGATGTCCACCACGAATAACTGGACCCCCGGAAGCTGGCAACAAAAAGTCGTTCTGCAGCAGCCCAACTATCTTGACGGCGATCAACTGCAGAACGCGTTACAAAGACTCGCGAAGCTGCCTCCGCTCGTTACCAGTTGGGAAATCGAAAGCCTCAAGAATCAGATTGGCGATGCTGCAGAAGGTAAGGCTTTCTTACTCCAGGCCGGCGATTGTTCGGAAAGCCTGGACGATTGTGACAATGATTCGATTGTTCGTAATCTCAAAGTTCTGATGCAAATGAGCTTTGTTTTGATCTACGGCGGTATGAAGAAAGTCGTCCGCGTCGGTCGCGTCGCGGGTCAATATGCCAAGCCACGTTCCAACGATACGGAAACTCGCGATGGCGTGACGCTGGAAGTATATCGTGGCGACCTTGTGAATCGTTCTGCGTTTACGGAATCGGATCGAAAACCGGATCCCGAGTTGCTGCTGCGTGGCTATGAGCGTGCGGCGTTGACATTGAACTTTATCCGTGCACTTTGCGCTGGCGGTTTCGCTGACCTTCACCACCCGGAAAACTGGTCGCTGGATTTTGCATCCGACACAGTCCAGGCCGACAAATACTCGCGAATGGTGGACTCGATTACAGACGCGTTGAAGTTCATGGAAGTCGTTCGCGGTGCTGAGTTTCGTGCCAGCGGTTCGGTTGACGTGTTCACGTCGCACGAAGGCCTGCACCTGAACTACGAGCAAGCTCAGACGCGCCGCGTGCCACGCCGAGAGGGCTGGTACAATATGAGCACGCATTTTCCTTGGATCGGTTACCGAACGCGTGACGTCAACGGGGCTCATGTCGAGTACTTTCGTGGTATCTCGAATCCGATCGGCATCAAAGTCGGCCCCAAGTTTGAGCCGGACGAGCTGGTGAACTTGATCCAGTCGCTCAATCCGGACGACGAGCGCGGTCGTATCACTTTGATTCACCGCTATGGCGTCGATGAAGTCGCGAACCGGCTTCCTGTGATTTTGAAAGCGGTTACTGATGCGGGGCTTCGCGTGTTGCACACTTGCGATCCGATGCACGGGAACACGTTTTCTACGAACTCTGGGATCAAGACGCGTAGCTTTGACAAGATTGCGGAAGAAGTTCAGCAGCAGTTCCGCATCCACCGCGAGCATGGCACAATTCTGGGCGGAGTGCATCTTGAGATGACCGGGGACAATGTGACCGAGTGTATCGGTGGTCAGTCTCAAATTGGTGAACCTGATCTGGTTAAGGCTTATAAGAGTGCGGTCGATCCGCGTTTGAACTATGATCAGGCGATGGAATTGGCTTTCCTCATTGCGGATCAGCTCAAGGCTGGCCACAATGGGTAAATAGTTTCTCATTGCCCAAGAGCGTTATGAAATCTACATCCCGACAAACTGATTCGACTGCGGAGTTGGTCGAAGCCTGTGAGGAGATGTTGGGTTATCATTTTCAGAACAAAACGCTGATTTCGGAAGCGATTACGCATTCTTCGTTTGCCGACAAGCGAGTGAACTCGTACGAGCGGCTGGAGTTTCTGGGCGATTCGATTCTCGGTTTCACCGTTTGCGAATACCTGTTCCATCGTTATCCGAATTGGCTCGAAGGCGACCTGACAAAAGTCAAATCTAACGTCGTCAGCCGTCAGACTTGCGCTCGCATCGGGCTGGAGATGGGGATTGACCGCATTCTGGTCGTCGGCAAGGGCGTCGGAACGCTCGGCCGAGTCCCTTCTTCGTTGGTCGCGAACGCGTTTGAGTCGATCGTTGGCGCGATTTATCTCGACGGTGGCGTCGAAGCGGTCCGTGATTTCCTGATGCCGTTGATTGAACGACATGTCGACGCAGCGGTGGCCGGTCGACTTGAGATTAATTACAAGAGCGAGCTACAGCAGTATTCGCAAAAGCGTTTTAGCGTTCCGCCCAATTATCGAGTCGTCGATGACCGCGGGCCGGACCACGAAAAGGAGTTTCTGATCGCTGCGGTCGTGCACAAGCAGACGTTTTCGCCGGCTTGGGGATCGAACAAGAAAGAGGCCGAGCAGCGTGCCGCCGCAAATGCTCTGGCGGAACTGGACGGAAACGAGCCGCCGTTCTTTGATGAGAAAAGTGAGTGATTCGAGTTGAGGTGTTGGCTCTCGGTTTGGTTCTGTTCAAACCAGAGCTTTCCGAACTCCGTCCCGAATCTTGCTGTGGCGTTCCCAAAACAACCACCGTCGCAAAAACGCGATCTTCGGCTATCATTGACGAGTCTGACGACTTAAAACGCTGGAATGATTGCCATGAACAAACTGGTCGTGCTCAACCACCCGCTGGTTGACTGTCACCTTACCGTGTTGCGAAACAGAAACACATCGCCCGCTGAGTTTCGCCAGTCGGTACGGCGACTTTCAATGCTGCTGGCTCACTCCGCAACTGCCGAGCTCTCGACGACCGATCTGCCGATCGAAACGCCGTTGCAACCGATGACAGGGAAGAAGCTGCTGAACCGTATCGGGTTGGTTCCAATCCTGCGAGCCGGCATTGGAATGGTCGAGCCAATGCTTGATCTGATCCCTACTTCCGAAGTCTGGCACCTTGGACTGTATCGAGACGAAGCGACCGCCAAACCGGTTTCGTACTACAGCAAGCTTCCTGAAAGCTCTCCCGTCGACGTGGCTTTCGTGCTCGACCCGATGCTGGCGACCGGAGGATCGGCTTCGATGGCTTGCCAGGCTCTGATTGATTGGGGCGTGCCGAGCATCAAAATGCTTTCGATCATCGCAGCCCCCGAAGGCATCGCCAAGTTTCAGAATGACTTCCCGCAAATCGAAGTCCACAGTTGCGTTGTCGACGAACGACTCAACGACGATTCGTACATCGTTCCTGGCCTCGGTGACGCTGGCGACCGCATTTTCAACACGCTTCATTCCTGAGCAAGGATCGCTCATGACTCAAGTTTTCGGTTGTCCCAACTGCCACAATTCGTTTCAGATTCCAGACGACCCAGCAGGTCAGGCTTTTCAATGCCCAACATGCAACGCGACTGTGGAAGTCCCCATCGTGGATGCGTCTCAGAACGAACCGCCTGCCATGGCGGACGAACCTGAAGTCTATCGCTGCCCGCACTGCAGTGGAGACTTCGGCATCGACGCGTCCATGTATGGGCAACAGCTCGCATGCCCGCATTGCGACCAGTTGGTTATGATTGGAAAATCGTCACAGGATGACGACTTGATTCCGGTTTTTCATCCGCAGCCTGAGGATGTGACCGACGAACCAGCTTCGACACAGTCGCCAGATCCGTCGGCTGACTCTGCAACGGAACCGCCGTCTCTTGCGTCGCGAAAGAAGCGTGGACCATCGTCGCTTTCCGAACAGGAACCAGCCGATCCCGCCGACCAAACAGAGCATGCGAAACCAGATGAGCCAGCTGAATCGCCCGAGCCCGCTGACCCGGTTTTCGAGCCTGCTGCTGTCGATCATTTGCTGCCACCGCGATTCGATGTCCCCGATCCAGTTCGCTTTCCGAGTCGATTGGGCTCGGAAGAAGTTATCCTTCCTGATGGAGCCGGCGGCTACCAATCGGTCGACGCAAACATTGTCACCATCACGCACAACGGCGAAGTTTATCAGCTCAAACGGCTCACACCGGAGCAACGCCGACGCCGAAAGCTGATCCACAACTCAATCGCCATCGTTGTGGCGGTCGTCCTGATCTACTTTACCCTACGGACGCTCGGAGTCCTGAGCTAGAGCACCCTTCGCGACGGATCGCGATGCTTTCCGCGATACGAAGGATCAGTTCAAGTGCGAATGATTGCTTTGTACAAAAGCAGTTCAATAAAAAACGCCTCGTTGAAATTCAACGAAGCGTTTTCCGGAGACCAACAATCTTCACTCTTTGAGGTTCTTAATTATCCTCTACATCAAACGATGCATGCATGATCGGTCCAGCGATCTCTGGAACCGATTCGAAAAACGGGTTGCTAATTTTGGTCGACTTGTTCTTCGTCGATTTTGAATCTTCAACTTTCTCCATCACGGAAACTGGCCCGCTGTTATCCTGGTTGAAGTTCTTTTTGAAAAACGGATTCGAGACCACAACAGGCTCGACCGGTGAAATCGCCTGGCTCATTTCAACTGGAACGACTCCGGCAGGAGCAGCGTAGGGGCTGACTCCGTAAGGACGACGGACAATTCCGTTATAGTACACTGGTGGGAATTCTGCGAAGTATGGAGGGCGGGACGGGCGATCGACAATGCCACGACCGAAGTACGTACCAAAGCCGAAGCCAGGATTGCGATAGCCACGATTTCCGTGGTGACCGTGATTGGCGCCGACGCCGGCTCCAAACTGATAACCGTTGTTGAACGAGAACGACTGGGCGTTGGCCTCAGTTCCGGACACGATGGCAATCGCAGCGAAGGCGACTGCAAGAGCGATGATTTTCTTCATTTGGGAACCTTTACGTTTGTTGTAAGCCAGGCCGTTGGATACAAACGCCTGCTCAAATGGGTCAGGTTCCACACTATTTGGGGCGACAAACGGTGCAAGCTTTTCGGTGCATTGAAAACGTTTAATTGAGGAATCATCCGGGCGGAAACCGGCGAATCGATGAATACGGCACAATTGACACAATCGTTAAAACAGGAAGCCAAGCGGCTGGGGTTCGATTTTGCCGCGGTCACCGCAGCGCTCGCGCCAGACGGTTTTTCCCGGCTAGATAGCTGGGTTGAGCGTGGTTTTCACGGCGAAATGGACTATCTGGAAACTCGTCGCGAAGCCTATCAGCATCCCGCTGGAGTCCTGCCAGCGGTCCGATCGGTGATGATGTTGGGCATGAGCTACCATGTCGATGTTGCGTCTTTGCCACAGCAACCCGGATTGGGAAGGGTCGCCAGATACGCTTGGGGCCAAGGCGACTATCACGATTT
Organism: Mariniblastus fucicola; assembly: GCF_008087665.1. Classification (GTDB taxonomy): domain Bacteria; phylum Planctomycetota; class Planctomycetia; order Pirellulales; family Pirellulaceae; genus Mariniblastus; species Mariniblastus fucicola. The sequence continues at coordinate 2,733,116 of NZ_CP042912.1, forward strand.
CCTGCACCGCAAACTGAAACAGCTGTGCCGATTCGCGAGGGAGGCCGGCGATGGAATTGCGATCCGCGGCGTCGTTGATACGGCTCCTTTGCTGGAGCGGGAGTTTGCGCAGCTGGCCGGCATGGGTTGGCATGCGAAGAACACAATGCTGATCAACCGGGAACTGGGCAGCTGGTTTCTGATCGCTGCCGTTCTGACCGATGCCGAGTTGGAGATCGACACGCCAATGTCGACCAGTCACTGCGGCACTTGCACGGCGTGCCTTGACGCCTGTCCCACCGACGCGTTTGTAGAACCTGGAACGTTGGACGCGACGAAATGCATCAGCTATTTGACGATCGAGCACCGTTCGCCGATTCCGATCGAGCTGCGCAGTCAGATGGGTGACTGGATCCTGGGCTGCGATGTATGTCAGGATGTGTGCCCGTGGAACAATAAAGCAAAAGTCTCAAGCCAGGAAGTTTTCCAACCCGTTGAGGCATTGAGGCCGCTCAATCTTCATGATCTGTTTCGAATGGATGACGACCAGTTCCGAGTCCAGTTTCGGAAAACGCCGCTGTGGCGACCCAAGCGGCGGGGGATTTTGCGCAACGCAGCCATCACCCTCGGAAACATGCCTTCAGGAGAAGGCCTTGAGTCGTTGGCGATCGGAATCAACGATGATGAGCCACTGGTTCGAGGAGCCTGCGTCTGGGCGATCGGACAACACCTCGAAACTTTTGGCTCACAGGCGATGGAGCTCCTGCGTAATCGCCGAACAATCGAATGCGATGCCGATGTTCAGACGGAACTCGATTTGGCGATGCAGTCGTAGCCGATCGCGTCTAATTCTCGAGCACGTTGCGGATCGCTTCTGCGACTTTTCCAGCCAGAACTTTTGAGCCTTCTTTTGTGAAATGGACGTTCGCAGGTTGCTGAATTTTCGCCAATTGTGGATTCGCAAACGAGAACAAATCGTTGACAGCGATTCCAAATTCGGACGCAATCTTCCGACCAATCGCATTGTATTGCTCGGGCGAAGTCGTTTCACGCAACGGCTTGCATCCCGGAGGAACCGGCGTCGTCGTGCAGAAAATGACCTTTGCCCCAGTGGCTTTTGCCTTGGTTAAAATCGTACGCAACTGCTGCTCGTACTCCTCCGGACCTGACTGGAGCGGATCGTCAGCAGCATTCGAATTCTTGCCGGTTTTGGCGTCAACGTGCTTGAAATCGTGCAAGCCAAAGTTGACATGGATCACATCCCAGTTGCCGCCTTCAAGCTTCAACCAGCGATCAATGTTGCCAATGCCTCGGTCTGTCCCGGCACAGTTTTCTGGCTTCCCGTCTTTCGTTGGGCGAACCACAACGGCCTGGTCGGCCAACAACTCTTTGACAAATGGTGTGTAGCCTATCGAAATTGAGTCGCCCAAAATTAAAACGCGAGGTTTGCTGAACCGACGATGAAGTTTTTCCAGGTTGTCGTTTCCGCGTTGGATCTCCGACGCGTCGGAACTGAATTTCTGAATTCTGGCAATCGCGTCTTTGTCCAGCAGATCGCGATATCGATCCATGCAACTCAACGCATTGCAAGCGACGAAATAGTTCGAGTTGGCTTTGTCGCCCAACGTGATCAGCACGGCGATCGCTTTCTCGTGGTTGGCCTCTTCCTGATTCTTTTTCAGTCTCAGGCATAGTTCGGCAGCTTTCACACGAACCGCCATCGACGAATCGTCCAACATTTTGACCGCTGCATCACGCTGGGCCCCGGTAATGGTGTCAGCCGTATGGATCAAACTGTTCACCGCCCAAAAACGAAGCTCGGGGGCTGAAGCAGCCAAATTTGCGTCGACGTTTTCGCCACAGGCCGCATCGTAGAGTGCTCCAAAATCAAACCCATCGCGTTGCGAGTAGGTAAACCGTGACTTGGCAGAACTCAGTTCGTATTCGTGAAGCGTCGACTCAGGAACGAGGTCAAGGTCTCCAATTTCGATCATTTTTTTCCGAACGACGTCGCGAAGTTCGGCCAGTTTGGCCTGCTGAGGCAACGCGGCACCTGCCGGCCCGGTCGCCACCAGGTTCATCGTCTCGTGAGGATCGGCTTCGAGGTCGTAGAGCTCTTCCTTCGCGCGCAGCTTCCAAAATGCGGACTGGACATCGTTCAGCTCACCTTTGTTGAACTTCTCAAACCACACACTCGTCGCATCGGTCGTCTGTTGATACTCGACGAATTGGCCGTGAGGCAAATGCGGCATGAAGTTTCGAATGTACAAATAGCGACCATCGGTCACGCTTCGGCTGGCGTCGTTGCGTTCGTCCATTCGGTTCCGCACGCCGAAAACGTAGCCGGCTTTCTGGGCGTCCGGTCCAAGAAATGACGATCCCTGCATGCGTTCGGGAACCTCGGCTCCGGCAATTTTTAAAACGGTTGGTGCAAAATCAATGAATCCAACGGGCCAATCACTGCGAGCCCCGGCGGCGTAATTACTGCTCCAAAACGATTTCCATTTATCAGGCACGTAAGCAATCATGGGAACACGCATCCCTGAATCACCGACGTAGCGCTTGTGTCGCGGCATCCCGGAGCCGTGATCACCCCAGAAAATGATGATCGTGTCATCCGCCAGCCCGGCGTCTTCGATCTGTTTGACATGTTTGGCGAACCAGTCGTCTAGATCCTGGATGTTATCCAGGTACTGTGCCCAGTCCGTCCGAATTTCAGGCACGTCGGGCCAATACGGAAACAACGAAACGGAGGCTGGATCAATTTGCGGTTCGTGAGGTCGTTTTCGAATCTTGCTTTCGTGAGTGCTGGTCTGGTTGAAAACGGCGAAGAATGGCTTGCCTTCCGGTCGGTTTTTCCAATGAGCTTCGCTTGAGCTTTCATCCCAAACGCCGTCGACTTTAAGCAGGTTGTAGTCGGTTTTACTGGCGTTCGTGCAGTAGTATCCAGCTTCACGCATCAGTTCCGGCAACAGCTTGAGTCCTTGCGGCTTGACGGCCCCGCATCGCATGTTTCCGGCGCCCAGCGATGTCGCGTACATGCCTGTGATAATCGTCGTGCGAGCGGGAGCACAAACCGGATAGTTGGACCACGCCAGGTCGTAAGTCAGCGAGCGTTTGGCAAACGCGTCAATGTTTGGCGTTTTGATGTCGAATCCGTAGCAGCCCAATTGCGGGCCGATGTCTTCGGCCGACAGCCAAACGATGTTCGGGCGCTCAGCAGGTTCAGTAGCTTCGACGGTGTGGGTGATCGAAAAAAGGCTGATCGCGGCGACGAAGAGCAAGAGTCGGAGTTTCATTGTCGGTTTCCGGCAGGTTCGGTGTCAATCAGTCACCAGTTTAGCAGATACCGCCATGCAACTCACGTGCTGATATCAGCTGTTTCACGAACCGCCCAAGCTCGCAACAGACAACCCATTCGGAAAGCTGCATTGGTTGCCGAAGCGGAAACGAAACTGATCGCAGCCACCATCAGTGAAGGCCCAAACGCCAGGTTGATTCCGACGAGCACCATCAGGCTGGCCAAAGCACAGAAAAAGTTGTCATTCGGTCGCCGGATCGCCAGCAGCGCAGTCGAAAGCACAAAACTGACTCCCAGAAATGGTACCGCCAACCCCAGCACCGACGTGACGCGGTTGATGCCTCCCGCGTTGACGTCGAACCACGCTTGATACTTTTCGCTAAACAGCAGGTTCGTCAAATCGGCTCCGAAAACCCAGAGCAGGACTGCGAATCCCATCAACACCACGAAGACAAAGGTTCCGTATTGTGCGAGCGTTTTCAGCATCGCATTCCAACCGCCTTTTGTGAATTCCTGGGCCGCGCGGGCCCCCAACAGGCTGCAGACTCCCAGAAGAAACGGGTTCGCCAACAGCATGACGTTGAAGCAGGCCGAGTAGACGCCGCCAGGTACCAGCCCAAGTTCGCGGTTGAGGTACCACACACAAAAGAACATCGTGATGCTGGAACAGAAATTTTCTCCCGCTGCCCAACGACCGTAGCGAAAGTTTTCCTTGAGCTGTTTGCCTGAGCCATCGAGAGTGATTGCAAAGTTGCTACGATAGAAATACCACCACGCACCGAGTGCCATCACGTTGACAGCTGCGATGGCGACGAATGCCCGAATTGCAGTTAGCTGCTGAAAGAAAAATAACGCCGCGAGACAGGTCAGGAACGCGACAGAGAACAGAATCTCAAGCAATGCCGACGGCCGAACCTGTAAATTCGCGAGCAGCCATCGACGCGAAAATTCTCGCAGCAACTGCAATGGAGCAAGCACGATGACAAACGCGATGACCGTCAAAGCCGACGTCATGCCGCCGCCGATTTGGTATTGGTATATGATCCACATCGCCACCATGCACAACGCGAGCCCGATGAAACAAAGCGACGCCAGTAACATGTGCCCCGAGAATGTTGCCTCGCGTTCTTTACCCTGGCGCGGAAGGAAAACCGTCATTGGTATCGTGACGAAGCCTTCGTGCATCGCGATCAAAACAGTCAGCACACCGAAGGCTGCGTAGTACAGCGAAAGTTGCTCGGGGGAACCAAGCATCGCGCCGGAGGCTGTGTCATCGGGCGCAAACCGGCCGCCGACAGTAACGGTCGTGAGAATTCGGGTTACGCTTACAATCCCCTGCGCAGCCAGAGCCCAGAAAACGGTCATTGGCAATCGCTGAAACAGCGAACTCAACAGGCCTGCTTTGGGAGGTTGGTTAATGGCGTCAGTGCTCACGGCCGCGTTGTTGTGGGACCCGGTGTCAGGAGTGGTAGGTTCGGGCATTATAATCGCGGCCGGTTTTCGGGCACCAACAAAAAGAAACTCACGTGTCGTTCCCGCCAACGACGATTCACAATCGTCTCAATTCTCACAGTCGTACGCTGAAACGTTACTACATCGCTCAGGAGTAATCGAACGCATTGTGCCGTTGCCAATTGAGGCGACTGGTTCGTCGCACCTCCCTCAGACGGCAATTGCATTTCGTCCGGCTGAAGCCGGGACCACGAACTTCCGTTTCAAAGTGGCACCTCTCGACACCGCCGATTCTGGGATCTAGCGTGCGCGATCGCGATCCAGAATCGACGTAGCCTGTTGAGACGACGGCTTCCAACGGTCTGACTATTGGATAGGAGGCTTAATCGTATCCACACCCGAATCCAAAATCACAAACCGGATCTTTTCAACTCGATCGTTGTTGACTGCAATAACGTGAGCCACGGCTCCTTCGAATTCGAATTTGTCGTCCACTTCCGGGATCTTCCCGAGGCGACTCATTAGAACTCCGGCAACGGTGTCTGCATCTTCGTCGTCAAGATTCAGCCCCAACGCGGCCTCGACATCAGCGATGTGAGTATTGCCCAGGACAAGAAACTGTCCACTAGACACTTGCTTGATACTCGGTTCGTCCGCGACGTCAAACTCGTCATCAACGGGTCCGATGATTTTCTCCAGCACGTTCTCAAGCGTCACGATTCCGATGATCGAGCCGTACTCATCGATCACAAACGAAAGCAGTTGATGTGTTGATTGAAAGTGCCGCAGCACCTGGCTGATCGGCATACTTTCGGGAACTTTCGTTGGCTCACGCATGATTGAACGAATGTCAAAATCTGCTTCCGCAGACACGCCAAGCAAATCCTTCATGTGCACGACGCCCAACAGAGAATCCAGCGACGAATCGACAACCGGATAGCGAGTATGTTGCGTCTCTTTGGCCATCGCCATCAATTCAGGAAAAGGCAAATTGATATCCATCACCTGGACTTCAACTCGAGGCACCATCACCAAGCGGCACAACATGTCATCGAACTCCATCACGGCGTTCATCAAACTATGCTCGCTGCGCGAAAGGAATCCATGCGTGTGAGATTCCGTCAACATCGCACGAATTTCTTCTTCGTTGTGCGGTGCGCCATGTCCGGTTTCTCCTGTCAGTCCCAACCGAGCCAAAACAAGATTGGTCACCCAGTTCAGTGCGTACATGAACGGGAACAGCAGATAGTAAAAGAATCGCATCGGTGCCGCGCACCACATCAGCATTTTGACGGGTTCACGAATCGCAAAAATTTTCGGAGCCTGCTCACCGACCACAAGGTGCAAGGCTGTAATCATCGAGAACGCGACAATGAACGCGATGATGTGTCCGGTCGTGGGGCCGATAGACAACAGTTTGAAAACGGGTTCCAAAAGTTTTGCAAAGGCTGGCTCACCGACCCAACCGAGACCAAGGGAAGCCATCGTGATTCCCAGCTGGCAGGCTGACAGCGAGTGGTCCATTCGATCAAACAGCCATTTCGCTGATTTGGCAAATAATCGCTTTTCAAGCACCAGTTTGTTGATCTGGCTGCGACGGATCTTTACGAGGGCGAACTCAGCCGCCACAAAGAATCCGTTGAGCACCACCAGCAGCAGCGCCAGCCCCAACATTCCAAAGTAGAAACCATAACCGCCTCCTCCGTCATCCGTGGGAGCGGCGTCGTGTCCGGCGGGTGCCGCGACATCGAGAGCCAACAGGGCAAAATTTTGAGCAAGGGAAACTGGTACAGCCGTGTTCATGTGTGTGTCTGGGGAGGGTTTTTGAAGCCGTCATTTTAACGCCGCGGAGCCTGAGCGTTGAGGGGGAGTCCAAGGTTTGGTTGTGGGACATACGAGCCAAATAAAACAAAAAATGGCAATTCTATGTAAGATTCCTCATCGACTTCCGTTGAACGGGAGAAGGACAGGAATCATGCAAGACACCCCGAAAACGCGATACTCACTCATTGGCAAACTGCACGATCCGCAGAATCTTGAAGCCTGGAATGAGTTCGCAAGCATTTATCAGCCGCTGATTTTCAGAATCTGCCGGCAGCGAGGCCTACAGCACGCCGACGCGACCGATGTGACCCAGGAAGTCATGTCTCGTGTCTCCAAAGCCATCGGCACATTCGATGGGCAACAGCAAGGAGCCACTTTCCGCGGCTGGCTCTATCGGGTGACTCGAAATTTGGTGATCGACTTTTTCCGCCGCAAGGAAAATCGCCAAGTTGCTGGTGGCGAAACCGGGTTGCTGGAACTGATCGCGGCAAACCCTGGCGAAGCCGAATCTCACGAGTTCCGTCTGGAGTACCAGCGGCAGATCTTTTCTCTGGTCACCAACCAGGTTCGCGACGAAGTGAATCCAAAAACCTGGCAGGCGTTCTGGAGAACCGAAGTTGAAAACGCTTCGGTCGATTCGGTGGCGAAGTCTCTGGACATGAATCGTGGTGCCGTCTACGTCGCCCGCTCCCGAGTCATCGCTCGATTGCGAAAGGCTGCTGAAAGAAGAATCATTGAGTCAGGAGAGTCGTTCGATGTCTGAACAGAATCACATTTCCGATCTGGACCTACAGTTGATTGTCTCGGAACAGCCAACGAAGGTTCCTCAGGATAAAATTGAAACGCATGTTGCGAACTGCTCGCATTGCCAGGATCGACTGCTGAGCTTTGCCGCCAATGAATCGTGGCGGGACGATTTCTGCAGCTCGATCATCGCCTTGGAAGAACAGCTCGCATTTGAAGAAACCGACACTCGCGACTTTGAGTTTGATCGCCAGTCGCCTTGCAATCAGTTCGATTTGCGATCCGTCGACCAGTTGCTGGACGACGTACTGAACCCACCGACTCATCCAGAAACGCTGGGTCGACTGGGACGCTACGAAATCGAAAAAGTCATCGGCTATGGTGGCATGGGAATCGTGCTTCGCGGATTCGATCACGAGTTGCATCGACCGGTGGCGATCAAGATGATCGCGCCGCGTTTAGTAAACAATGGGACGGCCAAGGAACGTTTTCTCCGGGAAGCCAAAGCCGCTGGAGCGTTGTTGCATCCGAACGTAATCGCGATTCACGACATCAGCGAATCAAACGGTGTTCCGTGGTTTGTCATGCCGCTCGTGGTCGGCCCAACATTGCAGGAAGTCGTCGACAAACATGGTCCATTGCCGGCGAAAGAAGTCGTTCGCATCGGAAAGCAAATTGCCTCGGGGCTGGCGGCCGCACACCAACAGGGGCTGGTTCATCGCGATATCAAGCCCGCCAACATTTTGGTCGACAATCAGATCAATCGAATTGTGATCACGGACTTTGGGTTGGCTCGCCGGGAAGCCGAAGAGTCGATGACTCAAACTGGAATGGTTGCCGGAACTCTGAACTACATGTCGCCGGAACAGTCTCGTGGCGAAGACGTTGATGCTCGCAGCGATCTGTTCAGCCTGGGCAGTTTGCTGTTTTTCCTGTCCACAGGAGTGACGCCATTCAGATCGGCGGCACCGATGGGCGTGATCCATAAAGTTGGCAACGAGAACCATGCCAACGCGCAGTCACTCAATCCGGATGTGCCGACGCAACTGGCCAGAATGATCGACCGATTGTTGGAGAAGTTGCCCGAGGACCGATTTCAGTCGTCGAGTGACGTCGAAGCCTGGCTGGAGCAATTTCTGGCTCATCTAAATCAACCCGTTGGCTCAACAATTCCGGCGCTGCCAAAGAATCCCAGCCGTTCCAACATGCGAGCTTCGGTTTTGAAATGGATCGGACTTGCTGTTCCGCTGGCCGGTTTGGGCGGGCTGATTTTCTACGCTGGGACCTGGTTTGTGACCGCTCCTGAACCCGAGCCCGTTTTGACATGGGGATCCATTCAACGTCGCCACCAAATCGAAACGGTGGATACGTTCGAGGCTGATTTGATGAGCCTGACGGAAAAAATCGATCAGTTTTCTGGAGATTCGTGGCGACCGGAAACGCAACTCATCTCAAACCCTGACGAAGTTTTCAATTCAAAGCTGGGCCAGCTGGATCAGTCCGTAACTGAGCTGTCTGAGCTACTTGATGATCAATAAAAATTACCTGAACCGTGTGGAGAATCTAAGATGCTAACTCGAAAATTGCTTTTGTGCTTTTTGATGGTCCCAACCTCTCTTGTGACCGGCTGGACGCTGACGGCGCAAGAACAGAGCGATGATACTTTTGCGGTGCCTGGCGCTGCAGTTCCGCTGCCTCCAACGGTTGGACCAACGGCGCCGAGGGCGACAACAATTTTCAGGAGTTCCAAATCTGGGCCGGCGACAAGTTTTGGGCTGGCTCGAAGTTCCTGGGTCTCCGCCAAAGCCAGCGAAGTCGACAAAGCGTACGAGTCGCTCAAAGGTGCCAAGTCCGACGAGGAACGTTCAGACGCGAAAGCCAGTCTGCGGAAAGCACTGGTCACGGATTACGATTCAAAAATGGATCAGTATGACGAGCACATTGAGTCGCTTGAAAAAGAGCTGGAAGAAATGCGTGAGCGATTGAGCCGTCGTCGTGCTGCGAAAGAAGAAATGGTCGACCTGAAATTGAAAGAACTGGTCGCCAACGCGGATGGGCTTGGTTGGCCTTCAGGACCGAAATCCAGCATCAACGTGCGTTTTCCATCGACTTCGCCTGACATGAACCGTTTTCTGCAAACGCCGCCGGGTTCCAGGGCACCCACAACAATCATGACGGCTCCTGCTGCGAAACCAACGGCAAAGAAATAGTCGCTGCGACGATTGCCGAGTCACTTACGAGGCAAGTCCGCGACCGGCCCGAAGATGCAAAAAAAAAGCCGCTGGGAATATCCCAGCGGCTTTCTTCGTTTCGAATGTTCGAGTCGATACGAATTAGAATCCGCCGCCGCGTCCACCACGTCCGCCGCGTTCTCCGCCACGACCGCCGCGTTCTCCACCACGACCACCGCCAGCGCCGCCGCGTCCACCGCGTTCTCCACCGGCTCCACCGCGACCGCCACGTCCACCGCGAGCGTTTTGAACTTCGTAAGATTCACCGATCAATGCTTTGATGCTCTCTTGCTTTGCAGCAGGAAGAACAGAAAGGATTTTGTCAGTGGCTTCTTCGCGAAGCTTTTTGATTTGCTCTTCCAGCTCTTTTTTGACTTCTTCTTCTTTCGCTTGAAGCTTTTCGGCTTCTTCTTCAGTCAAGCCAAGCTTTTCACGCATCGCATCACTCTTGAGTGCAGCGGCAGTTCCGCCACGTCGCATCTGGCCTTGCAACGCGATCTGGTCAAGTCGCTCAAGCTGATGTGGAAGCAGAATGTCGCCGATTTTGTCGTCAACACCCTTCATGTCTTCAGCAATTTTCTCACGCATTTCAGTCATCATTTCATCGCGTTCTTCGCGAGACAAATCCTGAAACTTTTCACGCATGCCCGCGAACGCGTTACGCATTACGTCGCGTGCTTCGGAGTTGATTTCATCCAGATCTTCGATTTGTTCGTCAACGAGATCGAGTTCTTTTTGAACATCCGGGTTCCCGAGGTACTCGAGACGTCCGCCGCCACCCCAGCCACCGCCACCGCCGCGTTGAGCCATAGCATCATTGGCCAAGAACAGACACATCAGAGCCGCAATCGCGGCGAAAGTTATTTGTCGCATTTTCATGGTTTACTCCACTCCATAAATTTCCCGGCACTCCGGATGGTGGCCGATTGAGAAGGCAGGCTTAGTAGCAATTGCTCGCAATTGGCCGTGATGCCGAGTTAAACCCGGGCAGTTTCAATTCGGACTGATGCCGAATCAGATTTTTCACTTTTTTTTCTTGACCGCGGTCAAGTTGGTAATTGGCGGCGCAGTCGGGCAGTGTTTCGCCCATCCCAAGCCAAAATGGATCACGCGCTCAACGCAATCAGCCAACCGGCAAGAAGAGACGTACTACTGAGGGAATCCGTTGAAATTCGCCTGAGTGGCATCCATTTGCGGTGCAGCAACGCCAGGGATTCCATTGGCCGCCGTCGGCAACGGGCTTCCGTCTTTAAAGATGTCCATTCGTGGAGTGTCGCAGTCAAACCCACGGGTTGTCGACACATTTTGCGCCATCAGTAGAGTTCCCATAGAACGCTGGAGTGCCACTTCGGCGACTTTCAGTTCACGTTCGGCTTGAACATAGACCAGTTCTGCGGAAGCAAGGCGGTCCTGCGAATCGAGCAACTGGTCAAGCACGGTGGTCGGGTTCTGTCCGTCAGCAAGATCTCCTTCGACCAAAGCAAACGACTCCCAGCGGCGTTGGAATTGATTGCGATCCGCATGAGCCGCTTTTATGGCTTCGTTCGCCGCGACCAGAGTCTCCGCCGCCGACTCAACTCGACGCAAGGCGACTTGTGATTCTGCGATCACGGTCTGCATCACTTCGTCAACTTCGTGGCGAATCTTTTTTACCTGAAGATCACGCTGAGCCAACCGACTTCGAGCCGCTCGGTTTCCGTAGGGCAGTTCGAAATTGACGCCAAAACTGTAACCCGGTTTGACTTGTCCAAACTGATCCTGAAACGCGTTCAAAATTCCGGTATCGCCCCGAAGAGCACTTACGTACGTCCCCATCAGCAGTGACAGTTCAGGCAGCAACTCATTCGCACTAACATCCCGTTGTACCGATGCAATTCGGACGCGGCTCATCGCTTCCTGAACTTCTGGACGATGTTGCAGAGCGTTGTACACCACCTGCTCAAGAGGCACCTGGAACGTCATTGCCGATGGAAGTTCTCCCGGAACCAGTTCAGCTCCGCCGCCATTGATCCAGCTGTTGTCCGCGATCCGACGTCGGACTTCTGTTTCAGCATTGCGAACGTCCCGCAAAGCGTTCGCCAACTCGGTACGGCGAGTCTGAACCGAAGAGCGAGCACGAGCGATTTGGCTGGGCAGAGAGTCGAGCCCGGCGCGGCCTTCAAGGCGATCGAGGATTTTGGCTCCGCGTTCAACGTTACGACGTTTCTGCAAGAACACACTGCGAGTCAGATACAGATCCCAGTACGCCGAAACGACGCCTAGCAACTCGTCCTGCAGTTCCGCATGGAACGTTTGCCAAGCGGCTCCGTTGGTGGCTTGAGCGATCAGGATTTGCGACTGGTTGTAGTAGCGACCGCGTCCGCGAAGTAGTGGTTGCGTCACGTTTAAGGCCAGCGTCGCGGTGCCCTGATCTTGCGGGACGAAGAAGTTCGAGTTGCTGTTCTGAAAACCAAGACGCTGATTCAATTCCCAACTCGCACCCGTGCGAGCTTTCTTGCGCAAACCCAGATCACCAGACCAAATGTTATCCTTGAGGAAACTCTCGCCGTTGCCGACTGTCAGCTGGTTGCCGACTGGATCGACACGATCTTCGAATTGACTCTGAATGTATTGAACGGCGTCGAATTCGGCGTCCGCTTCCACGATCTGCAATTCGCGAATGAGTGGACTTTGCGAAACGGCTTGAATTCGTGGACTGTTTTGCAAGGCGCGATAGACCAACACATTCGAGTCGACGGCTTCGGTAGAACGGTTGCCGTCGAGCGGCTGAAGAACTGAAGACTTCCACCACGTCAACGATTCGTCCACTGGGGCCGCCGCAATCGCTCGGGGAGTTGCAAAGTTTGATTCGGGTGAAAATTCGTTTGCAGGCATCTGCGGATTCAGCGGGTAAGCCAGATCACCTGGTTCCGCAATTTCGGGAACGGTCGCCATTGTCTGTGGAACTTCCCACTGCAACGGAGCCGCTTCGGCTGCTGGAGCAAGCGACGGAACGTCAGATTGAGCGGTCGACGGGGCTTCCGGTTGAACAGCATTGATCGGCGCAAAGGATTCTTCGATCGGAGCTGACTCGACCGTCAGTGGGTTTTGTTCCTGCGGTAACTCGGCAAACTCTTGCAACATCTTGTTCGACGAAGCCGGTTTGAATCTTCCCTGTTGTTCCAGACTGTTCAATAGACTCTGACCAGATTCAGAATCCGAATCCGGATTTTGGACAACGTTTTCGAGAACGGAACGCCGAGCCGACTGAACGCTCTGCATCGTTGGACGTTCTTCAAAACGCGAGCTCTCAATGATCGGAGCTGAATCCTGTTGAGCCACTGGAAGGCGGGCGATGCGATGCTGGGGGAACTGCGACAGGGCACTTTCGAAAACGTCACTGTACTGCTGCAGCTGCTGAGTTGATTGCTGTCCGGAAGTCCGAGGCTGCGTTTGGGTTTCGGTTGGCAACTGCAAAGCCGGCAACGCTGGAAGCGCATGCTGCGGCAACGTTTTAGCTTTCTGACCAGAGTTCGTTTCCGATGTCGACTTGATTACCGGGATGCTTCGGAACAACGGTTCTTGCTCAACCTTCGATGCTTCCGCGGACGGGAGTGGCGGCAAGGAAGAAATCTGAAGGGCGTTACCTTCCGACACGAGGATCCCGATTAGGATCACACTCAAAATTGAAACGTAAAAACGCATCTCGGAACGCTCCGACCGTATAAACAGCACAACATGTATTACTCGGTTTCGCCGCAATGACCGTGCAATGCTTAGCTTGAAACGAGAACGCATAACGGATTGCAGGGCTGGCACCGTTTCAATCGGTACATTCGTCAGAAGTTAACGTGGCTCGCTAGCGAAACGTGTTGGCAAGTAAGCACCGTAAAGGACACAGAGCTGGATTTTGCGGAACTGGTGTCGCAGAGGATTCGTGGCCCTCAAGAAAGGTCCGCTCGCGGGAGAACGCGTGGCCGCATTCGCACCGTTCATTGCTGATCGTTTAACGGGCTGATGATCGAAGCAGGGCAGACGGAGCGTTTGACTTTGGGAGTCGGGCTGTAGGAAAGCAAAAAACCGCCTGTTGAGGTCCTCAACAGGCGGTTTGAGCGAAAGACGGCGAAATCGTTTCGGATTGGATCGTAGGGAAAAAGCGGCGAAGCTAGTTGGTGGTCTAGACCAACTCCCAACTGGTACTTAAACCAGTTCTTTGACCGAGCCGATCAGCGTGCGAAGTCGTTCTGCAAGAAGACTTGCATCGAACGGCTTCTTGAATGTCTCATTGATCGCAGAACGATCGAACGAAACAGGTTGACCATCATCGGGAAGCAGAGCAATCAGAATGGTCTCAGAGAAATCGGGATTCTTTCTGAGGTTCTGACAGATCTGCATCGCTTCGACTTTCCCAATGGAAAAATCAGTAATGATGCAGTCAGGGTGAAAGCTTTCCGCTTGAATGCCGGCTTCGAATCCGCTGGCAGCGACAGCTACTTTAAAACTTCGTTCGGGTGGAAGTTCCCGCTTCAAATTCTCAATCAATACCTGATCTTGAGCGACAATCAAAATTTTTGCCATCGCTTCATCTTCCAGATCCCCCAAAGGCATACCATGCTCTTTGAGGAATTTGATCAGGTATTCGCGTGGTATACGACGGTCTTGTGATCCGGGGATCCGGTAACCCTTAAGGCGACCAGAATCGAACCACTTGCTGACCGTGCGTGGGGCCACTTTACAGATCTTGGCGACCTGTCCAGTTGTGAACACCTTCATCGCAGGCTCTCCATAAACACTTTTAAATCGTCTTTCGCTACACGAGTTATTTGCTTCATATGAAACTTCCGCTCACGTAACTGTCTGCCCCGCTGGGAAGGTTCCCATCTGGGTCAGGACAGACTAATATTCGCTTTAAGGTCGAAGACGTTTCCGTACGTCAACTCCCGTCACGACATCAGCTATGTCTGAAAGGTCCCGGGTTTTCAAATCTGAACCGAGGCCACGGTGCAGAAGCAAAAGCTCCAATGTTTTCAGACGGCGACGAGGACATCGTCCGGAGAGAAACTCGAATCGCATCATGCAATCTGGGTCGAGTGCATACCGCGACTTCAACGAACGTTGCCGTTCGCTATCGAAATTCCCCCCTAGTAGGATCATTAGTAACTTCCGTTGACAAATTGAATGCCGGAGTAAACGGCACGAAAGTCACTTCATTCACCTGCACTATCTTTCGTTTAATCGGAGCCCATATCTTTAAGGCGATTTTACAATCACACGGCTAGCGACAGAGATTCCGGAAACCACAGCTGGGACAATCCGCACTGTTTGACGCATCGACGGGGTTTCAACGGCTCATTTGGCAAACGGGGCAAGGTTTGGGGGCACCATAGGGCGAGCGCATATTTTTCTGACTTTCATGTTCCGATCATACATTCGGTGCATGCAGAGCAGATCAACTGGCCGTCCGACAATGCGATGCCCCATGTGTGTTCTCCCACTTCGCGTTCAAGT
The DNA here is from genome assembly GCF_008087665.1 of Mariniblastus fucicola. GTDB lineage: Bacteria > Planctomycetota > Planctomycetia > Pirellulales > Pirellulaceae > Mariniblastus > Mariniblastus fucicola. Next base: position 2,748,134 of record NZ_CP042912.1, read on the forward strand.
TCGTCCAACAAAAAAAGCCACGCTGATTGAGCGTGGCTTGGTAATGAAATTGGTCGTGATGCGGATTAAAGGCTGACGTCGATTTCGATCTGATCGTCATTGTCGCCATCAACATCGTCGTCGCTATCCTCGTCTACGATTGGACGGCCAAAACAATCGACAGGTGACTCTTCCTGAGTTTCGAAGTCGTCACCAGACCCACCGTTGATCGTGTCGTCACCAGAACCACCAAAGATCATGTCGTTGCCGCTGTCGCCGTACAGTTGATCGTCGCCAGCGTTGCCAAGGAGCATGTCGTTGCCGGCACCGCCGTAGATTCGATCGTGTTGATCTCCACCCGAAAGACAGTCGTCCCCCCCTTCGCCAAACATGACGTCTTCGCCAAAGTGACCAATCGCGATGTCGTTCCCCATACCTGCGAAGACAAAGTCGTCTCCCCAACCGGCGTGGATTATGTCGTTACCGGCGTGACCGTAGACGAAATCGTCGCCGACGCCGCTGTACAGCACATCGTTGCCAGCGAGCCCGAGCAGAATGTCGTCGCCAAATCCTGTCTCGACGTAGTCATCGCCTGCTCCGGCGTTCACGTAGTCGTCTCCGTTGCCGCTGCTGACCAGTTTTTCGTCCTCGTCGTCTGCGTCTCCGTCTGCGAATGCCATGACGTCGTCGTCAGCTTCTTCCGAAAATGCTGAATCCGCAAAGACTGAATCGTCTCCGCCGAGAGCGAAGATATCATCATCGCCATCGCCACCGATGATCAGATCGTCACCGTTGCTCCCGTAGATGAAATCGTTGCCCTCTCCGCCGACCAGAAATGCTCCTTCGGGGCTTTGGAATGACGTGATACGATCGTTCCCGCCGTCGCCGCTAATGAAGGACTCCAGATCCGAATAGTTAAAAAGGAAATCGTTGCCGCCGTTGCCGTAGACCTGAAGCGATTCGATTTCATCCCGATCGAAGTAGTAGTTTTCACCGTTGAGCAAAACGCGAATCCGCTCCGAGTTGCTCCAAACGCTAAGCCGATCGGTCAACTCGGTGCCCTCGATTTGAAGCGTGCCGTTGGTGGTTCCAACTGTTCCGGAGCCTTGTGGGGCATCGGTGGCGTGAGCGTCGCCAACTGGCAGGAAGGGAAGGGTCGCTGAAAGGGCGAGAGTCGCCAGGCTTTTTTTCATCATGTCAATCTCCAGGTGCTTTTGGTGATGCCCGTCTACTTTTTCAACAGGCCGGCTATGTTTGATCTCCGGAAGCAGTTCGCAATTGGTATGCCAGCCACGCAGATTGGTGTGCCTGCTTGAAAAAATCGACGCATCAACTCGCTTGAAGAAGGCAGATTGGTTTATGCGGTGTCAGATTGGTTGGATCGCGACCGACGTCTTGCATGTTCACTGCTCATTCCCGAAAGATGCCAACAACCTTGACGGCGGACAAACTTTTTCAGGAGAGGCCTTTGGGGAAACGTCGGGAAGGCGCGGCAAAAGAATCGATGCCAGAAGACGCCGGTGGGAATCGAACCCACTTACACTGCTTTGCAGGCAGTTGCCTGGCCATCCGGCCCCAGCGCCAAGTTTTAAAATTGCAGATCAGAGATTCGAAGCGACTACGCTCATGATCCGTTGCGAGAAAGCGCGAGTGGGATTCGAACCCACAATCACGAGATTTTAAGTCTCGTCGCTATTCCGTTTTGCGTACCGCGCCAAAGGAGATTCGCCGGAGTAACATCGAACGGCGCGGCTGGCAGAACGTCGCCTGGGCCGTGCCGACTTTTTAAGGATCGGCCGATCATTCTCACGCTGCTCGGCGATCCATTTGGCCATCTCGGCAGCCGAATCAAAATTTCGCTCATTGCCGTTGGCCAGTCGGATCGAGTACTTTCTGTTGTCGTTCATCGTTTTACCTTTCATCTCGGAAAAGCACCTCATGGGAGAATCGAACTCCCGTTTGCAGACTGAAAACCTGCCGTCCTGCCACTAGACGAATGAGGCAAAATCAAAAATCAGAAACAGATTTCACTTGCCAATGATCGATGCATTCAGCTCTCCGTTGAGCCTCCATTTTCGGCATGCCTTGCTTTCTGCTTTTATCCTTCAGTGGATCAGGAGGTGATCGAACCCTCGTCTCCTGGTCTTCAACCAGACGCTACACCGTCTCAGCTACTGATCCATTTTGAATACAGACACAAAAAAAGCCCGGCGTTGCAACACCGGGCTCATTGATCACATCAATCCAAACCGAAGCTACAACCGCATCGAACATCGCTGAAAAAAGCAACCTTCAAACGGACAGACAACCATGCGTTCGCATCGTGTCATCGTTTCAGTTGGTTTGGATAAATTCATTTCGATTTCCTTTTTGTTTCGATACCAGACAGACGAGTTCGCGACTGGGTGGTTCGCGGAAAACGAATAGAAGAAGAAAATTCGCGGCAGCATCCCGCTACGCAAGCCGATGAAGTCGGCGGACGGTCCACTCGAGAGTCAGCGCAAGGACCATCAAACCCATGAGCCACATCATCAGCTTTCGCTTGAAAGCTCGATCAAACGTGCCGGACAAAAAGGACTCCTGATCGCGGGGCTGTATCAGGTTCTCAGGAGCATCATCATCGGATTCGGCAACACTGAATTCGGCCAGCCCCTGATAATAGTGTCCCTGCGTTTTATCAGCCAGTTTTGAAAGCAACGCGTCGTTACGCTGCGGTCGCTCTTTTTCGAGGTCCGGAATGCTGGCCGAAACGGACGTCGAAAGAATCTCCAAATCAGGACTGTCAGGGACCGGAAGGGAAACCCGAAAGTCGCCTTCTACCGAAGCAATGAATCGCCCGGTGTAAGTTCCAGGGCGGACGGCAGCCGCATTGGATCGGAGAATGACTTTGTCGATCGTGTCGTCGGGCCGCAAAATGGTCGCTTCGATCTCCGGCACGTTCAGTGGCTCGTCCTGCGCGTCTCGCAAAATCGCCTGAAGTGAAATCGTGTCTCCCATCCAGCAGCGTTGCCGATCGGCCAGCAAAACCCCGCGACTCGAATCGCGCAGCAACCTTCCCTGACTGGCCCATCGAATCAGCTTGTTGTAGTACGCTTCGAAATAGGCCACATCCATTCGGCGGACACGCCACATCTCGCCGCTGGCCTGGAAAAACGCCCGGCCGGCACCATAGAATTGGCTGGCAAGATAGATCGGCAGACGTTCGCCGATCAGCGTATTGGGGTCGGCAAAGTGAGCCAACACATCGGCCCCGGCCTTCGATTCGTTGACCGCGTAGTAGCCAAAGACGCCGTCAAAGCTATCCCAGGACCTGGTGCTTTCGCCCGCCGAGTCGCCAATCCACAAGTATTCCGCTGCCCGGCCTTCACGCGTGAACTGCAGTGGATAAGCCTCGGAACCTCCGAACCGCCCCAGTTTCCGGATGGCGCTGCCCTGAGAGTAGAACGCAACCGGATAAAGTTTCCGCATCACATCAATGGCTTCGTCACCGCGGGGCTTGCGAGTCCACTCGGGAGTGTTGACTGGACCGGCGATCAGAATCAGCCCGCCAGCTTGCTCGGCGACCCAACGTTCCAATAGCGCCGTTTGAGCCGCGCTCAACTCTCGCCAATCCGGATCAAACGCGACGACGCAATCGAAGAAGTACATTTCCTCGCGCGTGCCGGGAAAGCTCTCCAGCAGGACATCGGATTCCTGGTCAGCGCCGGGTTTGGCGGACTGTAACCAGACGTGAGTCGTCACACTGCGATCACGGTAAAGCTGATTGCGCAGAAAGCGGAACTCTCGCGTCGGGCCTCCAGCCATCAGCAGAATGTTCGTTTTACGTTCGACAATGTTGACCACGGCACTTCGCTGATTGTCGCGAGTCTCGCTTTCGCGATCGACCGGCTCAATCCGAACCGAATAGCGACGCTTGCCAGTTTCCTCGCGCTGGACATCGAACGTCAAAGGTAGCGGCTCACCGTCGGCGCCCAACCGAATCGCGTCTTCGGCTTCTTCAATTTCAACTTCGGTGTTCTTCGAATCGACGGAGTAAAGCTTGACGCGTGCGGAAGTTCCTTCCAGGCCAAACGACGTAATCAGCGCTTTGACTTTGAAGCGATCCCCTGGAAACACGCGAGGCGGAGCCTGCAAATCGGCGACCTGAACGTTGCGAGCAACGCGCGTCGACCCAATTCCGATCGGGTAAACCGGAATCCCGGCGTTCGAAGCCGCAATCATCGCGGCTTCCGCCGACGTGCCCGCATTGCCCTGCCCGTCGGTGATTGCCACGATGCCCGCGATCGGGCCGGAACGTTCTCGATTGACAATGAACTCGATCGCCGAACCCAATCGAGTCGCTCCACCGCGAGCCGCCAGTTGCTCCGCCCAGTCGACGTCCCGCGGATCCTGAGACGCCTCGTCGTTTTCGATTTCGAGTTCCTCCTCAGCAGCAACAAACTCGCTGGGGTCGGCTTTGGCAAACCCAAGCGATACAGCCAGATCGAAGCGCGGCGTCCAGAGATCGCAAACAGCGATCAGTATCAGGGCCGCTACACAGGCATACATTCCGAACGACAAGGGATTTGCAGCGCCGCTTGCAGACTTTCGCAGCGCCGCAAACCCGCTCCAGAACAGGCTCAACACGGCCAGCGCCAAAACGACGAGCCCTCCCCAACCGATGGCTCTTGAAAACGCCAACCGTGACCGCAATGCCGAAACGGCGCTCGGTGCTTCTGCAGCGGCAACGAGCTCAACGTCTGCACCAGTTTTGGGGAACGTTGCAATGGGCTCAGGGCGGCTCGTGTCGTCAAAACGATAAACCGTGACTTCGTGCTGCTGCTGCAACCGTTGGACAGGACGTTGAGTTTTCACCCAGTTCACCACGTCGTCGATTCGAGCTTTCGAGTTGCCCGAATCCTGATCGTCGCGCAATCCCATACTAAGACTCGTATCGACGACAACGGCCACTCTCGAGTCTTTGATCAGCCGCGATTCGGTTCGTTTCTCGGGCCCCAGAAAGTAGATAACCAGGGCGGAGATCACAACCAATCGCATCGCGCTGAGCCCCCACGCAACCGAGCGGTCAAGCTTTTGCGTATCGCGTCGATAGAGCCAGACGATCCAGGCGACCAGCATGAAAACGAACAGGATCGCTATCAGCCAGTGCCACCCTTGCGTAAGCGGAAGCACCGGTTGGAGCTCGTAGATTGTGCGGATGTCTGGTTGTTGGTTCATCGGTGGCCAAGTTGAGGGTCACATCATTCTGCTTGAATTCGCGACTTCAACAAGATGCAGCAAAGTTGCCGCTGGGGCGAAGTTACTGCATCTATACTGTAGAACGCCCAGATTCCGCCAAGTATTAAACCGAGGTTCGAGCGGTTAGAATGTGAGTCCCGCCAGTTCGCTTGCCAGATTTTTGAGTTTGAATAGCTCGAAACCGGCAGATGATGCACTCAAACGTAGAATCGCCCGCAATGTATGACGATCCATCCAGCATTTTGGAAATTCCAGAAACTGCGAGCATCGAAGAGATTCATGCTGCGTTTCGCAAAAAGGCTCGTCAGCATCACCCTGACATGGGAGGCGATCGCCAGAAGTTCCAGGAGTTGAACTCAGCGTACGAAACGTTGCTCAAGCGAAAGGCCGCAAAAGCGTCACGCTCAATGGCAAGCCCCGACCTTGCGAAATCGCAACAGACCAAGACTACGCCAACGAGTTCTCAGCCGAGCTCAACGAGTACTTTTCAGATGCCGCCAAAGCCGAAATCGCAACGAAAGAAAAAAACTTCTGCCCAAAATTCGGACGTCCGGCACTTGCTCACCGGAAAGTTACCGCTACAGGATCAAACAACGTATTTCGTCCTGGTCAATACGCTCGACATTTACTTGACCTATTTGCATTTGGCCAGCGGCAACGTCGAATCGAATCCGATCGCGAACTTCTTCTTCAAGAACTGGAACATCTGGGGAATGGTCGTGTTCAAAATGGCGATCGTTGCTGCAGTTTGTGTCATCGCCCAAATCGTTGCCCTTAAGAGCCTAAAGAAGGCATCGAGGCTTCTTGGTTTCGGTATCGTTTTCGTCGGCTGCGTCGTGGTCTATAGCGTTTGGTTATTGGCGAGGTAAACCGGTGAAGACCAGAGCCCAGACGGATAACCAAGTGTCCTGCTATCGAGTCGTTGCCACGGCCACTTTTCAGGCTGGGTAATTTAGGGATTGCCCAAGGGTCCGGGAACATTTCGGAACTGTCTGTTCTGCGTTATCTACGCATTTGGAGAGTCCAAATACGGTTGTTCATCCTGACTACAGTTGATGAAGCCGCATTGTCGACTAGATTCGTATAGCCCGCATGGGTTTCCCGCCAGTACTCCCTATCTACAGTTCAAACCTCATCAACTAGGTAGCACCTGAAAACGGTGTCACCGAAAGGGACGGAGTCCGCAATCATCTTCCCACTTTCAACTTCCACAGCAGGCTAATTCATGTCGAACCATACCGCCGAATCGGACCGAACCGATTCAAAGGAAAGTACGGCGTTTCATCTGCGACTACGTGACCGGCTCGTCAGCATGCGGCTCGCGCTGCTAATAGTTTGCCACCTCTTTGCCTTTGCGGCCATCTATTGGGCCGCTTTCCTGATGCGATTTACTTTGGATATCCCCCTGAAGTATCAGGAAATCTACTGGGCCAACTTACCTTTCGTCGTCGGGCTAAAGCTGCTCGTTTTCTACGCCCTCGGCAGCTTTCACGGATGGTGGCGACACGTAAACTTCTCTGACTTTATTGCGTTGTTGAGAAGCGCTGTTGCCGCCAGCCTTCTTATTATTGCATTCGACTATTTTGTCATGCAAAACTGGCAGCACCGAATTCCGAGAATTGTACTGGTCAACGATTTCGTCATGACCATTGTTGTTTTGGGCGGTTTGCGCTCCTGTTGGCGAGTTTGGGACGAGCGGATTGCTCCCCTCGACGGCAGTCGAGTCACGGACCGGGCTTTGATTGTCGGGAGTGACTTTGACACCGCAAAATTAGCGCACCTGATCAATGGTCAAACCAAGCTCGGGATTCGAATCGTCGGTATGGTTTCAGCCCTCGACCAGAGGAATGGCCGCCGGTACAGCGACCTTCGCGTTGTTGGAACGCTTGAAGATCTTTCCACATTGATGCAACAGCATCGCACAACGACTTTGTTTGTGGTCACCGGCACGCTGAAAGGACGCAGATTGCGCGACTTGTTGGATTCAGCTTCCGACCGCGGATTCAAGATCAAAATTTTGCCTCCGTTAAACGATCACCTGCGGGGCGCGGATTCAGTTCCGATTCGAGAAGTCTCATACAATGACCTGCTTCGCCGCGAGCCTGCCGATCTGAATTTGGGTGCGATTGAAAAGATCGTGGACGGGAAAACCGTGCTGGTCACGGGAGCTGGTGGATCGATCGGATCGGAGCTATGTCGTCAACTTTCTCGCTTCCATCCGCGAAAAATGATTTTGCTTGGTCGTGGCGAAAATCGAATCTACCACATCGAACGGGAGCTAAATGACAACGCTCCTCATATCCGATACGTGCCAAGAATCGCGAATATTACCGATGCGGCTCGTATCCGGGAGATCTTTGAAACGCTCAAGCCGGACTTGGTCTTTCATGCTGCTGCGCACAAGCATGTACCGCTGGTCGAAGAAAATGTAGGCGAGAGTATCATCAACAATATTCTTGGTACCAAAGTCATGGCGGACCATGCCCACGAGTTCGGCGTGGACCGTTTCGTCATGGTTTCGACAGACAAATCAGTCAATCCGACAAGCATCATGGGTTGTACAAAACAGATGGCGGAGCGGTACTGCCAAACGATTGGCCAGAACTCAAAAACGGCATTCATCTCGACTCGTTTCGGAAATGTTCTGGGGTCGGCTGGAAGCGTTGTTCCACTGTTTCAGGAACAAATCCGACGTGGTGGACCAATCACGATTACTGACAAACGAATGACGCGTTATTTTATGACGATCCCCGAAGCGTCGCAGCTGGTGATTCAAGCTGCTTCGATGGGTAGTGGCGGAGAAATTTTTGTGCTGGAAATGGGTGAACCAGTCAAGATCATTGATCTTGCAAACGACTTGATCCGTCTGGCTGGTCACTCGCCCGGTTCGATTGAGATTGTGGAAAAAGGCATGCGCCCTGGCGAAAAACTCTATGAAGAGCTGTACTACGGTGACGAAAAGTCGATACCAACATCTCACGATCAGATTCTATCATCGCACAGCAGGGCGTTTCGCTTCGAAGAAGTTGAGCATCAGGTTCATACATTGATTGAGTCTGCCTATGCAGACACGGCCGTGATCCGCGGCTTGATCAAGAAATTTGTTCCAGAGTACGGTGGCCAGCCTGCCAAACCCCAACAACGCAAACCGAATTCGCCTGAAAAAGAAAAGATTCAGTGAACCGAACTGTTGTAGTCAACAACTGGCAACGCATCGTCATCGTCCTAATCGGCATGTTGGCAAGCGTTTTTTGGATTATGGCGATGAGCCGGGACCAGAGCTACTTTTTCGTGGCTGCGGGAGTCAGCATTTTGCTGTTTGGCCTACTGCCCATTCTCGCGATCAAGGAATTTGACTGGTTTTGTCCATGGTCTGCCTTGATTCTCGCGATCCTATACGGGTGTACACTGCCTTCGATTTGCATGACGTACAATTTACCGAATGAAGAATTCGTGAGTGAGAACATCTTGCTCCATCAACCCGTTGATCATTTCGTTAAGCCAACGTTGATGCTAATGGGGGCGATTTTCTGTATCGGTGTGGGCTACTTTGGATATCCGGCAAGAGAACGCGTCATAAACATCGGTCGCGTTGTTAATCCAGCACGCCTTCTTCCGATCTGTGCGGTCTGTGGCGGAATCGCGTTCCTTGCCTTCGCTGCCTATTTCGTGCTCAACGGCGGTCTAAGCGGTGGACTTTCAAGTAAGCGGGGAACCATTACCACGATTGATGTGGGTGCAGACACGGGATTCAGCCAACACGGCTACCTGCGACAGTTTGCAAAACTTGGCAACATTGCTCTTCTTTTGCTTGCTGCCTATTGGAGCAAGTTTCATGTCCGAGCCGGAAGCGGAACTGGATTCGTCCGCTTCATGATCTTGGGCGCATTGTTGCTGCTGTCAGTAGCATTTCCGTTTTACTCAAGCTCGCGTGCCGGCGTGGTCTGGGTTGTCATCGGCTTCATCGGCGTTCTCTATTACATGCAGCAAAAGATCGTTTCTATAAAATCGATAGCGATCGTTTCAGTCATCTTGATTATGGTCATGTTCTCAACGGTCGTGCGAAACGACGGAGGGGAAACTCACAGCGCTGCCGACCGCATTGGACGTCTGCTCCTAAACCGCCATGGTCCCGATATCGCGGTGACTTCGCACATCGTTCAGAACATTCCACATAAACTCGAATACAAACATGGTGAGACCATTGCCGTCTGGTTGCTCGCTCCGGTTCCCAGAGAGCTCTATCCTGCCAAGCCACTCATTCACAGCGGACCTGTGATTGGCCAGACTCTTTATGGCTTGAATGTCTCGGGAGTTCCACCTGGAATGGTCGCAGAGCTCTATTGGAATTTCCATATCCTCGGAGTGATCTTTGGTTGCGTGATCTTTGGTGTCTATATGAAGATAACTTACCAAACTTGCAAGAACCTGGTCGCTGATCCTGTACTGGTCATTCCGATCTACATTTACGCAGTGTTCCCGATCGCCTTCAAAGCAGTAACGCACTCGATCGGACCAGCAGTCATCATGCCTTGCGTTGAGCTCGTCACGGTCTGTTTTATTGTTTACGTCGTGTCAGTCACGGCACAATTTGCTCCGGCTCAAAGCCAACCCGTCTCAAATCCAGCATTTGGCGACTCTCAAGTTTCCGTTACCTGATCGTCTGAGAAGCACCTTGACTGATTTCGTTTTCGCAACTCACAGCGGACTCTATTTCGCGCGTGTCGGAAGTGACAGCGCGTTGCAAGATTGCACGCTGATAGCAGAAGGATACCACTATGGAATCACCACTCGCTTCGATGTTGCCAAGGATGAAACATTAATACGAGCCTACCGGGGCGGAGTGGACGTACACAATCAGACTGAGCGTGAATCTATCGAGTACAGAATTCGGGACATGTTGGTTGAAGAAGTTGCCCGACATGAACTCGACGAGATCTCAGGACACGTGCATCAGTTTGCAATTGGGCCTGGCGATTCAATGTTTATCGCAAACACAAAGCGAAACTCGGTCGATCTCTGGCATCCGAACGAAGGCACCATCAAACGACTTGTTTTCGATGGTCACCGCAACGACGTGAACCATGTGAATTCAATCTTTCCGTGTGGCGACATTCTCGCGGTGATGCTCCACAATCTTCGGAAGCTCGAAAGCCAAATTGCGATATGTCAGTTCGACGGTGCAGACATCACTGAACTGGGGCGATTTTCACTCCCTGACGTTCAATGCCACAACGTCGGAGTCCTTGGCACGCAGCTCTTCTACAACGCATCAGGCTCTTGCAGCACGGTGTCACTGAATCTCGAGTCGTTAGAAATCAGCCATCGCTTGAAGATGAAAGAGCACACAAAAGGCATGTGCTCTGATGGCGATCTCGTCTATGCCGGGATGTCAAACTATGCGAACCGTAGCGAGCGAGCATTTAGCTCGGCTTGGGTCGTGATCATCGATCCCCAGACGATGCAAGTTAATGACACGGTGCAATTCACTGAATCTGCTCGAAAAGAAAAGGTTGGAAACATCAATGAAATCCGAATTGTTGGACAAGAAGATGTTTTTGACACCGGTTCAAAATGCAGCCCGGACCTTCTCCGAAGTACCGTAGACGTTCCTCAGAACCAGCTTGCCATTTCGTTGCGGCGGTTCTGGATCGGAACCTCAGATCCAATCAAACGCACCATCAAGAAGATGTTGCAATCCGGAAACGCACGATGATTCGTCAGGCAAAATCAGCATTGAAACACGCTGGCGGCTTACTCAAACTGCGGAGCGATGACGTCTGGCTCGCGTCTTACCCTCGCTCTGGAAACACGAGGTTGAGAATGCTGTTGGGGCAAGCTCAATTGCTGTCCACGGGAAGCGAAGAACGTTGCATCCCAGGCAACGTAGAAGACATCATGCCAGTCTGGGGATTTAGCAACCTTAACAACTTTGACTACTCGCCACGATTCGTTAAAACGCACCGCATTTACATGCCGATCATGAGCCGACCCCAAAGGGCTGTTTTCGTTTTACGCGATCCCCGAGAAACCATTGCTTCCAGCTATCGAATGTTTTGTAGCCGCAATAATGTTGAGTCACCAGAATTTACGGTTTTCCTGCAGCACTACCGACATGGACTCCCAGGCTGGATTCGAATGCATCAAACATGGATGCCTCGTGCAACGAGCGTTGTTCACTATCGCGATTTAATGTTTGACGCAGCGACAACAACGTTGAAGATGTGTCAGGAACTGGGCGTGGACTATTCGGCTGAAATTATCGCAAAGGCTGCAGAGCTGACCGACCAAAAGAATGCCGCGAATGCCGAAAAGAAATCTGGGCTTCGTGATGCACAGCGATTCGATGGAACTTTTCAAGCTGTTGGCCCCGGAAATTACACTTACGCTGCTGAGTTATTTGACGAGACGCATTTGGAATATGTAAACAAGCAGCTTTCTAATGCTGGTATCGAACTGGATCAGCTTTCTGGATCACGCAGCGATTCCTACAAAGCAAGAATTGACATTCAGTTTGCTGATTGCCGCAACATCGACAAACAGCAAGTGATCCACCTGTTTCGCAATTCCAATGTTCCTCAAGTAACCAAAACTTTCCGAGCATTTGATCTCTCCTCTGATCAGGCATCGCGGATTGCCGATTACAACGGCGAAGACAGTTACTTTCTCGCCTTCGCTGACGGTCAGCCAGCGGGGTTCGGGATGCTACGTGGCTGGGACGAAGGATTTGCGATCCCAAGCCTTGGTGTGTTCGTCGCCCCGGACTTCCAGGGAAAGGGCATTGGCAGCAGACTCATGAATCATCTGACCAATGTTGCGTCGGAACGTGGCTGCGAACGAATTCGTTTGACGGTTGACCGAATCAACAAACGAGCTGTTGCCCTTTACGAGGCTCAATCGTACGAAATCGATCCAGATCAGTCCGACAGCGGTCGATTTGTGATGTACCGAAACCTTCCGTCGACAGTCGGACGCAAAACCTGAGCAGCACCCACCAGTGACCCATCACCCCAACCAAACTGAGGATCCGGCCTTGATCCAGAAAAACCCGAACGCTAATCAGATTGCGGCGGATCAGATGATCCCCGTTGCACAACCTGACCTTGGCGGCAACGAAGAAAAATATGTTCTGGATGCCGTTCGGAGCACATGGATCTCGTCGACTGGCGCTTACGTTGATCGGTTCGAGAAAGAGTTCGCCGAATTCTGCGACAGCAAGGAAGCGATCGCAATCTGCAATGGCACAGCTGCATTACACGTTGTGCTAATGGCACTTGGTTGCGGACCCGGCGACGAAGTCATCGTGCCGTCTCTTACTTACATCGCGACGGCAAATGCAGTCCGCTATGTCGGAGCAGAACCTCTTTTCGTTGACGTGGATCCGGAAACATGGACCATCGATCCGCAACAGTTGGAACGAGCGATCACTCGAAAGACCAAAGGTATCATTTCGGTCGATCTCTACGGTCACCCAATCGATGCCGACGCGATCAACCACACGGCTGGCATTCACGGATTATGGCACATTGAAGATGCTGCAGAGGCGCACGGCGGGCTCTACAAGGGGCGTCCAACTGGATCACTGGGTGACGTGGCAACCTTTTCTTTCTTCGGCAACAAAATTTTGACGTGCGGAGAAGGCGGAGCAGTCACCACCGATAATTCTCAGTTAGCTCGCCGAGTCAGAACGTTGAAAGGCCAGGGGGTTGACCCCAACCGGCGCTATTTCTTCCCTGTCACGGGCTACAACTTCCGTCTGACAAACGTCGCCTGCGCCTTGCTCTGTGCCCAGATGGAACGGGACAAAGAGATTATCACTCAGCGACGTAAAGTATTCTCTTTGTACGATCAGTTCCTTGAAGGAATCCCGGGCGTTCATCACCAACCGATTGCGGAATGGGCAGTTCAGGCTCCGTGGCTGTACTCAATCACGATCGACCCTAAAGCGTACGGTATGACTCGAGATGAGATGGCGATCGAGTTGAAGAAGCGAAAGATCGACACGCGACCATTCTTTACACCATTGCACCGCCTTCCTCCGTTCGTACGCGAATCCGAAGCACGCAACGAACACCTACCAGTCACAGATCGATTAGCTTCGCAGGGCATTAACTTGCCAACCTGGTCTCCCGCAGACGAATTGACGATCAAGCGGGTCTCGGACGCGATCCGCGACATTCAGGCCGGAGCCTAAACATGCGAATTGCAATCGATTTGCGACAGTACACGCTATCGGACACCGGCGGTACAACCTATGCCGTTGGCTTAATAGAGCACTTACCCAGATATCTCGACCACGACTTTGTATATGTCGTCAACTCAAATACGGAAAATTTTGCACGCGAACGGATTGGCGACCGGCATGAGATCATCGTCAACGATCACCAAATCTTGCGACCTCGAAATCCGATCGCGGTTGCCAAGAGGATTGTTCATGATCTCTCTCCGCTTTCCCGGCATATCATTGATGATTTGAAAGTCGACATCGCTCACTTTCCTGGTGATCGAATCAGCCCACGAAACGTTAGGACTCCAGGAGTTCTTACTTTCTTTGGCGGCAACCACTTTGTACTGCCCAATCACGTTTACTGGCAGAATAAAACAGTCCAACGCATTGCGCGTCAAAATGTAGTGCAATGCCTTCACCTCGCGAAATCGATTCTCGTGCCTTCGGTTTTCGTGAAGTCGGTGCTGGTGAATCAGGTTCGGATTCCTGCCGAGCGTGTGTTTGTTCGAGAGCTTGTTTCATGGGCCTCGGGAATTGAAACTGAAGAAGCATGCGAAAAGCCTGGCGGCATTCCGGAATGCAAACAGTTCCTTCTTTTTACTTCGTCGCACGTAACTTACAAGAATCATTATCGACTATTGGGCGCCTTTGCGAAGCTTCCCGAGAGCATTCGAAAATCGATGCCGCTGTTGATTACGGGAAAGATGCCAGAAGGGCTTGAAGGTCGCATAAAAGAGCTAAATCTTTCACAGTACGTACATCACTTGGGCTTCGTGAGCCGTGCCGAACTCGTTTGGCTCTATCGAAATGCCAAAGCCTACGTTCACCCATCGCTTTACGAAGCTGGCGGATCATTCTCCATGTTTGAGGCGGCGTATTCCGGCACGCCCGTCCTGTGCTCGCAACTAAATAGCATGCTGGAGATGATGCCGAACGCAATTCACTTCGATCCGTATGACGAAGAAGCAATCGCTTCCAAACTTCTGCTCGCCGCGGAAAACGACCTTAGCGACGTTGCCCTAAGAGGCTATCAACGAATGAAGTCATTTCACCTTGAAGATTCAGTGGCCGTCACAGGTCGAGCCTACGAAAAGGCTTTGGCAGACGCCTAGTTCTGCCAAGCAATCCAATGACCCAGGAAGCCCCCAAGAAAAAATCCTTTGTGCATCAGGTCCATCATCTGTTCCGCGGACAATTGCTTTATGCGTTCGCAACATGGGCTGTGCTTGCGATGTTGCTAAAATTTGGAAGCGACGTCGAAGCCGGTAAATACACTCTGGCTTTGGCAATGTCGGCTCCTATCTTTCTTTTTTTCGACTTGAACCTCAGAGTCACGAGGTCGACCGACCATCAGTTCAACGAAAATTATCGGAACTATGTCGGACTGAGAATCCTGTGCCTGACTGTTGCGAGCCTGATTACAGCAATCGTTGCGATGACGTTTTTCCCAGAGCGGATTCTCGTGTTTCTGGGAATGATCGCGTTTCGCATCGGTGACTCGTTGAGCAATTTGAGCTTCGGCGGCTATCAGCGAATGCAGGAAAGCGATCGAATTGGTAAATCGCTGACGTGGAAAGGAATTGTTTGCCTTTCTCTTTTGGCAATCGTCATTCCGATGAGCAGCGGGCAAGCTTGGGTCGCAACAATGTTCATGGCAGCCATTTCGCTGACATGGGCAATCACCATCGACCTCCCGGGAGCATGGAGGCTCAACGAGTCCGACTATCCGCTGACTTTCACGTCCGCGATCGAATTCGTCAAGGATCTCTCCGCGTCGGCCAGAATTGCCCACCGCAGTTTGCCGTTGGGTTTTGACGCTCTGATGTCGTCGTTGGCACTTAATATGCCCAGATACTGCATCGAGTATTTCTTTGGCACCGCAGCGCTCGGTGTCTTCGGCGTTCTTTCGCAGCTTGCATTTTCAATTCAGCTATTGATCGGAGCGGTCGGCCACGCTGGGGTTTCTGTCCTCTCGTCGTTGTTTCAGCAAGACAACAATCAACCGTTCTGGAGATTGCTGCACCGTATGTTGCTCGCAAGCGTCGGCGTTGGCGTCGTCGCCATCATCGGCGGGTCACTGGTAATGCCTGAACTGCTCGGGTGGCTGTTAAGGCCTCAGCTCAACGAAACGTTGCTTCTATTCTTGTTGCTTGTGGCAAGTGGTCTTGCTGGAATCCAGCGAACCGCGGGAAGAGCCACACAAGCCTGTGGTTCGTACTTTGTTTACACGATGTTCGATGTTGTGATCTTTGCGACCTCAGCAATATCTTCGCTGTTGCTGGTGAAACACTACGGAGTTTTTGGAGCTGCGACATCGCTGATCCTTGCATTCGCTGCCGGATTGTTAGTCACATTGATTTACATCTATGGCGTATTGGCCAAGGCACATAATCATAAAGCCCCGGAAGCCGGAGCGTCGAATCCCTGATGTCTGACTCAAACTCTTATGCGACAAATCCCGTGCTCTCAGACAACGAAACAATGGCGATAGGCCACCGCCCCACGTTTATCAGTATTGGACCTGGGCGATGCGCAACCAGTTGGCTACACCAAAGCCTTGAAGCTCACGCGGAAATCGCCATGGCTTCCGTCAAAGAGACTGAATACTTCAATACGTTCTATGATCGCTCAGCTGCCTGGTACGAGTCACATTTTAAATCGCACGCGCCGGCCGTGGGTGAAATATCGTCGAACTACTACCTCGATCCGGATGTTGCCAAGCGAATCAGGGACTACGACCCTTCGATCAGGATAATTATTAACCTTCGCAATCCCTTCACGTTGTTGCAGTCGTTTTATAACTTTGGCGTGCGAAGAGGCATGGAACTGAATTCACTTGCTCAATCGATGGACGTACCCATTGGCAGTCTGATGGGTTCAGGATTTGCCAGCCGGAAGAAAAGAAATTCTCTAACTCCATCAGACACAGTCACGCTGTTAGATTCGGTTTGCCTTCACGATCGCCTCAAGCCCTTCCTGGAAGTCTTCCCGAATGACCAGATCCATTTCTTTATCTTCGAAGAGTTGCAATATGATTGGCAGGCGGCCTTGTCGAATGCTTACAAGTTTTTGGGCGTTGCCGCTGACTTTGAACCCGAGGGGGCAAGCCAAATTGTCAACTCTTCCGTCGTTCCCAAATCAAAATTAGTTGCCCGACTGGCGACAAATACGGCTTCGCTGCTAAGAAGCGTTGGAATGTATCGCCTGCTCTCTACGCTTCATCGAAGTAACTTGGTGAAAAAAATTCTGTTCAATTCGAACAAAGAAGGTTCAGAGCTGTCGAACCTCCGCAGCACTCTCGACCCGACGGTCGTGAAGCGATTGGATGCACAAATCGAACGATTGAAAGCAATGCATCGACCTTTGAATAAACTTTGGAAAGAAGACTGAACTATCAAGTGATTGCATGAGCACTGAGCAAACTACAAGAAACATACCGTTCTTCAAAGCCATCATTGGCGAAGAAGAGATTCAGAGCGTGGTCGAAACGCTAAATTCCGGATGGCTAACTTCGGGCCCCAAAGTCAAGCAATTCGAAACTGAATTCGCCAACTTTGTCGGTGCAAAACATGCGATCGCGGTTAACAGCGCTACAGCTGCTCTCCATCTTGCACTGGAGGCCCACGGCATCGGGCGGGGCGACAAGGTCCTTGTCCCGACACTTACGTTTGCTGCCACCGCCGAAGTTGTCATCCACCTCGGCGCCACTCCCGTTCTGGTCGACATTAATCCGGCAACATTCAACATCTGCGCCGAAGACATACGAGCAAAAATTTGTGCCGACACCAAGGCAATCATGCCAGTGCACTACGCCGGACAGCCTTGCAACATGGATGTCATTCAGGACATTGCACGCGAACACGATATTCCAGTTATCGAAGATGCGGCACATGCTTTTCCTGCCCAGTGGAAAGGCAACATGATTGGCTCGATTGGCCAAGTGACCTGTTTTTCGTTCTACGCAAACAAGACGATCACGACGGGTGAAGGAGGAATGATCACAACGGAGAACGATGAACTTGCTGCTCGCATGAAGCAAATGAGCTTACATGGACTCAGTCGCGACGCCTGGAATCGATTTAGCGCTAAAGGATCCTGGCGATATGAAATCCAGGCCCCGGGTTACAAGTACAACATGCCCGATGTCGCTGCCGCCATTGGACTGGGGCAACTTCATCAGGCAGACAAGTTTCACAGTGGTCGCAAATCGGCGGCCCTTCGGTATATCGAAGCGTTTAAAGATTTCGATTTCATTGAAACACTGACTATCGAAAAACACGCGAGCCACGCCTGGCACCTGATGGTCATCAAGCTGAATCTCATTAAGCTGAACATTGACCGTTCGGATTTCATCGTTGAATTGAACGAGGCAGGAGTTGGGACAAGCGTCCACTACACTCCCCTTCACTTGCATCCGCTCTATCAAAACGAATACGGATACAGCCCAGCAGACTTACCGGTCGCATCGAGAGTATTTGAGCAAATCATTTCGCTACCGTTGTATCCTTCGATGTCGACCGACGAGATTGATTACGTGGTTGCAACTGTAAAACGAATCGCAAACGATAACGCCAAGTGATCAAGCGATTGTTTGACATTGTTCTTTCTCTAACTGGCATCATCGTGCTGAGCCCGGTAATGTTGGTGTGCGCGTTGCTTGTCAAGTTGACATCTAAAGGTCCTGTTTTCTTTGAGCAAATTCGGGTTGGAAAGAACTTTCAACCCTTCGGGATCCTTAAGTTCCGTTCGATGGTCGTTGATGCCGAGAAACTTGGAGCTCAGATCACTGCTGATCGCGATCCGAGGATTACCTCGATTGGTCGAATACTTCGAAAGACGAAACTTGATGAACTGCCTCAGTTGATCAATGTTCTCAAAGGCGACATGAGCTTGGTTGGGCCCCGCCCTGAAGTTCCCAAGTACGTGGAATTGTTCGAGGAAGATTTTCGCAAACTTCTCCAGGTTCGACCGGGCATCACAGATATTGCATCGATCGAGTATCGCTTTGAAGAAGAGATTCTGGCCCAATCTTCCGATCCGACGCAAACTTACATCGAAGAGATTCTTCCCGCGAAAATCAAACTTGGCGAGCAATACGTCAACAAGTCATCGGTCCTGTTTGACGTCCAGCTGATTTTCAAAACGTTTCTCACGATCGTAGGATCCGACAGAAAACCGCCAAAGTCGACGGCTGGCGAACCAATGAACAAGGCCTCTTCTTGATGCATATACTACTGGTTCACCGCTACTATTGGCCCGACACGCCTGCCTATGCGAAGATGTTGCATATCATGGCCAAAGATTACGTGTCCCGCGGGCATCGGGTAACGGTTTTCTCAACTCAGCCGTGCTACAACGGGAACTATCTGGAGCATCCGGCACCCGCGTACGAGATCGTTGACGGCGTCGAGATCTTTCGGACGCCGCTGTTGCGAGAAAGCAAAAAGACACGGATTCGCAGAGCCCTCAACGTCGTAATTTTTTGTCTATCGTTGATCGTTCACTGCTTCCGCCGTATTCGAACATACGATCTGATGTCCGTCGCTTCATTTCCGCCAGTCGTGATGGGAATGACGGCTCGGTTCATTTGTCTGTTCAGTCGATCAAAATATCTCTACCACTGTCAGGATCTCTATCCAGAGACCGTCGTCGCCAGTGGCCTTTTGAAAAAGAAATGGCTTGAATCCCTCTCACGATCCATCGACTTGAAGAACTGCCGCAAGGCAGTCGCGGTCGTCGTCCTTTCCGAAGACATGAAAACGACCGTTTTGAATCGGGATCCGAAACTCGACAACGTTCACGTCATCAATAACTTCATCATCGATCAGTTTGATGAGACGGTTTCCATCTCTGACGATCTAAAAGCATCTTCGGAATCGTTTCGAGTACTGTTCGCCGGCAACCTTGGGCGATTCCAAAACCTTGATAAATTGATGGACGCGGCGCACCGACTCGCTGACCAGTCAGAAATTCAGTTCTGGTTTGTCGGAGACGGAGCGCTCAAAAACCATTTGGTAGAAGCGTCGGGAACGCTGTTGAACAGAACAGTTTTCTTCAGACCGTTCCTGCCTTTGAAAGAAGTCATGGTTGTGATTTCAGAGTCACAGTTGGGCATCGTGTCGCTGAACCCTGGCGTGGTCTATTGTGCGTTTCCGAGTAAAACGATGAGCTACCTCGAATCAGGATGTCGTCTGTTATTGCTGGTCGAGCCTGAGTCTGAACTGGCTGGCTTCGTGAGCGATAACGAGTTGGGAACCGTTTGCAAGCATGCCACGGCAGAATCACTTGTCGATGCGGTTTTATCGGAGTTTGAACAATGGCAGCAGGGCGGACAGCCAGCGAGGTCAATCCAACAGGTTGGTAGAGAGAACTTTGGTCAAAATGTTATTCTCGACAAGTGGAGCCAGTTGCTTTGCTTGATAGAGCGACGAAACTAATGACGATTGAACGCTGCTATCACACCCTGACTCCTGAATCGACGATCGACCACCTGTCCAGTGAAAACGCACTTGGCCGTGTGAGGGCATCATTAATTCTCGCGTAATGGCAACTCTATTGGATCAGTATGATCTGGGTTGCCAACTTTTTTGGCCGCGTCGGATCTTTGATCCAAGATCTTGCTATAGGTAAAACGGACTGCCGACTTATCTCCATCAAGCAAAGTCGTTT
The DNA here is from genome assembly GCF_008087665.1 of Mariniblastus fucicola. Lineage (GTDB taxonomy): Bacteria > Planctomycetota > Planctomycetia > Pirellulales > Pirellulaceae > Mariniblastus > Mariniblastus fucicola. The sequence continues at coordinate 2,768,247 of NZ_CP042912.1, forward strand.
CAAACGCCGATGTCAACTCAATCGCTCGCATTGCCCGAAACACATCATTTGCCAACCCAGTCATTGGGTAGAGTAGTCCCTAAAGTCGTCTCTCAGCATTGAAGCTCGACAGCAGCTTAGATGGACTCAATCCCTCCAAACGCGAATTTGCCTCAGAAGTACCCCACAACACTATGCCTTCGACAACTGACAAAAACTTGAAGCGTATTTTTCTTTCAGCGCCGCACATGTGCGGTCGTGAATTGGACTATGTGAAGAAAGCGTTTGAATCGAACTACATTGCTCCGGTTGGACCGCAACTTGACCAATTCGAAGAACTGTTTTCCGAGATCACAGGACTGCCTCACTGCGTGGCCGTGGCGAACGGAACGTCTGCGATCCATTTGATGCTTCGCTGCATTGGGATCAAACCTGGAGACCTCGTACTTGCGTCGACGTTGACATTTATTGGCAGCGTTGCAGGGGCGAAGTATTTGGGGGCAGACCTTGGATTCATCGACTGTGATTACGACACGTGGAACATGGACATCGACGTTCTCGAAAAGGAAATTGAATCGCTGTTAAAGTCAGGCATCAAACCGGCGGCGGTTCTTCCGACTGAAAACTACGGTCAGCCATGCGACGTCGACCGACTTCGATCCGTTTGCGATCGATACGAAATCCCGCTTGTGATGGACTGTGCGGAAACAGTTGGCGCGACGTATAAAGGTCAGCATGTCGGGCACGGGGTTAAGGCGGCTGCATTTTCATTCAACGGCAACAAGATTGTGACGACTTCCGGCGGAGGCATGGTGACGAGCGACGATGGTGCGTTGATCGATCACGCTCGCTACCTCGCGAACCAGGCGAAACAACCGGGTTGGCAATATGAGCATCATGAGATCGGCTACAACTACCGGCTGAGCAATATTTTGGCCGCGATCGGCATCAGTCAACTCGAGGTCATTGAGCAAAGGGTTCAACGGAAACGTGAGATCTTCAATCAGTACAAAGATGAGCTGGCAGAAGTGCCTGGCATTCGCTTTATGCCGGACGTTAGCTACGGAGTCGGCAACCGATGGCTGACTGCGGTGATGATCGACGAGAAAGAATTTGGCGTCGACAACATCGCCGTGATGACCGGGCTCGAAGCCGAAAACATTGAGTCTCGCCCAATCTGGCGTCCGTTGCACACGCAAAAGGTATTCGCCAACTGCCGCGTCGCCGGCGGGCAAGTCGCAGAATCAATTAACCGACAGGGCATCTGCTTGCCCAGTGGAACTTCGATGTCAAACGAAGACGTTACGCGAATCTGCAAAACGATCCGCAGCCTTTGCAAAACTCGATCCCTCAGAGAAACCGGCTGATCGCCGGACATTACATCAGCAAACTGATGTGTATCAGCATGAACCACTTTCCCAAAATAAAAATCGATCCCCCGGCAGTCATCATTGGCGCTGCTCGCAGTGGTACGAACATGCTTCGTAATCTGTTGTCCGAACTGGAACCGTTCGCAACGTGGCCCTGTGACGAGATCAACTACATTTGGCGACACGGCAACCGCGAGTTCGAAACCGACGAGTTCACGGCAGAGATGGCGAACGAAAAAACGGTTGCTTACATTCGAAAGCAATTTGCCAGATTCGCAAAGGACCATCCCGGCAAAATGGTGATCGAAAAAACCTGTGCCAATACGCTTCGATGCGAATTCGTTCAGGCAGTCCTTCCCAATGCAAAATTCATCCACATCATCCGCGATGGACGTGATGCGGCTGCATCTGCTTCGCTACGCTGGAATGCTGGTTTGGATATTGGGTATCTCATGAAGAAAGCCCGTTACGTCCCCAAGACTGATGTACCGTACTACGCACTCAGGTACCTCGGCAGTCATATATATCGTTTGACAGCAAAGAAGGATCGCCTTTCAACCTGGGGACCGAAGTTCACGGGCATGCAAACAGCGTTTGAACAAAATGATCTGGCAGTAGGATGCGCGATTCAGTGGAAATCTTGCGTCAGCAAAGCCATCGAACAGCTTGGCAAACTGGATCAAAAGAAGGTCATGACGGTTCGCTACGAAGCCGTCACATCTGATCCAGCGATGTGGCTGAACAAAATCTGTGAGTTTCTTGATCGAGATGTCGCCCCGGTAAGCATTGCGGAACTCACCGACAGTGTTTCGAAAAAGAGCGTAGGCAAATGGCAAAAGCAACTCTCGGAACTACAGGTACAACAGATCAACGAGGTCGCCGGCGATCTTTTGACAAAACTGGGCTACGTGGAACCGTGAGTGCTTCGTCCATGAACCAAATTGATTCTGTACCAAACACCATCCCAAACGGCGGTTTGACGTTTGCGCAACGCTTTTGCAAACGAACGTTTGACATTGTTGCAGCGATCCTTGGCTTGTTGTTGCTTTGGCCATTGATACTGTTCGGCTGGATACTTGCAACGATCAGCACTCGTAAAAACGGGCTGTTTGTGCACCAGCGGATCGGCTTGCACGGGCGGCCGTTTCCGATGTACAAACTTCGTTCGATGAGAGAAGTCCCCGGCGTCACAACGACTAACACTGCTGGCAATGACGTTCGCATCACTCGAACTGGTAAGTGGTTGCGTAGACTGAAAATCGATGAATTGCCTCAACTGATCAATGTCCTTTTTGGTCACATGAGTTTTGTTGGGGCTCGGCCGGACGTCGCGGGCTACACCGATGTGCTGGAAGGGGAGGACAGAATTCTGCTGTCGATGCGACCAGGAATTACCGGTCCGGCATCGTTAACGTACCGCCACGAAGAAGAAATCCTGGCGGCGGCGGACGATGCGGAGTATCGCAATGACCATATACTGTGGCCGCACAAGGTGAAACTCAACCGCAAGTATCTGGACGAGTGGTCGTTCATCGGCGACCTCAGATACATTCTACAAACGTTTATTGGTTCACCAATCACGATTGCTCCTGATGACTTTAAGGACCCAAGTTGAAACTGCTGCTCGCACATCGTTACATTCGCCCAGACACTCCAGGCTATGCGCACATGCTTTACATCATGGGCCGCAAGTTTGCCGAGCAGGGTCATGATGTAACCATTTTCTCGGCGCAGCCGGGGTATAACAACGCTTACGATGGCCCGCGTTTACCGGTTAGAGAAACAACTGACGGCATGACCATCATTCGCATTCCGCTGCTCAAGGAAGATAAAAAGAAGCCGATCCCACGAGCAATCAACGTCGTGGTCTTCGGGCTTTGGCTGTTCTTTCACGCCGTGTTTCGATTCAAGCCATACGACTTGATGACAGTGTCAACTTTCCCGCCAACGATCATGGCAACCGTCGCTCGAGCGATCTGCTTTTTCCGTCGAACGGAATACATTTACCACTGCATGGATTTGTATCCGGAAATTGCACAAGCCAGTGGCTTGCTAAAACGTTCGCTGCCGCTTCGAATCGCTGCTTGGGTTGACAAGCGGAATTGCCAGAAAGCAAAAGCTGTCGTTGTGCTCTCCGATGACATGCTGGCCTCCCTGAGAAACCGTGGGCTCGCTGGCGACAATGTACACGTGATCAACAATTTCATTATCGACACCGTTGACGAATCCGCGAGTGTTCCAGCGGCTTTCGAAGTTCCGACTGAGAAGTTTCGCGTGCTATTTGCCGGAAACATTGGGCGTTTTCAAAGCCTGGAAACGATCGTCGACGCGGCAAAACTTCTGTCAACGAACGACGAGATCGAGTTCTGGTTCATCGGCGCTGGCGTAAGCGTGGACGCGTTGAAAAAGCGGTCTGACTCTGCGACTGGTCAGTCGATACACTTTCATCCCTACCTGCCGATCGAAGCCGTGATGAAAGTCATCAATCGCTGCAATCTAGGGGTGGTATCGTTGGCTCCCAAAGTGATCCTCAGCGCCTATCCGAGCAAGACGATGACCTACCTTGAAGCAGGTTGCAAACTACTGTGTCTGGTCGAAGGAGATACTTCGCTCGCTACATTGGTGAATCAACACAATCTGGGATCCGTTTGTACGCAACCTGCAACTGCCGATGAAGTCGCATCAGCGATCTCAAAAGAGTTTGATAGTTGGAAACGCTACGGGTACGACCGTGACGCAATTCAAAATGTTGGTCGAGCCCATTTCGGACAAGAGGCCATACTGGATTGCTGGTTGCGGTTGCTGGGAGGAAAATCGCCGGGAACACCAGACGCTGTCAAGCCAGCTTCGTTCTCTGCCAGCACAAGCGAATTAAGGAAAACACAGACCACTGAATTCGTGCACTCTGCGGATTAGCCGGATTGAGAAAAACCGTAATAATCTTCGCAGCCAAATCAACAAAGTAGTTCCACAGGTCACTGCTGGAAATTTCGATCAAACCTAAACCGCCTGTTTGAACACCTGACCAGGCCTCACCCCAATAATCACCCGAACCATGTCTGACAAATCCAACTTCGACCCAGCTGAAAAAACCGTCCTGATCACCGGAGGCACCGGCTCGTTCGGCAAAACGATGGTCTCCCATTTGCTGGCACAGGGCTATAAGCAAATTCGCATTTTCAGCCGCGATGAGTGGAAACAGGAAGACATGCGAGTTCGAATGGCGGAGCCGCGGCTCAAGTTCTATATCGGAGACGTTCGCAACCGGGCCAGCGTCGATGGAGCGATGGAAGGCGTCAACATGGTCTTTCACGCTGCCGCGCTCAAGCAAGTTCCCTCTTGCGAGTTCTTTCCGATGCAGGCTGTCGAGACGAACATCATTGGATCGAACAACGTCCTGGAGTCAGCGGTTTCGAACAAAGTCGAAAGCGTCGTCGTCTTGGGAACGGACAAAGCCGTCTATCCCGTCAACGCGATGGGAATGACCAAAGCGGTAATGGAAAAAGTCGCCCAATCGATCGCCCGACGGCTTGGCGAACACGACACCACCATCAGCAGCGTTCGCTACGGGAACGTCATGTATTCGCGCGGTAGCGTCATTCCACTTTTCGTGCGTCAGATTCGCGAAGGCAACCCGATTACAATTACCGAACCGACGATGTCTCGGTTCATGCTGCCCCTCCGCGATTCGGTGGCTCTCGTCGAGTTCGCTTTCAACAACGCCAAACAGGGGGACATCTTCATCAAGAAAGCACCCGCTTGCACGATCGGGATGCTGGCTCAGGCGATGGTTGAACTTTTCCAGTCCGACACGAAAATTGAGACCATTGGCATTCGCCACGGCGAGAAAATGTTTGAAGCGTTGGCCAGTGTCGCGGAGATGCAGCGCAGCGAAGACATGGGTGACTTCATGCGAATTTCAATGGACGAGCGTGATCTGAACTACAAGCGTTTCTTCACCGAAGGCGAACAACTCGAACCGATGGCTCACGACTATGACTCCCACAACACGAGACAACTCACCCTTGAGGAAATGAAAGCCCTGTTGCTTTCGTTGCCTGAGATTCAAAGCGATCTTGAAGAGCTGGGCTTGCCTACTTCCTAGTCCCGCACTCCGGTGAGTCCGCCTTTAGCTCACCCCAACCTTGACCTCGGCATGTTGGCAATCGCTTCGGAAAATCCCCATCGAGTTGTCAACGATGAAAAAGAAAACTTATGACCCGTAACTCACAACAACACATCCTTGTCACCGGAAGCGACGGCTTAATCGGCTGGCACTTGCGATGCTGGCTCGAAACGTGTGCTGGCACGCATGTCATTCCGTGCAATCGCGAGCAATTCAACGACGACGCATACCTCAGTGATGCGATCGAAAAAGCAAACGTGATCGTGCACCTTGCCGGCATGAATCGGGGCGAAGAAGAAGATATCGTACAGACGAACATCGGTCTGGCTCAACGCATCACCGAAATCTGCCAACAGCTCGATTGTCGTCCGCAGATCATCTACAGCTCGTCGACTCAAGTCGATGGCGACAGTCGCTATGGCTATTCAAAACGGGTCGCTGGGGAAACATTTCAGGATTGGGCGAACGTCGAAGACGCCCGGTTCCTCAACCTTGTGTTACCACATGTTTTCGGTGAGCACGGCAAACCGTTTTACAATTCGGTTGTTTCGACGTTTGCCCATCAGCTCGCCAATGGCGAGACTCCAAAGATTATCAGCGATGGCCAGGTTAACCTGCTGCACGCTCATGATGTCGCTCAAATCATCTGGAATTCGATCGAAGACGGAACGGTTGGAGAACTTCGGCCTCACGGCAGCGAAATGTTCGTTTCCGAGTTGCTGGAGCGAATGCAACGGCTCAGCCAACGCTATTTCGACGGAGTGATTCCGGAAGCGACGGAGCCGATCGATCTGAAACTGTTCAACACTTTTCGTTCCTACATTCCGTATGAAAAAAGAGCCGTCGACTTGACGTTGCACACGGACGACCGCGGAAATCTTTTCGAAGCCGCTCGTGCGGACGGGCAGGGGCAGGTTTTCGTTTCGACCAGCCATCCAGGAATCACTCGTGGCCAGCATTTTCATTTTCGCAAAGTCGAAAGGTTTTTGGTGATTCAGGGCAAGGCCAAGATTCGAATGCGTCGCGTCCTTCACGACGACATTGTGACTTACGAAGTCAGTGGCGATCATCCGCAAGCGATCGACATCCCTACGTTGCATACGCACAACATTACTAATGTCGGCGACACGCCGCTGCTGACTCTTTTTTGGGCTGGCGAACACTTTGATCCTGACAACTCGGATACGTATCCGATGATTGTTGAAATTCCAACGACTCAATCAGCAGAAGCATGAATTCAACTCGCCTAAAAGTTCTCACGATCCTCGGAACTCGCCCGGAAATCATCCGCCTCAGCCGCACCATGGCAGCACTTGACCAGTACACCGATCACCAGATCGCACACACTGGCCAGAACTACGATTACGAATTGAATCAGATCTTTTTTGATGATCTGGAGATTCGCAAGCCAGACCATTTCATGGGAGTCGACACATCGTCGCTGGGCAATGTGCTGGGCGGAACGTTGATCGAGAGCGAAAAAATCCTGCGTCAGGAAAAGCCCGACGCGGTCGTGATTCTTGGGGACACCAACAGCGCATTGGCGGGCATCATGGCGCGTCGCCTGAAGATTCCGCTGTATCACATGGAAGCCGGAAACCGCTGCTTTGATTTAAATGTTCCAGAAGAAACCAATCGCCGCATCATTGATCATGTCAGCGATTTCAACCTGGTCTACACGGAACACGCGCGTCGACATTTGCTTTCCGAAGGCATCTCGCATCGGCGAATCTACGTGACCGGTTCGCCAATGAACGAAGTCCTGAATCACTACGGTGCGAAAATCGATGCTTCGACGGCGCCCGCAGATTTGGGCGTTGAACCTGGTAAATATATCTTGGTCAGCATGCATCGCGAAGAGAACGTGGACTATGAGAAACCGCTGACGGAGTTGGTGAACGCGTTGACGATGTTGTCGGAAAAGTTCGACATGCCCGTGATTGTGTCGACTCATCCGCGAACGCAGAAACGGCTGGATCAGTTCGGGCTGAAAGTTGACGAGTCCAAGGTCCGCTTCATGAAGCCGTTTGGATTCTGCGATTACAATAAACTTCAAAAGGACTCGTTCTGCGTCGTTTCCGACAGCGGCACGATTTCCGAAGAGTCGTCGATGCTCCGCTTCCCCGCGGTGACCATTCGAAACGCTCTGGAGCGCCCCGAAGCCATGGATACTGGCAGCATCACACTGACGGGCACCAATCCGGATCGCATTCTCGATTGCGTGACGGTCGTGACGGATCAGTTCGCGGCCGGAACTGTGGCACCCGTGCCTGTCGACTATCAGGTTCCCAACACGTCGCAGCGAGTTGTTCAACTAATTCTTGGAACGGCTAAACTTGCCCATCGCTGGCAAGGCATCGACGATCGGTCGTAGCGACTGCTTCCGGTCGCTCCGCAAGTCGTTGTCTCGTACGCGGTGACGGAACGGCCAAGCCTACTTCGCCAGTGCCGCGGCCCAAAATCCGGCACGCATTTTCTCTACGTCAATCGTCTTATACATCCAGACTTTGCGTTGAGTGTTCTCGGGCGGCGTCGTTACTTCCACCTCGCTCGCCAATGAGGGATCGATCATGGCTTCTACCAACGCCAGATCCCACATCACCCAGGTTTTCGAGCTGCCAAACAGTCGCGTCCAACGTTCGGTCAGTTGCTCTCCAAGCGGTCCCATTCTGGCCTGTTTTTCAAAGCTATCTCCCTGCTCGAACTTGAAAATTCCTGATGTCGTCGCGGACATCACATGCAGTTCGAGATCTTTTTGGTTCAGCAGAAAGTCGACAGCGTTGAGGTCCCGACGAACATTGAACTCAGATTTGTTCCAGGTACCTGTCCCGAAGTCGTACTGAAACCCCATGACGTAGGCTTTGATTTTCGGCGCGATTTCAGGAGCCAACTTGATGGCAGAAGCAAGGTTAGTGCTGGCTCCGATGCACACGACGTAAAGCTTTTCATCATTGGCAAGCTCACGAGCAGACTTGATGATAAATTGAGCCGCGGGAGAGTCTTTCGCTTCGTCTCCACCCCAGGGCTTTCCCATCGGACGCTCCGCCCCGATGTTCAACGGCAGCCCACTGACTCCCATCAGTTCGACAAGCCTTTCGTTTAGCTTTTGGCTGGCTTGGACCGAATCTTGTTGCCCCAAGTAGTGAAACCACTGAGCCGAATTCAATCCGATGACGTCGAATTTGTCTTGACGAAAGATCCGGATGATGGCGTACTGGTCATCAATCTCATTGGCGGTATCCGCATCGAGAATCAATTTTGGTTTGGCATCCTGAGCATGAACCATCGCGGCCCACAGGAGCGTAAAAGAAATTGCAAGAACGCAAAAGATTCGGGAGACGTTTATCTTCATGGCCGTGGTCCTGTCAGGGCGATCAAATTCACTTCACAGTGTGAACCCATAATATAGCCGACAGGAATTCAAAAGCTGCACGTTGGCAGCGAACGGAATCAGCAGGGACTTTTCCTATTGAAAAGTTCCGCTCGTGTCACGGTTTCGCCAATCTGCAGAACGCGTGTTATTGTACGGATCGTAAGACGCAGTTGATTGGCCTTGGACGACTGCGTTGGTGTTGGCTGCAAAAACTGCGTTTGTCGCGTTGCCTGTCTGAACCATTCCTGAAGCAGCATTGTATTGGCCCGACGGAACGCTAAAAGTTCCGGAGTAATAAGGTTGCTGGTATCCCGACATGCCTTGGCCGGGTAGCTGTGCCACCTGGACTCCGGAAGCCCGAGCGTAGTATTGCGATGGAGCGCGGACTGCGGAAGCGTCGGTTGCCGGCAATCGCGTTCGATCGTAAGTCTCGTTAACCGCGGTCGTGGAATAGTCCGGCGATCTTACATAGGAATCGCCGTAGCCCTGATTGGCCGGTGCCTGTGTGTTTTGAACCAGTACGGAACGGGCGCTCGCAGGAGCAGCACTTTCCTGCCCTGTTGCCGCCGGGTTTGCGGTTGAGTTGCTACCAAGCGTCGTCGTGCCACTGGTTGGCTGAGTGGCGTTGGACTGATTGTTGTTCGGGTTTGGATTCGAAGCCGGGTTTGCTGTATTGCCGCCAACCGATTGCCAGCCATTTTGCTGATTGAATTGACTCGCTCCGTTGGCTGGCGTTGGCGCGTTCCCGCCTGTATTGAGCAAACCGCGATTCTGATTGACGCCGAACGGATTGTTGCGAGCAATCGAAGGAATGTTCAACGTGCCCGTTCCCGGTGGTGGAATGACCTGGGATCTTCCGCCAGCGGCTCCGTACTGTTGTCCGTAGTTCGGAGCGGTGTTGTATCCGTACTGATTGGCGTAGGGCTGTTGTTGGTAGGGATAGTAGTTGGGTTGGCATCGATTGCGACAGCCCGTAAACGACATGCCGACGACGCACAGCACCACAGCACAAACGATATTTCGATTCGAAGACATCACAGTCCTTCCGGATTTGAGGGCTCGCAATCAAATTTGGGGCGCGAGCTTTAGCGGGAAAGTAGCAAACGGCCATTTTCGTGCAATATCAATCGTGCTGGCGTGTCAGTCCGGAGGAAGTAGAGAGTTTGGGCATCCGGAGGGCTTGATCGGCGGAACTTGACGCGAAAGAAGTTGTTCCTTGCGAAGCAGAATTTACATCGTTCGCACAACGGTTATCCTATCGAACATGCTATCTGATTCGATCAATCTCAAATTGCTCGAGCATCACGCTCGGCTGACTGCGGAAGCCCGCTATCGACTGCTTTACCATCGGTTCGACCCGCATTTGCAGCAACCGATTTATGGTGAGCGTGTCCTGCCCAAATTCTCCAAACGGGCTTCGGGATGTCAGATTTGGGATATTCTTGGCAGCGTCTACCTGGACTGGACCGGCAGCTCGGATTCGAACTTGCTCGGCCACCGTCATCCTGCTGTCGTGGATGCGATTAAACAATGGGCGATCGACGAACCGGCTCATGAACTCGATGAACCAGCCGCCTGCGACGGACCGCTGACCGATCCGCGAGAAGTTTCTCTGGCCAAAAAGTTTGCGGACGTTTTCAACCACGGCGACGAACTGTTGGTCGGATTCACGCGAGGCAGAAGCGAGGCTCTTTATTGTGCGACTGAGATGGCGCGGACTTTGACCGGTCGGCCGATGATCGCTGTCCATGAAGTTCACTCGAATCGACCTTTGTTCGCCGAAGATCAACGCTTTCGGTTTACGCGTTCCCATTTCGAAGAAACCAACGTCAAAACGATTCCGCTCGATGACGTGAAAGCCATAGAGTGGCTGCTGAAAACGAATCCGGATCAATTGGCTGCTGTCGTGATCAATCCGCCCACGTTTCAGCTTCCACCGACGGGCTACTATAAAGAGCTACATTCTTTGCTGCAGAAGCATGGAACGCTTTTGATCCTGGACGAATCGGAAACGGCCTTTCGGCTGGACATCGGCGGTGCCCAACAACACTTTTCGATCGCTCCAGACATCACGGTCACCGGCGAGAAGTTGGGGGGAGCGTTTGCGTTTTCTGCGGTGCTGGGGCGGAAAGAATTACTGGGCCGAGCCTGGCGGAGCACCATGAGGACGCTAGATCGTCCCGGAGGGCTTACGCTTGACGTTGTCGAAGCGGCGTTTGACGTGGTGGTCGGGCGATGTCTCCCGTCCGAGTTGCGTCACGTCGGATCCCAGCTACGGGACGGGTTCAATGATTTTGCGCAAGAGCAAGGTTTTCCGTGCCAACTGGTAGGCGATCCAACTCGACTGGCTTTGCAGTTCGATGCTCAAGAATTCCTGACGCCTGAACAACTCCGGGCAGCATTTTGCATGTTCGCTCTGGAAGAAGGGCTGATCACGCATGGAGAATTTTGGCCCAACGCGGCTCACAACGGCGATGCCCTGTTCGACACGATGCGGATGCTTGAACGCACGACGGAATCAATGACGCGATGGATGCGCGAAATTGTCAAACCGGAAGAAGCGATCGGCGAGCCGTTTTCAAAGTTCGAGCTTCGCGGCAGAATCGACGCTCTCAATATGATCCGCAAGACGATGGTGTTGACGGGCTGGGTTTTAATCGATGGCGAACCGGTGGAACTTTCCGCGGTCGACGAAGACGGAACTCGGGTCGCTGCTGAACAGGTTCAGCGAAAGGATTTGGCAGCCGGTATGCCGAATAGTCCGCAAGCAAACAACGCCGGGTTCAAGCTGTCCGTGGAAGTCCAAAGCATCAAAAAGCCCAGCCGCTTTTTGATCGAGGCACACCGCGACGGCAAACTGATCTACCGCACGCTGCTGGTCCATGATCCGGCCGAGCAGTCGTCAGCGCCCTATCCGTTTCGCGATGGATACATTTTCACCTAAAGGCCTACTTCACCAGTAGTTCGCGCGGCGACTCGGTCGTCGGTTTCGGCGCGGCCAACTTCGGATCCGCCAACTGTTGCCGCAGGAATTCCGGACGATTGGTGGTCAGCGATGACGTGCCGAACGACTTTAGTTGCACTGCCTGATTCGGGTCATCGATCGTCCAGGCGTGAAACTCGAATCCTGCATCCACCATCGCGGCCACAAATTCCTCCGTGACGACGTCCTCGTGCCCTTGCGATCCCAGACCAGTCGCTTGAGTCCGGGCCAACGTGGCGAGCACCTCGTCTTGAGTCGGCGTCCAGGACGGGTCGTCTTCACTGCCTTTTAATTTATACGATGTCAACCAATTCGCTTTGTATTGAGGCATCGACTCACGTACTTGCTGAATCACTGCGGATTTGAAACAAATAATTACGATCTGTTCCGGCTCCAAATTCGACGCAGCCAACTCTTTCTCAAGGACCGGCAAGATCTCGGGGCCACACTTGATCTCTACGAAGATCTTCTTCCCTTCCGGAACGGTCGCCAGAACATCGCTCAACGTGGGTATTTTCTCACTGGAGAACTGACGGCCTTTCCAGCTTCCCACCTCCAGATTTTGCAACGTCGCCAGATCCGATTCCGCGACTTTCAATACTGGCTTGGTCGGACAAACACGCTCCGTATCTTTGTCGTGGATGCAGACAATCTGCTTGTCCGACGTCAAATGAAAATCGCCCTCGATCGCATCGGCTCCCTGCTTCCAAGCCAGCCGAAACGCCGCCAGAGTATTCTCCGGTGCGTCGTGCGACGCGCCGCGATGAGCGACGAACAGCTGAGCCGGTGCAAGACCTGGCAAAATGGAAATCAAGAGAAACACCAATGGCAGCGGCAAACGAGATAGTTTCATGGTTCTAGCGTGTCAGATTGAAGAAGCGAAAGTTCAAAGTAGATTCTTCGGAGCAGGTGCTGCGTCATCCAGTTTTAGATGGGGCCTGTCGTCGAACCATCCGAGTTTAGGTCGAAGTTAAACACATTGTTACCCGTTGGGATCGTCAGATTCAACTTTGATTCCTTGTGATATTCTACGGGAACCAGCTCTTTCTTTTCCTTCGGCTTAGGCAAATCCGGATCGACTTCTGCGTCGCCTTCATCCGTTTTTAGTTCGCCCGTGCTGGCCAGAGTACTGATCTTTACGACGACTTCGCCTGGCAAAACGCCATCAACTTCGCTATTGAACTTCATGCGATAATCGCCATTGGCATCGGTCGTCGCATAGGACATCGTTCCGTCAGTTTGCTCAAAGAAAACGACGGTGTCGGGCAACGGTTCACCGTCGAGCTTGATATTTCCGGTGACTTTGATCAAGCCGAGTTGAGAATAGTTGGCCTCGTTGGACCCAATGCAGCCGGAAACCATCGTGATCGCAATCAAGCAGATTCCCATCGCTATTGGTCGGTTTGAGAATTTCATGGAAGAGCGTTTTCCGTTTTATAGTGTAAGAATTGATCAACGCGACGCATCAGTCTGACTGAACGCTTCGCACCGCTGATATGTGCTCGTGCATCGAGCATTGTTTGGAGAATGTAAAAGTAAGCAGGCCCGAAGGACGCGAGTGAGTCATCAACATTCTGACTCACTCGCGCTTCGTACTCTTTTTGTTTAGACCTGACACCAAGAGTCTAGAAATCGCTGACGACTTCGCCACCGTCACGAGACCCGAGAGCCTGGTAGGTCACAATGTCGATACTGTCACTGATGAAGTGCGTCGACCCGTCACACAAACCGAACGTCGCTCCGCCCGGATGGTAGCTTCCGAAACTCAGCTCGATCAAGCGGCCTGCCGTTGTTGGATCCAGCTTGTTGATGTTCATCGGCGTGTAGGTTGCACCAACCAGTTCGGAAAACTCGGTGCCTCCGTTGCCGCCGTCACAACGACATGGATCTGCCGTCGGAGAACCGATGTACCAGTAATCCATCGCCTGACCATCTTTGACAAAACCGGGATCGGTGCGCGACTCGCCAACCATGATTGTGTTGGACGTACCGTCTGAGATATCTCCGAAAGTAATTTCACTGCAGGCAAACATAATCCCGTTCAGATCGATGCTTTCCATCGACTTGGTATCAGGCAGAATCGAGCTGGTGTCATCCGAAGTAACTTCGTTGCCGGCGCTGGCACGATAGCTCGCCGGGACGCGGCCCGGAATTCCATTGTTGTCGATATGCTCTTCGATCGGCATCGTTGGGCAGCGATAGCCGGGAATCATTGTTCCGGCTGCAGCCTCGTTGTCCGATCCGTTGGTCGCCCAGTTGTCGCTTTCCTCGATGATATCAAGCGTCAGCCACAGGTTGTTCTGCTCAATGAAAGGCAGCAGCAACGCGTTCCATCCTGTACCTCGATTGTTCCATCCATAAGGGAAGTGCATGTGAGCACTCTCGAAATTATGGCCAGCCAAAACTTGCTGCCTGACATTGTTTGCACAGGCTGTCCGACGGGCCGCCTCGCGAACCTGTTGGACTGCGGGCAACAACATGCCAATCAAAATTCCGATGATTGCAATCACGACAAGCAATTCGACCAGGGTGAATCCGGGTCTGGTTTGAGACCTTCGGGATAGGGGCCATTCTTGCTTAAAACTCACTAGCAGATCTCCATAAAAAGTTTGACGCTTTGCAAACCTGAACAAGGTTTCACAACAAAGCTGTGACTTCACGATGCACCAAAATCATCGCAACGAATTTGACTGTTGCTCGAAACGCCTACAGGCGTTCGTTCGGTCAGGGACGCGACAAAACAGCGTCCCATGACTTCGCGAATTTGGTTTACGCAAACGGATATCAACGGTCACCAAAGCGTTGCTGCATGTAACAGTTTGACCCGTCGCCTTGCCACAGCAATGCATGTCGGCCGCTTCCAAATTTCAAGCGACGGAGAGGTTAGAGAGTGCCTGTTAATATTCGGTTTGGGAAAGTTGAAGATTTCATTAGCAAGACTTCACGCTTCCTTCACTCAACCTTTTCCGTTTTGTCATCGATTGTTTCTACGCTCTGTGACCAATGAGGTGGCTCTGTATCGAACATGAGCACCGAAGCATCAGTGTCTTGCGCAGCGACAAAGAAGGTCGCGTTTGCGTGACTCCGGACTTTATTCACATGAGGAGAGGTTCCTACCCTGAACCCGAAACAATGACTAAACATTTCCAACTAGGCGCGAAACTCTTCGCTTCGCTTGCTGCGGTCTCAATGCTCGCAATTCCTGCATCTGCACAGACAGTAGAAGAAATCTTTTTCGATCCTGCCGTGGCTGCCGGCGACATCGACGAATTTGCAATCTCACCCGACGGCACGCAGATCGTAATGGTCGCGGACCTTGGCGATGGTGACCAAACGTACGTTGCGTCACTGAACTCAGGTGTCATGAACACCGCGACACTGGTTTCACCGGCAGGCGTTGGCGACAACGATGGCGGTGTGGCCTGGACTCCAGACGGATTGCACGTGACAGCCAGATATGCTGCCGGCGGTGCGACGAACGAGATCTTTTTGGTTCCTGCTGACGGATCGCAAACGGCTCAGCAGCTTACTTTCACCGGAAACAACGCTTTCGACCCACAAATCAGTGCTGACGGCAACAGCTTTTTCTACTCCGATGGCGGTTCTCTGTTCGTAACACCAATCGCAGGAGCTTCGGCAACGAGTTCGATTCAACTGAACGCCGGCGACATCTCGGAAATCGACACCGGTAGCTACGCACAGGTCGGATCCAACATCATTTTCGCCGGATTCTCTGCCCCGATCCCAGGAGCAGGTAATGGCGATCCAGAAACCGCTTTCTATCTTACGGCTGCGGATGGATCGACAGCTGCTTCACCAACATTGATCTCCATTGACAACTTCGAAACCAACAACCCGGGTGGGTCAGACATCGATTTCGTTGACGTCACTTCGGACGGACAGACCATTGTTTTTCGTGGTGATCTGACAACCGATGATCAGGACGAACTTTACAGTCTGTCGATCAATGGCGGCGACGCAGTTTCCTTGATCGCTGGCACTCTTCGCGACGATTTCGATTTGAACTACTTCACGATCAGCCCAGACGGTTCAACGATTGCATTCATTGGCGATTACCTTACCAATGGCGTCGCGGAAGCTTTCGTCGTCCCAGTTACCGGCGGAGATCCGACGCTGGTTAGCGACAGTTCTTTCTTCGATCAGGAGAACGGTTTCGATGTCGACTTCGGTGGAGTCGATACGCTTCAGTTCAGCCCTGACGGCAACAGCCTGTATTATCTTTCAGACAGCGGAGACGATGGCCGATTTCGATTGTTTCGGGCTTCGATCAACGCCGTTCCTGAGCCGACCGCTTTGCCGTTGATCCTCGCGGCTGCTTCAACGATCCTGTTCCGACGACGTAAATAAGCTTCGATTTGTCAAACGGATTTTGATACCACAGCCTCTCCCATGGCCAGTTCAGGGAGGGGTATTTTTATGCGCCGAAGGTACGGTAATCGCCTTGGACCTGACGGGGAATGACTGGCGGTCGGTGCGGATATGCGGCCAAACATGGCGTTGGAATCAGAGCTGGAATGGGCTCTGCGAAAGATGACGGTCGTCGCGGGAAAGCCGGCCCCGAATTTCTGATTTCTTGCCAATATCGCGGTCTGCTCGGCGAATAACAGGCTATCCAAACCAATTTTCAGGTGAGAAAGTTTTCATGAAGGGCCAAGCAGTTCCACCCACGAAACAGTATGTCAAATACGTTCCCGTCGGCTATGTTGAGTCACATTCAATGGCTGTCGGCTATCTGTTTTGGTTGATCGGATTCACCGGAGCACACCGTTTCTATTTTGGCAAACCCGTTTCGGGCGCGATCTGGTTCTTTACGTTCGGGCTGCTGGGAGTCGGCTGGTTGATCGACCTGTTTCTGATTCCGTCGATGAATCGTGAGGCCGCGGAGCAGTTCTTTCCCGGCCGAACGGACTACAACATCGCCTGGATTCTGCTGGTGTTCTTCGGCCTCTTTGGCGTGCACCGATTTTACGAAGGCAAGATTTTCACCGGCTTGTTGTTCCTGCTTACTGGCGGACTGATGGGCGTTGGCTACGTGTACGACGTGCTGACGATGAACGATCAGATCAGTGATCGGAATCGGAGCACCGTTCGAGAATTCAGCCACTACCAAATGGCTTGGTAAGCAGAAAGGTCGCCTCGAGCCTCAGCGATGCCGCCTCAGCTTCAGCGATGTTACTTGAACCTCAGCAACGGCACTGGAGCCTTAGTCACCCCTTCATGCAATTTCGAAAGAGAAATCTTTCTTTCTGGCGAACATGAACACGTGAGCGTGAGGCATCGCCCATCGCCCATCGCCCGCCGTGACAAACGCTGTTCCGATGGCAAACGAAAAAACGAGCCCTAGTCAGAGGGCCCAGGCACTGTTTGGTAAATGTGAGCGCCTTACCGCTCATGTTTGGCCGACGTGGACGACATGAAAATCAATTTGTCAAACAGCGCCTAGAAAATGCCCAGCTGATCGCGAGCATCGTCGGTCATCATGTCCTGAGTCCACGGTGGATCCATCACGACTTCAACTTCGACCTCTCGCACCTGCTCGACTTCGCTGGCGTACTTCTTCGTATCGGCAACAAGCTGAGGACCGGCAGGGCACATTGGGCTGGTCATCGTCATCTTGATCTTAACGTCGTTCTGGTCTTCTTCACCTTCGACTGGCAGAACGTCGACTTCATAGATCAAACCCAAATCAACGATGTTGATAAACAATTCAGGGTCGATCACTTGCTTGAGTGCTTCGCGGACATGATCTTCGTGGAGTGCCATTGGAGCGTTCCTTGTCGTCGAGGTTAAAAGGTGTTCTTAATGTTATCCGACGCTCAACAAAAGTGAAGAGTGAGTCTAAAACATCTGGAAATCGCCAGTTGCTTCGAAGGCGTCAACATAGTGGTAAATGTGAGGCGGTCGCGAGAGATCGGGCCAAAGAATGCCCACCACATCGAATCGCAAACTCGTGTTTTCGAGCCGGTTCTTTGTCGCGAACAGTCGAGCCGTCTGAGTGATATGCCGTTGCTTTTTCAGATCAACCGCTTCGGCCGGATCCCCCGCAACATCGCTGGTCCGGGTTTTGACTTCCACAAAGACAACCGTCCAGCCGTCGGAGACAATCAGGTCGATTTCCCCGACTTTTTCACCAAAGCTACGTTCGACAATCCAGTAGCCCTGTTTTAGCAAAAACCGCTCAGCGGCCCGCTCTCCGCGGCGGCCCAGTGGCATCGAAGGCTCGGCGCGGTCGACAAAACCGAGTGCCGGATCGCAAAGCAGCAAACGGAAGAAGGCTTTGCGGACCGACAGAACCGTCGTTCTTTTCAGTCGTTTCGCAAAGCTTTCTCGCACGTTCAAATGTTCAACTAACCGTCGTCGCCAGTTGAAGGCTCAACCGGTGGTTCGCCTTCGGCTGGCGTTTCAGGTACTTCCGTGGCAGGAGTTTCCGTCGGAACGTCTGGCTCGGTTGTTGGAACTTCCGTTTCGGCCGGCGGATCAGCCTTTGGTTCAGCCGCTGG
This sequence comes from Mariniblastus fucicola, assembly GCF_008087665.1. Taxonomy (GTDB): domain Bacteria; phylum Planctomycetota; class Planctomycetia; order Pirellulales; family Pirellulaceae; genus Mariniblastus; species Mariniblastus fucicola. Next base: position 2,786,599 of record NZ_CP042912.1, read on the forward strand.
CGTTTCCGTTTCCGTCGGCGTTTCGGCAGGAGTTTCCGTTTTCACCGGAGGCTCAGATCCTGGCTCGGCTGGCGTCTCAGATTCAGTTGGCGTTTCCGATTCAGCCGGAGTCTCAGCAGGCTTTTCAGTTTCCTTGGCTGGCTCAGTATCTTTGGCTGGCTCAGTTTCTTTGGCTGGCTCAGTTTCCTTCGCTGGCTCAGTTTCACTCGGCATCTCAGCCGCCGGTTCATCCGTAGACTTATCTTCCGCATCGCCTTCCGACGCCGGATCCTCAGATTCTGCTTCTTCCTTCTTCGCCTCGCCGCCAAAATCGCCACCGCTAACGGTATCGGACTGGCCTTCAGGCAGCTTGATCTCGTCCATGTTAAACGTTGGCTTATCTGGAACCAGCGGCCCTGGAGCTACCCCAGTCGACTCTTCCCAATTGCGAAACTTGTCGTAGACCGCGGCCAGCTCTGTATTCGAACAACGCTCGATGCCACGCAGGCTCACGTCTGCAAACGGCGAATCGGGAGCCGCGTCGAGCAAAGTCTGATAGAGCCCTTTGGCTGCTTCAAATTCGCCAAGTGCTTCTTTACCGTTGGCCAATCGAAACAGCGAACGGCGTTGAACCATCGGTGACTTTTCAGACGCAGGAGCATCCACAACTGTCTGCAGCGACTCAACACCGCGTTTGATCAGCTTGAATCCGCCAGCTCGGTCACGTCCCAACATGTCGATGCCGCGGTTGACTTCGCTGTCGCCCGCCATCAGCAACGCCCAATGGCCCGCCGCGGTACCTTCGTTGTTTGTCGCCATCTCTTTCAAGCTGGAAACGTCACTGGTCAGGCCCGCCTGCGTCATCGCATTATTCAAATCACGCCATGGCTGCGACGCGCTCTCGGTCGACATGCTTGTGTACGACGTGTACAAAACGCTGGCGAAGATGACACACAGAACGCCAAGCAGAATATGAGCCCAGTATGGCTTGGACGCCATCAGAAACTTTTCGCCTGCCGAAAGCTCCTCTTCCGCTTCGCCATCAACGGGAATCTCGTTCACGTCGCTTGGCTTCACTTTTTGAGAGCCAGTTTTCTTTTTTGAATTGGGCTTGGTTTTCGACATGATAAATGACCCGTCGTGGGCATCCGTTGTTTTGTTTTATTGTGTATCTCGATCCACAGCTAACAGCGCACATCCTCCGCCCGGATCGATCCAAAAGTATAGAGTTTCCCCGGAGAAACGGTCAATAGCGAACACAGGCCCCTTTCCAGCCAATCGGAAGTTTGCCCCCTCACATTTCAGCCCCAATTCGATAGACTGCGCGCCGATTGTCCTGTACCTCCAACCTACCCAGATTTCAGTATCGATGAGCGGTCTCAACGCAGCACAACAGGAAGCCGTCGACACGCTGTCCGGCCCGTTGCTGGTGCTCGCCGGTGCCGGGACTGGAAAAACACGCGTCATTACGTTCCGCATCGCTAAACTGATCAAGCACGGGGTGCCGCGACACAAAATCCTCGGTGTGACGTTCACAAACAAGGCCGCCAACGAGATGAAGGAACGGCTCACCGGTTTGATCGGGGGCAGCATTGGCACCAAAAACAAGTACAAGAAGAAGGCAGAGCAGTCAGAAAACGAGCCGACGATTTCGACGTTTCACTCGCTCTGCGTTCGAATCCTGCGTCGCCGCATCGAAAAACTGGGCTATCCGCTGAAGTTCGCTATCTATAATCGCGGCGATCAAGAGAGCCTGGCTCGGCAGATCCTGCGAGAGATCCGCGTTCCCGATAAGGCGCTCAAGCCAAATCAACTGCTGTTCCACATCAGCAATTGGAAGTGCAAGTCGCTCAATGCGAAACAGGCGATGATGCAGAGCGAATCGGACGCTCAACACCTGGCGGCGGTCGGGTTTGAGCGTTATCAGAAACAGCTGAAACTTCGCGGAGCCGTCGATTTCGACGATCTGCTGCTGCTGACGGAGCAGCTGTTTCGCGAACATCCGGATGTGCGACAGGAAGAAGCCGACCGATTCGATCATCTGCTGGTCGACGAGTATCAGGATACGAACACCAGCCAGTATCGGATCGTGAAAGCTCTCGCCGGCGAACACCGCAACCTGTGCGTTGTGGGCGACGATGATCAGTCGATCTACGCGTGGCGGGGAGCAGAGGTCGAGCACATTTTGGCGTTCGCGAAAGACTGGCCGGACGCGAAGGTCGTTCGTCTGGAGGAAAACTATCGCTCGACCGAAGCGATTATCAAGTACGCCAATACGCTGATCCGATTTAACTCGACGCGCCACGACAAGGTCCTTGTTGCGGCTCGACCTGGCGGCGAACTTCCGATCATCAATCAGTGGGAAGACGAAACGCAGGAAGCCGAAGAAGTCGTTCGCTCGATCAGCAATCGGTTGAATTTACACGGACGCGAGCCGCGAGATTTTGCGATTCTGTTTCGCACCAATGAACAGCCGCGGCCGTTTGAGACGGCGCTGCGTGAAGCCAAACTGCCTTACATTCTCGTCGGCGGCATGTCGTTCTTTGATCGCAAGGAAGTCAAAGACGTGCTGGCGTATTTGCGTTTGCTGGACGAACCGGACGAAGTTTCCATTTTGCGAATCATCAATACGCCGCCGCGCGGGATCGGCAAGAAGTCGATCGAGAATCTGCTGGACCGGACGGTTCGCGAGAAAGTCCCGATGTGGGATATGGTTTGCGGATATGCAGAGCGTCCGAAGGTGACAGCGCGGGTCAAGCAGGGGCTGGATCAACTTGCGGCGGCGGTGAATGAAGTCCGCAGTGTTGCGGGGAACCATTCGCTGGTGGATCAGGCTCGGATGCTGATCGACAAGATCGACTACAAGTCTGAGATTGACCGGATTTATTCGGAACCCGACGACCGCGAGAGCCGCTGGAGCGTTGTGGAGCAGGTGGTGAACGCGCTTGCGGATTACGAACAGAGCCGGAAGAAGCCGACGATGACGAACTTCCTTGATCGCTTGCTGCTTGGCGACCAGGATGCGAACAGCGACAAGGAAAAGCAGCTTAAAAAGAATGCGATCGCTTTGATGACGATGCACGCGGCGAAGGGTCTGGAGTTCCCCGAGGTCTACATCGTCGGTTTGGAGGAAGGCATCCTTCCGCACCAACGTTCGCTGGAAGACGACGAAGCGGGTGTGCCGGAAGAGCGACGCTTGTGCTATGTCGGCGTAACGCGAGCGGAAGAGCGGCTGACGATGTCGATGAGCCTGACTCGCAAGAAATGGGGCAAGGCCCGCGAGACGATTCCCAGTCGGTTCCTGTATGAGCTGACCGATCAGGCCGACAACCCGAACTACGCGAAGTGCAGCAAGCGCTAGGCGCCCGCGCCACTTCCCATCTCCGTCCGTCGTTTAACGGCAAGCCGCAGGCGACTGCGTTCTCACACCAACCAATCGTCTCAAACGCCGCGCCACTAGCCGCATCCCTTCCCATCCCCCTCCGTCGTTTAACGGCAAGCCGTAGGCGACTGCGTCTCCAACCATCCAGTCACCGTCGCCTGCGGCTTGCCGTTAAACAATCAACCACCCCAACGCTAAAACGGACACAGCGCATATCCGTCGTGCTGCAACAACGCGTGGGCCGTCATCGCCGAAGGAGCCAACTTCACGCCGGGCAGCAGATCTTCCTTCCCGATCCCGCGCCACGCTGCGGTCTGCCCGCACAGATAAATCGTCGTGCGATTCTTCTGCAACGCCGCGATGATGGCCGCGTTAGGATTCTCGATCCCATCGTTTTCATTGCCGTAGAACTCGTTCTTCGATACGTCAATCGCCGCAGTTCCATGGACCACGATCGCAACCGAGACTTTCTTCGGATCCGCGCCGCCGTCAACATTGACGTTGATGAACCGAGCCGCGCTGTCGAAAGTCCGATTGATCTTTGCCCCAGACTTTTCCGCAACGTCGAAACAGATCTTCAACTCCGTATCAGCACTCAGCTTCACATCCGAATCAACGGAAGCAATTTTGCCAAACTCGGGAATCACGCTGCCCGCCCGAAAAACATCTTTCTGTTGCGGTATCGCGACAGCAGCGAACAGGACCAGGAAACAAACGGACAATTTTAAAAACATGGACGAGCCTTTGAGATGCTAGCGGGTTTGATTTCACGATCGAGGTTTGCGACCGTCGGCAAACACATTCTAATTCTTTAGCGACTTCGGCACAGAAGGTGCAATAAAGTTGTCATGGTGGAAGGCAAACGGCTCGTTGTCGGATTCGACGGCCATTTGCAGGGTTGCAAGGATGCAACTTTTACAAAACGCGTGAACGTTTTACCGCCAGCAAACTAAAACATCACATCCAGTCCATGGAGGGAACGGATGACAACTATCGGGAACCCCCGTACCGTCTGGCAGTACACACCTGCCTTGTTATTGCTCGTTTTGGTCTCGTTCTGCAGCACACTCACCGCCGCCGCAGACGAAAAACCAATGCTGTACTTCTTCACCAGCAAAGGCTGTGCTCCCTGCATTCAGGTCAAGCACGTCATCAAACAGCTGGGGACCGAAGGATACCCCGTGACCACCGTCGACGTCGGCGAAAGACCTGATTGGGCGGACGCGTTTCGGGTCACCCACACCCCAACGCTGGCTCTCGTTCGCAGCAACGAAGTCCTCGCATGGCAACCGCGGCCGATGCGAGCCGAAGAATTGAGAGGCTGGTTTCGTACGATTGGCTACACGCCAACTCGCCCGGCTGGAACGCTGAAACAATCCACCCGTACGGCTTCGGACGATTCGCCCAGAACTCGACCGGTGCAAACGAAAGTCTCCCTCGCTTCCAACAAATCAGTCGCCAAATCCGGTGCGGCGTTTTCAACCCCGACGATGCACAAGGGGACGGACCGACCGCAAAACAGGTTCGAAGCCAGAGCACTCAACGCGACCGTTCGGCTGCAGGTCAAAGACGAAACGGGCACGTCTTACGCAACGGGAACTGTGATCCATACGCACCAGGGCGAGAGCCTTGTGATGACTTGCGGTCACGTGTTTCGCGAATCCGGTGGCAGTGGTGAGATCACGGCCGAGTTCGGTTTTGCCAACGGAGCCACTGTCAAAGTTCCGGGCAAGTTGCTGGACTACGATGCGAAAGCGAACGACATTGCTTTGGTCGCGATTCAAAACGGCAACCATTCGCTCAACGCGGTCGAAGTCGCAATCGCCGATCTGAAAGTTGATCGTGGCGATCGGGTCTTTTCGGTTGGCTGCGACCACGGCGACGACCCAACGATCCGCAACACTGCGATCAAGAATCTTGCCCGCTACGATGGCTCGATGAAGTACGACATCTACGGCCGCCCGGTCAATGGCCGCAGCGGTGGCGGATTGTTCAACGCCCAGGGCCAGCTCATCGGAGTTTGCAACGCGGCAGCGGTTGAAGTCGACGAGGGCATTTACTCGGCGTTGGAAACCGTTCATTGGCAGATCACCAAGACGAATCTTGAACATCTGTTTCAATCGACTCCGGCCAGCCCACTTCGAGATCGCCGCATGATTGCGTCCAATGCCGCGGCAAACGCTGCTGACTCGCGGAATCTGGTTCCGATTCGTCGCCAGCGGGAAACACCACGATCGCTGGCCCCTCGAACTGCCCCTCGAACTGCTCCTCGCGTCGCTGCTGCAAGCTCGCCTGTTCAGAACGTTTCGTTCCAATCGCCTGTTCGTAGTTCTGACCAGGAAGTCATCATCACAGTTCGCTCCAAAAGCAATCCGCAGGATTCGCGCACCATCACGATTTCCGACCCAACCCCAAAGCTGTTGGACTATCTCGGCGGAATGGAAGGCGACGAATCGCGTTCGCTGAAGATGGCACAGTATCGCGAATGGCGCTAGGTTAAGTGAGTACAGCAAATCACCTGCCCGACGCATTCAATGCTGCAACTCCACGAGTCCTACGTTCAAAGCAATAGGCGGAAGCTGCGGTAAAGCGTTGCCAACAGGAGCGACACGTCACGGTGGCTTCCGAAAATTCAGGTCGACGCCGTTCTCATTGCAACGTTGGTGATATATTTGGAATTCGCATCGCCGGCCAAAAGTGCCAACTCCGCAGGATAACAACACGATGCTTGCGAAGCCCGACTTGCGCGTGTTTGAAGATGAACGTTCGCTGGTTCGGGCTCGGTGGCCGCGAACATTTTGCGGCTGAACCCGGCTTCAAGCCGGAACCAATCCCTGTGGCCAGGCTATTGAATGTGAGTCTATCTCCTGATGCAACAGCTATTTGAACAATTCGCCGCTGATGTTGCCGCTCAACCGCAGTGGCTTCAAATATGGGGGAATATTCTGGGCCCGGTCACCTTGTTGTCGATGATCCTGTTCCTGTTTCGCCGCAACTTAATTCCCGTCGCCCTGCTCACGGTTTTCGTTCTGCCTTCAATGCTGCTGCTCTACCACAACTTCGGATACAGCCGCATCCTCGGGCTCGCCCACATCGTTTTCTGGACTCCTGCCGACGTCTACCTTCTGAAAATCAGAACGACTTGGCGAGTGCGTGAAACATGGCTCGGCAAATGGATCATCGTCGCCTTGGCAGTCATGCTTATCTCGCTCGCCTTCGACTATGTAGATCTTGCTCGCTGGCTGCTGGGCGACCGTGGGCGTGTTCACTTGAGTATGATGCGGACTGAGTTGGCTGGACTATCTCAACGGCATGAAAGGGGGCAAATTACGATCGCTGAAGATGGCACAGCATCGAGAATGGCGTTAGCGGCGCCAAAGCACGGCAGTTGATACCCAACTCGCAAGCTGGAGACTCTATTTCACTTTAGTCGCAGAGTCCGGCGTTCCGGGTTCTGCGTTGTCCTGTTTTGCGTTTGCATTTTCCTGTTTCGATTTCACCCATGCGGCGGCCTCTTGAAATGTAGCCACCCAGACGGAATCATCTTCCTGCAACGCTCGAAGTATTTCCCGATGATCGTCAGCGCTAATTGCAAGATGGTCGCCGCCAACACCATGAAACATGAAAACAAGCCAACCGTTGGCCTCTTTTGCGGCGTCAACTTGCGCAAGCTGGAACGCCAAGTCGTGCTGATCGCCTGCGATTGTCTTCACATCAAACAAGTCAATGTTTCCATTGCCAGGAACTTCGATTCCATTCCTGGTGCTTCGCGCGGCAAAGAATCGCTCTTTGACCAACGGGACATAACTATGTTTGTCTTCGTCGATATATGTGCAGCCGCATGGATATGCGAACGTGGCGGTTCCCTGCTCGACACCGTTGTTGATCTGGTTCGCCAGGTTTTTATCAAGTTCTTTCGCCATCCGTTCGTCGTTGTAGTCTTCCGAAGCGTTTCCGGCCTTCACCCAATCAAATTTGCGGGGGCAAGGATGAAAGATCGTATGCCCAGCCAACTCGTGCCCCGCCTCACGGACCTGGTCCAAGTCGTCTTGTGACCAACGATGAACTTCTTCGCCCAGCCAGAAGAATGTCCCCTTGAACGCTGCGGCCTTTAATTGTGGCAATGCGTGCTCAAGATGACTTGGCAGTCCATCATCGTAGGTAAGCGTGACGCAAAATGTTTTCCCTTCAGGCCAATATCCATCCTGCGCAGTGGCGACTGCCGGGAATGAGATCAACATGATGAAAAGCAAGAACCATTTTGGTTGTAATGTAACTGGCATGAGATCGATTACTTCAAGAATATGCGGGGCATGAATAACGCCAACGGCAAACAGGCTGTTTCCTGACGTTAGCAGAATCACTACCCAAAGTCGAGGAAATCGAAGCCGAATCTGTCCGCATTATTCCCGCTGAAGGGCTTAAACGGCGACAGAGGCCGTCTGGGAAGCGCTCGACGAATTCAAATGAGACGACTGTACAACTCTAGCCAAAAAATGAAACCGGAGTCCGCCGGACTGGGCTTATCACGCCGTGGCGGCTTGGAATTGTTGATGGTCATATTGAAATCGAAATAGGTTAACCAAAATCCTTTACCGGACCTCGTTTTTATCCAGTCGCGAGCTGCTGTAGAAAAACAAGGTCCGGCCGTTTGAGTCACTCAAACAGAACAGCTACGATACCCTTTTTAGCGCGACCACCGACAGTTTCAACAATCAATGGGACATCCCCGAAACTTAGCCCCTGTAGCGAGTTACAAACATGCAACTCTTCTCGTTCTTTGACGCCGTTCCACTAGCCCAAGGCTACCTATATGGCCAAATTGCAGGAATCGCCATATTGGTTCTTGCCATTGGTGGCTTTTATCTGTCGAAATATCTATCCAAGAAATAGACAGGATAGCAATTCGTTGAACCGCAGCCGCGGGCCGGGCTATTTCGGAATAGATATTTGTTCGACGCGCCCGGTTTTCCATGGCTCTCAATGGCTCAATTGCGCGGCGGCAGTATCAACGGCAGATGTCGTTTGCTCCAATTCAGTCTGAGCCTGTTGGCCCGAGTTTTCGTTCGCAACAGCGGTGTCAGAATCGCATTGAGTCGGCATCGAACCTGAAGGGCTACAGGAAGAAGATCTAAACACGAATATCGAGACGGTGAAGCAGGCCAAGCGACGGAAGGAGATTCATTTCCCTCCATCACTTGTCGTTGCAACAGCGTGTTTATGAAAGAGGTTTCAAGACTCACAACATGCCGCATGACAAAACGTTGTTGGGTTGAAATCGCTTCTTGTTGGTGTTATCACCGCCGGATAGACTGATGATCATGCGGCATCTATATCGAGACCACTCGCCGTTTGTCGCAGGTGAACACCCAGTCGCACCGCTTGAACAACCCGAGGCTTGTGAATGCTGAACGAAGACAACGCTGCATACCTGAGATACACTGGTCCTCAACGGATTGACCGCTCGATGCACACCCTTGAAGGGTTGGTGACAGGGATCGCCATTGATTCCAAGATCAATGATAAAGAACTCGCTGCTCTTACGGGATGGATTGCAAGCCATCGCGAGCATGCAAACCGACACCCGTTCAATGAGGTCATTGGCCGGCTCAACGAAATTCTCGCTGACGGAATCCTTGACGATGATGAGAAGGCAGACATTCTTTGGCTTTGCAACAAATTCTCAACTGAAAACTCATTCTTCTCCCAAGTCTCTTCTGACATGCAGAGACTACAGGGAATTCTTGGTGGCATCGCCGCCGACGGGAAAATCACAGTTGATGAACTTGAAAACCTGAACGAATGGCTCTATGAGCACGAACATCTAAAAACTTGCTGGCCGTATGACGAGCTTGAGGCTTTGATAATCGCTGTACTTGAGGACGGCGTTATCGACGAAGGTGAACATAAAGCTCTGCTGGCCTTTTTTCGTGAATTCACTGATAGACCGGGACACAAAGCAGTGAAACTGCCCGCCAAATCAGAAGACTTGCTGCTTGGTGGCGTCTGCGCGGTCTGCCCTGAAATTCAATTTCTGAAACAGAAGTTCTGTTTCACTGGCACCTCAACACGAATGACGCGCGACGAATTGGCACAGCAGGTAGCAAATTTTGGCGGAATGTTTTCGCGCGGGCTAACACAATCCGTGAACTATTTGATTGTCGGCGCGGATGGCAACCCGTGTTGGGCATATGCTTGTTACGGTCGCAAGGTCGAGCAAGCCGTTTCATTTCGAAAGAAAGGGTTGCCAATCGTGATCGTTCATGAAAACGACTACTGGGATGCCGTCGCTGACTACACGTAGCAAAGTGCGGTATAGCAATTTGAAACACCAGAGCGGTGAACCCCCTGACGTTTTGAAACGAAAATCACTTGCCGCCGCTCAGAGATTGACGCTACACCTACTGGTCAAATATGCCAACTCGATACAAAACCATCACGAAGCGTGCACGCATGTTGCTCAATCGCGAGGAAGGCTTGGATGTGGACTTCAAGAAAAATTCCAAGCTTGACCAGGACGATCTCGTCGCATTCGCGAACGCTTCTGACGGAGGCGCGATCCTTCTTGGTGTCGCTGAATACACCGGTTCTGATGGGAGGCAGGAAACGGAAATTGCCGGTTGTCAACTAAACGACAATATCCGCCTTGAAATTACAAACCGAGCCAATTCGTGCTCTCCACCAGTTGACCTAGAGGTGATTGAGGAAAATGGTTCTCGTAAACCTTTTATTCGGATTGAAATACCATCGGGCAATTCAAAACCATATTGCACCTCAGGCGGCACATACAAAATTCGTGGCGATGGACACAACCGGGCATTGCTCCCAAATGAAGTACTCCAAATACTTCTTGCGAATGAGACCGAGACCTTCGTTACCCGTTTCCGTGAGGCTACCGATCATGTTCACGAACAATTGCAACAACTGACTGCAAATCTGTCTCAGCAATTCGATTCCGTTTTTAATGATGTTCAAAGTATTCGCGAAAACTTGGAGGAAGCGACTTGTCAAATATTCAGCGAGACTTCAGATGCAGCTTCAAACGCTGAGGACTCCACCTCAGGCATCTATGAAAATCAACGCCATATCCTTGAGAACAAAGAGGCAATTGAGTTTATCCGCCGGGATGTCGAGATTGCCAGTAGAAAAATCGACTCTTTGCTTGTTGGCCAGCACATACAAGACTTGAGCGTTCCGCTGCTAGAGAAAGATTTGTCCAGGGAACTATTGGGGACGTCTGTTGTTACAAAAAAACAGCAGAAAAGATTCATTGAATGGGCTCAAGACGCATACCCTACCGTACCCCCAGAAAAAATTGAGTTGATCGTAGCGCAATACGCAACATTGCAATAATTACGTAGAGCCGGATTTTTACTGAATTTCGAGAATGCATGATCGCCGGTTCCGGCATGATGATCGCACGTCTGGACTGCAACGTCCGCACCGGCACTTGCGACAGACGACTCGTTAAACCGGTGATCCTCCGGGCTTTGGGGGCACTTGCCGCGACGATGGCTGAAGCAACCATTGCGGTTTTCCAGGTTTCAAACGCAATGTTTGGAGCTGCAAACGCGGATTACTAAGCATCCTACGTGGATTACTAAGCATCCTACGTGGATTACTAAGCATCGTACGCGGATTACTAAGCATCGTACGCGGATTACTAAGCATCGTACGCGGATTACTAAGCATCCTACGTGGATTACTAAGCATCCTACGCGGTTTACTAAGCATCCTATGCCGACTACTAAGCATCGTATGCGGATTACTAAGCATCCTACGCCGATTACTAAGCATCAAACACGGCATATTACATCGCCTAAACCGCGGATGGATCGAAAGTGCGGGTTGCAGCGAGGTGCACTCCGGGCGACTTCCAACCCAACACCAACGCCAAACCCGGCAAAAACCGTGTCCAATTTCGCTTTGATGCGATTCACCCAACGATCTGGACCCCGATCGGAGGGTAAGCCGCATCTCAACCGTGGGGCGGACCCCATGATTGCCTTGGTGAAGCCCCTTGCGAGGGCTGAACCTCCGGTTGCGTTTAGCTCGTTCGATCGAACGGTTGCCTGAAGTGAACTTGTTCGGCGAGCCTCCAATACTGCCACAGTTTTCATCAGGTCCGCGGACTGGGATCTGGGAAGGACAGAGCGCGGACCCCGAGCATCAAGTTGACTGTCGAGAGAAAGTCAGGGGCATTCACTGAGTCAATGGCCCGGTTTGGCTGTCGAGCGGAAGACGGAAACAGGCTGCTTCTTTCTCCGATCGAACCAGCACGAGATCTTTGAACAGCGCGATCGTGTTCCAGCACGTTCCGTCAACGGTCTCGACCGAGCCCAACTCCTCGTAGGATTCCGGGGTCGCCGTAACCAGCGAGAGTTTTCCGGTTTCGGCATGGACGAGCAGTTTGTCGCCAACCAGTAGCAACTGCCCGGTTCCAAACCCGCGATGACGCCACTGCTTCTTTAATGTTTTCGCATCCGCACACTCCAGGAAACGATCTGATATCGCGTAAGCGTACCCGTCGTGAATGGCGGGATTGGAGAACTTCGTTTTCAGCGCCCGAGGGTCACGGGCTTCCGGAATCGGAATCAACTTTCCGTCTTCGTTCTCAAGCGAAATCACTTGGGCACCCGTGGAGTACCCCTTGGAGATCATCACTGTGTTGTCGTCGATGACGGTGACCTGCGAACAGTTCGCAGCGCCGTTGCTTCCACCGGGCCAGGACCACGCCCATAGTTCTTTGCCGGTTTTCGGATCGTGTGAAACACAATGATCCTCCGCAATCAGCAAAATCTGCGACACGCCAGCAACGGTTGCCAGAATTGGAGAACCGTACGCGATCGAACGGTCTCCACCTCGCCAGACTTCTTCGCCGGTCTCCCGATTGATCGCAATCAGCGTCGCCCCGGGAGCTTCAACTCGCAAGTCCGGTTCTTCCGCATTCGCATCAGGCTGCGCAATTCCGCCACCGGGAAGAATCAAGAGATCGTCGATGATCAGCGGCGATTGCGAACGGCCCCAAGTCAGCGTTGAGTTTTCCTGGGTGAATTCAAGGCCGCGGCTGTTCGAATTCGACACCTGTTCAATGCCCATCTTTTTGGGAACATCGAAGGACCAGATCAACGAGCCATCTTCTCCGTTGAGGCAATCGAGCACGCCCGTTCCGCTTACGGCGTAAACTTTCCCGTCATGAATCGTCGGTGTAGCTCGCGGACCGACGCGACCGAAGCTGGAAAAATCTTCGTGGCGACGCGTGACTGAATAGTTCCAAACCGTGTTGCCGGTTTCGACTTCGTAGCAGACGACGCATTCCTGGTCGTCACGTTGCTCTTGCGTAATCGCGTAACCGTTGACAACCGCGAATCCTGACCACGCGTCGCCAACCGGCTGTTTCCAGATCAGCTCAGGCGGCGATTCTTTCCAGGAGGCAAGTTTCACATTCCGTATCGTGCCATCGCGATCCGGGCCAAGGAACTGAGGAAAGTCATACTCGGTGGTTGTCGCCAGACGCGACGTTTTCGTTTCAGCGGGTTTGATTGCGATCTCTTTTCCGTCGCTCCAAAACCGCGGCTCAAATCTTTCGAGGTTCGCGTTGCCACCGAAAACAGGTTGATACAGCACGAAGAAAACAACCGGTGCCAGAACAGCAAAAACAGCTAACAGGCTTTTCCAATTTAGACTTCGCGCACGGCGAATCAGGTACCACCAGCCGACGAGCGTCAGTGCGACCAACGGCAGAAGAAACATCGCCAGGTTCCTGACTCCAGGATCAAGATTCACGGCTTCGGCCAGCAAATCGTCGAAGAAGTTCAACGCGATCAACAATGCTCCGACTACGAAGACGACTACCCACGGAAAGTAAGCCTTTGAAGTTTTCGTCGGAAGGATTGGAGGCTGGTCAGGATTGGAAGGTTCTTGGTCAGTCATCGCGCAAACCGATGTGGACTTTTGGAAAAACTTCAGTTTAACCGTTTTGCAGCCAACGTGAACCGATGCCAACCGGCTCGGCTGAAGACGATCTTTATTGCGTCAATCGATCGCCTGCCGCGAAATCCCCAGGCAAAACGTTTATAATTCTGACTATTGATTTCCCATTTCAATCATAAAGAGCGCCGATTCAATGACTTCAATCGCTTCCTGCAAACAGGTACACGGGCGTGTCGTAATCTTGCTGGCCTTCGTGTTCTCATCCATCGTGCTTATTGGCACTGCCACGGCACAGGAACCGCTTCGCGTGTTGAGTTTCAACCTCAGATACGGGCTGGCCAACGACGGCGACAACAGCTGGGACAATCGCAAAGACCATGTCGTTACCACGATCGAAAACTATCAACCTGACGTTGTCGGCACGCAGGAAACTTTGGAGTTCCAGGCGGCGCACATCGGCGACAAACTGACGGAGTTCACTTACGCCGGACGCTCGCGGCAGAAGGATGGAAAAGGCGAGCATTGCGGAATCTTTTTTCGCACTTCGCGATTCGACAAACTGATCGAAGGGCATTTTTGGTTGAGCGAAAACCCGGACCAACCAGGCTCCAAAAGCTGGGACTCGTCCCTGCCAAGAATGGCGACCTGGTTGAAGCTTTGGGATCGCACCAATCAGCATGCTTTCTATTTGATCAACACGCATTTTGACCATCGCGGTGCGAATGCCCGAGCCGAAAGTGCGAAACTGATCCGCAGGTTCGTGGAGTCGCTGCCGAGCGGTTCGAACGTCATCATCACCGGAGACTTCAACGCCGGAGTCAATTCGGGTCCGTACACGGCACTGTTTGCCGAAGACGCCACCGCAAGCCCGGCGACACCTTCCCCGGTCGTTGACACATTCGCGGCGATGAACCCGGATGCGAAAGACAACGTTGGGACATTCAACGCTTTCAAGGGCACTGACTCAGGGGCTCGCATCGACTGGATCGCAGCGTCGCGAAAGATCGAGATCCTTAACGCATCGATCGACCGAACTGCTTTCGACGGCAAGTTTCCTTCCGACCACTTCCCGGTCACTGCTGAACTTCGTTTGCCCAAGTTGGAGTAGCTTGATACTTCGTGCGAATCGACCCAAATACAAGCCCGAAGCGCAAGCGAGTGATTCAACCCGCTTTCTTTACGCCACGTTTGGACCGAATGGAAACCCAACATCCGTGCCAGCGACCAGAGGCAGCTACAAAGCACGTGTTCGTAGCGCTGGCTTTAGCCGGCAGACATGCAACTTCCGCCTCAAGGCGGCACTACGAACGGCGGTACTGCAAACTCACGGAATCAATTTTGGAACGGGAGCTAAACTTTCCGCAACAACCCCATCCCGTCTCGCCCGCGGAAAGTCAATAACAGCGAGTTCACTGCCGCGCCCGCTTCAAACACTGCCTCGAAAAAATGTTCTTCCCCCGGCCACGGAAACGCGAAGAACAAATCGAAGTCGTCCATCGCCAAACCGATTTCTTCATAGACATCGTCCTCGTGAGTCTCCACGTGTTCGACTTCCGAACCGAGTTGCTCGATGTCCAACACACCGCGAGGCACGAAACTGCCACAATAAAACGCGGTCGGCAGATCCAGTTCGTCCGCAAGATCGCTGGCTTGATCGACCAGATAGGACTCGACTTCGATCCCGACGGACTCCAATCCGTGCAGCGACGCCAACATCGCCGCCACGCCGAACCCACTACCCAGCTCGCAAAATCGCCGACCGGTCAGCAGATGATTCTGCTCAATCCACGTCAACGCCTGATCCAGCAAGTGAAAGTCACAGCGGACGAAGTTCTCCGTGACCGAATCGTTGTCCTGCATGAAGGCTTCGATGCGTTCGTGCCCCAAGGCGATTAGATTCGTCGCAGCATCGTCATGTGCAAGCTGTTTGATGTCTTCGGGGATGTCGATCGACTGAAGTGTCATAGTTAAAGTTCGATTCGCCCCAATTTTTCCAACGGCCAACGGCCCGGAAGCTGGCCTGAACGACGGTGTCTAAGTGCAGCGAATCCTTGCCTGATCATCGCTGAAGGAAAAAATCCTGTGTTCGTTTTTGGCCACAACCTGTTGGACTTGCTCCAGCGTGATCGATTTGCCGCTGGCGTTCGCTTTCTCGATCAGTTCAGCGACACTCGCCCATCTTTCGGCATCGAGTTTCAAACCGATCGATTCGGGATGGTGTCGCAAGATGAAGCTCAGGTACTTGCTAATTTTCGTAAGGCGTCTGTTCATGCGGCACAGTCTAACCCAAACCAAAACTTTCGTCGTGACCCCGCCGTGACGGAAGCCAGAGGGCTGATAAACTGGCCGATCGCGAAGCCAAACCGGCGAATCGACCACTCACTTAGAACTTGCCATGAAACCAGAAATCTCAAAACGAATTGCCGAACAGTTGGGCGTTCGCGTCGGCCAGGTCGAATCTACCATCCGCCTGCTCGAAGACGGCAACACGATTCCCTTCATCGCAAGGTACCGCAAAGAAGCCACCGGCACGCTCGACGAAATCCAGTTGCGAGCCATCGAAGACGCGGTCGATAAATACAACGCGTTGGCAGCACGAATGGCCGCAATCCTGAAAAGCCTGAACGAACAGGGCGTGCTCACCGATGAGCTGAAGCAACAAGTCGAAACCTGTCAGGATTTGCGTTCACTCGAAGCAGTTTACTTACCGTTTAAGCCACGTCGCCGCACCAAGGCAGCGATCGCTCGCGAGCAAGGTTTGCAACCGCTGGCCGATCTGATGCTGCTCCAGGAGCGGATTGGACAGCCGCGAACGGTTGTCTTGAAACGATACGTTGATTCAAAAAAGGAACTTCCGGACACCGACGCGGTTCTGAGTGGAGCACTTGATATCGTCGCCGAACAGTGGGCCGACGATGCCGAAACGCGGCAGTGGTTGTACGATCAGGCTTTCAAGTTCGGGAAGATCAGCTCAAAAGTCAAACGCGGAAAGAAGTCCGCGGAAGGTGCTGCCAAGTTTGAGCAATATTTCGATCGCCAGGAATCGCTGGCTCGAGTTCCCGGCCACAGAGTCCTCGCCATGTTGCGCGGGTCCGACGAAGGCATCCTCCGCGTTGGCATTGCGATCGATGATGAACGGGAAATTCGAACGCTGCAACGGCGTCTGGTCACCAACCGGCAGTTCGAGTTTTTTTCCGACCTGAACGACTGTGCAACGGATTGTTACAAACGATTGCTGCTTCCCGCGACCGAGTCGACGATTTTGGGGCAGTTGAAAGAAACCGCTGGCGAGGAAGCCATTGCAGTGTTCGGCAAGAACCTGAACGACCTGTTGATGGCACCGCCGGCGGGCCCCAAAGTCACAATGGGAATTGATCCGGGCTTTCGCACGGGTTGCAAAGTCGCGGTCGTCGATGAAACGGGGCAGTTCCTGACCAACACGACGATCTATCCGACGGCTCCGAAAAATGACGTCGCGGGCGCCGAAGGAAAGCTGGTTGATCTGATCAAGAAACACAAGGTCGAATTGATCGCGATCGGAAACGGCACGGCGTCTCGCGAGACCGATGCTTTCGTGGGTGAAGTTCTGAAGAAACACAAATTCGGCGACATCGCGAAGGTCATGGTCAGCGAATCGGGTGCGTCGATCTACTCAGCCAGTGACCTTGCCGTCAAAGAGTTCCCCGATCTCGACATCACCGTTCGCGGTGCGATCAGCATCGCGAGGCGACTGCAGGATCCGCTGGCAGAGCTGGTGAAATCGGATCCGAAATCGATCGGCGTTGGCCAGTACCAGCACGATGTGAATCAAACGAAGTTACGAAAGTGCCTGGATCGCGTTGTCGAATCCTGCGTCAACAGCGTCGGAGTCGATCTGAACATGGCCAGCGCGGCGCTGCTTTCGCATGTCGCCGGGATCGGCCCCAAGTTGGCGGATAACATTGTCGAGCACCGAAATTCCAACGGACGGTTTGAAGATCGGAAACAGCTGCTGAAAGTTCCCAAGCTGGGCAAGAAAGCTTTCCTTCAGGCGGCTGGCTTTCTGCGAATCCGTGACGGCGAACAGCCGCTGGATAACTCGGCCGTGCACCCCGAAAGTTATCCGGTGGCGAAGCGGATGGCGAAAGCACTGAAGTCCGATTTGGCAAAGCTGGTCGGCAGTCCTACGCTTGTGCAAAAGTTGAAAGCTCCGGAATTCGTCAGCGATGAAGTTGGCCTTCCGACCGTCGAGGATATCATTTCGGAACTCGCCAAGCCCGGACGCGATCCTCGGAGCGCGTTCAAGTTCGTGAAGTTCAACGACGCCGTGAACGACATCAAGGACCTGAAACCCAATCAGATTCTGGAAGGAGTCATCACCAACGTGACTCATTTTGGAGCCTTTGTAGATCTTGGCGTTCATCAGGATGGCCTGATTCACGTCTCTCAGTTGTCGAACGAGTTCGTATCCGACCCGAACGATGTGGTTTCCGTTGGCGACGTTGTGAAAGTTAAAGTTTTGGAAGTCGATGTCGATCGCAAGCGAATTTCGGTGACTCGAAAGTTTTGATCGGAAAAGGTGGCATAGGCTTCCAGCCTGTGAACTCATCGCTGACGCGGCGCAGCACTCCATGCCTCGCATTTTAACTTGTCCACGAATCGCTCGAATTCTCACGAATGACATCGAAGTCATTGCCCGCGAATGACGCGAATAAACGCAAATGGATCTTTGTGTGAGCTGTGGCGAAGCAACGCTGCAGTCGCCATTCGATCCCGCCCGTTTACAAATGAACCGGAATGGACCGCACCTGTTCGCCAGGCTTTGGCTCCATCGGCGGATCGATCCAGTCGATCTCTTCCCCCGCAGCGTGGGCGCCGCGAACGATCTCTTTGAACTCACGGCAGACTCGCATCATGGCGTCGCGGGGCGAAGCAGCGCTTGCTTGAAGGCCGCCAAGGTTGGCGACACGAGCGATCGATTTCCCTGAATCGTCTTGTGAAAGGTAGATCAAACAGGCAAAGGTCGGCACGCCTGGTGTCGGCTTGCCCAGCGACAATGAGTTGTCATCCTTGTTCGTTGACATGTCGGTTCGTTCCAAGGCTAAAGATGGTCAATTGTTGATCTGCGGCCCGCTTATTGTAGCGGATCCAATTGCGAACTCGTGCAACATCGCACTAATCCATGCAAGCCCGAAGCGCGAGCGAATGAGTGAGTGAGTTCACGTGCTGGACTCACTCGCTCGCGCTTCGGGCTTGTATTTTCAGCGTCCTGTTCATCCAGATGATCCTGTCAGATAATCGAAGGGCACTACACCCGTCCAACATCCAGATTTTCACTCGATGCGTCCACTTCCGCCAGTCAAGAAAGACAACTCCTCCGCGCTGTCCCGATTCTTCGGCGTCTTTCGCTACAGCAAAGAAGCCATTCACCTCGTTTGGACCACGGACAAACGACTGACGCTGCTGATTCTTGTCCTGACAATTTTCGCCGGCGTGATACCCGGAGCCATCGCTTACGTTGGCAAGCTGATCGTTGACGCCGTCGTCCTGGCCGTTGAGACCGACTTGCCCGCCGATCGTTGGGCCGTGCTGCAATGGATTGGCCTGGAAGCCGTGATTGTGATCCTGATGGCGGCGGCGCAACGCGGGCTGATGATCGCCAACTCGCTGCTGCGTGCTCTGCTTGGGCAACGCGTCAACATCATGATCCTGGAGAAAGCTCAAACGCTGGAGCTGTCTCATTTCGAAGACTCCGAGTTCTACGACAAGCTCACCCGAGCCCGTCGTGAGGCATCTTCTCGACCGCTCAGCCTCGTGACGAAGACCTTCGGGCTGGTGCAGAACAGTATCACGCTGGCAACGTATGGTTGGCTGCTGATTACGTTTTCCTGGGTGGCCGTCCTTGTCCTGATCATCGCGGCCTTGCCAGCGTTTTTCGTCGAGACTTATTTCTCCGGCCAGGCGTTTCGGCTGTTTCGTTGGCAAGTCCCCGAGACACGGAAACGGAACTATCTGGAGTGGTTGTTGGCCCGCGAAGACTACGTCAAGGAAGTCAAACTTTACGGTGCTGGCGATCTGTTCTTGCAACGCTATCGCGAGATCTTTGAGAACATCTATGCCGAGGACAGAGCCCTCACGCTGAAGCGCGGGATGTGGGGATTCCTGCTGGGCGTGCTTAGTTCGATCGCGTTCTATGGAGCCTACGCATGGATCGGTTGGCGGGCGGCGATTGGCGCGATCACGTTGGGCAGCATGACGATGTACCTGTTGATCTTCAAACAGGGCCAATCGGCAATCGCGTCGATGTTGACGTCGATTGGCAAAATGTATGAAGACAATCTGTATCTTTCCAACCTGTATGAGTTTTTGGAAGAGCCGATCGAGACTCAGGATGGCACCGCGACTTCGGGGCCGAAGCCTGGCGACGGAGTGCGTTTTGAAAACGTCTCCTTCCGGTACCCGGACTCGGGCAAGGCCAAGGGTACGTTGGCGCTCGATGGAATCAGCCTCCATCTTCAGCCCGGTCAGAAGCTGGCCCTGGTGGGAGAAAACGGATCCGGCAAGACGACTTTGATCAAGCTGCTGACGCGATTGTACGTACCGACTTCGGGTAGGATTTTGCTGGACGGATTGGATTTGAACGAGTGGCAACTGGAAGCACTCCGCGATCGAATCGGCGTGATCTTTCAGGACTTCGTTCGCTATCAACTGAAAGTCGGCGAGAACATTGGCGTTGGCGACGTGGCAAATTTTGAGGCTCGTGACCAGCAGGTCGCCGCCGCGGAAAAGGGCATGGCCGATCCGTTTATCGACGAGATGGAGCTGGGCTACGACACGCAGCTTGGCCGTTGGTTCAAGGACGGCCGCGAACTATCGGGCGGTCAGTGGCAGAAGATCGCTCTGTCACGAGCCTTCATGCGGAAGCAGGCCGACATTTTGGTTCTCGACGAACCGACATCCGCGATGGACGCCGAAGCCGAGGCCCGCATTTTCGATCACTTCCGCGAGGTGACTCAGAAGCAGATGGCGATTTTGATTTCTCATCGTTTCAGCACCGTCCGCATGGCGGATCAGATCGTCGTGCTGGCCAAGGGCAGGATGATCGAAAGCGGCTCGCATGAGGAGTTGATGCAGATGAATGGCCACTACGCTCATCTGTTTGAGATCCAGGCGAAAGGGTATCAGTAGTTTGTAGTACCGCTCCAGTCGCTATCAGGCACGACGCATCCAACGCGTCTTCCGGATAGAGAGCGCCGCTATTAGGTACTGTTTGACATATTGATTTTCATGTCGTCAACGCGGCCAAACATGAGCGGCTTGCCGCTCATGTTTACCAAGCAGTGCCTAGAGCGAATGGCACTTAAAGCTTGCAAGTTCCGTTGCATCGGTTAGTTATGTCATCTTGACGCACAGGGGCCTCACCTGCGAATGAGAGGTTGGAATTTCGACGTTTCAATCCCTCGGGCAAGGAGGCCCCATGTTTCGTCCCTTCGATACGCTCCGCCATCGCGTGGCAGAAGCTCGTAACAACGACAGCCTGTTTTTCGTATCGCTGCTCTCTGAGACAACTATAGAGAGTGTCTTTGGAGATGCAAAGGCGATCCTCGACGCAGCACAAATCGACACGACTGCTGTCACTCTCTAGGTGTTCCTTTCGCAAGTGATGAGCATTAACCACGGCTGCGTATCGGCAGTCACGAAACTCGTTGCGTGGCGTGCCGTCAAAGGACTACGTCCGTGCTCGGCAGCGACGGGAGCTTGCTGCATCGCTCGTGACAAACTGGATGAAGCGTCGATGCAACGACTCGTGACTCAAAGCGGTGCAGCAATCGAATCGCAGACTCCCGAACATTGGCGATGGAAAAAACCACAAGGTGATTGTTACTGACGGAGCCACCGTCATCATGGCCGATACGCCCGAGAACCAGAAAGAGTATCCTCAGCCTGGGTCTCAAACGCCAGGCTGCGGCTTTCCGATCATGCGGATGCTGGAGTTATTTGCACTTTCCCCTGGAGCCGTTCTGGAAGTCGCATTGGGCAAGTACGCAGGAAAGTTTTCGCATGAGGTGAGCCTGTTTCGACTGATCGATACGCTGATTCAAAAAGGCAACGTTTTCCTTGCTGATCGCGCGTTCGCGGGCGGGTTTGAAATGACTCGCATGGAAATGCGAGGGGCTCACTATGTGCTGCGGATGCACCAAAAGCGAAAAGCGAATTTCAGAACTGGAATTCGCTATGGCAATGACGACCATGCAATTCGACTCGAAAGACCTGGCCGCCCAAAGTGGATGAGCAAAGAGGAGTACGAACAGTACCCTGATTTCATCATCGTGCGTGAGGTCAGAATCCGTGTTCAGTAGAAAGGATTTCGCACGAAAGAAATTATCATCCACACTTCGTTTGAAGATCACATTGAGTACAGCAAAGATGACATCGGCTTGTTGTTTCGCAGCCGTTGGCCATTCGGGACAGGTTTCTTTGGTTTGAGCCGGGCGAGTGACAAACGAATCTGGCAAGCGGTGGCCGATGTCGCTCCGCGTCAGCGCAGCGTTTTTCTCTTGCCAGACTGGTTGAAGTTCAGGAAGCGATCTTTCGCATCGTCGCGATCACTACCGCCCGATGTGTCGTGAAGCTCCGTCAATCGTGGGACGGCAGCACGAGCATGGCACCGTGTGTTCTTCGCATCACTTTTGGTTTGTTTTAGCTCGACCGGTTTGGCCGTTGCTTTGTGAACCTGGCCAGAAAGAAAGCGTCAAAGTGTTCGTTTGGCAGGACTCGACGCGAATAGGAAACCGCGTCATCAAACTCAAGCTCGCGAAACGAGTTTATGCCAGGCTGCCAATTGTCAAACGGCATTTCGATCGGCAGCGGCGTCGCGTCGCCATCAGTCGCGTCCATCAAATGAGACACGACGGCTTCGTTTTCTTCTGGGGAAAAGCTGCATGTGCAATACAGCAACGTGCCTCCCGGTTTAAGCGATTGAAACGCCGATACGATCAGCCCTTTCTGCTTTCGGGCTTGCTCGCGAACTTTCCTCTCGCTCCAGAACTTCCATGAGTCCGGATTGTCGGCTCGGATTCGTGAATCGCTGCTGCACGGCGCGTCCAGCATCACGCAGTCAAATCGATCCGGGACTTTGCGACCGACCTTGCGACCGTCCATCAGATACGTTCGCGAAATCGTCACGCCAAGCCGTTTCAAATTGTCGGCCAAACGGTACATCCGCGGCTTGATCGGTTCCACGACCGACAGCTTGCCGCGATTGTCCATCAACGCCGCCATGTGAGACGCCTTGCCGCCAGGCGCCGACGCCAAATCCAGATTCCACTGCTCCGGTTCGGGCCGCAGCACCGTAGAGGCAAAGATGCTGGACAGACCTTGAACATAGATCGATCCATCGTCCGCAAGTTCGCTATGCGTCAATCGCGAACGTTGTTCTGGCGGGATCAAAAAGGCTTCCTCGCACCACGCGACCGGCGATGGCGTTACTCCCAGATTTTCTACGGCACTGATCGTTTCGGAAACAGAGCCGCGAATCGTGTTGATGCGAAACGAGGTGGTTTTGGGATTCGCAAAACTCTTCAAAACACCTTCGATTTGATCTTTCCCGACGATTTCAGTCAGTCTTTGGCCATGTTCGCCACTAATGAATTCCGGCTGCATATTAAAAAAGCTTGTCTTTTGGTGGGGCAAACAAAATTGTGGGAATCGCCACAGGTATGAAACCGTATTCGAAAATGGCTGAAACCCGAAGAAACGCGTCGATTTTGAGATGCTATCGCCGTGTAGGGGCGGCTCCATTCCGCGTATGGTGATTCATGGCAAGACGAAAAACGATAGCACTCGCAGGCTGCTAGCACAATATCGAGTGCTTGCGTTGTTGATTCGTGGAAGATGGCGTGAATTCGTTGACACACTTCTGCGCGACCTCAGAATCACACCCGTTGTACAAGACTTACGACAAAACAAATTCAGGGAGGTCGCCGACAACCGCTTAGGACGAGCACGTCGGATTGGTAACAGATTTACCACATCAGCTTGCTCGCTCAAATTGCACTCCGGTCAGGATGGATTCGGAACATTTGAGCCTCTGCGTTTTTCAGTGATCTCCTACGCATAACCCAGTCACGAAACGACTCGTGGCGAATGCTCAAAACGGGCGCCTTAAGGAGATACATGCCATGCAACGTAAACCAATCATCGGACTCAACGCTGACTTTCGCCAAGCCAAGGGCAATCAGCCATCTTTCTCTGTCGTCACGGCAGGTTACTACGACAGCATCGCCCGTGCGGGCGGCATTCCGTTGATTTTGCCTCCAACGACAAACGAGGACGACGTTGCTCAGGTTCTTGAAACAGTCGACGGATTCGTCATGGTTGGCGGAGCTGACCTTGATCCACGTCGTGATGGTTTCATGTTGCACCCTTCCGTTCGTCAAATGGACACGCGTCGCGAAAAATTCGATCGTATGTTGATGTCGATGGTCGCTGACAGCCGGACTCCAATTTTGGGAATCGGCGTCGGGATGCAGTTGCTGAACGTCACCATGGGCGGCAACCTGTTCTTGCACATTCCGGACGATCTTTCTTCCGCCATACCGCACAAAGACCCTCAAGATCCGAATCATCGCCATGGCCTTGATGTAACGCAGGATTCAGTAATGGGGCGTGTCTACGGCGACGGAGAAATTCGCGTCAGCAGCCGTCACCACATGGCGGTCGATGAAGTCGCCAGTGGATTCGCAGTAACGGCTCGCTGCCCGGATGGTGTCGTCGAAGCCATCGAAAGCGAAATGCAGGATTGGATCGCCATCGGAACCCAGTTCCATCCTGAAAACGAAGCCGCTTCAGCGTTGGATCTTCGTATCTTCGAAGAGTTCATCGATCTGATCCGCGAGCCTGTTCCAGTCATGTCGCTCAAAGCAGTCGCCTAAAGCCGATCGCCTGCGGGCTGGATTAATTCCGGGTCCGCATGATGTGACTCCCAGTAAAAACACTTTCCGCCAATTGCAGACTCAAACGCCGAATGGATTCGGCGCATGCAGGTGGCAGGAACCTTCCGGAAGTGAGTGTTGCCTTGAAACGGGCAGCACTCACTTTTTTTGTTGCTATGTCAGCTTTCTCAACGTCGGCGTAGTGCAACAGCCGAGCACATGCCCGGTCCGCCGTCCCCTGTCTGCTGAATTTGACCCTGCCCGTAGAGCAAATTCGAATTCCGCGATAAAATTGGACCATGGAAAAAATCTGCATCTTTGGCGTTGGCTTGATCGGCGGTTCGCTGGCTCTGGCGTTGAAAGAAAAATCGTTCTGCCGCCAGATCGTCGGCTGTAGCCGCAACGAATCTCATCTAAAACGTGCTCAGGATCTCGGCGCGATCGACTCGTGGACGCTCGATCCATGCGAAGCCGCCAAGGACGCAGATTTGATCTTCCTCGCGACGCCCGTCGGAGCCATCGAGGCCGTCTTGAAATCGATTCAAGGTTGCGTCAGCGAGCAGACAATCATTACCGATGGCGGAAGCTGCAAGCAGTCCGTTGTTGACGCAGCCGAACGCGCTTTCGGACGTCTGCCAGATCGCTTCGTTCCCGGTCACCCGATTGCGGGAAAAGAAAAAAGCGGAGTCGACCATGCGGACGCAAAGTTGTACGTCGATCACAAAGTCATCCTGACTCCGATCGAAACGACCGACCCGACGGCCGTCGCTGCGGTCACAGAGATGTGGGAAACTTGCGGAGCGAATGTGCAACTGCTCAACGTCGGCCAACACGATCAGGTGCTGGCCGCGACCAGCCATTTGCCTCACGTTTTGGCGTATGCGTTGGTGGAAACGGTTGCAAACACGACTTATGTCAGCGAAATTTTCGAATTCGCTGCCGGGGGATTTCGTGATTCGTCCCGCGTCGCGTCCAGCGATCCGACCATGTGGCGGGACATCTGCGAGTACAATCGGGATGCGATTCTGGAGATGACGTCTTTGTATCGCGACCGTCTGGAGTCTCTTGAACAGCTGATTGAAGCCGGAGATTCCGATGGCTTGTTCGAGCTGTTTTCGCGTGCCAGGAAAGTACGCGATGGGCGATTCGGCTAAACTACCAATTGAAGCGTAGAGATAGAGTGATTTTATGTTGAAGTTTAACGTTGCCGGTGTCCCCGAGCACTTCAATTACCCGTGGCATCTGGCGATTGAGTCCGGAGATTTTGCAGACGCAGGGCTGGACGTTCAGTGGACGGATTTTCCGGGCGGAACCGGCGCGATGATGAAGTCTCTCCGCCGTGGTGAGACCGACGTCGCAGTCGTGCTAACGCAGGGAGCCGTGGCGGACATCCTTAAAGGCAACCCGTCGCGAATTGTAAAGACGTTTGTTGAATCGCCGCTGGTTTGGGGCATCCATGTTCCAGCAGATTCGGACATTGAATCCGTCGAACAAATCAAAGGACGCAAGTACGCGATCAGCCGCGAAGGATCCGGTTCTCATCTGATGTCGATCGTTGACGCTGCCGAAAGAGGCTGGGACTCCGGGACACCACAGTTTGAAATCGTTGGCGGTCTCGACGGCGCCAGAAAGGCCCTTGCTGCAGGGGACGCGGAGGTTTTCTTTTGGGAAAAAGTGACCACGGATCCGTTCGTGGAGAATGGCGAGTTCCGTTTGGTCGGAATTCGCAAAACGATTTGGCCAGCGTTTGTGATCTGCGTTCGCGAAAGCGTGCTCGAAGAACACGCCGATGAAGTCCGCTCAATGTTGAAAGTTCTCAATCACCATTGTGACGAGTTGGTTTCGTACGAAGACGCCGTGCCGCGAATTTCGAAACGTTACGGACTGGATGCTCATGAAACAGAGATGTGGTTTTCGGCAACGGTTTGGGACGAAGGCTTCTCGATGCCCAACCGCGCCCTGCCGATCGTGATCCAGTATCTGAATCGGCTGGGGATTGTTGACGCCCCGATGGCAACACCCGACGATGTTTGGCACCAGCTATAGCGCCGCCAACTGATACGTGGGCGTACCTCTCATAACACGCGTTTTTACAAGCCTTTCGCTTGCAACAGCCGACGCTATTGGCGACTGGCTAATTGGACGCGTTGAATCGCAGCAGACAAATGATTGAGTTGCCTTGCGAAAGGAGACGAATCCTGGTCTGACACTTTTCACTTGGGCCGGCACTTCAAGCCACGTGTTGAAACTGGCTTTGGACGAAAGGTAACCGACCACCTTGCCCAAGCCGCGGTCTGCTCCGCCGTGAGGCAGGATTGACGTAAAAACCATGTTAGGCGAACGCCATGCGTCGCCAGTAAACGATGACTCCATTTACGACTGCGAGTGACAGCGCAACAGCAACGCCCATAAGAGTCAAGGCACCGACCGTACTTATGTAAAATATGTGTGTCGAAACATCTGGACCATACGGATCTGTTGCATCTGGTTGAGAAGTGTATCCAAGTGAAACATCGCCATCTGCAACGGTCACAACGCGGCACCACAAAAGTGCGGCAATCATGATGAGCCAAAGGGAAGCTACGAGGACAGAGGCGATTGCGTGCGGACGCAATGTACGTAAGCCACTATCACGGGGCTTGCAGAGTGTAGAAGAGTCGTATGGATTCTCGATCAATCTGCGGTCGCATAACGGAAGGTTTCTACGACACCGCCCTAAACGAAGCGAGCGATGCCTAGCTAAGAATGATTCTACCAAGGGCTGCCCGCGTCGCCTATAATGGAAGGTGTGCCGAAGTCCCTTGCGTAGAAACCATGTTGGGCGACCGGTGAATCTCGGAAATCGTGGAGCAAACAATGAGTACAGATATTCCAAACAGCATGGAGCCATTCGTACAAAAGATGGTTAACGGTCGTCGATATTTGAATGAGCAGGAGGTGGTGACCGAAGGTTTGCGAATGCTTGAAGCTCGAGAGACTCTTCGAGAGGAAGTTGCGAAGGGCTTTGCTAGCCTTGATGCTGGCAAGGGCGTCCCATCCGAACAAGTATATTCGCGAGCTGAAAAACGGATTGCTGAGATCGAACGCGGAGAGTTGTAGTGGCGGAAGTTGTCTACGCGCCAGAAGCAGACGACGACCTTGAGTCAATCGTTGGCTACATCGCGCGCGACAAGCCGACAGCAGCTCGAGAGTGGTTGTTGAAACTGCGAGAAACCTGTGAAACGATCGCAACGCAATCAGGCGTGGGTGAAGAACGAAAAGGGTTCGGAATCCCGGGCTGCAGTTCGTTCAGCGTTGGGCAATACGTCGTGTTCTTCCGTCCAATTGAGGGCGGGATCGAAGTGTCGCGCGTCATTCATGGAAGTCGCGACATGTGATCGAGTTAGTTCACATCACGGTACGCGTTCCAATCCATCGTGGTTCAGGCCCAGCGAGTGGAATTCTTCTATGCCGTTCCGAACCCAAGTGTAGTCGATCCACGGCGCGTCCCAGTCGTCAATCTCGGTCACGGTTAGTATTGTGGCCTCTGCTACCAGATGTTCATACAGCTCGCGCGTCTCGTCGTGGAGGCGGTATGTGTCCGGAGCACCCGCGAAGTCCTGCGGTATATGTGCAATGCGCACACGGTCACCAACACGAAGGCTGCGCCAAAGTTCAACCATAGGATTAGATTGAGTCGCCTAACGTGATTATGTACGACAGCATGTCGTAAAATACGGAAAAGGACAGTTGGCATATTAGTGTCGGCGATTTGGGTTGACAAGCAAAAAGGCTGCTGGCTAATCGAACGACAGCATGCCAACATCGATTGAGTCGCTCGAAGCGTCGACATTGTGCCACTGGAAATCGTTGTCCCGAATCAGCTTCTCGGCCGGAGCAAACCAGGACTCCAGCAATTTGCTCTGCTGTTCGGTTAGCTGACGACCCGTCGTGCGGCGGTTCTTCGAAACCAGCAACAAGCGGTACTCGCGATCCCGGTCGACCAAGACATTGAACTTCCCGTCGCCATCGGTTCGAACGACGGCGCCGCCGGAATTGTGGATAGCTTCGATCGTCGGATTGTCCAACGCAACGAAAGTGTCGGGCATAATCAGTCCCGGGGCTTGCCGTTTTTCTGGCTGAGCACCACGCGGAAGTAAAACCACCACTGCGCCCACGTCGGCAAGCTCACGTCCGCTGCTGCGCCACATCGCGACGCCGGAGATTCTGCAGTCCTCAACAAAGGCAGCACCAGTCGAATTGCCGGTCGATCCCGAACCTGCAGGCGCCGTCAAGCTTCCGACCATCATGCCGAGCATAAAAAACGTTGCGGCAGAAACGCCCAGCAACGCGGCTTGGCCATAGATCAAACGTCGTGAAACCCAGATGTGGCTTTCGCGAACCGATGGATTGCTGGATTCGTTTTCGATGGCTTTGCTCCTCATTCGTTCCGATACAATATAATGAAGTACGGGGCAAAATGAGGAAACCGGTGAGATGGCAATGAAAAGTAAATCTTTGTACGCGCTGATTCGAACCGTCGTTGTGATTCTGTGCATCGGATGCATTCAAGTCATCTCAGCGGCACAAAACGGGATTCCCGTAGCCGTCACGTTAAAATCCAGCCAGCGGATTGAAGGTCGGATCGACGCCGTCAACGGCTTCAGCACCATGAAAGTCCCGCCAGATTCCGGGGCCAGTTGCTACGTCATCGACAACGGCTTGCGACGCGTCTATGTCGGCAAGAACTACCTGGTTAACGAAGATCCAGTTCCATTGCGCTTTAGCGAGATCCAGTTTCCGATTTGGCAGGACGGGATCGACAAGAAACCGGCGGTCGGAATTCTGAATTGGGAAGATCGCTTTAACCAGTACGGACATCGGGTGATCAATGTGGCCACCAAGCACGGCCCCAAAAATGTTGTCCAGGGCATCACCAAGATCACGCCCAGCTACGTCGAATTGAGCTCATTGAAAACGGATGGCCCAAAGACGTCGTACAGGATGAGCATTGGCACCGGAGCGGTTCCTGTTGATGTGCTGCGAAAGCTGTTGCGAAATCAGATTTCTCGCAGCGATAGCCCGGTCGAGTACTTCAATATTTTCGATTTCTTCCTGCAGGCTCAACGTTTCGGCGAAGCACTTGAAGAACTGGATCTGATCGAACGTCGCTTTCCTGAGCGCAAGGAGCAGGTTGAAACGAATCGCCAACGTGTGCGACAGGATCAGGCCAGGCAGATCATTCGCGAGATCAGACAGCGGATTGACAATGGCCAAACCCATCTCGCACGTGAGTTGGGTGGGGAGAATATGAACAAAGACGGCGTGGCCCCGAACCAGTTGCTCGAACTTCAGGATTTGCTGACCGGTTTGGATCAGGCGGACGCCAAAGTCGTCGAAGTCCGGACAAAGGTTGTCGAATTGGTGAAGCGTTTCCAGCAGAATCCACCGGCTGCGATCACGGCGGATCAGGAAGCGATGTTGGGAAAGTTTTTGGCGGAACTGGAGTCAGAACTGGTGTCGTCAAATGTCACGCGACTTGACAGTTATCTGGTTCAAGCTGCCGACGTGACGCAAAAAGATCAGGAGAAAGTTGCCCTTGCGATCAGCGGTTGGTTGTTGGGCAGCAACAGCGCGACGCCGAACTTTGCGTTGGCTCAATCGATGTTTCGCATGCGTGAGTTGGTGAAGGAGTATCTTCTGAGCGGCGATCCGAACCGACATCGTGAACTGCTGGAGGAGCTAAAATCGCTGGAGTCTGGCAACAACGCGGAATTCCTGGCCAGCATGTTGGCTCAGATGAAACCTCCGATGCACGAAACCGCGACGGCTGGTTACACGGGTGAAGCTCCGATCGAGTTTTCAGTTTCGGTGCCGGGAACTCGCGCCCATCCGAGCGAACAGAACTTTCGAGTGTTGGTCCATTTGCCGGTCGAATACAGCCCTTACAAGCGTTACCCGTTGTTGTTGACGTTGCCGGACGTCGGAGTGCCGGTTGAAAAACAGCTCGACAGCTTCAATACGGCCTACATAAAGAACGTCGGTCGTGTCGGCCGCGCGTCGCGAAACGGAGTGATCGTCGCGGCGGTTCAGTGGGCGAACCCTGGCCAGACGACTCCGGGATATTCCGCGCGTGAGCATGCAACGGTGTTGGGCGCGATGCGAGCCTGTTTTCAAAGGTTCCAAGTAAACACCGATCGAGTCTTTTTGCACGGCCGTGGCAAAGGCGGGAATCTGGTGTACGACGTCGGACTGGCTCATCCGGAGCATTTTGCCGGGCTGATTACCATCGGCGGTGTGATCGAAAAGTTTGCCAAGGTACATGCGACCAATCGAGACATTCCTCTGTCAATCTACGCGGTTGTTGGCGAAGGCGATCGCTTGGCGCAGAGTGCGAATTTGACGACCTGGAACAAGTGGCTGCTGTCGGGGCGATACGTGAATTTGCTGCTTGTTGAGTACATTGGTCGATTGGCGAACGAATCGTTTCCTGATGATGTCGAATCGATGTTTGCCTGGATGCAGTACCAACAACGTCGACTACCGGATCCTGCCGGTTTCGAATTTTCGGTCAACTCACTGCGTCCCTGGGACAACTATTATTGGTTCCTTGAACTGCATGGTTTTCCACTGCGGAACGTCATGTGGCCGAAAACCTGGACCGACGGGGCGCTGAATGCGTTGGATATTCAAGGCGAGTTGAAGCCAGAGTCGGACGTCAATCATTTCATATTGAAGCCTTCGAAGGCTGGACGCGGGATGACGCTGTGGTTGTCGAACGAGTACGTGAACTTTGAGAAGAACGTTCGCATTTCCGGACGCGGGAAAGAGTTTCGCGAAGGCGTTACGCCTTCAACACGGATCATGCTGGAAGACGCTCGAACTCGCGGCGATCGGCTGCACCCGTTCTGGGCTCGACTTGATTGCAACAGCGGAAAATGGCAAGTCGTGGAGTGAAGTTGGAAAGCGGCCCGCACGTCGCGATGCGGAACAGTATCACCCGGTAACGCTGTTGGCTGTTGTCGAACGTCCGTTGGTTGTTGTCGAAAGTCCGTTGGCTTTTTTGAAGCTCGCCCGTGGGCAGAAGTCCGCTTACTCTATCGTCCTTCGATCAATCGATCGCCGAGGAAATCGTCGAGGCCTGGTTCCGAGTGAATCTTCGCACGGGTGACTTCGGGATCGTATTCGATACGACGGAATTCCAGTTCCATGTCGTCCACGATAACATAGCTACTACGTGGATCACCATCGCGAGGCTGTCCAACGCTGCCAACGTTGACCATGACTTTTTGTTCGTTCAGCGAAAACTTGTTTCCGATTTCCTGCGGCGCGTAAAAACGACAGTTCTCGGTAAACACGCCAGGCACATGCGTATGACCCTGGAAGCAATACTGATGAATGAACCCAAAGATCCGCTCAATCTTTCGCGTGTTGTAGACGTCTTCCGGAAACACGTACTCGTTCAACGGGCTGCGAGGAGAACCGTGAACGAACATGAAAGGTTCGACTCGGTGAGTCCGCGGGAGCTTGGCCAGAAAGTCCCAGCGTTCCGCCGCGCCGTCGATGGAAGGATCTTCCAACTGTTGGCGTGTCCAGAAGATCGCTTTCTCGGCACCAGAACTGAAACCATCGGGATCGAAAAGAGCTCCGTTGTCGTGGTTGCCCAACAACGTCAACGCAAACTCACGACAATGGTCGATGCACTCACGAGGGTTCGGGCCGTAACCGATCACATCGCCCAGACAGAAAATTTCATCGACGTTTTCACGTTCAATGTCCTCAAGCACTGCTGTGAGCGCTTCAAGGTTGCCATGGATGTCGCTAATAATGGCTCGTCTTGTCACAGCGCGGCTTCAAAGTGAGGTTCTATTGGTCGACTTGATCAACGCCCGCCCAAAAGGCGATTGCCCAACATGTCGTCGAGGTCCGGAATACCAAGGATCTTATCACGAGTCTTGCCGTTGTCGTACTCGACACGATGATATTCGATCGTGTTTTCTTCGCTATCGAGAACCACAAAACAGGCTCTGGCATCGTCGTCACGAGGTTGACCCACGCTTCCAACGTTGATCATGCACTTTTCTTCGCCCAGGCGGAAGAAGTAATCGGTTTCATGAGGACGGATGAATTTTCCGCTGTCCAGGAATATACCAGGGATATGAGTGTGCCCTTGGAAACAATACTGCTCAAATCGGCTCATCAGATGAGCCAACAGTTCTTTCTCGTAAACGTGTTCTGGAAAAACGTATTCGTTCGTCGGATCTCGCGGTGATCCATGAACGAACAGATACTTTCCTTCGTCATGACGCCGCGGCAACTCACCAAGGAAATCCCAGCGACGGTCTCCTGCAGAAGAGCGATCCGATTCAAGCTGTTCCCGAGTCCAGAAAATGGCTTTGATGGCGACGGGATTGAAACTCTCCGGATCGAAGATCGCTGCTTGATCATGGTTGCCCAGAATCGTCAGACTGCAGTTGTCGATCACAAGGTCCAGGCACTCAATCGGATTGGGACCGTAGCCAATAATGTCGCCAAGGCAAACGATGTCCGAAATTCCTAGGTCACGGATTTTTTGGAGCACTTGCGTGAGCGCTTCAAGGTTCCCGTGAATGTCACTGATGATAGCCCGTTTCATAAAAGCCTGGTGGGACGTAGCGTAGCGAGAAGGAGAAAAGGTCGTCGAGGAGTTTCGTAACCAAACCGACAGGTTAACATAAACGCCCCCGAATTACACCCTCGATCAACACGTCCCCAAGTCCAAATGAAGTCAGGTTTCGCCGCGATGGCCGAATCAAACTCAAAACCCTCCCTACTGCTTTCACTGGCAACATCGGAGAAAAATGCGTCCGTTTGCATCACCTCCGGCCCGGAAGTGATTTCACAAATCGATTCTCAGCAGTGGATCAGCCAGTCCGATAAACGCAGCCAGATCGGGAAATCAACAGGTTTCGTGTCCCTGATTCAGGACGCCTTGCAAAATGCCAACGTCGATTCCACTTGTCTTGCCGCCATCGCGGTAACCAAAGGCCCGGGCGCTTTCACCGGTTTGCGTGTCGGAGTCGTGGCCACGAAAATGCTGTGCTATGCGTGGAAACTGCCGGTGATTGTCGTCAATTCGCTGGAAGTCTCGGCCGACAGACTGCGGCGGGAACGGGAGCTTAATATCGGTACGAAGATTTGGGCCGTTTCAGATGCCCAACGCAAGCAGGTTTTCGCTGCAAAGTTTTCTGTCGCGGAGGACGGTGGACTCAGCGTTGAAGTCCCACAGGCTTTGTACGAACGGCAGGCTCTGATCGATATGCTGGAGCACGGCGACCATGTGACCGGATCGGGCGCTTTTTCATTCAGTCAGCAAATTGCATCAGCCACTGGCGTTGAGTTGCCCGATCGAACCGTCGCGTCTTGCGATGCGGTCGACGTTGCGGCCTTGGCGAGAGTCAAGCTTGAGAAACAGGACTTCGATGATTTAATGTCGATCGAGCCCGTCTACTTTCGCCCCAGCGCGGCGGAAGAGGTCCGTTTGGCGAAAGGCGCGGCTGACGACTCCTAGCGGCGTGCGATTTGGGGCGATGTGAGGGAAACCCGATCGCATGGCGGACTATAAAAAGCTGAGCCAATTTTGTTCTCTTTTCGAATAGATCAGTCTTCGAATCACCAGCGTTTATGCGTGCGATTGCATTCGCGCATCCCGAGTCTGATCGAGCCGCCGTCAAACTGACAGGTGAGACCACGTGGCTCATTGTGCGACAGGTGCACACTGTAAATTTCACTGTTTCGCTGTGAAATGAATCCGTTTTCCCAGCTTTCGAAAAGAGTCGTGTTGAAGTTGCGTTTCGGTATACGGTTTGCTCTGTAGGAACTGAGCGGAGGCTAAACCTGCCCCGCATCCAATTTGACCCGGAACGCAAATGTCGAAAAACCGTTTGGCTACAAATTCATCGCACGTCGATTCAGACAAAAGTTTGTTAGGTAAACTGTTGGTAGCGTCCCCCCGCGTCCCAATGGGGTTTGCCCACGGCCGCACAGTTGTGCTTGTTTTGCAGGACTCTGATGAGGGCATTTTTGGCGTCGTTTTAAACCGTCCGGCCACGCCTGACATGTTGTTGGCGTGGCAGCAACTTGCTGATCAACCGACATTCGCCGCCGAGCGACTGGTTTCTGGCGGACCTGTGCAGGGACCTGTTTTGGCACTGCATAGCAAACAGGAATTGGCAGAAGTTGAAATTCAGGGCGGGCTGTTTGTGTCCGTTCAGCAAAATGCGATCGAGCGGTTGAGCGAATTGGAGCTGTCCGAAGAAAATTCGGCCTTTCGCATCGTCCTTGGAGCCGTCAACTGGGAATCCGGGAAACTGCAGCACGAACTTGATCAAGGATCTTGGTTCGTCGTCGATGGTGATCCAAGTCTGGTATTTTCTGATCCGACAAAGCTTTGGGAGCGAAGTGTGCGGCAATACGGAGCGGATTCGATTCGAAGCCTGACAGGAATTTCCCAGTTTCCTGCAGATCCGCTGCTGAATTAGGCATTGAGCCGTCTTTCCCTAAGTCAGATTTTTCTGATAATTGGGGAACGAACCTAACGCGATCGACGCCGTAATGGATTGACTTCATCACGCAGCAGATCGTCGTGTCTAAATTTAACCTCTGAGGTCAACCAAATGAAACTGGGATATGTTCTTACTCTGTTAGCGCTTTGTTGTTTTGGCGCAACTACTTTCTCAGGCTGTGAAACAGACACGAAGGTCGCGTCGACATCCGATCACGATCATGATGGCCACGATCACGGCGACCACGACGGTCACGATCACGACGGTCACGATCACGACGGACATGATCATGATGGGCACGACCATGCCGAAGGCGAATTGCCTGCTCACGGACCAAACGGCGGTCACCTGTTCAAACTTGACGGCAGCGACATGGTGGGCGAGTGGATTCACTACAGCGACAACGATATTATTCGTGTCCTTTTGCTTGATTCGGAACTTCAAAATGCAGTCGCGTTCGACGGCGTTTCGATCACGCCAAAAGCTGGCGACGACAAAACTCCGTTTGTTCTCGAACTTGACCCCGAAAAAAATGTGAACGACCAAAAACTGGTTTACATGCTGGACGATCCGCGTCTGATGAAGAATATGAGCCTTGGGGTAGTTGTTGAGTACACCGTAGGCGATGAGAAGTTTTCAGGTGAAATCAAACCGCATGCTCCGCACGATCACTAGTCATTGGTCGTCAGCGGCTATTTGACGAACGTCTTATAAGCAAAGGCACGGTCGTATACGACTCATTGGTGACGGTCCCGCAAACCGACGCAGTTCCAAACGATCACTGCGATAAAGTTACATTTTTAATGCTCTTTGATAGAAAGCCAGCATGAACGCTGTCCGATCAATTTCGAAAGCATCCTTTAAGGCCAGCCTTTTGCTGGTCTTTTTCTTTGCCCTGTTGCCGCCTCAAGGATTCGCTCAGCAGAAAAGCCAAGCCGTCGATCCCAAGCGACTTGCCGTCGATGTCGTTGCGGTGCATCGTGTCGGTCGAATACACGGCATCGTCATGTCGCAAACCGATCAGTCGGTCTTGATGGTGGTGCGGAGAGACTGGCTGCAGTCGGCTCACCCAGAATTCTACAAACAGCACGCGGATTCAGAAAACGAAATCGCGGCCGAAGGTCAGCAACGACTACTGGAGCGAATTAAAACCTGGCGTGCGGAATACGAAGGCGACGATGCGGAAGTGATCAATGAGTTTCTCGACGACAACATAAAAATGTTGGGGCTCGATAAGCCTGCGGATGTTTCATCGTTCGCGTTTACGATTCTGAAGCTTGATCGCGAGCAACTCGGACGCATCTACCTCCAGGACGAGGATCGTCATCGGCTAGCGGGAATCGGTTGGTCTGAAAACCTGAAAGATGTGGAAACGACGAACGCGGTGGTGCTGAAAAGGAAGCTTGAGCAGCAGAACGTCGACGTCGAGTCATACGTGTTGAAGCTTGGGAACGACATGCCGCCGATGTTCGAGTCCGACGAAAAGTGGGAGGTGCGGAAGGCTCTTGTCGAGTTTGCTCTGTTGCCTCGCGTTGAGTACCAGGGAACGGGTGAGATGTTTTTCAGGCGTGGCGCGAACGCAAATCCGGCTCAGGCGATCCAGGCGATGATGGAAGGCGGATTCGGTGGCTTGGGCGGAGCGTCGAACATCCAGCAGCTTGGTCGAGAACTCGGGCTGCCCGAATTTCGGGATCGTCCCAGCAGTCGTGACAAAATCAAATGGATTGATCCAATGATCAAAGCCGCGGAAGACGAAAACCGGCGCAGCTTTTCGGTGTCGAGGCTTACTCAGGGCGAAACCGTGACTGTCGAAATGACGCTGTACTACAAAGGTCGCGACGATCGATGGTTGCCGCTGAAGAAGTTTTCTAACAGCCAACGGCTGGCCGATCAAACCGCCGACGAAATGGAAGTTGTCGAGCAGGATCCCCAAATTGCGCGAGTGATGGAGATGGCGAAACAATTCGGGCTGGCCGATCCAAACCTGATGAAGAAAGCCATCCGCAGCGGTGTGGCCACAAAAAAAGCGCTCGAAGACTCGATGTCCGAATTGGACGAGTACGTCGAACGCTATTCGTTTGAAATTGACAATCCGCCCGTGGAGTAGGGCGGCTGTCGGCTATGACGCTGCTTTCGCGACGGCGTCTGGAGTGATGCCGAACTTTTCGTAAAGCTCTTCGAACGGCCCCGAAGCACCAAACGAATCCATGCCGACGAAACTTCCTTCAGCGCCAAGGTACTTTTCCCAGCCCATCTTGATGCCGGCTTCGCAAGCCACACGATTCGTTACCGCTGCCGGCAACACAGACTCGCGATACTCAGCCGACTGTTCGTCGAACAGCTCCCAACATGGAACGCTGACAACGCGAACTTTCTTGCCCGCCGCCGTTAGTTTTTCGGCCGCTTCGACGCAAATTTGAACTTCGCTACCGGTTGCCATCAGGATCGCATCCGGAGTTCCATCACAGTCCTGCAAAACGTAGGCTCCCTTGATCGCGTCAGTCGTGCTTGCCGCTTCGAGGGTTGGCAGATTCTGCCGCGACAGAACCAATACGCTTGGACGTTTCTTGTCCGACAACGCCGCTCGGTAACAAGCCGAAACTTCATTCGCATCTGCGGGACGCATTACCAAGACTCCTGGAATCGAGCGGCAAGCGGCCAAATGCTCGACGGGCTGGTGAGTCGGTCCATCTTCGCCCAGTCCAATCGAATCGTGCGTCATGATGTACAGCACAGGCTGGTGCATGATGCTGCTGAGTCGCAGGGAAGGGCGGAGGTAATCGGTGAACACGAAGAACGTGGCACAGTACGGACGAAGCCCGCACAACGACATGCCGTTGCTGGCCGCCGCCATCGCGTGCTCGCGAATCCCGAAGTGAAAGTTCTTGCCGCTGTAGTCGCTGGCCAAAAAGTCGCCCGCGCCCGGAGCATCATTGTTGGATTTGTTCGAACCGGCGAGGTCAGCAGAACCGCCGATCATCCATGGAATGCTGCCGCAAACGGAGTTGAGAACTTTGCCGCTCGAAGCACGCGAAGCCATTCCTTTGGCATCGGCAGGGAATTCAGGAAGCGATGACTCCCAGCCCTCCGGCAACTCGTTGGCCTGCATTTGCTCAAGCTGAGTCGCAAGTTCAGGAAACTCGGACTTGTAAGCGGAAAACTTCTCTGTCCACTCTGCGTAAGAATCCGAGCCGCGTTTGCCAACGGTCGAACGGAAGTGCTCCAGCACGCCGTCGGGAACCGTGAACTTGTCGTAGTCCCAGCCGTAGTTTTCTTTGGTCAGTTTGATCTCTTCGTCGCCCAGCGGAGAACCGTGAGCACTCGACGTGTCCTGTTTGTTCGGAGCACCGAAACCGATGATGCTTTTGACGATGATCAACGTCGGCTTGTCCGTTGTCGATTTGAACTTTGCGTAGGCGGCTTCGAGAGCGCCCAAATCGTTTGCGTCTTCGACCGTGATCACACTCCAGCCGAGGCTTTCGAAACGTCCGGCAACGTCTTCGCTAAACGCCAGATCGGTGCGGCCTTCAATCGTGATCTCATTGTCGTCGTAAACCCAGCAAAGATTCGAAAGCTTGAGGTGACCGGCCAGCGATGCGGCTTCGCAACCGATGCCTTCCATGACGTCGCCGTCGCTGCAAACCGCGTACGTATCGAAGCCGAACAACTCATAGCCAGGTTTGTCGTACGTTGCCGCAAGCCATTTGCCTGCGATCGCCATTCCGACACTGTTACCAAGGCCCTGCCCAAGCGGTCCAGTTGTGGTCTCGATCCCGGCCGCGTAGCCGAACTCGGGGTGACCGGCACAGGGGCTGACCAGCTGGCGAAAATTGCGAATGTCTTCCAGGGAAATCGCTGGACCGTCGATCGGGTTGCCATCAGCGTCAACTTTGGAAACTTCTGCCAAATGCAAAACCGAGTACAGCAGCATCGAAGCATGGCCGCAAGAAAGGACAAAACGGTCACGGCCCATCCAGTTCGGATTTGCCGGATCGTAATTGAGAAATTTGGCCCACAGAGAATAAGTCAACGGAGCCAGCGCCATCGGCGTTCCGGGGTGGCCGCTGTTGGCTTCCTGAACGGCGTCCATGGACAATGTCCGGATGGTGTTGATGGCCAATTGGTCGATTTCGATGGTCGATGTCGTCATGTGTGCTCCAGCGTCGTGCTGATTTTATTGGAAATATTTTTGCGGTAATCGAATTTTGAACCTGATTATGGGGTTAAATCAGTTGTGGTCAATTCGGACTGCAATAATTGAGGGTTGATCGCGACGGAATCGAAGCGCTGCTGCTTTGAACCCGCTGAGGGGTTAGGATAGCGTTACCAGCGTTCGATGATCCAACCAAAATTCGGCTTCAAGGCCGTGGAAATCAAATTTGTGCCAAGTCATCTCTTTTGTGTGATTGGAAAACGATGAGCCATCGAAGAAATTTTAACAAAATGTTGCTCGGCGGAGCACTGGCTGCTGCGACTGGACTTTCGACACGGCATGTGATCGGCGGATCAGCTCCAGATCGGAAAACCTCGGCAAACGAGAAATCTCCAGCCGAACTGATGACTCCCGAGACCAACGCCGCGATCGACCGCGGGTTGAACTACTTGCTGCGGTCGCAGATCACGACGGGACGAAATCGTGGCGCATTCGCGGCCAGCGGATTGCAGTCCGGGGTCGCAACGGCTTCGCTGGGCGGATTGGCGTTGATGTGTGGCGGCCACGCTCCCGGTTTTGGAAAGTTTGGCAAAGCGATCGACAACGCGGCCCAGTTTGTAATGAACAATGTCCAGGAAACTGGATACATTTCGCGTCGCGATTTGCCCAGCGAAAGAATGTACGGTCACGGATTCAGCATGTTGTTCCTGTCGCAGGTTTACGGAATGACAAAGAAGGCCGCGCTTGGGGAAAAGCTTCGCAAGTGCGTCGAGCTAACTTCAAAGACGCAAAACGACGACGGCGGTTGGCGATACGAGCCAGTGAAAAGTGACGCTGACCTTTCGATCACGGTCTGTCAAATCATGGGCTTGCGCGGTGCCCGCGACGCAGGCATCGACGTTTCAGATGAAGTTCGATCGAAGTGTATCGAGTACGTCAAACGCAGCCAAAACGAAAACGGTAGCTTTCGTTACACGCTTCGCGGCGGCCATTCGACGACGGCGATGACGGCCGCCGGAGTAACTTCGCTTTACAGCGCCGGAATTTATGAAGGCGAACTGGTCGAGAAAGCGCTCAAGCGACTTCTCGCGTCGAAGCCACGTTCGTCTCGCGGCGGTCACTTTTTCTATACGCACTACTACGCCGTTCAGGCCATGTGGCATGCGGGCGGCGACTACTGGAATACCTGGTACCCGGCGATTCGAGACGTATTGGTCAACGATCAGGCTGACGATGGCTCGTGGAGATCGAGCGAAGCAGGTCCGCAATTTGGCGCGGCGATGGCGAGCATCATCTTGCAGATGCCGTTGAACTACGTGCCAGTGTTCTCGCCATAACGCAGCGTTCCCGTTAGCAATTTTCGCCCGGCACAGTTTTTGACTTTTCCATCCGGAACGCCATGCGGATCCTGATCCTAACCGTCGGAACTCGCGGTGATGTCCAGCCATATGTGGCGTTGGCGATGGGGCTGATCGCGGCCGGGCATGACGTCAGCATTTGCACCTGTCAGATTTTTGAATCGTTCGTTACGTCGCGCGGGGTCGGCTATTTGCCCCTGAACGATGACATTCGGGACTTCATGGAGTCCGAGGACGGTCGGCGTGCGATGGAAACGACGACCAATCTTTTCAGTGCGATCCGTGCCGGCATTCGTTTGATGCCGAAACTGAAAGGGATGATGAATCGGCAAGTCAACGAAATGTGGGCCGCCGCGGAATCCTTTCAGCCCGATCTGATTCTGTTTCACAAAAAAGCGATAGGAGCCGAGGACTTCGCCGAGAAACTTGGCTGTCGCTGTGCACTCGCGTTTTATCTTCCGATGTATGTTCCGACCCGCGAGACGCCTGCGTTTGGATTTCCGCGGCTTCCGCTAGGCGGCTGGTACAACCGGCTGACCTATCGAGTCATCGAGTTCGTGACCCGGTTGAGCGGCGGTAAGTTCGTCAAGCGATGGCGACAAGAGCAGGGCATGTCAAAGAAGCGCACGCCGTACTTCAAGCATGCCGACGGAACGCCGATCGCATCGCTGCAAGCCTACAGTCCGTCCGTGATTCCCGAGCCCGGCGATTGGCCCCAGCACGCGACCGTGACAGGTTATTGGTTTTTGGATGCGAAAGAAGAATTCGAGCCAGCGAATGAGTTGGTACAGTTTCTCAAAAACGGCCCGCGTCCGATTTATGTTGGATTCGGAAGCATCTTTGGCCTGGATCCACGAGCGAAAACAGAGCGCGTGATTGAAGGAATCCGCCAATCAGGATGCCGCGCGATTCTGGCCGCGGGTTGGGGAGGACTGGATCTCAAATCTTTCGATCTGCCCGACACAATGTTGGCGATTGATTCCGCTCCGCACGACTGGCTGTTCCCCCGAGTCGCCGCGGTGGTGCATCATGGAGGTTGCGGCACGACCGCTGCCGGACTTCGCGCGGGTTGTCCGACGATCA
This sequence comes from Mariniblastus fucicola, assembly GCF_008087665.1. Lineage (GTDB taxonomy): Bacteria > Planctomycetota > Planctomycetia > Pirellulales > Pirellulaceae > Mariniblastus > Mariniblastus fucicola. The sequence continues at coordinate 2,827,923 of NZ_CP042912.1, forward strand.
TCTGTCCATTTTTTGGCGACCAACCATTTTGGGGCCGCATTGTGCATGAACTGAGAGTCGGTCCGAAACCGATCATGCAACGAAAACTGACGCCCGAAAATTTGGCCGCCGCCATCCGGTCGACACTCGAAAGCAAATCCATTCGCGCAAACGCGGCCGCGCTCGGAGAGAAGATCCGCAACGAAACTGGTGTCGACAACGCCGTGAACTTCATCAATCGCCATTTCCAGTCAGTTGTGCTGAGCCGTGAAAAATGAGTTGACATAGGCGTGTGCCATGCGCGCAAACCGCGATGCACGAACCCGCCTTTCATCAGTTTGACGAACGACTACGTTTCGTACGTCGACTGACCGTGGTCTTGTAAGCGTGAGATTTTGTCGACCGAGTAGAGTCCGGCAAGCACGAACTCAACGCAGGACGCGCGGACCGCTTCGTCGGACGACGCGTTGACTTCGAAAGCCTTCTCCCACGCTGGCGGAACCTGCTTCAACCGGTCGGCATACTGCGACGACGGGATCATGTCGCCCACTTCGATCCGCACACCTTTGCCAAAAATTTCGGAGATATCTTCGAGACCATGTTCGGTCACGTACTCCGTAAACACGACATTGATGGCTTCCGCGATAATGTTATCCAACACCTGACGCTCGGACATTTGATGGCTTCCCATCAAATCCAGTTCCAGTTTGCCAAGCGACGATGTGTATAGATGCCCAAGGTCACTAATCCGCGGCACGGCAGGCTTCTCACCCAGCACGATTCCGCGTTGCCGTGCGCTGGCGACCATTGTTCGATAGTTCGCAAGGCTAAAGCGAGCGCTCACGCCGCTCTGCTGGTCGATGTATTTTGACTTGCGAGCCTGAACCGTGATCTGTTCGCAAATTTCTTTCATGAAGTACGGAACCGCAACAGGAAAGTCTCCGTCGAGGACGATCTCGGATTCCTGCTCCATGATTTCGATTCCGACCGCGCGATCTTCCGGGTAGTGGGTCTGAATCAAGCTACCGATACGGTCTTTCAGTTGCGGAATCACTTTGCCGCTGCGGTTGTAGGTTGACGGGTTGGCCGAGAAGAGAATCAAGACGTCAATGTCGAAGCGAACGGGAAAGCCGCGAACCTGAACGTCGCGTTCCTCAAGGATATTGAACAGGCCGACTTGCACCAGTTCATCGAGTTCCGGCAGTTCGTTGATCGCAAAGATACCTCGATGCATTCGCGGGATCAAACCAAAATGCAACGCGTCTTCGGAAGACATACTCACGCCGCCGGCGAGCTTTGCCGGATCGATTTCCCCAATGATGTCGGCGAACTTTGTGCCAGGAGCCAGTCGCTCTGCATAGCGGTCTTCGCGATCCCACCACTTGATGGGAATCTCGGAAGGCGGCGTGTTCGCGACCAGCGTTTTCGCCGTCGAAGAAATCGGATCGAGCGGATCTTCGTGGAACGGCGAGTCGATATCGAGGTAGGGCACAAACGGATCGAGAAAACGAATCATGCCACGCATCAGACGGCTTTTCGCCTGGCCTTTCTCGCCCAGATACAGCATGTCATGGTTCGAGAGTAGCGCAATGTTGATCTCGGGAATCACCGTATAGTCATAGCCCAGAATTCCGGGATACAATTCTTCCCCGGCGGCCAGCATGCGGACGAAGTTGTCCTGGATTTCCTGTTTGACCGATTTCGATTGCCATCCGCTATCGATCAGCGATTGTAAATTGTTGGGTCGTTCGTTGGCGTTCGCCATTTCGTTCTGTTCCTGTACTGTTACGCTTGCGAAAATCGCGGACCGTCGATTATACAACTTCGTTCCTGGGTGGATCGCCGGTCAGGTCACATTATTCGTTTGCAGATTCACAATGACATCCGATATCAAATTTATTTTCTTCGACATGGGCAAAGTGCTGTTGGAGTTTGACCATCAGCGGTTGATCGATCAAGTCGCGGCGCTGGCAAAAAAGCCTGGCGATGAAGTCGAGCAAATTCTGTTTCAGTCGCCACACGATCTGGAGAACCGTTTTGAACGCGGTGAGCTTAACGGGGACCAGTTCCATCGTGCTTTTTGTGAAGTCGCCGATTGCGAAGTCGGCAAAGATGACTTGATGCTGGCCGTTGCCGATATTTTTTGGCTAAACACCTCGATCGTTCACGTGCTGACTCAGTTGAGCTACGTCAATTTTCCGATGGCGATTCTTTCAAATACTTGTGAAGCTCATTGGGATTTCGCCGTGCGACACTTTGCTGCCGTCGGGCAAATGTTCCGCCAGCGGGTGCTCAGCTACGAAGAAAAAAGTATGAAGCCGGATGGGAAAATCTATCAGGCGGCGATTGCGCTGGCGAAGGAGATCACCGGATGTGAACCAGGTGAGATCTTCTTCACCGATGATCGACAGGAAAATGTTGATGCAGCCCGTCAGGCCGGAATGCATGCCGAGCTATACGTTTCGACTCGTGAGTTGGCCGAGCAATTGAGGCAACGCGGCGTGCCAGTGACGGGGTGAGTTGCCAAAAGCGATTCGCTAAGGCACCGCAAAATTTGGAATGCGTCTGTGACGAAAATGCTTTTGCAATCATGGTCCAGAGCAGCATCCGACGTTGCAAGCCGTCGAGACCATCGAGACAATTGGGCGGTTGAGGCCGTTAGTCCGAGAGCTCTTCGAAGGCTTCCAGAATGTCGCTGCGACGACGGAAGAAAGCGTCAACGACAGCCGGATCAAAATGCTTGCCGCTGCCTTCGAGCAAAATTTGGAAGCACTTCTCGACAGGATACGCTTCCTTGTAAGGCCGTTTTGTGCTGATGGCATCGAACACGTCGCAGATCGCTGTAATTCGGCCTTCCATTGGAATGTCTTCTCCGGCCAAACCGTGTGGGTACCCGGAACCGTCCCACTTTTCGTGATGGGTTTCGGCAACCAACGCGGCCAAACGCATTACCGGTGAACTGCACTCGTCCACGATGTTGCGAACCTGATTGAGTGATTTGTTCTCGTCGAGTTTCTCGCCACTGATGATTCTGCTGCCTGTGCGACAATGATTCTTCATCATCTCGAACTCGCTGTGCGTCAGATTCTGAGGCTTGTTCAAAATCGCGTCCGGGATACCGATCTTGCCCACGTCATGCAGTTGAGCGGCGTGCTCAAGATCGATGACCTGTTGCGGTGTGAACCCAAGTTCACGTGCAATGATTGCCGCGTAACGACCCACACGGATAACATGCTTTCCAGTGATGTCGTCACGGAGTTCGGCCGCGCGAGCCAGACATTGGATCGCTTCGCGGCGAGACGCGATCAACTCCGCCGTCCGTGCTTCGACCTGCTGCTCCAGTTGAGCCGAATAACCAGCCAACAGATCGACGTGTGCTTTGGCCAACAGCGTGTTTCTGACACGAGCCACCAATTCGCTGACGACAACCGGTTTGTTGAGGAAGTCGTTGGCTCCAAGGTTCAGCGCTTTAACGCGAAGCTCAGGGTCTGTTGACGAAGTCAAAAACACGACAGGAGTTGAAGCTGTGGCTTCGATTTTGCGGATTTGCTCAAGGATTTCCATGCCCGAAACTTCTGGCATATGAATATCCAGCAGCAGAATATCCGGTCTCTCTTTGACGATTCTATCGACCGCTTTCGTGGAGTCTGTCTCCACCAGCAGACGTTCGAAACCGGCAGTTTTCAGATACTTCTTGACGACAATTGCCGTGGAAGGTTCGTCGTCGATGATCATGACTTTCGACGACGTCACGTTGAGCGGTTCTGGCGTTTCGGTGATGTGGACCTGTCGCGGAGTTCGTTCTTTGGTGACGTTTTCAACCGCGATGCAGCCTGATCCATCGTGAAACGTCGAGCAGTTTCTGCCATTCTGCTTGCTGCCGTACAGTGCCGCATCACCACGTCGGAAAATCAACGAAGAATCGTCGCCCTTGAGCGTATTGGTGACGCCGATGCTGATCGTGAGATAGACTTTCTGCCCCTTCATCACGATGGGTTGCGATTCTACCTCGCGTCGAATGCGCTCCGCTGCTCGCGTCGATTCCAGCTTGTTGCTGACGGGCATGATCACCGCAAACTCTTCGCCGCCGATGCGACAAACCAGATCAATCTCGCGTGTTTTGCTGCTGATTGTCTCGGCGATGAACTTCAATGCTTTGTCGCCGGGCTGGTGACCAAACGTGTCGTTAATTTTTTTGAAGTGATCGATATCAATGATCAACAGGGCGAAATGAGTTCGTTGCCGTGACCATTCCAGCATCTTTCGATTCAGCTCAAAATCGAAAGCGCGGCGATTCGCTGTGTTGGTCAGCGTATCCCGAAGGACGTCCTGTTTCAGTTGCTCCGACTGCTGTTTGAGTTCGTCGTAGGCAACCTTGGAGGAAAGCGTGTTGCGGACGCGAGCGAACAACTCGTTTGCAACGATTGGCTTATTGAGAAAATCGTTGGCACCAAGATTCAACAGTTTCGTGCGCGTCTCTTCGCTTGCCGCCGAAGTCAGTGCCAGGACGGGAGTGTTGCAAATCTCGCGATCGCTGCGAATCTGGCTGAGAATATACGCACCGCTGACTGGCATCATCAAATCCAGCAACACCAGATCCGGTTCGTATTGGTGTATCACACCAATGGCCTGCTTCGAATCATTCAACGTTTTGATATTGTGAAAATCGCTGGACTGCAGGTACTTTCGAATCACCTCGGTTGTTGGCTCGTCGTCATCAATGACCAGAATCTTCGCCTGCTTTACCAGATGATCGGTTGAGCGAGGGTACGAAAACGGCGACGGCAGACCGCTGCCGGAGACAACGGGCATCGACGCTGGGCTAGACGTTGATTGATTCGGAGATAGGGGCATTGGTTTCTTGGAACAAGCTCTGGCTTAGGTAAAACCGACCATCTTGAAGCGTAGCTTTTGAGTATGTCGTGTGAATTCCGGACGCATTTTTCGATTTGGAAATCGAGTCTCACGATTCATGCTGTGTCAATTGTGAGGGTCACGCTTGCTACATCTAGCGGTCACCGTTTTCACTCATTGAGCGGTAAGTTCCAGACTTGAGCTAACGTGAACTCTGGCAGCCATTTCGCAGATGTTGCGAACCGCTTCCATGCAGGCGTTCAGGTCCGATTCCTTGGCGGCGGTTTCCAGCACCAGTCCGGGTTCGCCAAGCGACGCGTATCCGGCGGATCCACTGGCTCCTTTGAGCCAATGTCCGAGTGCAAACAGCTGCTCGAAGTCCTGTTCGACCAAAGCGTTGACCATCGATTCGACTTTCGCGCCAAGGTTGCTAACGAAGAGCTTCGCAACGTAGACAAAGTCTTCGTCGTCCATCGGCAGCGAAGATCCAATGAGCTCAGCGTCCGCTGGCAGAAGTGATTCCATGACCGGTGGTGATTCCGGTTTGGGCTGCGGAGCTGTCGACGTCGGCGGTTCTGCTGCTAACTTTGGCGGTTTATCCAGCGGCACCGTTGCCGTTGCGGTTGTTGGTGTGGCCGCTTCCCCCGAAGTCGCTGTTGTTTCACTTGGCGAAATCGTCGGCAACTCAGTCGTCGGCGATTCGTCAGCTACAGGCTGCAGCGCCGATTCGATTGCTTGCAACGCCGCGTTGAAAGATTGTTCAACGCTTGTCGGTTCCGGTTGGGAAACAGGCGCCGGCGGTTGGAGCTGCGGCTGCGGTTGGAGTTCAGGTTGCGCCTTTGGCTGCGGCCGCAGTTTCTTGGCTGGTTCTTTCTTTGCCGTGCTTACTCGTCCCGTCACAGCGACGGAAAGTTCAGTCAGCAAGCGTTCGCGGTTGATCGGTTTTGCCAGAAACCCGCTGCATCCCGCGTCAAGACATTGCTTCTTGTCCTCGGCCATTGCGTTGGCCGTCAATGCAATGATTGGCAGGCGATGCCCTTGTTTACGCAGCAACTTCGTCGCCTCGAACCCGTCCATCACTGGCATGTGCATGTCCATCAGTACAACGTCGAAATGTTCCGAGTTTACTTTTTGGACAGCGATCTCACCGTTTTCTGCCGTTTCGAAATCAGCATTTGCTTTACGCAAGTAAACTGAAACAAGTCGCCGGTTTGTGTCGCCATCGTCAACGATGAGAACCTTCATCGGCGGCAATTCAATTTCTCTGTCTGTATTTGCTTTGGTCTTCGCGACAACTTGGGAGTCACGTTCACTGACCAGGTCGACGCCTGAAATATCACCGATGTCAACCATCAAGTTAAATGAGCTACCTTCGCCAGGCGTACTGTCGACGGTAACACTTCCCCCCATCTTTTCGGCCAGCTCTTTACAGATCGCAAGGCCCAAACCTGTGCCTCCGAAGCGACGCGTGATTGATGTATCGGCTTGGGAGAATGGCTGGAAGATCTTTCGCTTCGCTTCCTTGCTCATCCCGATCCCGGTGTCCTGAACGCGAATGCTGAGCATCGTCGATTTTCGGTTTCGAACCACGTCGGTGCGAATAGTCACGCCGCCTTCGTCTGTAAATTTGATAGCGTTGCCGACCAGATTAATGATGGACTGACGAAGGCGGACAGCGTCAGCCTGAATTTTGACAGGCATTGCGCTGCCGTACTCACATCGCAAGTAGATGTTTTTCTCGTCGGCCTTGATTTTCAGGACAGCGACGACATCTCGCATCATTGCGAAAACAGATACAGGCGTTCGCTCAAGCTCCATCTGGCCCGACTCAATTTTCGAAAGGTCGAGGATGTCGTTAATCAACGCCAGAAGGTGCTCTCCCGAGTTGTGGATGGTTGTCAGATGATTCTGTCGCGTGTTCGGGTCTTCCTCCAGATTGTCCCGCAATACTTCCGCGTAGCCCAAAATCGCGTTCATTGGTGTTCGGATTTCGTGGCTCATGCGTGCCAGGAATTCGCTCTTCGCTTTATTCGCATTGTCAGCCGTTTGTTTCGCTCTGGCCAAATCCACTTTGTGTCGCTCAAGATCAGTCACGTCCTCGAACGAAGTCAGGACGCCGACGTAGTCACCTTTGGCACCAACGATCGGCGACGAGTTTGCGATCAAAGTCATCTTTTTGCCGCTATGATTTGGCAGCTGCAGCAGCGTCCCGGCGATCGGGCTTCCGCTACGCATGGCTTTCTCCCACGGCATTGTCAAATTCGCTGACGCCCGGGCAACACTATCCCACGTTGAAGTCCCTGCCGCGTTGCCGCGCGACCACGGAAGCGTCTTGGGGTCAGCGCCAATCAGACGCCGCGACTCACAGCCGATCCATGTGGAGAACGCGTCGTTGGCCAGTCGGATCCTGCCCTTGGAGTCGGTGAGAATCAGTCCTTCGGTCAGTGTGTTGAGAGCCTCTTCCACGTGCCGCGGCACGGCTTCGGAGGGGTCGAGTTGTTTGAGTACTTTGCCCAGGTAGTACGCGAAAGCGACAACACAAAGGATTGAAACGAGAGCCAGGTAGAGATACTTCGGGCTAAGCCAACTCGCCGTGGGGCGATCTGCAAACACCGGTTTAAATCGAACCTCCAGTTGTCCCCATTTCTGTGCCCCAGCCTTCATGGGCACCGCGATATGAGTCTCAACAGGACGATTGGTTTCGTCGGCTTGCCAGTTATTTTTGTGGTCGCCGGATGAAACTTCGATGCGCCCGGTGCGCGACCTGAGAGCCGCCGAGATGATGTCGTCGTTACGTTCCACGATTGCGTCAAGTGTGCGCTCAATCGATTTGTATTCTTGCTTGTTCAATAAAACCGAAGATTGAATCGCCAACGAACTGGAGAGTTGTCCGCGGCCTCGCATCACCGCGGCGCGCTCGTCCGGCGCGATGCCGGTTGCCCCGGCCAGCGACATGATGCTGACCAGAAGGCAGATGAGGCCAAAGGTTACCTGGTACTTGATGGGGATGTTCTTCATCGTGCTTTCGATGCCGTTTGAGTTTTGCTTTGTTCTTCGTCCGCGAGGGGTTGCGGATCGGAGTCATCAGGTTTTGAAATAATCGTTTCCAGCGATTCCGTTTCTTCGTCGGATTCTTCTTCCGGTTTCGACAGCACAGCCAGCATGTCCAACGACGTCCATGCGGGAAGCTGTGACAGGAGTCCGAGCAACAATTGGCCTCCCCGGATCAACCACGCGAGGTAGCCTGCCGTAAAGATCGATGCGATCGAGGCAATGGTTCCGACGGCAATCTGAGGCAGGGCTGCTTCGTTTCGGATTCGATTGTCAAGGGTGTCGAGTTCGCTCCACAGATCCTGCAACTCGGCTTCATCGTCTTCACGAACAAGCTGCGCCGACTCCATCGCAAGCTTCTTGGCTTCGGCATAGACATCGTCGAACAAGTCTGTCGAATCGATGTCGCGATAGTACTGATTCGCTTCAAACCGATCTCCGAGGTCCAAATCCGCAAGGACTTTTGACTGGAAATTGATCAGCGAACCTGCTTTTCGTGCGTTGTCGTATACAACATTGCGATCTGCCGACGGAGGTGGGACTAGTAACAGTTGCGTCGTCGCATCTGCTTCGTCCGTCGACTCCTCGGCAGGCTTCGAAATGACGTCCGTGCCTGCTTCAAATGGATTTGGATTGTCCACCGTTGCCCCCACGAACTCCAGATTGCTGGCGTTGATGGAGACAGGTGACAACGCATTGAATTTCGCGTCATCGATCGAGCTGGCCGTCACAGAGATCGTGAATTCGGTGTCGCCATCGTCCTCAAAGTCATTCTCGCCAGTAACCGAAATCGATTGAGGCGTATTCCAGTTGTCGGGAGTAAACAGAATTGATGTCGCCGACAAGAATGCCTCTGCCGTATCGGAAACCGAAAGGTCGACCAGAACGTCTGCCGTTGGCTGGCTATTGAGCCTGACGACAAACTCGTCTTCGACACCGTTCTCGCTGGTGAATAATTGAGTTGTTGATACGACGATTCCCGCGCTGTCGTCGTCAACGTTCGTTAGAACAACCTGTTCGGTTTCAAGGTTTTCATATTTCAGGTCGCTGCTATCCGCGGCGCTCAAATTGATCGAGTAAGTTTGATTGCCGTCGTCGATCCGTTCATCGACTCCCGTGACTGTCACCGTTTGAGGTTGCGACCAGTCGTCGGGCGTGAACTGTAGCTGCATCGTCGATGTAATTCCTTCAGACACATCGCTGCTGGATACGCTCACCGAGACGATGCCCGCAGGGGCGCCGAGCAAGACGACTTCGAATGTTGCAGTGCCTCCAGATTCCGTGGTAACCAACGAAGACGTCGGCGTGATGGAGATGCCAAATTGCTTGACTTCGATCTCAAGATTAGCCGAATCAAGCGAGTATGGAGTTGTTCCGCCTGCTGTTGAAACGTCGATTTGAACGGTCGAAGCGCCACTAAAAGATCCGCTGTAGCTGCTGTCAATCGCAACAAACTCCAATGGCGTCGGCGATCCGGCAAAGCCAGCGGCAGGTAGGAACCGGACGATTGTGTCGGCGGAAATCGCGACAGCGGCGGCTTCGTTCGACAGCCCAATGTTTTGCCACATGTCGCCGGTCGAATCGAAGTACTGCCATTGGCCTTCGGCGAGCGTCGCGTTGTTCTGGATGACTGCGATGCCCGACAGCGTGTCGCCGTCGATGTCAGAGAACAGGGCGTCGGCAAAATCACGGACGCTTTCCCCGGCTGGATCTGAATCGCGAAAGACGTCCGGTAAAATCCCATTGCCAAGGAGTGTCGGCGCATCGTTTTCGGATACAACGCGGACTGTGAATTGGTCGAGTGCCGAAAACTCGCCATCATCGGCAACGATGTCGAGTGTGAAGTCTCCGAACTGGTCGTCAAGAAGATCAATCACAAGCGAATTGCCGACGATTTGTGCAGAAGCGATCGTCGGGTCCGAGTTGTTTGACAAGGTTAGGTTCAGCGTGTCCAAATCGACATCGGTGAATACGTTCGACAGGTCGAGCGTCAGGTCCGAATCGTCTTCGGTTGCAACAATGTCAGCGATCGGGTTTGCGACAACCGGTGCTTCGTTGACATCGGTTACGTCCAACGTGTGGCTGTCAGAATCTTCCGTGCCGCTGCCAATCGATGGATCGTCCACAGAAACGGTGACTTCGAGAGTTGCCGTTGTTTCGTGATCGAGGCTGGAGCCAGATCGCAGAAACAGCTCCGTGCCGACGATTTCGAAAAGGCTGGCGTCTGCTCCAGAAAGCGACAGGCTTTCGCTACCCAACGCGTCGTCAGTGATGACGATGTCCGCGATTTTCGTTCGCGATGTCGTGTCCTCGGGAACTCCGGCACGTTTGTTAACTAAAGTAACGGCAGGTAATTCGTTGACGTCGAGAACGCTTAATACATGCGAAGCCGTATCTTCGACGCCACTGCCGATCGTCGGATCGTCTACCTCAACAGTGACTTGCAGGTCAGCAAGTGATTCAAAATCGAGGCTCACGTTTGATTTGAGGAATAGTTCCGTTCCAATAATTTCGAACAGGCTGGTGTCCCGACCTGACAACGAAAGCGTTTCGGTTCCGAGTGCATCATCGGCGATTTGGATGTCCGCGATCTTCGTCGGGCTGGACGTGTCAAAGTTTTCAGGCAAAGAGCCAACGGTGTTGGTCAGGGCAATGGCAGGAGCTTCATTTTGGTCGCTAACGGAAAGCGTGAACGCAACCGAGTCTTCAATGCCCGACCCCAAGGTTGAGTCATCGACTGCAACCACGACGTTCAGCGAAGCCTGTGATTCAAAGTCGAGGTCGACTCCGGATTTCAGGAACAGCTCAGACCCGATGATCTCAAAATTGCCACTGTCGACGCCAGAAAGCGAGATCGTTTCCGAGCCCAGTGCATCGTCTTCGACCACAATGTCCGCGACTTTCGTTGGTCCGCTGGTGTCCGTGTTTTCGGCGATAACCAGAACCTGATTGGTCAGCGTCACCGATGGGGCTTCGTTGACATCTGTCACAAGAATAACGTGATCTGCTTGTGATTCCGCTCCGGTTCCAATCGAAGGATCATCCACGGCAACGGAGATGTTCAACGATGACTGCGTTTCAAAGTCGATTCTTTGATTTGCTCTCAGGAACAGTTCGTTGCCGATGATCTCAAAATATGCACTGTCAGATCCCGCAACCGACAACGTCTGGCTACCAGAACCGTCGTCAGTCACCACGATGTCCGCGATCTTGGTTTGTGAGATCGTGTTTTCGGCAATCAAATTGACTGCGTTGGTTAGCGCAACGACCGGAGGCTCGTTTGTGTCCGCGACGCCGATCGTCAGTGAAAATGAATCCTCGAATGAAGTTCCCAGCATTGAATCATCGATTTCGACTGTGACATTCAGCTGACTCTGAGCCTCAAAGTCGAGGGTGACGCCTGATTTCAGAAACAGCTCCGTGCCAATGATCTCGAACAGATGGCTGTCGACGCCTGACAACGATAGCGTTTCCGTACCCAATGCATCATCAATAATCTGTATGTCGGCGACTTTGATTGGGTTCGATGTATCCGCATCTTCGCCGATGGTGCTGATCGTGTTGTGTAAGGCGATCGACGGAGCTTCATTGACATCGGTTACGGACAGAATCATGCTGTCTGAATCTTCCGCGTTCGAGCCTATGGTCGGGTCATCAACGGAAACGGTAACATCGAGATCAAAATCGGATTCGAAATCCAGTCCAGAAGTTGCTCGCAAGAACAATTCAAAACCAACGATCTCAAAAAGGCTCGCGTCGAGCCCTGAAAGTGTCAGGTTTTCCGAACCGAGTGCATCATCGGCGACAACGATGTCCGCGACTTTGGTTTGAGCCGTCGTGTCTTCTGGGACCGATGCGAGTTTGTTGGTCAGCGTAACGGCTGGAGCTTCATTGACATCCAAAACGTTCAACGTGAAGTCTGCGGAATCTTCTGCCGAAGTGCCAATGCCTGGGTCGTCGATCGAAACGGTGACGTTTAGCTGTGGATTCGATTCGAAATCAAGCCCGGTGCCCGCTCTAAGGAACAGTTCGTTGCCCACGATTTCGAACATCGCACTGTCAGTGCCTGAAAGCGAAAGGGTTTCGGTCCCCATCGCGTCGTCAGTGATCACAATGTCCGTGACCTTGATCGCGGAACTTGTGTCAACGGTCTCGGGCCGATCGATCACGGAGTTCGGAAGCGAGATGGTCGGTGCTTCGTTGATGTCGTTAACGGTCAACGTGAAGTTCGTAGAATCTTCGCTGCCAGAACCTAACGTTGCGTCGTCGACTTCGATTGTTACATCGAAAGTTGTTTTAGTTTCGAAGTCGATCGTGGTTCCAGCTCTCAGGAACAGCTCATTGCCAATGATTTCGAAGTCGCTCGAATCTGCGCCGGAAAGAGACAACGTCTCACTTCCGAGGGCATCGTCGCTGACCAGAATGTCAGCCATTTTTACCCGAGTCGACATGTTACTGTTTTCGTCGATCAGCAGAACCGAGTTGCTCAGAGAAACCGAAGGTGCTTCATTGACATCGTTGATGTCGAAGCTGAAAAAATCGGAATCTTCGTTCGAGGTCCCAATTGTTGGGTCGTCCACCCTAACGGTCACGCTCAGCGATGCGCGGCTTTCGAAGTCGATGGTTTGTCCGGCCTTAAGGAACAACTCCGTGCCAATAATTTCGAACAGGTTTGCGTCGGTGCCATCGATTACCAAAGTCTCGCTCCCAAGAGCGTCGTCGGTGATGACGATGTCAGCAATCTTCGTTTGGACCGTTGTGTTTTCGTCCAGGTCTGTGATTCGATTGGTCAGCTGAATCGATGGAGCTTCGTTAACATCGACAACGTTGATCACGTGGGCGGCTGAGTCTTCGAAGGTGATGCCAATGGTTGCGTCGTCGACTTCGATCGTGACGTCGAGCGTTGGATTGGTTTCGAAGTCCAGCGTCGTGCCGGATTTCAGGAACAATTCGCTGCCGACAATTTCAAACAGATTGCTGTCAGTGCCGGAAAGTGTCAACGTTTCGCTACCGAGTGCGTCGTCGTTGATCTGGATGTCGGCGACCTTCAGGTCGTTCAGAAACTCCGAGTTTTCGTCCAACAGAGTGATCGTATTCAAAAGCGTAACCGTAGGAGCTTCATTGACGTCGCTGATCGGCAGCAGGAAATCGATTGAGTCTTCACTGGTTGAGCCGATGCTCGGGTCATCAATGTCGAGCGTCACAAAAAGACTGGATTTGGTCTCGAAGTCCAGTGAAGCACCAGCCCGCAGAAATAGTTCGTTGCCGACAACTTCAAACAGGCTGGCGTCCGGTCCCGAAAGTGTGATCGTTTCGCTGCCGAGAGCATCGTCAATGATCGTGATGTCCGCGACTTTAATCCGCGAAGTCGTATCTGTATCTTCAGGCAACGTCGAAACAGTGCCAGTCACGGCGATCGATGGTGCTTCGTTAACGTCGGTCACGTTGACGACGTGGCTGTCTGAGTCTTCGATCGTCACGCCCAACGTCGCATCGTCAACCGTAACGATGACGCTCAGCGACGGTTGTGTTTCATAGTCCAAAATTGCACCGGATCGCAGATACAGTTCGCTACCGATGATCTCAAAAAGTGCCGCGTCGGTTCCGGACAACCCAAGCGTTTCACTTCCCAACGCATCGTCGGAAACTGTAATGTCAGCGATTTTGGTTTGAGCCGAGTTGCCTTCTGGAACTGAGAATACTTTATTGGTCAGTGTTACCGCGGGGGCTTCATTAACGTCCTGAACGCTGAGCGAAAACGCGACAGAGTCTTCATAAGTCGAGCCCAGAGTCGCGTCGTCGACCTCGACGGTCACTTCCAGCGTCGTGTCGAATTCGAAGTCCAGCGAAACGCCTGCCCGCAAGTACAACTCAGTGCCCAAGACTTCAAATAGGCTCGCGTCGGTCCCGGACAAGGCAAATGACTCGCTGCCCAGTGCGTCGTCGGTGACCTGAATGTCGGCGACTTTTGTCCGCGCTGTCGTATCAAAGTTTTCCGGCAGTACATCGACCGTATTGAGCAACGCAACGGTGGGCGCCTCATTGACGTCCGAAACAGGAAGGGTGAAATCTGAGAATCCTTCGATCCCGGTTCCGATGTCAGGGTCGTCGACCTCGACTCGAACGTTCAAAATTGGCAGCGTTTCAAAATCCAGTGAAACGCCGGCGGATAAGAACAGTTCCAGTCCGACGACTTCGAACTTGCTCGCGTCGGACCCTGAAAGTAGAAAGTTCTCATCGCCGAGAGCATCGTCACTGATCAGAATATCTGCGACCTTGATTCGCGAAGAGGTGTCCGTGTCTTCCGGCAGACTTGAGTAGACATTGTCAAGGAAAATCGAAGGGGCCTCGTTTGAGTCTGCGACGCCCAATGAAAAACTGACTGAATCCTCGATCGTTGAGCCTATGGATGGGTCATCGACCCGAACCGTTATGCTTAACAAAGGTTTGCTCTCGAAGTCCAACGCCACGCCGGCTCTCAGGAACAGTTCCGTCCCGATGACTTCGAACAGTCCACTGTCTGATCCCGCGACACTCAGCGTTTCCGAACCGAGTCCATCATCTGTCACGACGATGTCAGCGACCTTTGTTCTGGCCGATGTGTCGTGGTTCTCGAACACGGCAGGCACCACGTTGTCGAGAGCGATTGACGGAGCCTCATTGATGTCGGTTAGCGCAAAAACGTGATCGACGAACCCGTCAAAGGTCGTGCCGATGCTTGTGTCATCGACTCGAACCGTGAATTCGAGATCTGGATTGGTTTCGAAGTCGACTCCGGCATTGGCTCTCAGAAAAATCTCTGATCCGACAATTTCAAACTTGCCGGCGTCAATCCCCGCGAGAGAAAGTGTTTCGGATCCAAGAGCATCATCCACAATAACGATGTCCGCGACCTTCGTCTGTGCCGTTGTGTTTTCTGGGATCGACGGAATCACATTTTGCAACTGGACCGCCGGAGCTTCATTCACATCGTTGACCGAAATTGTCAGTTCCGTCTCGTAGGACAGGCTTCCAGAGTCCGTGACGCGTACGGTGACCGTGTAGGAGCTGGTTGTTTCGTAATCCAGATTGACTCCGGTGACCACCAACTGATTCCCTGAGGCAATCGAAAACGGAGATGTGCCGACGACCTCAAACGTAAACGGACCGCCTTCCCAGTCGATCGCGGACAGTGCTCCGATGCTCAATCCGCTAGACGTTGGTGTGTTTTCATCGACTTGAAGATTGTCGATTGAGATCTCGATCGGTGATGTATTCGTTGGTTGAAGAGCAATCGCGTTGATTGACTCATCGGCCGTGGTGAGCGCAAGGTCGCTTCCGTCGATTACCATGAAACCTTCAGCTCCGCTGCCAGAATCGAAACGGAGGAGCCCGACGTCTTGAGCCTGTACCGAAACCGATGGCGATCCGACCGCGCTGTCAGCGTAGGCAAGCGAGAAGAAAATATCGCCTTCTTCGAAATCCATGCCTCCGATTGTGACGTTCGACTGAATAACTTGTAACGCGTCAACGGGTTGATTCAGCGAAATCGATGCGGTGACTCCGAGAGCGACCAGCCCCGAGGTTCCTGAAGTCGTTCCTTCGCCCGTGGTGTCAGGCGCGAAGTACGAAATTGCGTCGAAACCCAAGACGGTTCCGCCCAACATGAACGTACCTTGATCAAAATGGTCTCCATTGGGCATGTCGATACCGCCGGGCTTGTCGACGAGCGTCAGTCCGCCAAAACTCACAGGCAGCGGATTGTCGATGAGGTAATAGAACTCCCCGGACGTAAAGTCGCCGGGAGCTGCCGGGCGGAATAGGTACAGGTCATCGTCGGTAGCAACGGATGTTGTATTTCCAGTCAGCACCCCATTTCCACTGGTTCCGAACACAAGGTCGCCGTATTGCAGGTCGAATGAGTCTGCTCCAGTGCCGAGCGTAAAGTCATGCTGGACGAAATGCAGGCCACGCAATCTTACGTCGTCGAGGGGATCGGTAAATCCATTCGAGCGAAGATCAAAGAATGACGTCATCGTGCCATCCGTGCTGCTGCCAAGCGCAAGATTCGGATCGCTCAATTTTTCGGCTTCACTGTCATCGAAATTGTCAGTGCTACCACTCGCGTTCCCAACGGTTGAGATTAGCAAATCGAATTCGGTATAGGTCGCCGACATTGCGGCCATTTGAAACTGTGGAACTGCGTTCTCTGTTGGCTCACCAAGATCGACGGCTTCCGGTGCTTGCTCGACTAGCTCTAACGGCGTCGCGCTATAAAGAACTCGTGCTTCCAGCTCGTAGGCAGACAGATCGTTGGCGCATTCGTCATCGCCCAAGGATTCCGGGCTGGAACCTCGAACCGCAGCCAACAGTTTTGCGAGCTTCTTGTTCATTGGAGAGGGGCGTCTCATTGGGTTGAGTTTGCGTTGTCGTTGTGTCGAGTCGCAATTCCAGTGAACTGTAGGTTGCAGAAATAGGGTGAAACCTCGATTTCGGAAATTGGGTTAATTGAGTAGGGCCGGACGTCCGGGCAGATCGGGCGTTGTTTTCTCGGCTCCAAGAGTCAACTTTGTGCTGGCAGAACGAACTTCTTTGGCAAACTTTTAGGATTGGCAAAAGTTTGACGATTGAGAGGGCGATACCACCTGTAACGGATTTTCTGCGTTTGCGCGTCGCGTGTTCACAGATTCCAGGAACTGGGGGGTTCCGGGCAATCAGATTGCCTGGCGTTTTCGCGACTGCTGCGAGTCGCGAAAGCGTTTTTTCAAACGATTTCACAGGATACGGAAATCCTATGAGACCTACCCCAAAAAACTGTTTGGCATGGATTACAGCCGTCACTGTGTTGATGGCTGGCTGTACTCCTTCAAAGCCTGTCTACGTCAACGATACTGGAGCGCTCGACTACTACGTCGATCAAGCCACGAGTATCGAATACCCGGATGTGAGTGTGCCTTCTCTCGAAGAAGTCAACAGCTCCCGTCCGCCGATCACGGTCACAGACCCCGATTTTGACAGCTTCGTCGACATGACGTTGGAAGACTGCGTTAGCGCAGCGCTGCAAAATGGAAAACTGTTTCGGGGATACGGTACGCCAGCATTGCAGGGTACCCGAGTTCTGCCTGGGCAAGACACTGTCATCAACGCCCCTAACGCCGTGGGAACGATCTACAACATCGCGATCCGCGAAACCGAACCGGGAGCTATCGGAACACCCGGACAGCTCAGTTTGCCAGGCTCGATCCTGACCAACACACAGCTCGATTCCAATCAAGGCGTCGAAGCGGCCCTGTCCCAGTTCGATGCTCAATTGACAAGCAGTCTGAACTACACGAAGTCAGACGAACCACGAAACACAATTCCGACCAACCCGAATCAGCCGCTGGTATTCCAGCAAGATCAGGTTCAGTGGCAGACAGAGATCGCGAAGGAGGCTGCTAACGGAACACAGTTATTCTTCCGCAATGTGAACGTCTACACGGCGAACTCGAATCCGGTTGACGATCCGCTGACACCAAACGATGTTGAGGGCTTTCAGGTTCTCGACAGCTTCTATCGAGCATCGTTTGAAGCCGAAGTACGCCAGCCTTTGCTTCGCGGCCGAGGAGCTTTCATCAATCGCATGCCGATCGTTATCTCCCGAATCGGTACCGATCAGGAGATTGCCAACCTCGAGGCACAACTGCAAAACTTCGTAACCAATGTCGAGATTCGATATTGGGAGCTGTACTCAGCCTACCGATCGCTCGAAGCAGCCAAAACGGGTCGCGATGCGGCATTGCAAACATACCGAATCGTCAAAGATCAGTTTGACGAGCGTTCAAGCGTCAATCGCCAACAGGTGGCTCAGGCGAGTGAGCAATACTGGTTCTTTGACGCTCAAGTCACCGAAGCGTTTGATACGCTGCTCAAAGCCGAAGGCCAGCTGCGATTCTTGCTGGGATGGGCTGCCAATGACGGAAGAATGATTCGTCCGATCGACGAGCCACTGTTCGCTCCGGTAGAGTTTGACTATTGCACAACGGTTTGTGAGGCGATGACCTATCGCCCGGAACTTCGTTCGATCCGCTGGGAGATTCGCAAACGTGAACTTGCCGTAGCGTACGCAAAGAACGGACTGCTTCCTGAAATGAACGTGACTGCCCTGTATCGATTCCTGGGTCTTGGCAACAAGTATGGAACGTCGGATGCTGGAACGCAGTATCCCGATCCGGGCAGCGGAGTTCTGAACGAACTCTACGATGGCAACTATCAGGAGCTGCAGCTGGGAGTTGATTTCCGAATGCCAGTTGGGTTCCGTGCCGAGCTGTCGAATGTCCGCAACTCGCAACTGAAGCTTGCTCGTGAGATTGCCAAGCTCGAAGATTCAGAGCTGGACGTAAACAAAGAGATTCACGAGACGTTGCAATCGATGGCAGCATCACTGCGAACGGCGACTTCACACTTCAACCGCTGGCGTTCATCGAAGATCGAAAAGGATGTCTTTGACGAACTGCGAAACGCTGGAGTCGAAACGCTGGACGTTGCGTTGGATGCACAACGACGGCTCTCCCAGGCAGAGATCGCTTTCTACCAGTCGATCACCGAATACAACAAAATGTTGGCTCTGTTGCACCGACGCAAAGGAACAACGTTGGCTTACTGTGGCATCAGTTTTGAAGAAGGACCATGGCCAGGTAAAGCCTACATGGATGCTTCCGAGTACGCTCGCCGTCGTGGAGCCAGCCGCGAGATGAACTATGGTTGGTCACGACCAGAAGTCATCAGTCGCGGAGAAGACTTCCCGAGCAACTCAAACATCGGTCGGAAAACGGGCGAAACCATGAGCTACTCATATGACGGCAATGTATCGGGCGGCGTTCAGACGGTTCCTTATAACCAGCCTGTTTACGGCAGCCCGGCAATGCTTCAGGGCGACGGAATGATTCCGGCCAACGTCGATTCAATGCACCCGGTGCTCGAATCGGCTCCCGAGCTGATTCCGATGTCGAACACAACTCAGCCGGAGTCGGATGTTCAGGTTGTCTCGTACGAGGAACCAGTGGTGAAACAGCCGACGACACAAATCAGAAACATTCAGCGACGAAAATTGCGAGCTCGGACTCAATCGACATCTGACATCCGCTCGGAACAAACACTGTCGGCAGTGCCTGCGGTTCATTCAGCAGAATCAACGACGAAGCGGATTCCGAAACTGAAGAAATCAAACAGTAGTGCAACCACGAACATCGACGACGATTCCATTCCGGTAAATCCAGTCCGGATGAATTGGGCGAAAGTTGGAGCAAACTCGACTCGAACCAGCTCGACGTCGACATCTTCCACCGTTGGTCGCATCGTTACCAAAGACATCGGAGACAACTAACATGAAATATCTCGCTCTGATCGTTTTGACGCTGGTTGCGTCAACAACCGGATGCAGCATGTGTTGCGGACCGTTTGACTACGACTATCCAACCTTTGGTGGGAAACACCTCCGTGCTGACCGGGCACATGGACGCGTCGGATCGATCCTTTCAGATCCGGCGACAATGCTATCCGGACCCTCCGCCGACTCGAACCTCGCCGCGCCTCCAGAACTTCTGGAATCGATGTCGGACGACGATGATTCCTACGAAAGTGATCGTCTGGACGCCGACAAAGACGAGAATCTGAGAGAGTTGGAAGGAATTGAGCCCCTTCGAAATGGGGGTGGCCTGAATGAGCCCGCCAAGGACTCCGCGGACGATACAACGGCGTCGAATCGATGGCGTCCACGTTCGCTTCGATAGTCATCGGTGCGACACTTCACCGCGGTGTAGGGCCTGCCCTCCTGCGGAAAATGCGACTCATAATGAAACATGCACCGTAGACTGAAACGTTCACGGTGCGTTTTTCGTGCTTGTGAAGCAAATTCATAATTTTCAAAGCAAAATAATAGTTTGTTGATTTACAACAACATTTTTCGGATTACGAACACGTAGCCGCAAGCGTGAGATTCCGTTGTAGATGCTTTTCATTGGTGAAACATTCGTTATCATTGTTGCTTGTTTTTTACTTCTACAATTTTACCGGGTTGGGTTATGGCTAAGCGTAAAGTTAACAAGTCGCAACAGATACGTGAGTATGTGGGTGCGAATCGGACTGCTTCTGCAAAAGAAGTTGTCGATGCACTCAAGCAGAAGGGTGTCAAAGTCACGGCGGCAATGGTTGCCAACGTCAAATCAAAAGCTGGTTTGACTCGCAATCGAAGAGGTCGTCCGTCGTCTAACGGCACTGCAAAAGTTGGGCGTCCCGCGAAAACTAAAACCGATATCGCTCTCGATACTCTCATTGAGGCAAAGCGTTTCGTCGCGAAGGTCGGTTCAGCTCAAAAGGCTGTCGACGTTATTCGCGCACTTGAAAAGCTGGACTCCATCGCGAGCTAGTTGCGACCAATCGATTGACATTCGTCAATTGAAAAATGATATAAGAGGTGGGGACTTCGATGACATTTGATATGTCCTCTCCCCACTTTTTTCTTGCGCCGATATTGTTGCGCGTGAATTCGAGAACGGGCTTGAATGCTGACAGTTATCGTGGCACGTCAGGCTATCATTTAAACGAAGCGACTCGGTGATCTTGGCGGGGGTGATTGACAACGCTGTTCGCAAATTGGAATGCAACAACCTGTTGTGTCGTATACCCAAAACGGTGAATGTCGTTTCTGTCTAACTGCCAATTTCGCGACGAAAGAACAAACGATCGCAGTCGGCTGGCAAACGTGACGAAACGCTACCGCAACCGTTTCTCGAATTGCCATCCATCTTATTTCTATCGCGGCCCTAATGTCCGGTTTTCGTAGTCCCATTCGGGGGATCTAGGCTGTGGCCATAGCGTTGAGGTACTGATCACACGCAGCCGCAGTTTCTCTGCCTTCGCGTATGGCCCACACGACAAGACTCTGCCCGCGTCGGCAGTCTCCCGCCGCGAAGATGCCCGGCACGCTCGTGCAATAGTCCGACTGAGAAGCGAGGATGTTTGAACGCCCATCGCACTGAAGCCCGAAGGTTTCCGCGACGAACGACTCGGGACCGAGGAAGCCAAGGGCCAGGAAGATCAAATCGGCTTCGATATCCTGTTCCGTTCCTTCGATTGGAGAAAACGGTGCAATGCCAGGACGTTGCAGTTTCCAGTCGACCATACAGGTTTTCAAACCAGTTACGTTGAATTCCTGGTCGGCAAGGAACTCAACAGTCTCCACAGCAAACATCCGCGGGTCTTCACCGAATTTCGCTTTCGCTTCGGCGTGACCGTAATCAGTCCGGAATACGACAGGCCATTGAGGCCACGGGTTGCTGTCGGCTCTTTCTTCCGGTGGGCGAGTGACGATCTCAAGATTGACGACGCTCTCACATCCCTGTCGGATGGCGGTGCCGATACAGTCAGTTCCGGTGTCTCCCCCACCGATGACGACGACTTTCTTTCCCTTCGCATTGATCGGAGCGTCATCGCTGCCAAGCAAACTGGAGGTTGAGCCGCGGAGATAGTCCATCGCGAAATGGATTCCGGAGGCTGTACGTCCAGGAATTTTCAGGTCGCGAGCTTGCGTCGCCCCGACACACAACACGATCGCGTCATGTTTGCTCTTGAGTTCATCAGCCGAAATGTGAGTCCCAATTTCGACTCCTGTTTTGAACTCAATGCCTTCGTCAGCAAGCAATTGGACTCGTCGATCGACGATCCCTTTGTCCAGCTTCATGTTAGGGATGCCGTACATCAGCAACCCGCCGATCCGGTCGGCCCTTTCATAGACGGTGACGGTGTGACCGGCCTGATTGAGTTCGTCTGCACAAGCCAAGCCTGCTGGGCCCGATCCGACGACGGCAACGGTTTTGCCGGACCGGTTTTGGGGAATGCGAGGCGTGACCCAGCCTTCAGCAAATCCGCGATCGATGATGCTTCGTTCGATATTCTTGATCGTTACCGGAGGATCGTTGATTCCGAGCACGCAAGAGCCTTCGCACGGGGCAGGGCAGACTCGACCGGTGAACTCGGGGAAGTTGTTGGTCAAATGCAATCGATCGAGGGCATCTTGCCACTTTCCCTGGTAGATCAAATGATTCCATTCGGGGATCAGGTTGTTGACCGGGCAGCCAGTCGCCATCCGCTCAACGATCTCGCCAGTGTGGCAAAACGGGATGCCACAGTCCATGCAGCGTGCGCCCTGAGTCTTTAAAGTGTCATCGTTAATCTGGACCAGAAACTCATCCCAGTCGCCAATTCTTTCGTTTGGGTCGCGATAGACGACATCCTGTCGATCGAATTCCATGAATCCGGTTGGCTTTCCCATGTGATTGTCCGTCGTTTAGGTGTGGTTGGTTTTGTGGAGAAAAAGGGCAGGCGTTTCGGTGGCCCTGGCGTACCAGTTGGATCGCCGGGCCACAAACGAAAGCTGCCATGAAACGAGCTTTGTCGCCCTAGCCGCGTCGGCTGGCTTTCGCAGCTTCAGCCCGTTCCTTGAGGATTTCACGGTACCGAATTGGAATCACTTTGCGGAAATCCGAAAGTGCATTTTCCCAATCGTTCAACAGACGCTGGGCGACCGGCGACTCGGTGTACTGAAGATGCTCTTCGATCAGCGACTTCAACTCCGAGATGTCTTCCGGTTTTTCCATCGGCTCAAGATCAACCATTTCGAGATTGATGTTCTGCAGCAGTTGATCCTGCGGGTCGTAAACGAATGCAAAACCGCCTGACATGCCAGCCGCAAAGTTGCGACCGGTTGGACCGAGGATTACTGCTCGGCCGCCTGTCATGTACTCAAGGCCGTGATCGCCGATACCTTCGATGACCGCACACGCGCCCGAATTTCGAACCGCGAATCGTTCTGCAGCGATACCGCGGAAGAACGCTTTGCCTTCAGTCGCACCATACAGAGCCACGTTGCCGATGATGATATTCTCTTCGGCTACGAATTTGGAAGACTTCGGCGGTCGGACCACGATGCGACCTCCGGAAAGACCTTTACCAACGTAGTCGTTCGCGTCGCCCTCAACCGTGATCGAAACACCTCTGGCAAGGAAAGCCCCGAGGCTTTGTCCTGCCGAACCGGTCAGGTTAATCTCAATGGTATCGTCCGGCAAACCTTCCGGGCCATGAGCCTTGACGACGTGATGGCTGAGAATCGTGCCCGCCGCACGGTCGATGTTTCGAACTGGCAAGTCGATCGCGACCTTTTGCTTTTTCGTCAACGCAGGTTTCGCCTGCTCAACAAACTGCCAGTCAAGTACTTCGTCGAGGGCATGATCCTGGTCGATCGTGCAGTGGACGTCGACGTCCGGATAAGGACCCATCGCCGGAGCAAGGATTTTCGAAAGGTCGATGCCTTGAGCTTTCCAGTGATCGACCGCCTGGCGAACGTCAAGCTTGTCCACGCGTCCAACCATCTCGTTGATGCTGCGGAAGCCGAGACTGGCCATGATTTCGCGAGCTTCCTGAGCGACCATAAACAGATAGTTCACAACATGTTCGGGCTTGCCTTTGAACTTTTTGCGAAGCTCGGGGTCCTGAGTCGCGATGCCAACCGGGCAGGTATTCAAATGGCACTTACGCATCATGATGCAGCCCAGCGTAATCAGCGGAGCCGTCGCGAAGCCATATTCTTCCGCACCGAGCAGCGTCGCAATCACAATGTCGCGACCGGTTTTCAGCTGTCCGTCCGTTTGCAGTCGGACTCGCGAACGCAAGTCATTCATCACCAGCGTCTGATGCGTTTCCGCGATACCAAGCTCCCACGGCATACCCGCGTGCTTGATGCTGGTGATCGGAGATGCGCCTGTGCCGCCACCGCAACCTGAAATCAGGATGTTGTCCGCGTGAGCTTTCGCAACACCCGCGGCGATCGTTCCGACTCCGACTTCGCTGACCAGTTTCACGCTGATTCTGGCCGACGGATTACTGTTCTTCAAATCGTAAATCAGCTGAGCCAAATCTTCGATCGAATAGATGTCGTGATGCGGTGGAGGACTGATCAGCGTCACGCCCGGAGTCGAACGTCGCGTTTGAGCAATCGTTTCGTCGACCTTGTGCCCCGGCAACTCGCCGCCTTCACCAGGTTTCGCTCCCTGAGCCATCTTGATCTGGATCTCATCCGCGTTGGCGAGGTAGTAAGCCGTTACGCCAAAGCGTCCTGACGCAACCTGCTTGATCGCGGAACGTTTCGAATCACCGTTGGGTTGAACTCCAAAACGTTTGTAGTCCTCGCCGCCTTCGCCCGTGTTACTTTTTCCACCAAGACGATTCATCGCCACGGCCAGCGTCTCATGCGATTCCGCTGAAATCGAACCAAAGCTCATCGCCCCGGTGCAGAAACGTTTGACGATATCCTTCGCCGGTTCGACTTCCTCGATCGGAATCGGAGAGCGATCTTCTTCTTTGAACGTCAGCAAACCGCGGAGGTGACATTGCCTCGCCGTGTGTTCGTTTACACTTTTCGCAAAACGTTTGTACGCGTTTACGTCTCCTTTTCTCGCCGCCGTTTGGATGTCAGCGATATTCAACGGAGTCCATGCATGTTTTTCGCCGTCATGACGCCAGTGCATTGTGCCGGCCGTTTCCAGGTCAACGATTGGAAGCTGACCGTCCTTGCGATAGCCCAGTTTGTGGCGGCGAATCGCTTCCGCAGCCAACACGTCAAAGCCGACTCCTTCGATCCGGCTGGCCGTTCCTGGGAACGCAGAATGAATCACGTCCGTGTTGAGTCCAATGGCTTCGAAAATTCGAGCGCCTTTGTAACTGGCCAGTGTCGAGATTCCCATCTTGGCCAAAACCTTCAACATGCCCTTCATCACGCCTTTGCGATACGCCGCGATGCATTGGTCTGCCGTCAGGTCAGAATTTTCGTTATGAGCGTGATGCTGGATGATGGCTTCAAGGCCAAGGTATGGATGGATGCCGTCAGCACCGAAGCCCGTCAACAGGCAGTGATGATGGACTTCGCGAGCCTCGCCTGTTTCGACCACGATGCCGATGCGAGTTCGCTTGTGCTTTTCGATCAAGTGATGATGCACGGCACTGGTTGCCAGCAACGCACTCAACGGAATACGGTCAGCCGACACGCCGCGATCGCTCAGGATCACAATCGCACAACCGTCTTCGATAGCCTGCTCGGACTCGCCGCGAATACGATCCAACGCCGCCAGGAAACCGGCTTCGCCTTCTGACGCATCGAAAGTGATGTCGATCTTCCGCGAAGTCCAGCCCTGATGATTGAGGCTCGAAAGTTTGGCCATCTGTTCGAAGTCGAGAATCGGATTGTGCAGCACCAGGCGGTTACACTGCTTTTCCGTCGAGTCCAACAAGTTGCCTTCGGGGCCGATAAAACACTCGACCGACATCACGATTTCTTCGCGAATCGAATCGATCGGCGGATTGGTGACTTGGGCGAACAGCTGCGTGAAATAGTCATACAGCAGACGCGGCTTGTCGCTCAGACAGGCCAACGCCATGTCGTTGCCCATCGAACCGATCGGGTCTTTTTCGACCTTGATCATTGGCAGCAACATAAAGTCCATTGTCTCGCTCGAGTAACCGAACGCACGCATTTGCGCCAAACGTTCTTTCTCGCTCAGCATCGGCACGGGTTCCGCCGCTGGCAAATCGTCGAACGTCAGACGTTGGTTCTTCAGCCACTCGCCGTACGGCAAACGATTCGCAATGTTTTCCTTGAGTTCTTCGTCGGCGACGATGCGTCCGTTTTCGAAATCGACCAGGAACATTTTGCC
Organism: Mariniblastus fucicola; assembly: GCF_008087665.1. Taxonomy (GTDB): domain Bacteria; phylum Planctomycetota; class Planctomycetia; order Pirellulales; family Pirellulaceae; genus Mariniblastus; species Mariniblastus fucicola. The sequence continues at coordinate 2,853,530 of NZ_CP042912.1, forward strand.
CGGTTCAAGGCGACCTTTTTTGACGACAGTCGCCGGATCGATATCCAGCACGCCGACTTCGCTGGCCATCAACACGCGATTGTCATCGGTCACATAGTATCGACTTGGACGCAAACCGTTGCGATCGAGAACCGCTCCGACGACCTGTCCGTCGGTGAAGGAAATCGAAGCCGGTCCGTCCCATGGCTCTTGAAGGCAAGCGTGATACTCGTAGAACGCTCGCTTGTTCTCCGGCATGCTGCGATGGTTACGCCAGGCTTCCGGAATCATCATCATGACGACTTCAGGAAGTCCGCGGCCGGCCATCATCAACAACTCCATCGCGTTGTCGAATTCGGCAGAGTCACTTCCGTTTTGTTCGATAATCGGTTTCAGCTCTTCCAGGCAGTCGCCGAACAGTTCGCTGTTCATCAAGCCTTGACGCGCCGTGATCCAGTTCCGGTTTCCGCGAAGCGTATTGATCTCTCCGTTGTGAGCCATCCAGCGAAGTGGCTGAGCACGCGACCAGGCTGGAAGCGTGTTCGTGGAGAACCGTGAGTGAACCATCGCCAGATGGCTTTCAAAACTGTCTTGCTGAAGGTCCGGATAGTACAGCGGCAGTTGCGCTGTAGAAAGCATGCCTTTATAGACAAGGATTCGCGACGACAGCGAGCAAACGTAAAACAGCTGCTGAGTATCGAACCCGGCTTCGCGAATGTCGTGCGAAACTCGCTTTCGAATCAAATACAGTTTTCGCTCGAACTCATCCTGATCGATTCCCTCAGTTGGCGCGATGAACGCCTGCAGGATCTTGGGCTGTTGCCGAATCGCGGTCGCACCAATGTTGGCTCCGGAAGGATCGACAGGAAGCTCGCGCCAGCCCACGAAAGTTTGGCCGTAAGTAGCCGTCATGTCTTGGAACATGCGTTTCGCACGCTCGCGAGACCGTTCGTCGGTTGGAAGAAAAACGTTGCCGACACCGAAAAACGGACAGTCCAGCTCAAAGTAATTTATCTGTGCGGCTTCACGCATGAACGATTCCGGCATGCCGACAGAAATGCCAGCACCGTCTCCGGTTTCTGCTTCACATCCGCAAGCACCGCGGTGCTCCATGCGGGCCAGAATTTCACAAGCATCGACAACGATGGCTCGTGAAGGGACGCCCTCAAGGTGGGCAACGAATCCTACGCCGCAACTGTCGTGCTCGTAGTCGGCGGCGTAGAGCGTGTTCTCGGACGCATACTTTACATAGTCGTTGTTCAAGCTTCCGGTTCCTGAATGAGGTCAATGGTTGAGGCATGCGTTTGATGGTGGTGGACGCAAGCTCGCGATTTCGCAAGGAAGTCGCGGACACATTTATGACCCAAAAACAAAGTGTACGCAAACGAACGGTGAAGCTATGGATGTTCCGTGCCCCTTAATGGTTCCTAAAGGCGGCCGTTGACAAAAAAGTCTACGTTTCATTTCGACAACCAGCGGCGTTGCGGCAAAGCATCATCCTTGATTGAAGCACAAAATCGGACGCGAAAAACATGGCTCAATGTTGAAAGCCACTTAAAGACGCCGCGTTGTTTTCTGCCAAACCTACAGTTTCCAGAATGCTCCAGCGATAGCTGCCATGCCCGCAAGTCGCAGGGAGAAAGACTCGAGCGTCCGCTTCCGTCTCGCATCGCGAAATACCAAACAGCGTTCAATCAACACCAGACCCACAGCCCTCAGCAGACCAATTCCATGAAGAATCTGATTCAGCACTGCATCAAGTCGTTCACGGCCACAAGTTTTTTCTCCCGCCGCTCGGCCGTGAAGCCTCGCCGCGCGAAAAAATCTTCACTTTCGTTCAATTCACTTGAGCCTCGTAACTTGCTGGCCACGTTGTCGCTTGATGCAGGAGTCCTGACCATCAACGGGACGAACGATCGAGACTTCGTCGTGCTTATCCAAAACAACGACGGGACTTTCGATCTTGACGACGCCGGCACGATTACGGTCTACAACAATGACGACGTCGACAATGTTGTGTTCCGTGGAAAGAACGGGAACGACGAATTTATCAACAACACTTTCGAGACCAGCACCTTCTACGGGCACGGTGGCGACGATGTGTTCTACGGCGGCGTTAGCGTTGACATCGCCTACGGCGGCGGCGACAACGACGAACTTCACGGTGGAATCGGAGACGACTTTCTGTATGGAAGCGACGGAGACGATTCGATCTACGGCGAAGAAGGCAACGACACGGTTTATGCTGGCAATGGTGACGACCGAATCTACGGCGGCGACGGCGACGACTTCCTTTCGGCCGAAGCTGGTGATGACGTCATGTTCGGCGGCAATGGCGATGACTTTCTTCGCGGCTACAACGGCAACGACGAGATCAGCGGTGATGACGGCGACGACCTTGTTTACGGACAGGGCGGGGACGACTTGATCTTTGGAAACGATGGACACGATCGACTTCGTGGCAACAACGACAACGACACGATCTACGGTCAACTCGGCAACGACGTTTTAATCGGTGACGTCGGCGATGACATTTTCTACGGCGGCGACGGAAATGAAATCATCTACGGTTGGCTGGGCAACGACATCATGTACGGCGAAAACGGTGACGACGCCCTCTACGATGCCGGCGGAGACGATGAACTGTACGGCGGAAACGGAAACGATATTCTTCGCGCTGGCGATGGACACGATACTCTCAGAGGCGGCGACGGAAGCGACACGCTGCGTGGTGAAGCCGGAAACGATCGGCTCTACGGCGGCGCACTGCTTGACCGACTTTACGCTGGCGGCGGAGACGATTCGCTGCACGGTGGCGAAGGCGTGGAAGTTGACCAGTTATATGGTCAATCCGGTTCGGACCGTTTTCACGAAGACGATGGCGACTTTATCGGAGACCGCGTTGCTGAAGACGTGACGATTCGCTACGAAACAGATGCAGCTTCATGGCACGATATGGAAATCGAAGTTCTGGATCGCTCTTTCCAACAAATGTATGACCTCGCGGGCTCAAATGTTTTGCTTCGCGAGACTTATAGTGTTGGCGACGATGTCACGATTTACAAATACCAGGATCTGCCAGGTGATACGACTTCGCAGAACATCATTAACCCGACAACGGGCAAACGCGAAATTCATATCGTTGACTTCGATGAAACAACTGACATCGGTCAAACGTTCTTTCAGGCAGAAATCACTCGCCAGTTCGGATACAACTGGGACAGCCCTGAAGAGTTGGGAACAGTGATTCAGGATGCAGCCAGTCAGTGGCAAGCGTTCCTTGACCTGAGCAGTTGGACTCAAGTGGATCCTCAGGATCCGAACTTCTTTGAGTCCGGCGATGGCGAGTGGTGGTACGACGGAAAAGCCAATTTCACAACGTTCGGTGCCAAGCACAATCCCTACGAAGATTTTAACGGCATTTGGGGCGTGACCGTTTCGCAATCGTTCAGCAATGGACTTCTGTCCAAAGTGAACTGGCTGACTTCGGTCGTCCAGTCGATGTAGCAAAAAAGTTTTCGCAACTTCGCGAACCTTCGGGTTCCAAAACGTTCATATCAGGCGGCATGTCAATTCTGGCGTGTCGCTTTCTTTATGGCGGTCCAATGAAGCTTAATCGTAACTCGTGATCAAACGATGAATTGACGTTTCCGTTGCAGTGCAGCGGGATGTTTTTCTTTTCTCGTTTGGAAACAATCATGACTACGAAATCCGCAGGTCGCAGAGACCTGTTGGATCGCGTGATACGAGCCCATCGGCCTGCATCTGTATCTGCCTCGCACGCTTACACTCGACTGATTGAAAGTGTGCGCGCGAAGACAGGTTTGCTCAGCCCGCGCTCGTTCTGCTCGCGATCCCAAAAACAACGCCGTACCACCGAAGCCAACGTTCAGGCAATCTCTCGGATGTCGCGATTCCCCGAGCGGATAATACGTTCTGCGTGGACTTGGACGCCAAGCCGGAACGTCGTCTACTCGCTTTCGAAACACCTGTTCGGACGCTTCGAAGTGCCCGAGTTTACTCATCGAGCCTGGTTTGGCGACATCGAGGACGTCCGAGTGTTGCTGGATATGGCCAGAGGCATCAGCCCGCGCAAAGCCATTGCGGAGAGCGGATTAGGTTCGCGTCTGACGAAAAAAGCGGCGCATCGGTTCGCCAATGCGCCAGACCGTTTCAGTATTCCCGAGACGATTCGATGGGCGCAGGCAATTGCGTTTGGAGCCAGCGACAAGTTGGCTTCGCGAATCGTCATCGCCTGTCGTGGCTATCGCTATGAAGAAACGTTCTGGCAGGAACTGCTTCGGTTCTTGATCTATGCCAGCAATGTTCAGCCGGGAGGTCGGGAGCGAAGCGTCGTCGCGCCGGACGACATCGAGCTTGCTGAAATTGCAAGGTTCGTGTGGCAGCAAAAATACGAAGACGTTTCCCGCGTGCTTGGCTATCGCGTGCACCATGATACTCCGTTGCAGCCAGAACTGTCGCTCAAAGGCAGAACGCTTCGGGCGTTTCGTCGCCACATGCAGAATTGGCGTAACGAAATTGAGATTCCCATGCACACGCCGATCAAGTTCGCGGTTCGAAACCGGGTTTGGGCTCCGTCGGGATTTGACAGGCTGTCCATCGATTGCGGAGAATCGCATTGGAAAATGGTTGAGATTCTTGAGTCCCTTCAACTGCGAATCGAAGGTGGGCTGATGCAGCACTGTGTCGCGTCGTACGAATCCTCTTGCCGTTCAGGCCGTTGCTCAATCTGGTCATTGAGAAAGTGTGTTGGTACCTGCGAACGCCCCGTTGTCACCGTGGAAGTATGGCCGGACAGTCGTCAGATTGTGCAGATGAAAGCCAGGCGAAATGCCGAACCAACAGACCACTCGCTGTCACTGATTCGTCGTTGGGCGGATGCGAATCAGTTGGCGATGTAGTTTGAACCCGCCTGAGTTATCTCCTTTACGTTTTGGCGTTACCGGTAGTAAAATTGCAGTACGTCAAACCTTTGAGTTGACGAACCACAATCATCGAGGCCAACTGTGAAAAAAATCTGCTTTCTAATTGTCGCTATCAACTTTCTGATCGTTGCTCCATTGGTTTTGAACGGTCAGGAAGCCAGCGTTCGCCCCGGGATCAACGACTCGTTCAATAAGCTTTCCGCTGAAGAACTGTCCACGTTCGTTGAGCGGTTCGAGAGCGAGGGTCGCGAGATCTACGACCTTCGTCAGGAAATCGTGAACGCCTGTCGTCTGCGGCCGGCGATGGTCGTTGCCGATATCGGAGCAGGAACCGGATTGTTCTCTCGGATGATGGCTCCGAACGTGGCAGAGCTGTTTGCTGTCGATATCAATCAAAAGTTTCTCGATCACGTTAAGGCAACTTGCAAAGATGATGGGTGCGAAAACGTCAAAGCTGTACTTTGTGACCAGACGTCCTGCGGGTTAGACGAAAATTCTGTTGACCTTGTTTTTGTCTGTGACACGTATCATCATTTCGAGTTTCCCTACAAGACGATGCGATCAATTCAGAAAGCGCTCAAGCCGGACGGTATGTTGGTGCTGGTTGAGTTTGATCGTGTGGAGGGGGAAAGTTCCGATTGGATTTTGAACCACGTTCGTGCTGATCGCGACACGTTTTCAAAAGAGATTGAGTTGGCCGGATTCGAGGAAGTTGAATTGATTGATGACATTTTTAAGACGTCGTACCTGAAACGATACAAAGTTTCGGATCGCAAAACGGCCAAGGGCCACACGACGGACACGCTGGATGATGTCCGTAAAGGATTGAAAGACGGAACAGCCGTTCTGATTGATGTTCGCGAAGAACGAGAATGGGACGGCGTGCACTTGTCGGACGCGACTTTGGTTCCGCTGAGTAAACTTCGATCCGGCGAGGAAGAAAAAAGCAAGCTCGTAGCGACATTGCCCAAAGGGAAAATTGTCTACGCTCATTGCCTCAGCGGTGGCCGCGTTCTCGCCGCCGCGAAATCCCTGGAGGACGTTGAAATCGACTTTCGACCTTTGCCACAGGGAATTCAAGAGCTTGTAGACGAAGGCTTTGAAAAAGCCAAGTAACATCGAACCGCTAAACCACCAAAACCGCAGCGCGATCAGTTTCGCGCTGCGGGGCGATTCTGTGGATCTGTTTCTACAGTTCGGCGATCTTGCGAAAGTCTGCTTTTAGTGACTGGTACAAGTCCTGGAAAACGGGGAACGCCGCGTCGTAGCGTTTTCTTGCCGCCGCCGTAGACGACGTTTTCTCCACGACTTTGATCGTTGCTTTGCAAGCGGCTGTCACGTCTTTGTATTCGCCGCCGCCAACCGCAGCCAGCAACGCCACACCGAACGCTGGTCCCTGTTCCGCATTGATGCGGACGACATTCTGGCCCATCACGCCGGCTTGGATTTCCCGCCAGACTTCGCTCTTCGCACCGCCGCCGGAAGCAATGATCTGCTTCACCGGTACGTTCAATTCTTTGATGATTGCCAGGCTGTCGCGAAGCGCGTAAGCGACGCCTTCGAGAATCGAACGGGTCATGTGGCCACGGTCGTGGCTCAGCGTCAGCCCCACAAAACTTCCGCGGGCGTTCGGGTCTGCATGCGGTGTTCTTTCGCCTGCAAGGTATGGCAAAAAGAACAGGCCTTCGCTGCCGGCCGAGATCTTGCTCGCCTCGCCGATCAACGTTTCGAACGGATCTTTCTTGCCAGCCGCCAACTCTTTCGCGATCGCTTCAACAAACCAGTTCAGTGCGCCGGCTGCGGTCAGCGTCACGCCCATCATGTGCCACTTGTCCCGGACCGCGTGGCAGAACGTATGAAGCCGTCCCGTTGGATCGACTTTCATCTCGTCACTGTGAACGAACATCACGCCGCTGGTCCCCAAAGACATCGACAGCGTCCCGCCGTTGACGACTCCTGTCCCCAACGCGTTGGCCGCGCAGTCTCCGGCACCACCAACGACGACGCAATCGGTCGTCAAGCCAAGCATTTTGGCCGCGTCCGGCGTTAAGTTGCCAGTAACGTCTTCGGATTCAAAAACTTCGCCGAACAGATCGCGATCAAGATCAAGTTTACTGAGCAGCGTCGTCGACCATTTCCGTTTTGCGACGTCCAGCAACAGCATGCCGCTCGCATCGCTAACTTCGGTTGCGTAAGTTCCAGTCATGCGTCGGCGAACGTCATCTTTTGGCAGCAGGATTTTGCGAACGCGATCGAACTTTTTCGGCTCGTTGTTCCGCATCCATAAAATCTTGGGCGCCGTGAAGCCCGTCAGTGCCGGATTGGCGACCATTTTGATCAGTTTTTTCCTGCCACCGGCGAGCGATTCAATCTCATCGCACTCGGCAGCGGTTCGCTGATCGTTCCAAAGCAACGCCTTGCGGATGACTTTGTCATTCTTGTCCAAAAACACACTGCCGTGCATCTGCCCGGAGAGTCCAATGGCTTTCACCGCGGCTGGTTTGACTTTCGCTTTGCGAACGGCCGCTTTGACTGTTTTGCAGACTGCCGACCACCAATCTTCCGGGTCCTGCTCGCTCCACATCGGCTTCGGGTGATATAGCGGATAGCTCTCGGAAGCCTCCGACAAAATTTTTCCTCCGGGCTCGATCAGGATGGTTTTCGTGCTGGAAGTCCCGATGTCGACGCCAAGGTAGTAGCTCATGAGTTTTTGCCAAACAATCCAGAAAGTGGTCCGTAGAAAATGCAGGCCAAAAGTTTAACATAAGAGAAAACATCGAACGATTGGACGGAATGTGAAAACAACTTTTGGAATCAAGCCTGGCACCGCGATTTGGTTGCTGTTTGCGGCCGGCGCGGCCATTCTTGCGATCGCAGGCTGCGACGCGAATACTGAGAGCGGATTTGCGACATCCGAAGAGACTGACGACAAGGTTCTGTACACGCCCGAACCGCTGAAGCTGTTGGCTATCGGTGTTCCAGACTTCGACGCAGAGATCTCTCGCCAGTGGGCTGCCGAGCGTGATGGCGACCTGAAAATTGAGCACCTCAGTTTGGACGAATTCGATACCTCGGATGCTTCCCAGGCCGACGTGGACTTGATTTTGCACCCGTCGACGATCAATGCTGATCTGGTCTCCAGAGGCATGGTTCGCGTCTTTCCGCGCGACGGACTGGACGATCCGGAAATGAACCTTTCCGCTTTCCTGTTGCACTTTCGAAAAGCCCTCGTTCGGCATGACGACAAAACCTGGTCGGTGTCATTGGGCGGGCACCAGCTCCGGCTTTTTTACCGGCGCGATATTCTCGACGCCGCGCAGATTGCCGTTCCGGAAACGTGGGAAGACTTAACACTCGCGATCGACAAACTGAACGACGTCGAATCAGCCAGGGAATTGACGCCGATTGTGATTCCGACGGCAGGCGAATCTGCTGGCCAGATGTTTATGGCACGAGTCGCCTGTCTGATTCGCGATCAGGGAAAATTGACCTCGTTCTTTGACCGTCGAACGATGGAGCCAACGGTTGCGTCCGCGCCTTTCGAAACCGCGCTCGAAGAGGTCAAGCGGTTGGCCGAGAAAACTGGCGGGACGTTTTCAGTAAGCGAAGTGTTCCAAAAGTTTGCTGCCGGGCAGGCCGTGTTTGCGATTGCGTGGCCGTCGCTGGACGAATCAATCGACGCGGATTCGATTGAAAAGGAGTCTGCGAAATGGGGCGTCGTACGTTTGCCGGGCTCACCATCGTTTTACGATCTCAAGGAGTCTCGCTGGTATAAACGCAGCAAAGACGAAGACGTCAAAGTGGACTTGCTGGGGATCGCTGCCAACAACATTTCGGTTGCTTCCGGAACGTCCAACGCCAAGGACGCGGCCGAGTTTGTGGTTTGGCTTACGAGCAAACGCAACAGCCAAAAGTTGCTTCAATCGACATCGGCTCCGTTTCGCGCGATCCATTTGGCGCGTGTCGGACAGTGGTATTCGATGGAGCAGGCGGATCGAAAGCTTCTGGATCAGCTGGCTGATTCGATTACCGAAACGCATGATTCCAGAATATTTCTGATGTTCCCGCAGCTACCGGGAAAGCGACAGTATCTGAAGATTCTGGACGACGCGGTCGCCGAATTCCTCGCGGATCAAGCCGGAGACGCCAAGGCGACACTCGGGCGCGTCGCCAAAGAATGGGAAAGTGTGACAGAATCGCACGGTCGGCAGTCGCAGATCAACGAGCTCCGTCGTGGGAACGGCATTTAGTCGCACCAATTCGTCCGGGCATGAGTCTGGTGAGTGAATTGCAGTTTGTTAACGTCGGTTAAGCGGCTAAACTGCGAGTCTCCAAAATGAGACTAGGAAAAACCGCCTCCGGAATCAGCATGGCTACCGAGACCCAAACTTCAGACAACAAGAAACAGCGCCCCAGCGATTCCGCCACAAAGTCGGCTGACGTCGATCGCGTCGCCAAGGACATTCACGTCGAAGATGAAAAGCTCGGGAAGTGGGAGCGAATTCCAAAACCCGAAGGCGTGAAGTCGGGCAGGATTCTTTGGGAGTACGTGCTTCCGGTCATCGCATTCCACTTGATGATTCCGTTAGCCTTCACCACCTACCTGTTCAGTTGGTGGGGAATTTTGTTTCTGCCAATCGGCAACTACATTTTCACGTCGATGGGCATCGGCGCCGGCTACCATCGGCTGCTCACGCACAAGGGATTCGATTGCCCGAAGTGGTTCGAGTACACGCTCGCGACGTTGGGCGTTTGCAGTTTTCAGGATTCACCAGCCCGTTGGGTTTTGGTCCATCGAGTTCACCACCAGCACAGCGATCACCAACCCGATCCACATACTCCGCACGTTAGCGGTTTCTGGTCACACATGGGCTGGTTGTTCGTCGACAACACTGACCTTTCAAAGATCTCTGCTTACGATCGATACTGCAAAGATTTGATGCGTGACAAATACTATATGTGGCTGCAAAAAGGCCAGATGTGGATCGCTGTTTACGCCGCGCACACGCTCCTGTTTGCTGTCGCCGGTGCGATCGTCGGATTGTTCACCGGTAACGTTTTGCAAATGACGGCACAGTTCTTTTTCTGGGGCGTGATCATGCGGACGATTTACACCTGGCATGTAACTTGGGCCATCAACAGCGCTGCTCACATGTGGGGCTATCGCAACTATGAGACTCGTGAAGACAGTCGCAACAACTGGCTGTTTGCGATCCTGACCAATGGAGAAGGTTGGCACAACAATCACCACGCCGATCCTCGAAGTGCTCGCCACGGACATCGTTGGTGGGAAGTCGACGTGACTTATCTGACGCTTGCTGGTTTGCAGAAGATTGGGCTGATCAGCAATCTTGCGACGCCTAACCATTCAGCGCTGGAAAGAAAATCGCTGGATTAGTGCGAGTTTGAGTGGCGTCGGTTGCTTCGTCACCTGGCTACCTTTTCACGTCGACGTATCAGTCTGATTTGCCCCGCGGCAGCACGCTGTGATTTTGGACTGCTGTGCTGTTGGACGGCTGTTCCTTGTCGGCAACCCGGACACCGTGATCGGATTGTCTTTTTGGCGCTGACACCAGGCCTAAATCTCTGTTGTTGCGATTCTCTGAAATTGCGACAATGCAGCCATGGGAAAAAGAATTGCACTCACCAATGGCCGGCGGCTGGTTGACGATGTCATCCGGATGGCGAACAGAACCCCTCTGGCGTCGATTGCGTGTGATTGGGAACTTCGCGAGGTCGCGCAGCTTCGCCGGATGGCCAAGCCGAGAATCAGCTGGAACGTTCTGGTTATGAAAGCGATGGCTGCCGTGGCCGAGCAGATGCCGATGCTGAAACAAGGCTACGTTTCATTTCCATGGGGACATCTCTACGAGCATCATCAGAGCGTCGGAATGATGACGATGTCTCGCCAATATAGAGGCGAAGAACGATTGCTTTTCGCACGGTTCAATGAGCCCAACAATCACACCTTGGTGGACTTGCAGGCTCAGTATGACTTCTATCGCAAAGCTCCAATCGAAGAGATTAAACAGTTTCGCCATCAGATCATGTTTGCAAAATGCCCGTCGCTCTTGCGCCGGTTCGCGTGGTGGGCTCTGTTCAATGTCTGGCCAGTGAAGCGAGCTTTTCACATGGGCACGTTCGGGATGAGCATCTCCGGGCATCGCGGCGCGTACGGCAGTAAGCACCTTGGTCCGAACACCGCGACGATCGGTGTCGATCCGATGCCCAAAAATGGAATCAGTCGGGCTCTGTTTACCTTCGATCATCGAGTTATCGACGGAGCGCCGGCGTCGGAAATCGTGTTGCGGACTCGAAACATTTTGAATACTGCGATTCGGCAAGAGCTGGCGAAAATGGCTGGTGTTCACCCGGCGACCCTGCAGCCACTCAAAAGAAACGCCGCCTAGCGAGTGATTCAGGCTCGTTCCGCAGTTCGAAGCCTGGGAATCTCTGCCCCGTGATGACATCGGTTTAGAAAATTGTTTGGAGAATGGCTGTCTCCAAATCGCCGTTGCGACGTGTAGTTGAATGAGCCCATGTTTCATTCAGACGAGACTTACGATGCGAAATTTTCTTACTGCCAGTGTAGCCGTCCTGTTTCTGTTCGCTGTCACCTTGTCGGTTAGCCAGCTACATAGTCAGTCACTTCAGGAAGAATCAAAGTCTCAAGGCCGCGACAATGTCGATGCGAAGCCACGTGGCGGAAACTGGCTTCGACGGCAAAAGCTTGAGCCGACTGGAGTTGAAGTTCAGCTCGAACACCAGGGACGCGATCGGAAGTATCGGATTCATGTACCCGATTCCGTAGATGCGGCGACGCCTGTTCCGCTGGTGATTTGTCTGCATGGCGGCGGCGGAAATTCCGATCAGGGATCCGTCATGGGAGTCACGCCATTGGCGGATGAGCACAACTTTATCGTGGTCTATCCAAACGCGATCGACAAGCATTGGAACTGTGGGCGCGACTCCGAACTGTTTCGCGAACACAATCGAACGATCGACGACGTTGACTTCCTCATGTCCATCGTTGCCAAAGTACGTAAACAGTATCGTGTTGACGAAAAGCGGATATTCGCCGTTGGCGTTTCCAATGGCGGCTTTATGACTCAGCGGCTTGCGATGGAACATCCCGAAACGTTTTCTGCCGTCGGCATCGTGATCGCAACCATGGCAGAGTCGCTTGAGAAAGACTTCAAACCGACGCTTCCAGTATCTGTTGTCTATATGAACGGCACGTCGGATCCACTTGTGCCGTACGACGGCGGAGCACTGACGGTCGACCTGTTTCCAAAACTTCGAAAAGCCATGAATCGAAAATTGGAGGACCGCGGAAGCTGCGTTTCGACCGACGCGGCAGTTGAGCACTGGGTGAAGCGGAACGGTATCAAAGCAAAGCCAGCGGTTTCGACTTTCGAAGATGTCAACGAGGAAGACGGCAGCACGGTCGAATTCAGTCTGTGGACCGGTGGACAGCAGGGAACTGCGGTTGGGCTCTACAAAGTCATCGGCGGAGGGCACGGCATTCCAGGCCGTCCCCAGCGAATGGAAAGAGTGGTCGGCACGTATAATCAGGACGTCGATGGCTGGGCAGAAATCTGGAAGTTTCTCAACGATCACCATCGTGGCCACGAACAGAAATCGATAAACAAACAGTCCGATCTGAAACGCGGCGCGAAAGCCGTTTCGAGGTAGTGCCAACGAGAATAAATGCGTGTTACATTCGCGTGCATGATCAACGACTCGCCCATTCTGCTGACCGAATCTACTGCCGCCGAACGAACGAAGTTTCGTCGAGCACTTTTGAAATGGTTTGACTCCCACCAACGCGACCTTCCCTGGCGGAAGGATCGAACGCCGTATCGGATTTGGGTTAGCGAAATCATGTTGCAGCAGACTCAAGTCGCCACGGTGATTGACTATTTTAAACGGTTCATGAAGCGATTTCCGACTGTGAGCAAGCTTGCTGCAGCGGATCAGAGCGAAGTTCTCAAGCTTTGGGAAGGCCTCGGTTATTATCGTCGGGCCCGTCAACTTCACACCGCCGCATCGGTTGTCGTTGAGCGGCATCGCGGCAATTTCCCGGAGACGTTTGACGAAGTACTCGCGCTGCCAGGTATTGGACGCTATACCGCGGGAGCCATCCTTTCGATCTCGCTGGACCAGCAGTTGCCGATTCTCGAAGGGAACACGATTCGACTTTTCGCCAGACTGATGCAAATGGAAAGCGATCCGCGTTCGTCGGCCAATCAAAAGCTACTGTGGCAATTTTCGGAATCGTTGTTGCCGAAAAAACGTGCCGGCGACTTCAATCAATCGCTCATGGAAATCGGAAGTGAAATCTGCACGCCTCGATGCCCGAAATGTTCCGAATGTCCCATCATTAAATTCTGTCCCACTTTCCGCGGCGGCTTGCAGAATCAGATTCCTGCACCGTCTGTAAAGATGAAGTACGAGAGCATTCGCGAGGCCGTCGTGCTGGTCTCGAAAGTCACTCGGGGCCAGACCAAATTTCTTGTTCGACTTTGTGGTGAAGGTGAACGGTGGACTGGGTTGTGGGATTTTCCCCGATTTGAGTTAGGCAACAGGCGGGCTGAAGTTTGGTTGCCGGAACAAATAAAGTCGCTTACCGGGCTAGATGTTTCCGTCGGTTCGTCCAGCCTGCAAATGAAACACGCGGTGACCAGGTTTCGAATTACGCTCGATGTGTTCTCGTCCGAGCAAGTTACCGGTCGGCTCAAATCTGGAGCAGCCAGCGAATTGCGATGGGCGACCAACAAAGAGCTTCTTGAGATGCCAATGAGCACGACTGGTCGGAAGATTGCAGATCGCTGCTGCATCTAATCCGGTTCGCGCAATACGCAGCGCGATTCCGCCAAGTTGGACGTCCCAAGTCGCTTCTTGATCGTTCCGATTTCAATCGCAGCGTCTGACACATAGATCATGTGTTTCTGGCCAGGCATCCTGCCTCATTTTCGGGCGACCCGTGACAGGGGGCTTCTTTACCGGTGAATATCGTCAGTGGGGTCTCGAATCACCTTGCGGTGTAGAACCGTCGAGTTTGGTGATTTTACTGGCGTTTTCGTTGCCTAACGAATTGGCAATCAGGCGGGTTTTCAGAAGGTGCGCGTCGGCAGCTTTTAGCTTTTTCTTTAGCGAGAAACCTTGGAAAAATTGAGATTTCGCACCGTTACTGGAAAAAATGCTGTCAGTTTTTCGAATTGGTACAGCGGATGCTTAAGGAGCCTATCAACCACCATTTTACGATATTGGAGAACCACTAATGACCTCATGTTCATGGAAGAGCAACCCGCTCTTTTTTACATTGACGCTACTGCTGCTTTGTACTGTTTCCTTTTTCGCGTCATCAAATTCTCTTAACGCCGCAGCGACTCCATTCGCGCCCGTTCAAGAAGAAGCCACCGAAGCTTCTGCCGCTGAGACGACTCCCGCTGCTGGCGCAGTTGAGCCGCTTGAGGTTACGGACGGTTTTACTGTCAACAATCTCTGGATCATGATTGCCGGGATGTTGGTTTTCATCATGCACCTTGGATTCGCAACACTCGAGAGTGGTCTGACGCGTTCGAAAAATACCGTCAACATTCTGTTCAAAAATACCGCGATTGTTTGCCTTGGATTGATCTCCTACGCAGTGATGGGCTTTTTGATGATGTATCCGGCATCGTTTCTCGAGTATTCCGGATGGTCGGAAGCAGAACAAGCGAATTACCTTGAGACGACTGAGGATGGGTTCCTGAAGAAGAACGGCTACTTCGCATTTGACGGATTCGGCATGGTCATGAATGGACCAACGCAAGCCGCTGTCGGTGACGAAGCAACGGCCGAAGAGATTGCTGGCTTCAACGCTGCAAGTACCGAAGAAGGTTACGGCAATCCTTATACATTGTTTACAGACTTTTTCTTCCAGGCGATGTTCGCGGCGACATGCTGCACAATCGTTTCGGGAGCAGTTGCCGGGCGAATCAAGCTTGGAACATTCTTGATCTTCTGCCTGTTCTTTGTTTCGCTCAGCTATCCGATTACAGGTTCATGGAAGTGGGGGTACGGTTGGCTTGACCGAGCTGGCTTTTACGATTTTGCAGGTTCCACATTAGTACACTCGGTCGGAGGATGGGGAGCGTTGGTCATGGCCTTCTTGCTGGGTCCTCGAGCAGGTAAGTACGTCAATGGCAAAGCGATGGCAATCGCGCCTTCAAACATGCCAATGGCAACGATCGGCGTCTTCCTCCTCTGGTTCGGTTGGTTCGGCTTCAATGGCGGATCAGTACTTTCAGCCGATCCCGGACTGGTTTCCCTCACACTCTGCACCACTTCCATGGCAGCAGCGGCAGGCGGTTTGGCTGCAGCACTTGTTTCGACTGTGCACGGCAAGAAGCCTGACCTCTCAATGACACTCAACGGCATCCTCGCCGGTCTGGTCGGCATCACTGCCGGTGCGGATCAGATGAGCCTGCTTGAAGCAATCATCATCGGACTGATCGCTGGCGTACTGGTCTACGTCGCTGTGATCTTCATCGACGGTGTTTTGAAAATTGATGATCCAGTTGGAGCGATCAGCGTCCACCTTGTTTGTGGAATCTGGGGTACGCTCGCTGTCGGAATCTTCGGTGCAATGGCCGGAACCGAGCAGCTATTGATTCAGGTTAAAGGAATTGTCGCTATCGGACTGTTCACACTTTTGTTCTGCCTGGTTCTCGGATTGATCCTGAAGTTTACTTTGGGACTGCGAGTCAGCGAAGCGGAAGAACAGGAAGGTCTCGACCTTGGAGAGCATGGAATTCATGCTTACAGCCTATAAAGCAAAAGGATGAAGTGCTTGGCCACGGGTACTTCTTTAGGAAACACGGTTGGTTAACGCCAACTGTACAAAGTGGTCAATGGTGGTTGGAGAGTACGTGTTGTCACTTGTGGCACGCGTGCTCTCCGCTTTCATTGTTAGAAGGAAACTTGCGAATGCTGACGTCAAACAGGCGCTAGAACACACCGCCGTTTGATCTTCCTCCGCCCTTAGATTTTTCGCCGTCTTTCGAGTCTTTCCCAGCGCCGAATCCGCCAATATCGATATTGCCCTCTTGCCACTTGTAATTCTCGATTCGCATTTCCTTGACGCCACTTGAATCGACGACAAGTAGTTGCGATCCTGCTGAGCGTTCAAAAAGATCATCCAGCGACGTTGATGCGGGGATAACGATGGCTTTCACTTTCGTATCAAAAACAATGGGTTCGCCCATGGTTTCCCGGAGAGATTTTCCGTCGGCGTTAGGTGTTTTTGCTTTAAAGGCGGGTACTAAGTCTCCGTCTCGCCAACTCGTGGTAACAGCCTCTTGGCTTTGAAGCAAACAGCACAACCTCGCATGATCTCTTGAATGTCCGAACGCGACTACTTCTTTCAGCCAATTCTCGTTGTATCTTAATCCCAGGGCGTGCTTGTTGAAGTCGAAGTCGCTGTTGTAGAACAGGACTTTAACGCCGTTGATTTCGTCGTATTCGATCTTCCCATCTTCACCTTCGAATTCGATCAGTTCGCGATCTTCAAACTCGCGGATTCTTTCATATGCCTTTGCAAGGTTTTTAGCAAACGCATCGTCAGCAACTGGCATCGAAGCCTTATGGTATCCGGCACCGCCGCAAAAAGCTCCGCCGTAGCCTCCAAGCTTGGAGTACTTGAAATTAATATTGCCTTTCGCCTTTTGAATTCTTTCCACATCAGCCTTTGTCAGTTCAGTTGGGAAGAAGGCGTCTCCCGGTAAAAAGTGATTGTTGTTTGCCCATGATGTTTGAAGGAGGGAAAGTGCGATGACGAAGGGTGTCAGGACTGAAAAATTGTTACGCATTCTTGTTTCCAAAAACTGTACGATGAAATAACGTCATCAATGTACACAAATTGGTGGCGCCAGAATGGCCGATGTGTTGGCAGGATGTAGCCAGATTGGCACCCATTCGGGAGCTGCTCGGTTGCAATACTAAGCGAATTCTGACGCTTTATTGAAAACGTAGCGAGTTAATGCCTGCGGCACCAGATGCTGGTCGGTCAGCTGTCCAAACTCTTGCGGGTCCGGCTTCGGGAACGTCGGCTGGCGAGAACCGCGGTGCGTATCAGGCAGCTTTCAGCTTGCGACCAAACTGAGTCGCGTTCTCGTATAGCTGGATATATTGTGCGGCCTGAATTTCAGAATCATGGTTCAGCTCCATCATCTTCCGAGCCTCGATTCCCATTTGCTGACGCTGCAGTGGGTTATTGATGATCCATGAGATCTGCTTGGCGAGGTCTTGTGAATCGCCAGCTTTCGCGAGCAGTCCCGTTTTACCGTTTTGAACCATCTCCGGAATCCCGCAGGTATCAAAGCCAACGACAGGGGTTCCGCAAGCCATGGCCTCTAGTCCAACTTGAGGCTGATTATCCTCGGTGGAAGGCACAACCACGACATCTGCGGCGGAATAGATCAGACGTTGCCGGTCAATCGAGTCGACGTAGCCAAGCTCGTGGAACTTTTTGACTCGACCCGTGCTTTGCACCTCACCCGAACCGAAAACGATCCCTTCGACTTCCTGGTCCGTGGACACATGATCCAGCGCAGAAACCAGCGAACCGACTCCTTTTCGTTTGCTCCGAACATCATCTGCACCGAAGCCGATCAGAAATGCGTCTGAGCGAATGCCGAGCTGTTTTCGAGCGTGTATTCGGTCGACCGGATAGAACTTTTTCAGGTTGAAACCGAGTCGGATATGGTGGAACGATGCGGTCCTCGGCCAGACGGGACTTTGCTTTGCCAAATCCAGCATCCAGCGGCTCGGTGCAACGACATGCACGTTACGGCCGCTTAGAGCGCGGCGTTTTGTCTGAAACGAATCAACCGAAACGTCGCGACTGTGGGCGTTGGTGACTTGTGGGCAGGATCCGCATCCCTTTTGGTACTTTTCGCAGCCGCCAGCGTAGTGGCAGCCGCCAGTAAATGCGTTCTGATCGTGTAGCGTCCAAACGAGTGGCACGTGGTCGGGGATCGATCGAAAGAAGCTGGGGTAGTCGGCGAAGAATGAAATCCAATGAAGGTGGACGATGTCCGAGTTGATTTGAAACCAGTTCAGCGTTGATTCGTCTGGCAGTCTCGCCATCGAAAAAGTCTCTTCTCCGGCGGGGCGAGTCGCGATGTGTTCGTTGTGCAATCGCCAGATTTCTCTCAGCCGCTTCTTTTCGCGACGTCGCGCGAACATCGACAGTCCGTTGGTTGAAGGCTCGGCTGCGATTTGAGTCTGCTCAATCGCCTCGGACTTGTTGCCGATCTGCACAACATCATCGCGATCGCTGCGACTGTAATAGAACGTGCTGCGGACGCCTGATTTTCTCAATCGCCGGCTTAGTCGCCGCGCGGCCGTGGCGGCACCACCGTAAGGAAACGTGTTGAAGTGGCTGACCTTCATGCCCTGCTCCTGGATTCGATGGCGTTGTGGCTTAGGCCGCTTTGCGTGAGTGTGTCGTTTCCGCCAACTCTTCGACCGGATTGTCCTGCTCGTATCGTTGCTTTGCCAGGAACATGTTCTCCAGCATCGCCTCTCGGCCGCGGCGAACGAACCAGACCCGCAGCTTGCGTCGCGTCGTCTCGATCTGCTCCTGCAACGCGTTCCACTTGGCCTTTTGCAATTCGGCTCCGTCGAGAGGGCGAATGCAGTCTTCGATAAACTCGTCCTTTTCCTGCATAAAACCATGCAGCAGAACTTTCGAAGCGTCCATCAGGTCCCGGCGGACCCGATCGGTGGTCGAGAAAGAAATTGCCCGGCACTCGCGAGCCAACCCTCGGGCTTTCGCGAACTGGTAAACCGCCATGTCGAACACGCCTTCACGTGCATCGGTCGGCATCTGAGACGCAAAATTCATCGCGTAACAGGCTCCACCGTTGATGTGCGGTTCAAGGATTCGCTTTGGCCGTTTCAGAATCCGATACTTGTAAACTTCTGGAACGTAACAGCCCATCATCAAAGGACGCTGCGAGCCGCTGTACCACATTTGCGAAAGCCGATCGATCCAGTCGGATTGCGTCGGGCACATGTCCGACTCCAGCCACAAACTGAATCCGTCGTTGTTTTGATAAGCCTGCTCGACGTACTCCATACAGTCCCAAAACATTGCTGTCGGGCCTTCTGGGTATCCGAAGATCTGCGTGGGGCATTGAAAAGGAATCGCATTGCCAAGCGACTGGTAAGCTTCGACAAGCCGCTGTGAAGGTTTCCGTTTCGGGCTGGCGGCGAGCAGGAAGTCCGTTTCGACTTTCGGTTTTGGCCACGACTTCAGAAGTGTCGCGATTCGCAGGTAGCGATCGACTTCTTCTTCGCAAAAGTGAGGCAGGATGACAACATGTTTGCGAGTCTGAGTCATGGCACCAATGTGTTAAAAATGCAGGCGCGAAATCCGTTTACAGCCATCAGAACCATCCGTGGTTCCACTCGACCAGCCTGCTGACGCAATTTATGAAAATGCGGATTCTCGCGTCAATCGCAATTTGTTCTCAAGAATCTGCTGTCAGTTCCATTCGTGAAACTCTGTCTTGACATCGGGACTCAACTGGAGGCCGCGCTCGCGATCACGACAACGGAATCTGATCGAGTTGAGGTTGCCCGAATCCGTTGGATGCCGATACGATGACGACTGTCAGGATGACACGATCGCTAACAGGAAATGCTGTGGCACGGCTCTACATCATCGATCAATCGCTTTGCAAACCGGGGGGCCACCACTTTGACTATGTCAACTGTGTCGCTCGGGCCGCGCACCTCGATAGCCACGAAACGATCGTCGCCACCAATCGTCGATTCGTGTCCCGACGACAAACGAAAAACGATGCCGAGCTGCCGCTGCACACGATCGCCAAAGTCGTACCAAGTTTTCGTAACTCGACGTATCAAAAAGTTAGTTGGCTGGCTGGGCTGAGGCATCTGAAGCGAGCGACCAGCATTGAGGATTTGTCCGTCGAAGAACATGCATCACGGCTGTTTTCGATGCAGCGATTCCTGCGGCGCCGTCGAACCAAATTATTTCGCAAGCAACGCCGCAAAGTTATCGCCCAATTCGCGTGCGATTGCAGTCGATTTTTTGGTGCAGCGGTTCCCGAAAAGTTTGAACGCGGCGATCAAATTTTCTTCACCACCGTTTCCGAGCTGGAGTTGATGGGGCTGGCCATTTACCTCGCAAGCAATCCGTCCTCGCGGCTTGCGACGTGGCACTTACAGTTTCATTTCAACCTGTTCGACGGCCGAACTCCCGAATTCGAATCCCAGTCCGCCGTACAACGAAAAGTCCGCGGTTGCTTTCTGGCTGCGTTGTCGCGAATTCCCGATCACAACCTGATGTTCTACTGCACATCGGAAGAACTGGTCGAACAGTACTCGCGTTTGAACGTGGCCGATTTTTGGCGACTGCCCTATCCCGTCAACCAGCGATTCTCTCCCGAAGGAAACCGGATAGAGACTAGAACCGTCGACGCGGCAAAGATTCCCGCGAAAGCCTTCGCAACCAGCTCCAATGCGGCGGGCCTGACACACGATCCGGAGAACGTAGATTCTTTCGAAACGTCGGAGCGTGCGACAACCAGTAGCGTGCTTCCGCGGATCACCAGCCATTCGGGAACGGCGCGGATGGTCGTGCCTGGCGAATTGCGCCGGGAGAAAGGCAGTGCCGTGCATCTGCAAGGCGTGATTGACGGTCTTTGGGATGAATACCTTTCGACCGGTCGGCTGCAAGTCGCGGTGCAGCGCCCGAATCGGAAAATGCTTGGCCGACAAAAGCTCGAACTGACCCTGCCCGAAGGCAGTCACGGCGTCACCGACGCTCCGGTCATCGACTACTTGCGGCACCCATTGTCAGAAGAGCAGTATTGCCGATTCATTCGCGGCGCGGATTTTGGGTTGTTGCTGCACGACAGCCGCGCCTACTACAGTCGGAGGGCTGGAGTGTTGGGCGAGTTGCTGAGTTGTGGAAAACCAGTGATCGTGCCGGCAGGATGTTGGCTCGCACATCAACTGCAGGAGCCGCAGTTTCGGCATGTCGACAGGATGATGCGTCAATTGCCCAGTGGACGAAAAGTGGAACTTCGTGAGATGAGTTTCGACAGTGACAACGCTCCATTGAGCGGAGGCATCGTCTCCTTCGACCGACAGCGACATCCATTCAGGGCAGATTGCGCCAAGAGCCCCGACGAAAACATCGTCATTGTCAGTTTCGACTGGCAACATCCTCAAAGCCGTGGCGTCGACGCGCGAATCCACTGCACTGAATCAACGGCGGATGGATCGCAACAGACTTCAACCCAGGTGGTCGGCCATCGTTTTTCGGCAGGCAAATGCCACGTGATGTTTCGAGTGGACTTCGGTGGCAACAAAATTGGGCTGGAGATCGAAAACGCGTTTGACGATTCGACTGCGAGTATTCGAAATCTGTCCATGGATCTGTTTCAGGCTGACAATCCTCGGCAGGTACCGCTCGGGGCGATCGGAATGATCTATGCCGATCGTGATTCGATTCAGGATTGCGTTGCAGAACTGGTTGAGCATCTTGATCATTACCAGTTTTCGGCTCAGGATTATTCACAGCGATGGTGGAATGCACATGATCCGAAACGCACGCTCGATTATCTTGTAGGTAGCGGTAACGCCAATCTGAGCGTCGCCTGAAGCTCGAATTTTGAATGCCATTCTGTCTGACAGAAAAGTAAAACTCGCCAACCGGCACGGAATCGCTGCCGAACATTGAAACTGATTGAAGCATTATGAACATACTGGTCGTCGGAGGAGCAGGATACATTGGATCGCACATGGTGCGGCTGTTGGATTCTGCAGGGCACAAAGTTTGGGTTTTGGACAACCTGTCGACCGGCTTTATGCAAGCCGTGACGGCCGGCGAGTTGATCGTTGGCGACATGAACGATTCCGAATTGGTGAAGAGCGTCCTTGGTGACAATCGCATCGACATCGTGATGCACTTTGCGGCTTGTGCTTTGGTCGGCGAGTCATGTGCCAATCCTGCGAAGTACTATCAGAACAACGTAGTCAATACCTTGTTGCTGCTGGAGTCGATGCGAGCCACGAACGTTCGCAAGATTGTGTTTTCGAGCACCTGTGCTACTTACGGCATTCCTGACAAAGTTCCCATCTCCGAAGCTACGCCCCAGCAACCGGTCAACCCGTACGGTTTTACCAAACTGGTCATCGAAAGAGCGCTGCGTGATTATTCGCAAGCACATAACTTTGGCTACGCCGCACTGCGATACTTCAATGCCGCTGGCGCATCTCCGCTCGGCGGAATTGGTGAAGACCACACACCTGAATCGCATTTGATTCCGATCGTGCTGCAGGTTGCGATGGGGCAACGTGAGCAGGTTACTGTTTTCGGAAACGATTGGCCGACGCTCGACGGAAGTTGCGTGCGAGACTACATCCACGTTGACGACCTCGCGGATGCTCATCTTCGCGCGATGGAAAGATTGAAACCTGGCACGGGCATCGAGTTGAATTTGGGAACCGGCACGGGATTCAGTGTGCGGCAGATTATCGAGACCTGTCGCGAGGTCACGAACGTGGACATAAAAAGCGTCGACGGCGATCGGCGTGCCGGAGATCCTCCAGAGCTGGTGGCCGACGCATCGAAAGCAGAATCCGAATTGGGATGGGTGCCGCAATACACTTCGCCGCGGTCAATCATCGAGACCGCGTGGGAATGGCATCGCAACAATCCCGCCGGCTATGGAGATACCGCACTGGCGGAAGGGCAGGTTGAGTAGCTTCGGAGCGCCCGTCTTATATAGCGAGCGTAATGCTTGCGGATTCAGGGCTGAGCTTTCTTCGCCAGCCGTCGTTTCTTTTTCCGTTTCGCCTGAATGGGCAGAAACCAAAGATAGATGCCGGAGATCCAAAGCCCTAGCAGGATCATCCCATTGGCAGAGAACACGTACAGCTTTACGAAATCAGAAAAGTAGGATCCGTCGTGTAGCGATTCGATAAAGTCGCTTCTTCTATAAGCAGACGACAGAATCTCGCCGGTTGCAGAATCGAGTTGGACTTCCCAACCGTTCTTGGCACGCACTTTTATGACGCCCTTCGCTGGACGAACGTCCAGTCGATCAACATCGGCCCATGAATTGATGCGAGCATCTTCGTCGCCCATCGCTGATTCGAGAACTTTTGGCCAGCCGATCGTCATTTGATTCGGACTGCCAGACAATGTTTTGGGCTGAATCCATGCGAACTCCTTCTTGAATTGCAGGATTAAGCCGGTGGCAATAACCAGCAGCAATGGGATCGCGATAAGGATTCCGCCCCACCTGTGAAGCCTTCTTGACCAACGATTCATCTGTTTTTTTTGAACGGACTTGACTTAGTGAACGTAACGGTGCGGACTCAAAACGAATGTCAGCTTTGATTATCCCGGCTATGCCTACTACAGGACTTGCCTTGCCAGATCTCAGGGGGACACATGGTAATGTCAACTTGAGTCGGCGAGGGAAAAAGCGGAAAAAGCAGGGTATCCGCAGACTGCGGAGAAAATCCGGATTATTTACTCAAAGCAAGTTGTAAAACGTGGAAAAGGATGACCGCTGGGTTAAGTTATAGCTGAAATCTTGGGATTTGCGGTCAGGGGAGCTTTGTCCTTGAGCGTAAATTTCGGGGTACGTGTAAACGTGGCTGATTGACAGTGCTTTAGTGCTAGTTAGAATCTGCCGCGCAAGGAACTTGGATCAATCGCCTTGTTTATGCGTATCACCGCAGAATCGGCTCCCGCTGGTTCTGTCCAATGTTTTGAATTCATGATGTCACATCGTGGTGATATCGATTGAAACTTATGTTCGAGTCTCGTTCGAGGAGGACCCTTTTTATGTCGAAGCGTTTTTTCGGCATGTTGGTAGCTTGTGTTGTCGCAACTTTTGCGTCAACGTCTGCCAATGCTGACACACCATGTGGTTGCGGCCAAGTTGTTGCACCATGTGGAGATTGCTACGGAAGCTCCGTAGTTGACCCGTATAGCGCGGGTGGAATGGTATACGATGGAATGTCTGGCGGCATTTCATACGGCGGCGGAGTTGTTGTTGATGGTGGAGCTGGCATGGCCGGCGGCATTGTTGACGGCGGAGCTATCGTCGGCGGTGGAGAAGTTGTTGGTTCAGCTGGCGGCGGATGCTGCGGGCAATCAGTTCGTTACGAAACCCGTACGATCTACCAGAACCAAATGACAACTCAGATGCGAACAGTTACACGTACTCGTATGCGTACTGAAACTCGCACACAAAATTACACTGTGAACGTTCAGGTTCCAGTTCAACAGACTCAGAACTACACCGTCATGGTGCCGGAAACTAAGTCACGAACTGAGTCTTACACAGTTACAGTTCCTTACACTGAAAACGTAACTCAGCAGTACAACGTAACTGTGCCAGTTCAGCAGACTCGTGAAGAATCTTACTCTGTAAGCGTTCCTTACACTGAGCCTGTTTCTCAGAACTACACAGTCATGGTTCCTTACACTGAGAACGTTACTCAGAACTACACGGTTCAGGTTCCTTACACTGAGAACACTACTCAGGAGTACCAGGTTACTGTTCCTTACACTGAGACAACTACTCAGACTTACAACGTGCAAGTTCCTTACACTGAGAACACAACTCAGGAGTACCAGGTTTCAGTTCCTTACACTGAAATGACGACTCAGGACTACACGGTTACAGTTCCTTATACTGAGAACGTTACTCAGTCGTACCAGGTTTCAGTTCCTTACACTGAAATGACGACTCAGGAATACGCAGTTCAGGTTCCTTACACAGAGAACACAACTCAGCAGTACCAGGTCACTGTTCCTTACCAGGAAATGGTTGCCCAGAACTACTCAGTTCAGGTTCCTTACACTGAGAATGTTACTCAGTCGTACCAGGTAAGCGTTCCTTACACTGAAAACGTGACTCAGTCATACCAGGTTCGCGTTCCTTACACTGAGCAAGTTGCTCAGCCTTACACAGTTCAAGTTCCTGTTACGACTCAGGTTCCACAGACTTACACAGTCATGGTTCCAACGACTCAGCAGCGTACTGCAACTCGTATGGTTTGCCAGCCTTACACAGTTACTCGTTACCGCACGCAGTGCGTTGATGCTGGTTCATTCCAGAACGTAACTCGTCAGGTTCCTGTCTATAACGGAGCTGCTTCTTACGGAAGCGGAGCTGTTTACGGTGGTGGCGCTGGTATCGGTGGCGGAATCCTCGGTGGCGGCGGTTGTGGCCTTCTTGGCGGCGGCGGTTGCTCTGCACGTTCTAGCTGTGGTTGCTCTAGCTGTGGTTGCGCAAGCAGCTGTGGCGGTGGATGCGGTTCAGCTTGTGGCGGTGGATGCGGTTCTTCAGTTGGTGGCGGACTTCTCGGCGGCGGAATCGTCGGCGGTGGTGCTTCTTACGGTGGCGGCGGTGCTGTTGCTGTAGGTGGCGGTTGTGGTCCTACTTACCAAACTGTTACGACTCGCGTTTACGTTCCACGTCGCGTTCAGCAGCAGGTTCCTTACCAGGTAACGTTGAACCGTCAGGTTCCTCAGCAGTACACGTACAACGTGACTGTTAACGTTCCACAGACTCAGACTCGTATGGTTGCTTCAACTTCATACCGAACTGAGACTCGTCAGCGTATGGTTGCTGTTCAGCGTTGCCGTATGGAAACCAAGACTCGTACTGTTCCAGTAACACGCACTCGCATGGAAACTCGCACACGCGAAGTTCCTGTTCAGCGCTGTCGCACTGAAACTCGTACTCGTCAGGTTCCTGTAACCAAGACTCGTGTTGAAACCAAAACTCGTACTGTTCCAGTTCAGAAAGTTCGTACTGAAACTCGTACTCGTCAGGTTCCTGTAACCAAAACGAAGGTTGAAACTCGTCAGCGTACCGTTGCAGTTCAGAAGTCACGAACTGAAACTCGTACTCGTCAGGTTCCAGTTCAGCGTACTCGTCTTGAGACACGTACTCGTACGGTTGCTGTTACTAAGATGAAGACAGAAACTCGTACACGTGAAGTACCTGTTCAGCGCACTCGCACTGAAACTCGTACTCGTACAGTTCCTGTTACCAAAATGCGTACCGAAACTCGTCAACGCACTGTTGCTGTTCAGAAGCAACGTTCAGAGACACGTACTCGTACGTACAACGTAACAAAGACTCGTCTTGAAACTCGTACTCGTACCGTTCCGTTCACAACTTACAAGACTGAAACAAAGTCTCGTACGGTTGCTGTTCAGCGGTCACGTCAGGAAACTCGTACTCGCGAAGTTCCTTACACAGTACAGGTTCCAACGACTCAGACTCGTACCGTTACAGTAATGACTTCTCAGCCACAGACTCGTACCCGTACTTACACAGTACAGGTTCCAGAGACTTACACTGAGCAAGTTCCTTACCAGGTTTGCACACGCGTTCCTAAAACCATCTCGGTTCCTGTTGTTGTCAACAGCGGCTGTGGTGCAGCTATGGCTGCTCCAGCAATGATGTCTGCTCCAGCAATGGGCGGAACTGTCATTGATGGTGGCATGGGCGGATCTGTTATCGATGGTGGCATGATGAGTGCTCCTGTTGATGGCGGAACAATCATCGACGGTGGTGCCGCTGGTACTGTTATCGATGGTGCTTCATACGACGCCGGCTTCGGTGGCAACTACGGTGTTGCAGCTGCTCCAGCTGTAATCTCTGGTGGTGCTGCAAGCTACGTTGGTGTTGCTTCTGGTTCTGGCTGTGGCCTTGGTTCAAACCTTGGTGGTGGCAGTCGTCTGTTCCGCGGATGCCGTCTCGGTAGCCGTCGTTCACGATGTGGTTGCAACTAGTGCGACTCTGATGTGATTCATTCACATTAGACGATTGAAAAATAAAGGGCGTGTCCACTCGGACACGCCCTTTTCTTTTGTCTCAATTGTTTCTGAGTGGAAACCGAACTATCGGCGAATGATCATCGTTCCATTGTCGGCGACTGGAAGAAGTGGTCGATCGTAGGAGCGGTAGTACGCGACGCCCTGCGGACGGAATGCAAATCCAACATAGATGTTGAATGTGTCTTCGATCCGGCTTGAGCCGAGATTGCTGTTAGGTGCTTCTGTGTCGTTGAGGTAGTACGCGGCTCCGGCTTCCAGTGCCATGAACTGCGATACGGGGATATCAAAATCCGCTCCGACTGCGAAGTGATCGTTGCCGGTCCAGCCAGCGAAAATCTCTTCCCATCCACCAGTGCTGAGAACTTTACGCAAGAAGAATCGGTAGTGCTCGTCCGTCGTCGTGGTCAACCCGCTGAAACGCGTGCCATCGAAGATTCCCAAGCTTGTATCATCCTGTTGGCTACTCGTGAAACGGAATCCGATTGCGCCTCCGTTCGGATATGCCCAGCTGAGCTCACCGCGGAGTTGTGCAATGTCTGACTCAGTGAAGTATTCTTCAGCCAGCACGTCGACGACCAAACCTGCCTGCAAGCCGTAATCGACGCGGCGATAAAGTCCCGCCGTGATGAACAGCTGATCGCGGCTCGCTTCGGTAACATCGCTTCCGCCAAAGTTGGTCTGCACGCTTCGCATACCAAACTGACCAGAAACACGGCCGCAGAAAAGACGGCAAAGCGGAATGCCAAGATTGAAACCGGCGTAGGCTCCGAAATTGGAATCCTGAACCAGATCCGTTCCGACAGGGCTGGTGTAGGCTGGGTGCTGGAAAGCAGTGGCACCGAAAAAGTAGCTGCCAGATCTCAAGGCACGTCCGAGCGGTCCCTGCCAACATGGTGTGTCGTCGGGGCATCCGCCTCGCCCGCAGCAATCGTCAGTAAAGTAGCTTCCTGAATCGCCGCAAGAATCGCAACCGACCACAACGTCGTCGCTATAGACAACGCCTGAATCGATAGAACCCTGAATGGAATCTGTGTAGATTGGCTGACCCGCCATCGGTGCTCCAATGACTTCCCCGGACATGACTGGCTGGGAAAGAACCGTTTCACCCATGATCGGTGAACCGCCATCAATGACGGTGCCTTCGGTCAAAAGTTGCGCAGTGCGTGTGCCGGAGGGGGCGTAAGTCTGACTGGCGGATCTGGCTGAGCTCGACGCAGCTTGGCCGGGAACGACCTGACGCGGAACGCGCGTCGCGCTTGCCTGAGCCACTCGAACGGGTTCTGCTTGTGAAACAGCCTGCTGTGTCTGAGCACGGGCTTGGGCCTGTTGAATTGCTGCCATTCGGGCCTGATATTGAACTGACGCTGCGTTCTGTGCATTCGCACTTGTCGTCAGGAATGCCGCGATCGAAAGCGGCAAAACGAATAGCATGCTGGTTGTTTTGGGGGAAAACATCGGATCATCCTGTCCTGAATTTGGTTCACGCAAACGAAAGCGCATTCGTCACGTCAGAAAAGTTATCGGACCGACAAGAACCACTCTTTCGTCAAAATCGGCATAATCAGAAAAACTCCCAAGCTTTGCCCACGTTGCCATCAACTGATAGCAAACTTGGTGGAGTTGGCAGATTCAGCCGCCGGCAGCAGGAACATTCAAGTTGAATGCGTGGGATGGGCAAAATGGTTCAATTAACGAAACGTGCTGGACTGCGTCGTGGGGTTCGTTGGCAAGGATTGAATCACAGAGCGGTTAGGCCTGTGTCGAAGTTACCGAATGTATGAAAACTTCTTTCTGGTTTGGTCAACTGAACTTTACCATGTACTCGAAACTGATCTGCTTTCTGTTTGTCGCCGTGACTTTGCAAAGCTGTGTTTCTCAAGTGGAAGCACAGGTTACCTATGCGTTGGGTGACACTCCGATCACGTCTGGTGCGCGAAACGTCGGACCGGTTCGGCGAGCAGCTCAACGCGTCAGATCTGGATCCGCACGCGTCGTGCCCACCTTCGACAAAAACGGAAGGTTTAACCGCGAGGCGGCCTACAGCTTCAACGAGAGCCGACCTCTGGCCGGGCTTTTTGCGCCAGATTTTGAATTGACCGCTAGTGTATTTGGTGGCTGGAATCGGATCGTCGGACTTGGTCCTGACTCCGCTGACGACGGCAATTTCGACGACGATCTCGCCGTGGGGTTCGCTTACGGTCGTCGGCACAACAAGCGACTGCGAAGCGAGTTCGAGTTCACCTACCGATCCAACGAAGCGAGTGCTGATGTGATTGGGGCGTCAATGCCACAACCACTGCTTGGTGAAGTCCAGGTGTATTCAATTATGAAAAACTTCGTGATCGATATCGAAGTTCCATCTCAATTCGCGACACCGTATGTTGGCATCGGAATCGGCTACGCACATTTCGATGCGGATTTCAATCGGAGCAGCGGCGTTGTGCTTGAGAACTCGTCGAGCTTCGCTTGGCAGCCGATTGGCGGCGTCTCGTTGCAACTTACCGAACGAGCTTTTTACTACATCGAATATCGATACTTCTCGACGACGGAATTGGAAGTCACGCAGTTCGGATCAGACGTAGAAGGCGTGACTTACAGTGCGCACAATCTGTTCATGGGTTTGCGATTCGAGTTTTAGAATAGCCATTTTTTAAATATCGGAGTTGGCATCCGTTTCGCCAAACAGTGCCGTGGATCCAGGCTGTTTCGATCTGGCAGAAAGCTAAGCTTTGGCATCGGGTTCCTGGATCGCCCAGCCCTTTTTGATGTTGTCCTTCTTCAATTGCTCGAACAGGTCGTTGATCTGTTGTTCCGAGTTCGAGATTCGGACTTCGCGATCCAGAGGTACTTTGCGTCCCGGGCTGTAGTCGGTGTAGTGAACGACGTAAGCGGGATACTCGGAGCCTTCGTTCTCTTTGTTCGTCTTCCACATCAGAAACTTTCGCACCATCAGTTTACCCTTGAGCGTTTTCGTATAGACCTCGCGTTTCAGGACTGACGACGTCGAGAGTTTTAACTCCGTCGCGTTGACGTCAACCTTTTGAACCGGGACGACGTTTGTGATTTGCGCAATGCGAACATCATCTTTATTGAACTTCTTGTCTTCGCGAATCCGCACAAATTGGGGAGAAATAATGCTGACTAGCGGCAATCGTCGGACTACTTCATAGGCGTCCGTTTCGTGGTTCCAGTTCAGCACCATGCGGTTGATTGGACCGCCACGCGTGTTCTGTGAGATGATGTCCAGACAAGTGATTTCGATGACCCATTCCGGCCGTACCATTTGGTAAGCCACATGGTCAGAATTCACCTCTGCGTACTCGCTTTCTACGACCATGTCTTTGAGGTCGCTAAGCATTCCCCGGCGGTCGTCGTCAGAAAATCCGCCGCCGACTCGGCACATGACTTGGACAGCGCCATCCTCGCGAACGATTCCCAGCAAAAGATCATGCAGCATGCCTTCGCGGTCATCGGTTGATTCCGTAAAGCCCAAGACCAACGCGTCGAGCGTATGGAGTGGCTTGATCTTGAAATTGCCGGCGACGTCGCTGCGGACAACGATACCTTCGGCTTTCTCCTTGTCGACCCACTCATCAAACTTCATCTTAACAGCTTTGCGACCTTTGACCTTCACAGTCTCAACCGGCTGAATTTTGCTCCCGCCGGAAAACAGCTCTTCAATCTTCGTCCATGTCTCGGCGTAAGGTTGGTCAACGGTTTCGCCGTTGATCGCAATCAGATCGAACACTGCAAAATGCAGCGACTGAAGATCCTGCTCTGACTTTGGTTGTCGAGCCGAACTGATCACGTCGTGGACTCGGCATCGACGGTCCCCGTCAATTTCCTTGTGTAACTCGCCAGCGAACAACGCGGAATCCACGTTCGCCGCTTTGAGGATCTCCAATGCTTCCTTTTGCCATGGCATACCGACACGAACGGTGCCTCCAGGATTGACGCTGTAAATCTGGCCATCCTGAAAAACGCAAACGGTGAACTCACCATCGATTTTTCGGCTGACATAATATTCGGCGTCGGCGACTTTTCGATCGATGTCGTGTCGTCCAAGCGGGAACATGCGCGAAGCGATTTGCCGTTTGTAGTTCTGGACTGTTGGCACAATCCTGGGGTCTTTGATCGCCGTGCCGGCGCCGACTCCATAAGTGCCAAGCTTGATTCCGATCAGTCCGGGTTCGAGCAGGGGTTCGCTCATTGGATGTTTCGTTTAGGTCAGGCGAGTAAAGCAGTTATTGTAACGTCAAACTGAATGTGTAAAAAAAGCCCCACACGGAAATCCGTGCGGAGCTTCAATTAACGAGTGTGAGTTCGGGCTATTTTCGTCGACGCCGAACGCTTAAGCCGGCCAGCAATAGCAACGAGATCGTCGCGGTAGCCGGTTCCGGGACGGCTGACAGTTGCATGCCAACTTGCAAGCCTTCGATCCCGATTGTGCTAACCGACTCGTCGAATCCGGCAAGGTAGTTGAAACTAACCTGTGTCGCGCCGGCGCTGCTGTACGCCCAATGCCGAGAGTGGTCTGATCCGGGAATTCCGTTTGTGATACTTCCACCGGCAAACAGGATGTCGTCACCGTCAACGAAGCTGGCTCCATCGGTATAGTTGGTGATCAGATTGTTCTCATCGAAGATCGATCCAACTCCGTCTGAAGTAACGCTTGTGAAGTCAGGGTTTGCGATTGTGGTGCCCACGGTAAAGATCGAGATTCCGTCGACTGTCCAACCGGCGTTCGGTGTTACGGAGATCTGCCAGAATCCGGACGCAGTATCGTCGCCTGCGAATGAACCAGTCGAATCTGGATAGATGCCAAATCCATCTGCGCTTGGCCCCCAGCTGGATCCACTGTTGAAAGTGTTGGTGCCCGCTCCGTACGTTACCGAAGCAGAAAACTGCCCGACAACGCTGCCGCTTTCGAGAATGTCGGCTGTAACCGCATACCCGGCTGCATCGTCTTGAGTGACGATCGTTCCCTCGAAAATCGAAGAGGAGAAATCGATGTCGGCTCTGGAGGTTTGGGGCAGGACGATGCTGAGAGCAAGAGCGAACAGAAGGGGGCGTAACGAAAATCTGGGTTTGATCATTTCAAGACCTCGAAAGGTTGTGCATGCAGTGCGATAAAGTAGGTTGCCAACGGAAACGTCGCTTGCGTTGACGGTCCAGTTTGACCGTGAGGCGACGACAATTCCGGTTGCCGGTTTGATCAGATAACAACAGTCGAGTCATCCATTCCGATCTGTAGCATCTGAATCGGCTAAACCCTCACCGGTTTCGAGCAGATGCACCAGCATTCCGGATTATTCGAGAGAGAAGCCGCTGCCAGTTCTTCGGGCAGTACCAGTTGCGAATGAGAACACCGATTGCTCCGATAGTTCGGGTTTCAGCTGCAGACACGGTAAAAACCAATTGATATGGTATTCCCGCGTTCACGCGGAACATCTGCTCGACTGACATCGCCGGTCCAATCCCTACGACGCGTTATCTTTCGCAGTCCCGCGCGGCACTGCTCGACAGGTAAACGGTCCAGGGGTTTGACCGACTTGCGGCCTCAAGTGTTGTCTGCAGAGATAGATGGACATCGAGACGCAATTCGGACAAAGAACTACGTGCGTTGAGTCAGCACTTTCCAGATTTCCCGAATTCCAGGTGGCTTGCCTCGCATCAACGTTCCTGCTCGAAATAACCTCGCGGCGATCTTGATCGCGAACCATGTTGAAACGGCCAGGATCAAAAATGAGACCGCGGCTTCCCAAAGTGCGATGTCACCAGACCCCAGCCGCAGCGTCATCCCAATCGGAGAGAAAAACGGAATCATCGAAAGCACGCGTGGCACCATCGCGTTCGGATCGGAAATGAAAACCGTTGGCATCATCATCGGCACGCAAGCGCAAATGATCACGGCGGCCGAAAGCTGTTGGCAGTCCTTGTAAGTCGAACCCAACGATCCCATGCCGGCCAACAGGCTCCCGTAGAACAAAAATCCCATCACCATGAAAACGCCGCTGATCAAGAGTTGCAAGACATTGATGTCATAGTCCACGAATTCGTTCATGACCGTTTGCAAGATGATCGGGATCACCGAGACCATCACCATCCAAATTGCGATCTGCAACAAGCCAGCACAAACGATGCCCAGAACTTTGCCAAACAACAAATCGTCGGCCGACACCGAAGAGACGATGACTTCCATGACTTTGTTCTCTTTTTCTTCGGCGATGGAAGCCAACAAAGCACTTGCGTTCATCATCAACGCCAATACCAGCAAGCCCGCGACCGCAAGTGGAATGCCCATCGACAAGCCCTTGCTCAGCAAGTTCACTTCTTCAAATTTGCCCTCGCTGTTGATTTCAAACTTCGTCGCCTGGGCGAAGTTGCGGATTCGTTCAACTTCGTTTTCGGTCAGTTCGGTCTTCTTGAGAATCTCGTGACGAATCATTTTCGAAAGCCAACCGGTCTTCATGGACGAGCCGAACAGATCGCTGCGCCGAGTGTAAACTTCGACTTGGCCAGATTCGATGTAGTCCGGCGGAATCACAACAATGGCTTTCCATGACTCATCTTCCAATTCCGCACGGCCAGCATCGACGCTGTCGAGCAAAACGACTTTCTGTTCGAAAAAGCGATTGATGTCCGTGTCGCCGGTAAGCTTTTTCAGCTCTTCAGGAACATCATTCGATGCGTCGTCAGTTTGCTGAATCTCAAACACTTCACCTGGGACCGCGTCGGCAAGCGGAGCACCTTCCGCTGTCAAGATTCCTGATTGATCGATCAGCCCCGTCGGTTTGCTCATTCGGCTGATCTCGCCGGGAACTGTCATGGCGATAATCAGCGTGATGATTCCGAGGTAGCCCAACGCTAACAGGGGCATTCCAAGCGTCACCAAATAATAGGACTTCTTGCGAACCGTAAACCAGAACTCATGCCAGGCAACTGTGCCAATCATGTCGTTACTCCTGCAGCAGTCGCCTTGTATTCCGGAGCCTTGCCAACGACTTCGACGAAAATGTCTTCGATCGGCATACGGGCTTCTTCGAACCGGCGGAAATTTCTTTTGCCGGCGGCCAACTCCTGCATCAGATCATGCATCGATCGTCCATTTTTGAGTTTAATGCACTGGCCTTGAGCCGACCGCGTGATCGATTCGATGCAGTCCAGCCCGCCGGTTTCCGCGTCGTGATCCATCAGGACTTCGTATCGAGTATAGGACTTGCGGATTTCGTCCAACGACCCGTAAAGCACTTGCTTGCCGTCATTGATCATGAAGATCCGATCGCAGAGTGCTTCGACTTCCGCCATCATGTGCGTCGAAAGGAACACAAGCTTTCCCGCCGCACGCAAATCGAGAATCGTCTCTCGAATCAATCGCGTATTGACCGGATCGAGACCCGAAAACGGTTCGTCCAGCACGACCAGATCCGGGTCATGCAGCACGCAGGAAGCAATCTGAATCTTCTGCCCCATGCCTTTGGACAGGTCGTGAATTTTCTTGTTTGCACAGTCCGCCAATTCGAATCGCTCGAGCAACTCCATGGCCTTGATCCTGGCCGCCGCGCGATCGAAGCCTTTGAGCGCCGCGAAGTACAGCAGCACGTCCATGACTTTGCGTTTCTGGTACAGCCCGCGTTCTTCAGGGAGATATCCGATCCTGCGTTTGAAGTCGATCGTTCGGTTCGCTGCCGGATCTCCGTTAAGCAAAATTTGCCCAGAGTCCGGCCGGATGATGTCCAGCATCATGCGAATCATCGTCGTCTTGCCGGCTCCGTTGGGCCCGAGCAAACCAAAGATCTCGCCGCCGCCGGACTTCCACGAAACGTTGTCCACCGCGACCTTCTGGTTGGCTCCGCGGCCATAGGTCTTGCAGACGTTTTGCAGTTCGATTTCCATTCAGGTCCCGTTCGCGTTTCAAGTTGCGAATGACTTACGCGTCCTTCGTGCCAAGGTTTCAAAAATTGGACTTCACTCGACAGGATAACAGATGCAACAGGCATCGGGTTGCGGCCAGTCACTTGAGTCGCATCGGACCGAGTCGACTCTCCGGTCTGTGGTGGCGAGCTTCAACTCACGTCATCGTCCCGATTAGATCTACGCTGCTTCGCTGATAAATCAAATCCAGAAGCTGAAGTAACCATAGATCGCAACGACCAGCCCAAGAACGATGGCGGTTGTGATCACATCGATCGTAGACCAGGAGTCTCGTACCATCATTTTGTCGATCGAGTACCACGTCAGTCCCTGCAGGTTCTCATCCTTCGGCGGCGAAGTCATATGTGAAACGAGCAAGACCATCACCACCGTGATCGCAAACAGGATCCCGGACGCATAGAGGAAATTGATATCCGCAATCGAATTCAAAATGTTCTGCGGCTCTGCACCCTCTTCGGTCGCGTAAAGCAACTCAATCGTCAGCTTGCCCATTCCCATGACAAACCCCGCCACCAAACCAACGATGGCTCCTGGCGAATTGGTTCGCTGATAGAACAAGCCCAGCAGAAACACGGCCGTGATCGAAGGAGCGAGGTAGCCCTGCACGGACTGAAGGTAGCTGTACAGCCCCGAGTCTTCCGAAAGGCTTCGCAGAATCGGGATCCACAGAATGCCCAACACGACAACGATTGCCGTCGCGATTCGGCCAACGTTGACCAGCTGAGCCTGAGACGTTTTTGGTCTGAGTTTTTGGTAGATGTCGATCGTGAACAGCGTCGCGCAAGAATTGAACAGCGACGAAAGCGAACTCATCAGAGCCGCCAACAAGCCGCCGATCACCAGCCCTCGCAAACCAATCGGCAACATCTCCGTCACCATCGTCGCGAACACTTTGTCGCCATCGATCGAACCGTCACCGGTCACCGGAAGGTCAATCACTCCTTTCGCATCCAAAGCTGCCGCGATCATGCCCGGCACCAAAAAGATCATCACCGGCCAGACTTTCAGGAACGCGCCCCAAATCGTTCCCTGTCGGGCGACCGTCAGGTTCTTCGCCGCCAAAGTTCGCTGCACGATGTACTGATCGGTGCACCAATACCAAATGCCGATGATCGGCGAAGCCATCAAAATTCCCAGCCAGGGAAACTCGGGATCACTCAGCGGATGCCAGAGCGCGTATTCGGCTACGTTCGTTTTCGCAAAAGACTGAAGCTCGGCCCAACCGCTCAGATCACCGGTCGCACCAAGCTTTCCCAGCCCGATCCAGGTGATCAACGCGGACCCAATGATCAAGATGAAAGCCTGCGCCGTGTCGGTGAACAGCACCGCGCGAAAGCCGCCAAAGATCGTGTAAATTCCGGTCAGGATTACGGTCGTCAGTGCTCCAACCCAGAACGCGGCGGCCGGCGAGCCGAAAGTATTTGGCAGCAGCGTTTCAAAAACGATGGCTCCGGCGTAAACGTTCACGGAAACTTTCGTCAGCACGTAAGCTGCCAACGAAACCACGGACAAGATCCAGCGAGTCGCCGATCCAAATCGCTTTTCCAGAAACTCGGGCATCGTCGAAACGGTCGACGTGTAATAGAAGGGCACGAAGATCCATCCCAGCATGATCAGGATGTAGGCATGCAGTTCCCAGTGAGCCATCGTCATGCCTTGGGTCGCTCCGGATCCGGCGAGCCCGACAATATGTTCTGAGCCAACGTTGGACGCAAACAGCGAGCATCCGATCACGAACCAGCCGACGTTTCGGCCAGCCAGAAAGTACTCGTCGGCACTATCCTGTTTCCGCGAAGTGAACCAAACGATCAGGATCAAGAGCACAAAATAGACAAGAACAATGGCCCAATCGATCGGTCCCAGCATGTTTCTCTCCTAAAGCGATATTATCCGCCACAAAATGTCGCTTTGGTCGTGCTGTTTGTCAACCTGACGACGAACACGGCAATTGCTCACATGATTAAAGTCGTCCAGTTCTTAAGCGACACTGGTCGAACAAAGTCCCTGATTGTTGAAGTGTTCGCGATTGCAGAACGGTGATTTGGATGAGGACTTTCTCCGGACCAACAAAGCCCATACTGCTCAATGGACCCATGACAAATGTTCGATTAGCATTGGAGCTCGATGGGGAAACAACTCCGTTTCTCGACGTGATCCCTTCCTGTGCTCATTCCCTCAGTTTGTCGCCATGCTGGAACGTCTGCTATTCCTTCCGATTTGGATTTCTTCCGTCTTTGTTGACCAGTTGGCCCGTCTGATGCGAAGTCTGGCAAGAATGTTTTTTGGGCTCTTCGATTCGGACGATGATCTTGATGACGATACGGATCCACGGACGCGACGTAAGTCAAAGCGGCTGAAGCGAGGGATGCGTCGCTTGCGACCGTACTTCATCTGGGGTTTTGTGTTGCTGACATTGGTCGGGGCTGCAGGGCTTTTCCTGTTCCGTGCGAATCGCGGTTACAGCAAGCGACTGGCCGAACGTTATGAGCTGGCGTTGGCGGCTGCGATCGAATCCGGTGATGAACACGAAGCTGAATTGTTTCGGAGAAAGCTCAGCCAATTGGGCGTCAGCACAGATGCCGGCGAGTTCCGGACTGCGTTGGCTTTGGCTGAGAAAGGCGACGTTTCCGGTGCGTACGAAATGATGCAAACGATGGCGTCAGCCGATTCGCCCGGGTATCCGTGGGCTCACTTCTGGCAAGCCCAACAGTTGATCGACGGGAAACTGGATGTGCCGACAAACGAAGCTTTGCCGTTGGCTCTCAGACATTTGGAACAGGTCAAAACGCGATCCGGAAAACTGGCTCAAATCAACTATCTCGAGGGGGTGGCCTACGTGAAGATGGGCCAAGTCGATGCGGCGGTTGATGCATTGGAGCAGGCGTCAGCAGAAGTTCCGGTTGCCAATGCTCTGCTGATGGAGTTGCGCCGTTCCAGTGGCGATGTTGAAAAAGCCAAATCCGATGCAAAGAAAATTCGAAAGTATCTGTCGGGCAAGAAGATTGACGGGGAGAAATTGACGGATGTGGAGCTTCGTTGGCAAACGAGTGCGGCTCGATTGCTCGGCGACGTCGATGCGGAAACTGACGCGGTCCAGCAGTGGTATGAAGCCAATCCCGAAGATCCGAGAGCACGTTTCAACCAGGCGGTCATCCATTTGCGAACGGTGAATGCTTGGTTGGATGAAGTCGATGATCGCTGGTTGGTTGAAGATGCCAGGATTCCTGTGCAACAGTTGGTTGATGCGGCCCAGTTGATGCCCGTGGGGGATTACGATCGCGTGCGTGCGACGTTGGGCGAGATTTGGCAAAAGCGAAAATCTTCGACGACGGTGCAGTCGTACTACGATCGGCTGATGGGGTTTGATGACGCAAAGGATGCGGAAACTGCAGCCGCAGATGAATCGTCATTGCCAATGTTGACTGGGAAAGCGATCGAGTTCTTTGGCACGTCGGCAGCGATGGAGGCCGATTGGCAAGCGGCAGACCGTTTGTTGGGCTTGGCGACGGAATCCGATCCTGAGTGGAGCCATGCCTGGAACAATCGAGCGTTCGTTGTTGGCGAAGGGTTTCCGGATCGCCTTGAGGAGGCCGTTGGCTATGCCGATCGAGCGATTGAGCTTGAGCCCAACAACGCTGAGTTCCACGAGACTCGCGGCATGTTGAACATGAAGCTGCAGCGATGGGAGTCAGCCGTTTCCGATTTGGAAATCGCGGTCAATGGGTTGGTAGGGCAAAACAAGTCGATACATCGCGTTTTGTCCCAAGCCCATCGGCGAATGGGAAACGAAAACCTAGCCCAAACACACGAGAGGGCTTCAAAGTAAGTTGAATGTGTGCCGACCATTCGACTTGTCGGCTGACGAAAACCGAAAGCGCATGTTTGGCGGTGACGCAAAAAACGGGGACATCCCTGGACATCCCTTACTTTTTTAACAGCGCATTCTATCTTGTGCGAAACCACATGCCCTTTGTTGATGTCTTGGGGGGCGTAGTCGCCCCAAACAATCTTCATTAAATTTGAACACGATCGACCGTGCAGTTTGGCAACCGATCATTATAATTCAAACATATTACGGGGAGACCCATTGTCTATTAGCTCTGAGGACGACACATGATAAGAATAGCGACGGTGACGGTAGCAGTTTTGGCAGTCTTAGGTCTGTTTTCTCAACGCACCGTAAGTGCGGGACTGAGTAACCCTGGGGATATTTCGATTATTGGATTTCAATCCGATAACCCAGACTCTGTTTCTTTTGTTGTTTGGCAAGACGTGGCCATCGGCGACTCAATTGATTTCTGGGATCACGGACTTTAATGACGACGGAACTTTTCGAACCAATGAAGGCTTGACGACTTGGACTGCAACCACGAATTTGGATGCTGGTTCGGTAGCTAGTTTTTCTTGGACGAGCGGACCGGCATTGTCAACTAGCGGTGATCAAATTTTTGCTGGCGTCACATCAAGCACATCCAAATTTGAATCGGGGGCATACACTGGGACTGTCCTCTACGGTTTGAATTTCAACGGAAATGGTTGGAGTTCTGATGCTACTAATGCGAATAATTCTGCGGCTCCTGTTGTTGGGTTTTCACTCTCGTCTCACAGCGATAATGGGCGTTACGATGGATCTCGAACTGACATGTCGATCGACGAATTCAAGGCTTCAATCCAAGACTGCGATAGCCCAAGACTGGCGGACTCCGGCGGAAGAT
Source organism: Mariniblastus fucicola (assembly GCF_008087665.1). Classification (GTDB taxonomy): domain Bacteria; phylum Planctomycetota; class Planctomycetia; order Pirellulales; family Pirellulaceae; genus Mariniblastus; species Mariniblastus fucicola. The sequence continues at coordinate 2,893,000 of NZ_CP042912.1, forward strand.
ACGAGAATCCGCTTTGGAGGAAGCAATGTCAAGCAATGGAAAACGCACACGCCGGACTTTTTCAGAAGAGTTCAAGCGTGATGCGGTCAATCTGATCGTCAGTGAGGGCTACTCGTTTCGAGCCGCCGCTGAAGCCGTCAATGTCAACGAGAACAGCCTTCGCAACTGGCATAGAAAGTATGCTCCGGAGCCTGAACCTTGCGGTCCCGAGGCATCGCTGCAACAGGTTCTTGAAGAGAACAAACGCCTTCGCAAGCAGCTGAAGCGTGCGGAACTGGAACGTGAAATCCTAAAAAAGGCGACGGCGTACTTCGCGAAGGAGTCGCAGTGAAGTACGCGTGGATCAAACAACATCGCGACCAGTATTCCATCACGCTGATGTGTGAAATCTTCGGTGTCAGCAAGAGCGGCTACTACGATTCGATTGATCGGCCCGAGAGTAAACGTGCGGTTCGTTCTCGCGCGATTCGCGAATCTGTGAAACAGGTCTACGAAGAATCAGGGCAGATCTACGGCAGCTACAAGATCGCTGAGGAACTTGCTAACGACGCTCAACTGGAAACGGCTTGTCGCAACACGGTAGCGACAGCCATGCGAGAAATGGGGCTTAAAAGCTGTGTTTCGCGACAGTTCAAACCAACGACGACCAAGTCAGACCCTGACAAAAAGCCTGCTGAGAATCTTCTCTCCCAGGAGTTTGATGCCGAGGCTCCGAATCGCAAGTGGGTGGCAGACATCACTTACTTGCCGACGGTCGGTGGTTGGGTTTACCTCGCAGTAGTGCTGGACCTGTTCAGCCGCAAAGTTGTCGGTTGGCAGATGAGCGATCGATTGACGACACCGATCGTTACCGAAGCCTTGAGGAAAGCGATTGAATCCAGACGGCCAGAGTCCGGAACGCTGCTTCATCACAGCGACCGAGGCTGTCAGTACACCAGCGACGCGTTTCAGGGAATTCTTCGCACGCTGAACATTCAGTGCTCGATGAGCCGAACAGGATGCTGTTACGACAATGCCGTCATGGAGCGCTTCTTCTGGTCGCTGAAGCACGAATGGACGAAGCATCGTCGCTACGGAAACCTTGAAGAGGCTCGCATCAGCGTCTTCAAATACATCGAGGCGTTTTACAACTCGAAGAGAATTCATCAAACTCTGGGATACCAGACGCCCGAAGAATTCGAAAGAAACTATCGTGCAGCTTTAGCTGCTTAACATGAAACCGGAGTCCGCCGGTCTTGGGCTATCGCAGACGTTGATAATTGGATCACTAGTAACTCCTCCCAAGGAGCATACGACTCTACGAGTTTTTCCATTAGCGCTGTTCCTGAACCTTCTTCCCTCACATACGGCTTGATTTTCGCATTGACCATGTTTGGTCCGCGACGACGCAAGTAACTTTGATTGACACAATTGTGTTTGCCTCGGCCCGTAATTTTGCGGGCCGTTTTTTGTTGGTGGATTGATGAAACTTTTTGATTTGAAAATTGCAGCACAGCAAATCTCGTCTTGGCTGGTCATGGGTTGGGCGATTGCTTTCACAAACAGCACCGGCGACGCAGCGGAACGCAATGACACGTTCGTCGTTGCAGCTCTGGACAACGAAGATTCTCAGCGTGTCGCCGCCGAATTTTGTCAAGCGTTCGAGATTCCGCAAACGAACATCCTCTCGCTCAACTTCCCTGCTGGTGATCAGCTAAGCCGCACCGCTTGGGAAGACGAACTTCGCCCTCAAGTTGTGGCTTGGCTCAATGAAAATGACTCCGAGTCCAAAATCGCGAACGTCATCACCGTCTACGGAACGCCGCTGGCCGTTGCTGCCTGGGAAGACGAACGGGAAACCAAGCCGTGGCGCGATTTCTATGCAAAAGCTCTCGATGCACGGCTTGGTCAAATCAATCAGTCGATAGAAAAGCTGGCTGAAATCGCGGGCCAGCCTGTTGCGGCTGAACCTACGGCAGAAGCAACTCTGGCCGACATGCGAAAGCAGTTTGACGATTCAGTCGCTGCGGCCCAGCAATCGATCTCCAGTCTGAAATTTGACCAACTGAAAACCGCGAAAGCGACTTTGCAATCGCAGGTGCGAATCGTCGCCGGGCTGTATCCGTTTCTTGGCAGCCTGAAAAACGAATCGGAATCCGGATCGACCGAAGCCGCGAGAGCCAACGAGCAATTCCACTATCTTCGCGGCCGTACCGAAGCATTGGCTCAGGCCGCAGAGCTAATGGATCGCGTTCCGGCCAGCTTTGAGCGTGAAGCTACGATCCTGCAGTTGCTCGAACGGAATGGTGGTTTGTTGTCGGCGATTGGATGGCTCAAACGACAGCAGAAAATGGTGGAAGAAAATGACTCAGCCGCCAGCCTCGACAGCGAATTGGCATTGGTGCTCTGGCCGAAGTACCGACGCCTCGGGACGACACCGAACTTGCTCCACCCAGCTTTCGAAACGTCACCGCTCAGGTCCGTCTATCGAACGCTTTCTGTAACGCGAATCGATGGCCCGACGCCCGAGTCCGCGTTGGCGTTGATCGAACGTGCGACTGAGGCAACAAAAATCGAATCGCTATCGGGAAAAGTCTACGTCGATTTAAGAGGCGCCACCGGAAACGACGCGACGGCCAATCGCAAGGAACGTTGGTTGCAAAGTGTGGCTAGCCAGTTCAAGTCCGTAGAAAACATCGACGCCGTTGTCGAGTCCACGGCTGAGCTGTTTCCTGTCGACGGATGCCCGGACACGATGCTGTATTGTGGTTGGTACTCGTTGGAAAAGTACATCGATTCGTTCACCTTCAAACCCGGGGCAATCGCCTATCACCTGACGCCTGGCGATGCGTTGGGAATTCACGACTCCGACAACCAGGGTTGGTGCCGGAACCTGATCGAAAAAGGTGCCACCGTTGTGGTCGGAAGCGTTGGCCGGCCGGAGATTGTTGGCTTTTCCAGCCTGGATCCAAAACAGAAACGAGTCCACCCTGTGGCACTCAGTTCCGGGATGATCGTGTTCGGAATCGATGGACTGACTCCGGCAGATCCCGATGACTCTGGCGTTGGAAAGTAGCAGATCGCTTCACGGGCAACGACTAATTTCGAACCGAAGCCAGGCGAACGATCTCCTGATACTCTTTCGCCGCAAACCCAGCGTCCAAAAATCGAACAGCAATCGTGTGGCTTGCCGGTCCAGCGGCAGCCGTGTCGACAGACAGCGTTCTCATGCCCCAGCGGCGATCGAAAGGAGTCTGCGACAGACTCGCGCCCTGGATCTTCTCGAAGAACGTGATGCTGGTCTTCTTGGTGAAAACTCCGCTGCGAAAAACGACGCCTTTATCAATTCGAGCATACTTCGTGCTGCGACTTCGCTTGACCGCGTACCAAATCAACAGCGGGCACAAGACCAAGCCCGGGACCCAACCCCATGGCCGGGAAACTCCCAGCCCGACCAGCATCAACACGAACGTCATGATGATCGAGCCACGAACGAAACGGGACGAAGCACGGATGGCGAGTGGTTGCCAGTCAAATGATTGCTCCTGCCAATCCAATTGCGGACGAATCACGTTCATCAATTCAGTGAGCTTCGACTCTGGCACCACCGGAACGAACCAGCGTTTGGAAACTGTAGTCGTCGCGTCCTCTGAATTCTTTCCAGCGCCACCCGCAGTTTCAATTCGGATCGAAGCCAGCCCCAACCATCGCATGATCATCGAGCGATGAATCGAAATGAACTGGATGCGTTTCACGGGAACTGTGGCGCTGACCTTCGTGAACAAACCACATGAAATCTTGAAGTCATCTCCCTGTTGCGTCAGCTGATAGCCGAAGAATCGCAAGATGAACCAACCGACTCCCAGTATGCGGATCAGCAGCAGTAACGCGAGAGTCGCCACCGTCCACACGGCCCAAAACTGCAAACCGTCGCCAAGGTCCGGGATGATGTTTGACATTCCTTCGATGCGATCACGCACGTTGCGAAAGTCGCGATCATCGTCAGGCAAATTCTGGTAGTAGATACCAAACATGAATCCCACCAGCACCATCCCGCGATTGCTGGACAGTCCCGCTTTAACCAGCCAGCTGATCGGAATGCGCAGCAGTTCTGTCGCCGTGCTTTCTGTTGTAGATTCCCCTTCCGAATCCGCGATGCCGGGGATCGCAGGAACGTTCGCGTCGGATTTCGCTGCTGATTTAACTTTGGCTCGAAGCTGTTCGACCTGCTTCAGCGAAAGGACCCTGAGCGTCGCTTCAGGCTCGGTGCCGCTGGCCGTTTCGACGCGTACTTCCGCAACGCCAAACATTCGATGCAGCACGTTTTGCACGAGGTCAATGTTCTGAATTCGCGAAGTCGGAATCTTGCGCAGCCGCCGAAAAAGCAGTCCGGACTGAACCGCTAGTTCGCCATTTTGAATGCTGTAGCGAAGAGTCAAATAGCGCACCGTCGCGGCCACGATCGACAAAACAAAAATGACCGCGGCGATTCCGATGAAAACGTAGTTCCCTTTTGCAGCACCAAACAGAGCGATGATTGCAGGGATCAGATTCTGGCGAAGCTGACTGATCACGGTAAAGACCAGCGAACTCGGATGAAGAAAACTTGTTTCCAGTTCGACCGTTTCGGCAACCGGAATCTCAGCCTCGTCAATGACTTCAGGAGCCTCGACGTGCAGGAACTCATTCGCTTCATCGTCGTCGCCGCTATCGATTGGTTCGGGCTCAAACGACATCGCCGGATGCCCTTTGTCGAATCACTTCGTCACGCAATTGAATCGCGACTTCGTGAGCAAGCCCTTCAAAATTCACCGACGAGTTGCTCGTTCCCGCGGTGTGAACCGTCAGCGTGCCGACACCATACATTCGTTGCAACGGACCCTGCGAAACATCTGCATGTTGGACTCGAGCCCACGGGATCGCTTGAAGATGTTTCCACCAAACTCCGCGGCGAATTTCCAGACCCACATCCGTCAATCGCCAACTGCGATGACGATGCTGGACCGACGGCCAGAAAATTGAGAAGTACACAACGACCGCGTAAAGGAAAATCGCGATCGAGACGCACACGACAAAAACCCAACCGAATCCGTAGTTGAACAGCGGGATCACCGCCCCGACCAATCCGCCGATGCCGAGGACGACGCACAGGATCGCACCCGCGACTCGCTCAGCCGAAATGTTTCGTGGATCGAAAGACTGGAAACCGTCTTCAGCCATAAAAGGGTCAACCGGAGCGTCGTCAGTTGGCGAAACGTCCGGTGCAGTTGACGTTGAGCTATCCACCGGCGAATGCCAGTCAGCAGGTTCAGAAGTGTCGGAACTTTCCATTCAGCAGTGAGCAAATAGAGGAGCTATGTGTTTGAGTCGGCGTTGCAAAACAGTTCGCCCTTGCAGCAAGAACGCAGGCCTTGATCGCTAGTTGTACTTCAATTGTCGAGTCGTGGCTTCAGGGAAACAGGGAAGCACCCGTTTTCTTTCGTGACAACTTCACGGTTCTTTTGGTTTTTCTCAACAAAGCAAGGCTACTTTTTAAAATTTCAATTCGTTCCACTGTAGTTCGCCCGGGATGCTTGCCGGATCAAACGATCGGAACCCGGCCCGGCTTTGAATGGAGGCCGATGGAACACGACACATCTATTGAATCCTGAACCGCCGGCATGCGCCGCAAAGTTTACTTGCAGGTTTTCCCTACTCTCGGATCCTCGTCGACACTCTGCCGACGTCGTTGAGATCGCGTTCTTTCTGATGTCCACGCCTGTCCGAACTTGTTGGCAGGACTCTCCGATCAGGCAGTAACAATTGTGCCGGTTGTCCGATGTTGAAACTTGTCGGCATCCCGATTCACTTCGTCATTTTCGGAGCGGATACGACGTAGGCTTGAGCAAGTCCCCCAACCGTTAGCATTGATGTTCTGGAAATTCATTACCGGATTGCCAAACATCACCCGATCCTCAATCTGATGTGCTAGCTACGTCTGGTCTTGCAAGTGTACAGAATGTCTCCAAACCTACCCGCCTACCCTGAGTCATCCCAAGGTAAAAATGCGCAGCCCGCGCATTCCTTTTCGATCTCTTCGACCTGGCAAACAATTGTTCAATTGGTAACCGCCTACGACGCTCAATCCAGTGACCTGGAATTGCAGTCGCTAGAAGCTCGCGTACTTTACGATGCATCTCCTTTGCTCGCCGTTGCCGGTGAAAACCTTGAACCCAACGAACTTGATTTCGACGAAATCGCTGAACTGTGTTTTGACGAAAGCCTTGCTCACCCTGCCGCCGCCGCGGATGAAGTCAACGAATGTTTGGTCGTTGACGCCCACGTGTTCGAAGAATCACCCGCTCACGTCGAAACCATGTCGCGGCAGCTTGTCGTCATCGATCAGCGAATCGACGGCTTCGAAGCTCTAGTCAAAGATATCACCAGCGACGGAGATGGCTCGATCGCCTACGACGTGCTGGTCGTTGAAGAAAACCAGAGCGGGATCGAATTGATCTCAAGCTACCTCAACGGCTTAAGCACTTACGGCGCTGTCCATATTGTCGGGCACGGATCGCAGGATCGAATTCAACTTGGTTCGGAAGATCTTGGATCTGAATCGTTGGTGCAATACGAAACGGCGCTCAAGGGTTGGAGTCAGGGTTTGGCTACCAACGCCGACATTCTGATCTACGGATGTGAAGTCGCGGCAAGCGAAGAGGGGCAGGACCTCGTCGATCAAATCAGCGCGATCACCGGAGCCGACGTTGCGGCAAGCGATGACTTGACCGGTCACGAGTCTCTCGACGGTGATTGGGAGTTCGAATACATCGTCGGTTCAATCGAAACGGACGTGGTATTTAGCTCAGTCATCCAGGCCGAATACCGCGGCACGTTTGCGACTGTTACCGTCGACTCAACTGTGGACGCCGTCACAGGTGACACTTCGTCGATCGCGAATCTGATCGCGGACGACGGAGGCGACGGAATCTCACTGCGCGAGGCCATCATTGCCGCGAATGCCGATTCGGCGGCTGACACGATTTACCTCGGTTCGGGCGTGCATGCTTTGACACTCTCAGGAAGCGGGAACAGTCTTGGTGACCTTGATATCGACACCGACGTGACGATCATCGGCATGTCGGATGGCAGTACGGTAATCGACGCCTCGGGCATGAATGACAGGGTGTTTCAGATTGGTGGTGCAACAACGACCATCGAGCATATCACCGTTACCGGTGGCTACACTACCTCGACGTCTGGCGGTGGCGGAATTCTGGTTGGGTCCGGAGCAACACTGATTCTTGATCAGGCGGTAGTTACGGGCAACGAAAGCACGGACAAATACGGCGGGATTGGCAGCGACGGAAATCTTTACATCTCGAATTCGATCATTTCCGATAATATCGCAGGCGCATCCGGAGGCGGTATTGGCGTCAATGCGGGAATCGTGACGATCTACGGTACAACGGTTTCCGGCAACGAGGCTGGCGATGACGGCGGTGGATTGTCGCTCAATGGTGGTATCGCAGTAACCGTTGATGCGACTACGTTTTCTGGCAACGCGGCAGGAGACGATGGTGGTGGTGTCTATGTTTCGTCAACCGACGGCGCGCATTCTTTCACCAATGTCACCGTTTCGAGCAACGACGCACGACGCGGCGGAGGATTCGGGATTTCGGGCGGAACGACGAACGTTCAGCACGCCACGGTCACAGGCAATTGGGCGACTACCGATGGCGGTGGCGTCTACGTTGCGACCGGAGACTTCGTGTACGGAACGTCGATCATCGCCGGCAACGATGCGGTCAACTCCGGGCAGGAAGTCTTTGGATTTGTTGATGGACAGGGCGAGAGTATCATCGGCGAAGATGCGATGGATTCGCAAGGTGGTGCAGGCTATCACGTTTCAGACAGGCTGAATCAATCCGGACTGTCGCTTGGTGCGCTGTCCGACAATGGGGGACCAGTCGAGACTCATGCCCTGTTGCCAGGCAGTGTTGGCATTGACGAGGCGACCACCTCAAGCTCGACCACTGACGGCCGAGGTTTCCTGCTGGTCGATTCGAGTCCCGACATTGGAGCGTTTGAACTGGGCGCCGCCGATCCGATGGCGTCATCTGACAATACTGCTCCGACGTTCGTCGTGTCAGACGGCATCACCACTCCCGACTATGGGCCGGGCGACGACGCGGTGGGAGAAACGATCGAGCTCGCGAGTGGACAGTTGCTTGCCATTGGCCAAACGAACGATCAGCTGCGGATTGCGAGGCACAATCCTGACGGAACCCTCGATACAACGTTTAACGGAACCGGCTACCTCGTCGCTTCAATTGGCGACAGCTCCGTTGGGTACGCTGTTGACGAAATGGATGACGGTCGCTTCGTCGTCGTCGGTCAGACAACCACGGGTGGCGACAGCGAGGCACTGGTGGTCCGATTCAATGCGGACGGCTCCTTTGACACAAGTTTCGATACCGACGGAATCGCAACGTTCGACTCGGCAAGCGATTTTGATGAATTTCGTGATGTTGCAGTGCTTGCAGACGGATCCGTCATCGCCGTAGGAACGGGCGGATTCTCTTCGACTTCCACGTCAATCGCGTTGATGAAGTTTCTGAGCAACGGTAGTCCGGATTCCTCGTTCGGCGATGGTGGCACGGGCCTTACGTTCATTGTGCCTGCATCGCAATCCGAAGGTGGACTCGCATTGGCGGTTCAGTCGGATGGCAAGATCATCGTCGGTGGTTCAGCTGACGATGGTGGCGGAACCTGGGATTTCTATTTATCGCAACGTGACACCGATGGTTCTGCAATACAGTCTCTTCGAATCCCAATTTTGACTGGCAGAGTCGACAACCTCAAAGCGATCGAACTTACAGCTGGAGACGACATTGTCGCGGTCGGACAATCAGTCGATGGTACAGATTATCAAACGGCATTGGTCAAAATCGATGGATCCACGTTCCAACTCGATGCAAGTTTTGGAACCGGAGGAATCGTTGTCGATCCGATTCTGGACTTTGCAGAAGACCTTGTCATCGACGCTTCAGGCGCGATCTACGTCGGCGGAAGCAATAGCGTCACCGCAGACTCCGACTCGGCGATCGTCAAATTTACAAGCGGAGGCGCGGTTGACACCTCGTTTGGAACCAATGGGATTTCAGAAGTAGCTGTTTCCGAAGGTGGCGCGGACTACGGACGTGACCTGTTGTTGAAATCTGACGGAAGCCTGCTGCTTTCCGGCGAAGTCGGTAGTTCGGCTCACCTTGTCCAAATGGACGCCTCTGGAAACCTCGATGCCGATTTCGGTCCGGAATCATCGCTCGACGGCAATCCGGAGTACGCAGAAGGCGGGGCGTCAGTCGTTTTGGACGCTGATGTCACTGTCTTCGACGAAGAGCTTTCTGGTGGCGATAATTTCGGTGGCGCCACCTTGACGCTGCAGCGAACTGGAGGCGCCAACGACGAAGACATTTTTAGCGCAACAGGAAGCCTCGTTTTCAACAGCGGCAATGTCGAGCTTTCTTCGAACGTCGTGGGAAACTTGATCCAATCCCGCGGACAGCTTCAGATCGTTTTCTTGGCTGGAACAACTAACGATCAAGTCAACGAAGTGATGCAATCGATCGCTTACAGCAACTCAAGTGGCTTGCCACCTGCAAATGTTGACATTGAGTGGACGCTTGATGATGGCAACGAAGGATCTCAGGGCGATGGCGGCCCACTTTCGGCAGTCGGAACAACGTCGGTCACTATCGACCTCGGAAATAACACGCGTCCGACTTTCTTCACCGGCGACGGTTCTGCAATCGTCACTCTTTCCGGAGCCTATGACAACGCCGTCGACGTCGTTGTCCAACCGGATGGAAAATACCTTGTTGCCAGCGCCGTCAATGTGGCGACGACCGGGCAGGATCTCGATTTTGCAGTCTCGCGATTCAATACGGACGGCACATTGGATGCAACGTTCGGCACCGACGGAACAGTCATCACCAGCGTCAATACGAACAACGAAACAATCAACCGAATGGCGTTGCAGTCAGACGGAAAGATCATTGTTGTCGGTGGATACCGGTCGGGTTCGACCACTGACGCAATCATCCTGCGATACACCGCGGATGGAGCTCTCGATACGACGTTCAATGGCGACGGAATGCAGGAAGTCCAATTCGTGAGCAATGCGAACGACTGGTTTGAAGACGTCGTGATTCAACCCGATGGAAAGATCGTCGCTGTAGGATATGCGAACTATGGCGGCCAGGATCAGATGATAGCCGCCAGGTTCGAGACAAACGGAACGTTGGACGCTTCCTTCGGGACCGGCGGTCAGGTTGTTCTTCCTGTTGACGTTGCTGATGAACAGGCTTCAGCGGTCGCACTTCAGTCAGACGGAAAATTGATCCTTGTGGGCAGTAGTAACAACGGGGCGGATAGCGATTTTGCAATTCGACGGCTCGATGTCGACGGCTCCCTCGATACCAGTTTCGGAAATCTGGGCGTGGTCGGAATCGATATTTCCTTGAGTCAGGACAATGGCAACGCATTGGTGATCGGAGGCAACGACGAAATATTCGTTGGAGGAACATCAGACGCATCGGGCAATGGCGATTCGGTGGTGATCAAACTGGGTGCCGACGGAAATCTGGATGCGACGTTCGGTACTGGAGGAGTCGCTTCGGCGGCTGCGGGAAATCCATCCGAAACCGTCTCCGATTTGGCGATTCAGGATGACGGAAAAGTGGTAGCTGTTGGGGCTGCTTACAATGGGAGCAACAACGATGTCTCGGTAATACGATTCAATACAGACGGCACACTGGACGGCACGTTTGGATCTGGTGGACTCGTTCGAACCGCAATTGGGGATGCGACAGACGCGGCGACCAGCGTTGTAATTGACAGTCAAGGCAGCATCATAGTCGCTGGCCGCACAGACGGATTCAGCGGAGACACATTCGTTGCCCGCTACGATAGCGCGGGCGGACTCGACGGTCGATTCGACGTGGAAAACACTTTTGATGGCACTTCCACATTTGTTGCCAACGGCTCGCCGGTAGTGCTAGATCCTGACGTTGAGATTTTCGACGACGAACTTTCATCGATTGACGATTTTGGCGGCGCGACTTTGCTTTTGCAACGAAGTACCGGATTCAACGCCGACGATGTTTTCAGTGGTACCGGCAATCTTGAGTTCACGGGAGGAGCCGTCGAGTTGTCTTCGATCCGTGTTGGATCCGTTGTCCAGGTTTTGGGACAGATGTACATAACGTTCGATGCAGGCGTGACAAACGCGCAAGTCAACGAAGTCATGCAGTCGATCGCTTATGAGAATACGAGCACCGATCCTCCCGGTAGCGTTGGGATCCAATGGTCATTCAACGACCGGAATGACGGAAGTCAAGGTTCTGGTGGGAATTTGTCAACTTTTGACAGCAAGCTTGTCTACATTCTCAATCCGGTTGTTGCTTCGGTCACAGCGCCTAACTCGGTAGCAACTGACGAAGACATAACGTTGGTGTATTCGGGAGCCAATGTCATCCAAATTGACAACGGGATTGCTTCAGACACAAGGTTGCAAGTCAGCCTGTCGGTGTCCAGTGGTTCACTGACTCTCGCCGGCACCGTGGGAATTACAATCGTTGATGGTGCCGATGGAACGTCTGGCCTTGTTATCGAAGGTCTCAGAAGCGACATCAATACCGCGCTCGATGGTCTACAGTACGATCCGGTAACCGACTTCAACGGCGCCGATACGCTAGGCATTTCCGTTTCTGGAGCAGCGGATCTTGAAGGTCACTATTCCTTCGAAGGCGGAAGCCTTGAAGACCAAAGCATTGGCTCATCCGAAGACGGATTACCGGCAGGATCGCCAAGCATTATCAGCGATCCGCAGCGTGGCGATGTGCTCGATCTCAATGGAACCGGCCAATACGTGTCGATCGGTTCTGACTTTGGACAGCCGCCAAGTCTGACTTTGGCCGCATGGATCAACGTCGACGCAGGTGCCACCGACGCCGAAATTATCAGTCTTGGAAACAATGTTGGCATTCGAGCCGAGAATCAGCTTGACTCGACAGGACTGACGTTGTTCTACAGCAACGGCACGGATTTCTCTTCCGTCACGACTGAGGAAGCAATTGCTGGAACAGGATGGCGCCATGTCGCCGTGACCTTTGATGACGCAACGGATACCCAACAGATATATCTGGACGGCGCACTCGTCGCGAGCGGAAATGATGCCAGTTCGATCGCCTATGACCAGGGTTCCACAACCGTTATCGGCGGACACGGTGACGACAGTTCAGCTTACGATTTCGCGGGCCAGATCGACGACGCTCGCATCTATTCGCGGGCTCTTGCGGCAGAAGAGATTGCAGCCCTTGCCACTGATCAGACCGAGGCCTCGGACAGTGTCGCCATCACCATTGATCCGGTCAACGATGCTCCGACATTTTCTGTTCCGGGAAAACTCGCGGCCGATTGGTCCAGTGGCGATGACGCAGTTTACGATTCGATTCTGGACGCGTCCGGTCGCACCGTAGTGGTCGGCGAAAGCGACGGAGATTTTGTCGTTGCCCGGTACAACTCCGATGGCTCCCTCGACAACACGTTCGGGACAAACGGACTGGCGACCTATGATGAAAATTTGAATGATCGCTTTACGTCAGTTGCACTGCAGAGTGACGGAAAGATCCTTGCTGCCGGCTATGAGGATGATGGTGGCAGCCAGAGTGGTTTTGCGTTGCGGTTCAACACAGATGGTTCGCTTGACACAACGTTTGGTTCCAGTGGAGTCATCTCAGGGCTTGGAAGCTTTGAGCATATCACTGGCGTTGACGAACGCTATGATGGTCGCGTGGTGCTGGTCGGAGGAGACTCATCTGGCAACCTGAGGGTCTCTGTTCATGCAACGGGTGGTTCACAAACGCAGGGGCAAACGATCTCCTCGGCGCTCGCCCCGGTCGACTTTCAGCTTTTGTCCGATGGGAAAATCGTGACTCTGAGCCAGAATTCCGGCGGCCATTTTGAGATCACCCGCCTTAACGGCGACCTGTCGCTGGATACAACCTTCGATGGCGATGGAATCCGCACGGTTAACTTTGGCGGCGGTGATACCCCGTATTCGATCGCCTTGCAAACCGACGGATCGTACGTCCTTGCAGGAGCCAGTGGCAGTGACTCCTTGGTGATGCGGATTGACTCAACGGGTCAACTGGACAACACATTTGGCACCGGTGGTCGCCTGGTGGGCGTTGGAGAAGCAGACGAAGTTCTCGATGTCCAGATCGCCTCGGACGGCAAAATTGTGCTCAGCACGAAAGACGATGCCGGGTACGCGATCGTTCGTCTGAACACAGATGGTACTTTAGACACGACCTTCGATGGCGACGGTGTCTTTCGCGCAGATCCTACTGGCGACGACGATCTGGCTCATTCGATCAGCCTTGCTACGGATGGAAGCATTGTTGTTGCAGGAACTTCCGGCACTACATCTACTGATGTCTTTTTGTCAAAGCTGGATTCCGATGGAGCGACCAACAGTATATTCGGTGCGTCGTCACTCGATGAAAGCCCAACGTTCACTGAAGGCGGTTCAGTCGTCGTGCTCGATTCGGACGTGTCGATATTTGACACCGAACTTTCGGGAATCGATGACTTTGGAGGAGCCACACTAACGCTCCAGCGTGTTGGCGGAGTGGATCCCGATGACGGCTTCAACCGTACTGGCGACCTGTTTTTTACAGGAAGCACATTTGAAGTCTCCGGCGCTCAGCGAGGAACGTATACGTACACTCCCGGTCGACTTGTCCTGACGTTCGACGCAGGAGTCACCAACGCGGAAGTCAACGAAGTCATGGGGCTGATTGGCTATCGCAACTTCAGCGATGCGCCTCCTTCGAGCGTTGATATCGAATGGAGTTTCAGCGATGGAAACGACGGCGCAACGCAGGGAGACGGTTCTGCACTCACCGTGGTTGGAACGACGACAGTTAACTTAATCGCGGTGAATGACGCCCCCACGATTGACCTCGACGGCGACGATAGTACTGCAGTTGGCATTGGCTTCGCCGCAACATTCGATGGAGTTTCGCCTGTCAGGATTTCGGATTCCGATGCGATTTTGACCGATGTGGATGGAGTTATCCAGCAAATGGAAGTCAGGATCGCCAACATCGCCGACGGCGTTGACGAAGTTCTTTCCTACAGTTCAGGTGGAACGATTGGCTCGTCCTACACGCCCAGCACTGGCGTCATTCGTTTTTTCAACGGAGGCAGCGCGACCAATGCTGACTTCCTCAACGCCCTGAACACGGTGACGTACGAAAACGTTGCAGCCACGCCCAATACCACCCAACGCATCATTGAAGTTGTTGCCACCGATGGGACCGGATACAGCCTGGTCGCGACCAGTTTGATTGACTTTGCCGATGCGGCGACACCTTCAATCGACCTCAACGGTGCCGCAGCCGGACTCAACAGCAACGTGACCTTCAACGAAGATGGCGGGTTCTTGCAAGTTGCTCCCGATGCTGTGGTGACTGACTTTGGTGAGAGCGACGTTACACAACTGGTAATTGAGATTTCCGGATTCGGTACCGACGGCGCGAGCGAGCGAATCTCCAATGGTTCTGGAAGTTTTCCATGGGGAACTACGTTAATCGGCAGCGATACATTCGGCGGTACAACCTTCCGGGTCGACTACGATGGTGACACCACGATCACAATTACGAACTCCGCAGGAGCCACGGTTCCGATGCCGGAAGCGGATTTGCAGCTGCTGGTACGCTCCGTTAACTATCAAAACACCAGTCAGGATCCGACTGCCGTCAATCGCGAGTTTGCTTTCACAGCCACCGACTCAACTGGCAAAACCTCGGCAGTGGCCATAGCTTCGGTCGCAGTTGTCCCGGCCAACGACGCGCCAGTGCTTTCCAATGCAGTCGTGCCCGCCTTCACTTCGATCACCGAAGACGATATTGATAACGCTGGCGAAACAGTCCGTGACGTTCTCGCTACGGCCGGCGACCCGATCACGGATGCCGACGGTGATCCCGAGGGAATCGCAATCTTCGTGAGCGACGAAAATTCTGGAACCTGGGAGTACTCTCTGGACGGTGGTTCGAACTGGAGTCAAGTCGGAACAGTAAACGCCACAAGCGTTTTACTTCTGCGCGATACGGACATGCTGCGACTGAATCCTGACGGCAATTCGGGAGGATTCTCAAATATCGGATTCCGCGCGTGGGACCAAACATCTGGCGCCGCAGGGGACAGGGTCAATCCGGGTTCGTTGGGAGGCACCACCGCATTCAGCAACGATACTCTTTCGGCAGTGATCTCTGTAGCAAACGTCGACGACGCCCCCGAAATTGATCTCAACGGTGCCGGCGCGGGATTGGATCACGCGCTGAACTACTCCGAGAATGATGCAGCCACCTTTGTCGCGCCCAACGTGACGGTAAATGATTCTGGCGAAGGCGATATCGTTTCGATCAACCTGGACGCAATCGGATTCCAGGTGACAGCCGCATCCGAACTTCTGATCTTCGGCGGAGAATCGGTCACCGGTGGAGTGGCGGCGGTAGGAACCGTTACGGTTGGTGGAACGACGTTTGTCTACAATTACGATGGCGGCGACGCACTGAGTTTCGCGAACGATGCCGGTGCGGGAATTCCGATCCCACAAGCGGATGTTCAACTGCTTTTACGTTCGCTTCAGTATCAGAATCTTGGCGATGATACCGTAGCCGCGGATATTGAATTCGAATTCAGTGTTGCCGATAGTGGAGGCCAATCGTCTGCGTATGCGGTTTCAGTGTTGACCATTGACCCCGTCAATGACGCACCGGTGTTGGATGTGGCGGGCGATTCTCAGCTGACCGGTATTCTGCAAAACGACACGGATCCTTCTGGCGATTTGGTTTCGGCGATCATAGCCAGTGCAGGTGGCGATCCGATCACTGACGTCGACGCCGGCCCGGTCGAGGGCGTCGCAGTCACCTCAGTCGACAACGCGAACGGAACCTGGGAATATTCCATTGACGGAGGCACGAACTGGACGGCGTTTGTGGCAGTATCGGACAGTTCAGCCACGGTTCTGGGGGAATCAGCAAACGACTTGATCCGCTTTGTGCCTGACGCAGGTTACAGCGGCAGTTCGATGTTTACGTATCGCGCTTGGGACACCACAGATGGGAATTTTTCAGGTGCATCGGGAGTCGACGCATCCTCCAACGGTGGTGACACTGCTTTCAGCACTGCTACGGAAACTGCGAGCATCGACATCGACCCTGGCGTTGTCAAGTTGATACTTTCCACGACAGATGATGTCGGTCCGGCCTACATGAACCCACAAAGCGATGTTGCAGGTTTGCCTTCCTGGTCGGACGGTTCCGTAATTAGCATGCGGGATACCGGGAGTCTGAGCTTCGGTGAAAACGATACGGACGGCGTCTTCAATCTCATCAATAATTTCGACACTTTCGCGGCGGACTCGGATGTTGATCTGACCGCTTTGCACTTCGTGACCAACGACGCCACGATTAACGGCGCCGGAGTTTTCGGCGGAAGCATCGACTTGCTGGCTGGCGACATTCTGTTCGTGACCAACGCAGCAGAATCGTTCAGCAACACTGCGACAGGAGCTCCGGTTGGGTGGTCCAACAACATCGCCTCCAATGCGGGAGATATCTATGTTTTCCGAGCCGAAGTTTCTGAAGACTACAGCAGCGGATACTTCCGTCAGGTGATGGTCGCTCCCGGTTCGCCTGTCCAGGCAATCACTTTGGTCGAGAACGCAACGCTGATCGGTGACACGTTTGTTGCCGCCGGAGATTTCCTGTTTAGTGATTCGTTGAGTGCCAACGACGTTTTCTGGTACGACATCAGCAACGACACCTCGCATTTGTTGGTCGAGGGTTCTGACGTCAACATTGAGGGACCTATCACTGGCCTGGAACTGATTGAGTCAGGTACAGTCGTCGGCGGTGAGACTTTGAATTCCGGCTCAATCCTTGTTACGCTCCAAACCAACGACGCTGCAATTGGTAGCAACTCAGTTTCGGTGCAACAGAACGATATCGCCAGCCTTGAGTTTACCGCGACGACATATGGCGGAGGCACTGCGGCCGCCAACGCAGCAGTTTTCTTCGACGGCGATGGCAACGCGAACTTTGACGACACCTCGGAGAACGTGGATGCATTTAGTCTGATTGTGACCAACTCCGGTGGTAACGTTCCGCCTGCAATGGCGAACTCAGGCACGCCGGTCGACTTTACCGAAGGATCCTCGCCGGTCATTATCGACTCGACAATCACAGTGTTTGATGGAGACTCGTCAGATTTCGCGACTGGAGTCATTGAAGTTTCCTTCAGTTCTGGTGGTGCCGACGGCGATCGAATATCAATCTTTAACGGAGGCGTCGGCGCGGGCCAAATCGGACTCAGCGGCAGCGACGTTACCTATGAAGGCGTGGTCATCGGTTCGTTCTCTGGTGGATTGAGCGAGACAGATTCTCTCATCATCAGCCTGAACGCAAATGCGGACGCCGTGGCTACTCAGGCATTGCTACAGAACCTGACTTACCACAACATCTCCACGACTCCAGCGACGACCGTTCGAACTGTTGACTTTGTATTGACCGATGGCGATGGCGGGATCAGCAACATTATCTCGAAGGACGTCACCATCACAACTGTTGATGCCGCGCCACCGATCGCGGTTGATGACGCATCGGGGGTGGTGCTGGACGGAATCGATGACTATGTCGAAATCGCTGACAGCCCGGAACTGACGATGACGAACACGATGACGATGGAGGCGTGGATCAAGTCCGAAGCTTCCACCAATGTCAATCGAATGATTATCAACAAAGAGGGGGAATACGAAGTCGCCATCCTTGCTGACAATCGAATCTATTGGGGGTTTGCCAATACCGATCCTGGCTGGTCCTGGCATGATACCGGCTATACAGTGACCAACGGAGAGTGGACGCACGTCGCGGTCAGCTATGACAACGGGACGGTCACTACCTACATCAACGGAAATGTCGTCGAAGTCTACTATGGGTCAGGCGTGATTGGAGACGCCCATGCCACGCTGGATTCGTTGCGTATCGGCGGTCGCGAAAATAATGAAGCAGACAAGTTCTTCAACGGCGTGATTGATGATGTTCGTATCTGGAATGACGTCCGTACCGAAGCTGAGATTCTCGCCAACTACGATACGAAATTGACAGGTAGCGAAACTGGCCTGGCGGGATACTGGTCATTGGGTGACGGAACAGGTTCCGGGATTGCCGACCTTTCGAGCAACGGCAACGATGGAACGTTGATCGATGGCGGTGCAGGGACCGCGCCGACTCGACTGGGCTATGTGACGGATCAAAACAATCTTCTCAACGTCGATATTGCAGCAGGCGTGCTTGTCAACGACTACGACGCGGACGGCGATTCGCTCATCGTTACCCATGTCAATGGAGACCCCGCAAACGTTGGTTCGACTTTTGCGTTGCCAGCGGGAGCCCGCTTAACGCTCAACGCGACAGGCGATTTCGTTTATGATCCGAGCGGTATCTATGAGAATCTCGCGGCCGGAGAATTCGCGACCGACACGTTCACGTACGAGGTCAACGATGGCAATGGAGGCAGCGATACGGCGACGGTCACCGTAACGATCAATGGACTCAATGATGCACCATTGCTCGACAATTCGGGAACCATGTCGCTGACAGATATCGACGAAGATGCTGCGAATCCGGCCGGAGATTCGGTCAATAGCATCATCGCAAGCGCGGGCGGCAACCCAATTGACGACATCGACGACGGAGCTTTCGAAGGCATCGCTCTGACTTCTTTCGACAACACGAACGGGGTGTGGCAGTACAAAGTCCTTGGCGGTGACGCATGGTCAAATACTCCATCGCTGGGGGTGGGTGAGGCTTTGCTTTTAAGCCCAGTCTCGATGTTGCGTTTCGTTCCCGATGCCAATTTTTCGGGTAGCTCAGGCGATATCGTTTTTCATGCCTGGGATCGAAGCGGAGCGGACGTTGCCGGCGACGTTGTAGGTGTTGGGGGTGGCGGCGGATCATCCGCATTCAGCACTGAAACTCAAACGGCATCCCTGAACGTAAACTCAGTCAACGACGCGCCCGAGTTTGTTGGGACGACCAGTGTTGCCACTCCATTCATCAACGAGATCCACTACGACGACATTGGTGACGACGACGGAGAAGCCATCGAAATTGCCGCGCCAGCGGGCACGAACCTGGCTGGATGGACATTGGTGCGATACAACGGTGTCAGTTCGACAGTCTACGCGACCGATAGTCTTTCTGGCATTGTCGCGGATCAAGGCAACGGCTTCGGCACCTTCGTCGTCAACTATCCGCTCAATGGACTTCAAAACGGTAGCCCGGACGGCGTCGCCCTCGTCGATGACATGGGCAACGTTGTTCAGTTCCTCAGTTGGGAAGGCCAGTTCACGGCCAACAATGGCGCCGCGGCGGGGATGACATCCGTTGATATCGGAGTTGCTGAAAGCGACTTAACGACGTCAGAAGGAACGTCGATGCAGTTGACCGACGGCGGTTGGGTGACTGAAGCCAACAGCACCTTCGGCGCTAAGAACAGCGGGCAGGATTTCGCTTTGCTCAACAGCGATTATGCTTTGCAAACCGTCGCTGAGGAAGCCAGTCTGGTCTTTAGCACTGCCAATGGGAATGCGATCACGATTGCGGACAACGATGCCAACGGTGCGGAGCTGTCGATGAGCCTGCAGGTCGCCAACGGAACGATCACACTGGGCTCAACCTCAGGGCTGAACAGTCTGATTGGCAACGGTTCCGCAAACATCACCTTCACTGGCACACTCACTGACATCAACACAGCGCTCGAGGGACTGGTTTACGTTGGTGACGTAAATTTCGATGGAACGGACCAACTTACGTTCACCGTCGATGACCAGGGCAACACCGGTAGCGGAGGCAACCTGACGGATGTTGCGAACGTGGCGGTCGACGTGACTCCCGTCAATGATGCACCCACCATCGATCTCGATTTGGACGATAGTAGCGGCACGACAGGAACGGGTTTTGATACAAGTTTCGATGCTGGTGGAATTCCGGTTCCGTTGACCAATGGAGCATCCCTCGACGATATCGATAGCACACTTCAATCGTTGACCGTCCAAATTGTGAACATGCAGGACGGTAGCCTTGAGCGTTTGAGCTATACAAATTCTGGCGGTCTCAACGTGTCTTATATGGTCGCGTCCGGAACGCTGGTCTTTTCCAACGGCGGCTCGGCAACCAATGCAGATTTCCAGTCGGTGCTTAATTCGATCGCGTACGAAAACCAGTCTGCGACTCCAGATTCGACCACGCGGATCGTTAATTTTACGGCTAACGATGGCACGGACGACAGCTTGATCGCGACGGCCAATGTGGCAATCACCGGCGATGCGGCTCCCCCAACTCAGACGGTCAACACAGGGGCTACGCTGTTCGAAGGCAACACTTACATGTTCGCTTCAACAGAGTTGCAGTTTGCCGACGACCAGCAGAACGCAGGCTCAGTCACCTACACCGTATCCGCCCCGCCAAGCCATGGTAGTTTGCAGCTTTTCGGAATCACCGTTTCCAGCTTTACACAAGCCGACATCGACGCGGGAAATATCACTTACGTTCACAACGGTAGCGAAACAAGTTCGGATAGTTTCACTTTCGTAGTCGATGATGGTCAAGGCAACGCGTCAAGCACTCAGACGTTTGACTTCACAATATCTCCCGTCAATGACTTGCCGATTTTCGGGAATTTGGACGGCACACCGACTTACATCGAAGGCGGTTCGCCAGTTGTTCTCGATGGCGATGCAACGGTATTCGACGAAGAGCTTGGCAATACTTTCGGTGACGTCTACGACGGAGCCACCTTAACGCTTGTGCGAAACGGTGGCGCTAGCCCCAATGACGCCTTCTCAGGGTCGGGAACTCTGGCGGCATTGGTCGAAGGCGGAGTTCTAACGGTGGACGCAACCGATATTGGAATCGTGACGACCAACAGCGGCGGCGTATTACTTCTCACGTTCAACGCCAATGCAGATCAGGCTTCAATCCAGTCCGTGATGCAACAGATTCAGTATGAAGAATCCAGCAATAGCCCTCCTTCAAACGTCCAGATCGACTGGGTGTTTGACGACGGCAACACGGGAGCCCAAGGGTCTGGCGGAGCAGGGCAGACAACGGGTTCCACCTCGGTGACGATTCAGCCGATCAACAACTCGGGCATTACTGCTCCAGCGAGTTCGACGACCAACGAAGAAGTTTCCTACATTTACTCCGGCGCGAACGTTATCCAGGTTGATGATGGCGTGGCGGGAGACAGTGTGATTGAGGTCTCGTTGAGTGTTGCAAACGGCTCGTTGGACTTGTCATCGACCAATGGAATTACTTTCGAAGCCGGCAGCGATGGATCGTCCAGCATGACACTCTCCGGACTCGAAAGTGACATCAACGCTGCACTGGATGGATTGAGCTACACGCCAACCGTTGACTACGTAGGCAGCGACAGCCTGAATGTTGTCGTCGGCGACACCTCAGGAGCCAGCGGTTCGTACAGCTTTGAATCCGGCAATGCCAACGACCAAAGCGGCAACAACGAAGACGGCGTGCTCGTCGGTTCGGCCACGACTGTCAGTGATGCCACACGAGGCGAAGTGCTGTCGCTGGACGGATCGGGAGCTCATGTCTCGATTCCTTCCGACCTTGGCGTGACTTCGCAAGTCACGATTGCGGCGTGGGTCAATCTGGCCAACGCCGACGTAAACGGATCGGAACTGGTTTCTTTCGGCGACGATCTGTACCTGCGACTGGACCAGAACGGTGGTGGCGGAGCAGGAATTGTAGGGGCTTATTCCGATGGCGTGGCGATGCACAACATCTCCTCCAATGTCAACATCGAAGGCACTGGTTGGCGGCACGTCGCGTTCGTCGTTGATAGCGCGAACAACGTACAGGAACTCTACCTCGATGGAGTTCGGATCGGTATGACCACCAACATTCAGGACCTGGTGTTCTCGGCTTCTGAAGTTCGAATCGGCTCTCCGGTAACTGGCGCTACCGGTTTTGATCTAGACGGACGGGTTGACGACGTCCGCATCTACTCGTCGGCACTCACGACAGCGGAAATCAATGACCTGACTACGAGTGCTTCTGTTGCGTCGCGTTCCATCGCTATCACGGTTGATCCGGTCAATGACGCACCTGTGCAAACTGGCGGCTCGGTCTCCAACTTGACGGTCAATGAAGACAGCGGGCCGACGTCGCTAGGACTGGCAGGACTGACACACGGAACAGGTGGAGGAAGCGATGAGGCTGGTCAAGCGCTAACGTATCAAGTGACTGTGGTTCCGAGTCCGACAACGGGGACGATCTACCTCGCGGATGGCGTCACATCGGTGACCACCGGGTTTTATACCGAAACCCAGATTCAGGGAATGCAGTTCGATCCGTCAACTGAATCCATCAACAACACGGTGACGTTCTTTGAGTTCGATGTCGTCGACGATGGAGGTACCGCAAACGGTGGTGCTGACTCACGTTCACATAGCATGCAAATCACGATTCTTCCGACGAACGATGCGCCGACGATCGACAGTTTGGATGGCGATTCTTTGGTCTATCTGGAAGATTCCGGTGCGGTCATTATTGAGCAGTCGGGCGATGTCATGGTCACCGACGTCGATTCAGTTGACTTTGATGGAGGCACGCTAACAGTTTCATTCAACTCAGGCAGCGACGCTGCTGAGGATGTGCTCTCTGTGCTCAATGAAGGAAGCGCCGTTGGAGAAATCGGATTCAATGCTGGAACGGTAACTTTTGGTGGAACCGCCATCGGTACAGCGACTGGTGGCTCTGCCGGAACGCAACTTCAGATCACGCTCAACGCCAACGCAGACGCCAACGCCGTCGCAGCTTTGGTCGAAAGGATCACTTTTGAGAACACCGACACCAGCAGTCCAACCAGCGGTATCCGCGACGTCCAGTTTGCTCTTACGGACGGCGACGGAGGAATCTCGTCAACGTACTCTACGTCAGTAGAGGTGCTCGAACAGAACGATGCGCCGGATCTGACCGAAGGCATTGTTGGCCTGACAGTTTCAGAAGGCAACGGCGTGATCGTGTTCGATGGAGGAACTTTGACCGATGTTGACAGTCCTGACTTCGACGGCGGCAGGCTGACGATCTCCGTAACCTCGACGCCAGATCCGTCCGGCCACGGGCTCGTGCTGACAGGTTTGGGTGGCGTTTCGACTTCCGGAAGCGACGTGCTTGTCGGCGGCGTCATCGTTGGTTCAAGCAACTATCCAACCGGATTGCAGGCTCCAGGCGTCACCGGTCCTGTGGTGATTGACTTCAACAGCAACGCGACGGTCGCAGATGTCGAAGCTATCTATCAGGCGATCGGCATCTTCAATAACTCAGACGATCCGGTAACCGGAATTCGAACGATCGAAGCCGTTGTCACGGACGGCGATGGCGGCACCAGCAACGTGGCTTCGAAAGACGTCGATTTCACTTCGACCAACGACGCGCCAGTGCTTGATCTCGATGCTGACGACAGTAGCGGAGCAGCATTGGCTGGAGATTACGATACGACATTTGCTGCTGGCGGCAGCCCCGTTTTGATCACCGACGGTTCGGTGCTGAGCGATGTTGACGGCGATTCGCTCAGTCAATTAAGCATTCAAATTTCGAACCTGCAAGATGGAGCTGCAGAATCGTTGCTTGCAGATTTGACTGGATATCCAAGCTTCAGCCAGGTTTACGACAGCGCGACAGGAGAGCTTCGGATCACATCGACGACGGGCAGCTTGGCCGATTTTCAAGCGGTGCTGGAGACCGTTGTCTATGACAACACATCGACCGTTCCGGGGTTAATGGAACGAGTCATCGAAGTCACCGCAACGGATCAGAATGCGGGCTCGGTGACGGCAACGTCTCGCATCGATATTGTTCCCGATTCCGTTTCGCCAAACCAAATTTCCAACACGGGAAGCGTGGTTGTCGAAGGCGGCGTCGATACGATCACGTCAGCAGAACTGCAATACGCTGATTCGCTTCAATCGCCAACGATGCTGCGATTCAACGTTGTCACCGATCCGGCATACGGTCATCTCGCGTTTGCTTCAGACGCCACGACGCCGATTCTCAGCTTTACTCAGGCTCAAATCGATTCCGGTGACGTCGTCTACGTGCACGACGGTAGCGAAATCGCTGACGACAGTTTCCAATTCACCGTTGACGACGGAGCAGGGAATTTCTCCGGCGTACAAACTTTCGATCTCGCAATCAATCTGATCAACGACGCCCCGCAAATCAGCGGACTTGACGGCGACGTGCTCAACTACGCAGAGGGCGATGGCGAACGAGTCCTCGACCAGCTCTCCGACGCAGTCGTTACCGATGCAGATTCAGCAGACTTCGATGCCGGAACACTAACAGTACAGCTAAGCGGCTCCGATCTGTCCGACGATGAATTGTCATTGCTCAATCAAGGCACCGGTCCTGGCCAGGTCGGGCTGGATCGAAACGATGTTACATGGGGCGGAGTCGTCGTCGGAACCTTTGCCGGAGGGCAGGGTGGTGTGCCGCTGACGGTGACGTTCAATTCGCTCGCAGATGCTGATGTCGTTTCGTCCCTTGTCCAGGCAGTCACCTTTGAGAACCTGAACGACGTTGATCCTGTCGAAGGAGCACGAATTGCCACGTTCGAGTTGACCGACGGTGATGGAGCCACATCGGTGATGCATCAGGTCACGATAAACGTGTCTGCGGTCAACGACGCACCTTCGGCGCCGAACGCTCGCGCTTCAACTAACGAAGACGTCGGCGTCGCAATCGAACTGGCCGCCAATGACATCGATGGAACGGTTGCCAGTTTCAATCTGAACAACTTGCCCGCCAACGGAATCTTGTATACCGATGCTTCAGCGACGACGCCCATCGCTGCCGGTGTCGACTACGCTGCAACTGGCAACCTCTTGTCGCTGTACTTCGTTCCCGATGCCAACTGGAACGGATTGACGACTTTCGGTTTTACTGCGACTGACGATCAAGGTCTTGATTCATCACTTGCCGCGACTGCCACGATCAACGTGGGAGCAGTCAACGACGCTCCGATGAATCAACTTCCATCGACTCAGTCGGTCCAGGAAGACAGCGTCCTCGTTTTGTCTGCGGCGAACGGCAACAATATCAGCATCAACGACGTTGACGCCTTTGGCGGAGTGATCGAAGTGAGGCTGACCGCGACCAACGGAGTCTTGAATCTGGCCACGACCACTGGACTGACCGTCAGCGGAGACGGTTCTGCGATGGTGACAATCGAGGGCTCCAACGCCGACATCTACAACGCTCTTGATGGCCTACAGTTTGTTCCGAACGCGAACTTTTATGGACCGGCATCGATCGAAGTCGCGACCAACGATCGTGGCAACACCGGTGGAGGCGACTTGACCGACGTCGACGTGCTTAACATCAATGTCGGCTCGATCAACGATGACCCTTTTAACAGCGGAACTTTCCCATCCACGGTCGACGTAGCCGAAGATGTTGTTTCTGCCATTAATCTTGCATCGATCGATCTGCAGGACGTTGATGCGAACGGAGGACAGCTTACGCTGACACTGGCAACGTCCACTGGAGGTGAACTGTTCGCGACCAGCGGAGTTCCGGTAGGAGCTACGGGTTTTGTCACCGTCGCCGGAAGCGGAACCAGCCAACTGACGCTCACGGGGACCATCCAGGATCTAAACGCCTACCTCGATGTCGACGCGATCTCCTATCTGCACCCGACCGCGGATCTCAACGGCGCGGGGCAGGACGTGATCACGGTGCGGATCAATGACAACGGCAACACGGGAGTTGGTGGTGGAAGCGACATCGATCTCGGATCTGCCGATGTCGATATCGCCGCGGACAACGACGCACCTACAGATACGTCTCCAGACAGCGTGCTGATCACAGAGAACATTGACACCACTGGAGGTTACGTTGTTGCGACGCTGATGACGTCTGATGTTGATGCGGGCGAAACGTTTACTTACTTGATCGTCGGCGGGCCCGACGCGGGCAATTTCTCAATCAACGGAAATGATTTGTTGATCGATGACGGGGTGATCGATTTCGAGACCAAGGATAGCTACAACGTTGTCGTGAGAGCCGTAGACTCCGGAGGACTTTTTCATGATGAAACGGTTTTGGTCAGTGTCGTTGACATTAACGACGCACCGGTCGTCGAGAATCGCGCAGCCATTGTCAATGAAGGTCAGAACATCGTGATCGACAACGTGTTTTTGAATACGACAGATCAAGAACAGATTGCGAACGAACTGGTTTACACAATTGACTCATTGCCGGTCAACGGAACTTTGTATCTCGACGGCTCTCCGGTGACGATCGGCGACAGTTTTACTCAGCAAGCCGTCAACAACGGCCGAGTTCAATACACGCATTCCGGCACCAGCACGACGTCAGACGCTTTTCTGTTCAGCGTTTCGGACGGACAGGGCGAAACGTTGGTCGGACAGGTCTTTGATGTGACCATCAACCCGGTGAACGATGTTCCGGTTGTTCAGTCGGACGCATATACCGTTTCCGAAGACACGGCCTACAGCGGAATGCAGGTCCTGTCCAACGATACCGATGAAGACGGAGATTCGCTTTCTGTCTCCGTTGTTTCTTCACCAAATCGAGGTGGAACCGTTTCCGTCAATCCGGATGGTTCGTTTGACTATCAACCAGCGCAAAACTACCACGGCACCGAGACGTTTCAGTACGAGGCCAACGATGGCAACGGCGGAACGTCGCGTGCTGTGGTCACGGTCAACATCCTTCCCGTCAATGACGCACCAGTTGTGGCTCAGGATTTTTTCCAGGTTATTCCGGGATTGCCGCTAATTTCTCTCGAAGGCGTATTGCAGAATGACTTTGACATTGAGAACTCGGCATTGACGGCGATTCTGTTGTCGTCACCGGTCAACGGAACACTGTCGTTTCTTGACAACGGCCAGTTCGTTTACGCTCCCAACGCCGGGTTCGCGGGGACGGATACCTTCACTTACGTGGCCTCGGACGGTATCGCCAGTTCGGCGACGTCTGTTCAAATCACCGTGGCAGCCGTGCTTACACCAACTGGTTCAGGACCGGGCACTCCAATTGATCCGACGAACCCGGTGAATCCTGGTTCCAACAACCCGTTGGATCCATCGAGCAGCGGCAATAACAACGGTTCGTCAGACGAAGACGATGCAGAATCTGGGGAAAAAGGCATCTTTGTGCTTCCCAAAGGACGCAACGTACCAG
Source organism: Mariniblastus fucicola (assembly GCF_008087665.1). GTDB lineage: Bacteria > Planctomycetota > Planctomycetia > Pirellulales > Pirellulaceae > Mariniblastus > Mariniblastus fucicola. The sequence goes on from NZ_CP042912.1 coordinate 2,920,323, forward strand.
TGCTCGATCTGCAGCAAACCAAAGGCTTTCAGGCAGACGGTGAGCTCGACGACCTGGTTCTGATGATGACAGATCAGGATCGTGCCAAAGCGGTACTGAAGGTCATTCTGCAGAACATTCAGGACGATGACTTTGGCGATTCCCGTTCGTCGGAGGAACTGGATCGGATCAACGCCAATTCGTCTTTCTCGACCGTATTCGATGCTCAGTTCCTGTTTGACCAATTGGACGAGATCGAGCTGAATAATTCGGTGATTGGCGACTTCGAAATGACAGTCGGTGCCATCACAGCATTTGGCACGATTGGTTATGTCCTGTGGGCGCTCCGAGGAGGAGCACTGGTCGCGTTGGCTCTGTCGCAGCTTCCTGCCTGGCAAATGATCGACCCGCTTCCGATCCTTGATGGTTACAGCGAAGGAAAGAAGCAGCCGGAGAAAGAGGACCTTGAAGGGTTCTTCGCCAATTGAGTGCGGCGTTCCGGATTATCGGAATAGCCGGAACATTTTTCATCCTGCGGCACCGGATCGAAGCCATTTTTACCAGTGTCTTATGTTCGTGGTTAACTGACTTGTAGATTTTCAAAACGTTTCACGCGTCAAATTTCCGCCTCTACCGTTTCATGACAAAAATCCGATCCGCAACTCGAATGGCTCTAAGCATCGGTATCGGATGCGCGTCGTTGATCTGGATCGCCGCAGCGATTGGATTGGTTCCTGATCCGGCGCTCGAACAGGGCAGAAGTCGAATTGGAACGGCGCGAACCCTTGCGGTGAATGTCGCCACGTATGCCGAAAATCGACGTCAGGTCAATTTGAAGAAGTTGCTTGAACGGACCGTTGAGAGCGACGACAATATCGTTTCAATCGGCGTGCGACGCACCAACAGCGAACAGCACCTGATGACGTTTGGTCCGCATGTCGAGTATTGGAATCTGGATCATCGAAATGATGCCGCGAAACAAATTAGCGTCGAAATTCTCGCCAGTGAACAGCCGTGGGGAGAGCTGGAGATCGTTTTCGCTCCCTATCAGTTTTCCGGCAACATCTTGTGGCTTTCCTTTCCGTTTGGATTGGTCGCGTTTGTGTTCACGGCCAGTTCTCTGTTCGCGTGGGTCATTCTTTCCAAATCCCTGAAGTACCTCAATCCGTCAAATGTCGTTCCCAGTCGTGTTCGTTCAGCCTTGGACACGTTGGCCGAAGGACTTGTTCTACTTGATGGAAACGGAGAGATTGCGCATGCCAATGAGTCGTTCAAAAAAATAACATCATCGATTGGTGAAGACATTCTCGGGCGAAAGATCGGAGACTTCGGCTGGCAAAAGGAAGCCACGGAACTTGATGAAGGCATGCCTTGGGAACTTTGCCTCGAAGACCAGCAACGAGTCGCCCGTCATGTGCTAAGTCTCACGCTTCCTGATTCGACGTTGAAGAAATTCGCTGTCAACGCGACGCCGATCTACAACGGTGAAGAAAAAGTTCGTGGCGTTCTGGTTAGCTTTGATGACGTTACCGCACTTGAAAACAAAAACTCCGAACTGGCCAAAATTATCGGTTCGTTGAGAAGTTCGCGAGACGAAGTCGCTCGTCAGAACGAACGATTGAACTTTCTCGCGTCCTACGATCCATTAACGAAATGCATGAACCGCCGATCATTCTTTGACCAGTTTGAGAAATATTGGAACGATGAGGACTGCAAACTGCTCAACCTGTTGATGTTGGACATTGACTTTTTCAAGAACATCAACGACACGCACGGGCACTCAATCGGTGACGAAGTCCTCGTCCTGATGGGGCATTTGTTGCGGGAGTCCGTTGGTGATCGGGGAATCGTATGTCGCTATGGTGGCGAAGAATTTGTCGTTCTGATCCCGTCAATTACCGTCGATCAGTGCGAGTCGTTTGCGAATGATCTGCGCCAATTGATTGAGCAATCTGAAACCAGCGGTGTGAAGTTTACAGCCAGTCTTGGTTTGTCGTGTCGTCAGTTCATTCCGATGGATGCCCAGCATTTGCTTGATCAGGCGGATGAGAGCCTGTATCTCGCGAAGGGTTCGGGGCGAAATAAAGTCGTACGTTTTGACAAGCGTCTTGAGTACAAGGAGCTGATCGACAAAGCTGCCGTCGCGGAAGCGGAACAGGGCAAGGAGATCCCGTACACCGCGGTTACCGGTTTGCTTTCGGCGCTCTCGTTTCGTTGTCCTCGGACGGCCGAACACTCAATTCGCGTCGCAGACATGTCCGTGATCGTCGGCGAACAGTTGATGAATCGTCGCGAGCTATATCAACTGGAAGTTGCGGCATTGCTGCACGACGTTGGCAAGATCGGAGTTCCCGATTCCATTCTGCACAAGCCTGGTCCATTGACCAAAGAAGAGTGGGTGGTGATGCGAAAGCATGATGACATTGGTGCTGAAATCGTCAGAAGTGCTTTGTCGTCTGAGAAAATTGCTCACTACATCGAATCACATCATCAGGAGTTTTCTGCGGACGATGTCGGCACTGACACCGTGATGTTGATGCCATTGGCATCACGAATTATGACGGTCTGTGACGCCTTCGATGCGATGACCAATGATCGCGTTTATCGTCCCGCCATGTCGGAGGACGAAGCACTGCAGGAGCTGGAAAGAAACTCGCCAGGGCAGTTCGATCCGCAGGTGGTTTCGATCCTGTGCGAGCATGTGCGTTCCGGAGTTCACAAACCAAAATCAGAAGTAGGTCGCCCGGTGTTCAGCACCCAGCAGGCCAACGCAATCGGTGAGCACATCGAAGAGCTCTATGTTGCTGTGAGCGATGAGGACGTTGAAAAGATCAAAAACGTGGTCCAGCAACTTCGCGCCGATGCCAGCGGTGATTCGCAAGTCGACGAAGTTGCGAATCGATTGGACGACGCCATCGGTGTCACGCCACAGGCTGATTTGGAAGAAGTACTGAATCTTGCCAACGAGGTCATGCAGATCTGTCGCGAGTCTCGCAACACGTTCGTTCAGACCGCTGAATCGATCGTCGCTGATTAAACGTCCAACAGCGATGTGATCGGCGAGCCTTCGCAAACAGCAAGTGGCCGGCCGATCGGTGTATCGAGTTCCTGTTCGTAGTCGATTCCCATTTGGGAAAGAATCGTGGCGTGAATGTCTTTCACCGGATGCGAGTCTTTCAACAACGACTTGGGTTTCGTTTCCGTTTTGGACACAATCGGAGAAGTCTCGCCAATCACCCGGCCGCCTTGGACTCCGCCGCCGGCCATCGCCATGCTGAACCCATGAGGCCAGTGGTCTCGTCCGCCAAGTGGATTGACGTGCGGTGTTCGACCAAACTCTCCACCGCAAACCACCATGGTCGTTTCAAGCAGGTCCCGCTTCTTGAGTTCCTTGATCAAATTGGCAAACGCAGGGTCAAGCACGTTGATTCGGCCGGCCTGAAGTTCATGGTTATTGGCGTGCGTGTCCCATCCGCCGAGCGTGACTTCGACGCAGCGGACGCCTTTCTCAATCAGCCGTAACGCCGCCAGGCAGCTGCGACCGAAAGGGCTATCGCCATAAGCCAACCGCTCCGATTCGGAAACGTCTTTGACGTTGAAAGCTTCCAATTGCTCCGACGACATCATCTTCAGTGCAGCCTGTTGTTGATGCGTCCCCAGAGAGCCCGCGACGGCTTTGTTGTTCTTGTTGCGTTCCAGAAAATGCTTATCCAGAAACGAAAGATCTTTCAATCGCGATTTCTGTTCCGAGTCATCAACCCAAGCGTTGATGTCGGAAATTGGATTGACCGGATCATTAACTTTGAAAGCGTCAAATTGATCTCCAAGGTAGCCACCGCGTCCGGGCATTTGGCCTGGCAGGATCGAAATGTGGCGAGGAATGTCTACGGTCCTGTCGCGATCGGTATGCAGCTGGTGACAAATGATGCTGCCAATCGAAGGATGTTTCAGCGTCGGATCCATCCGAAATCCGGTCTTGATGTTGTAGATCGCTCGCTCATGATCTCCTTCGCGCGAAGTCAGCGCACGAACCAGAGAAATCGAGTCCATTTGCTCTGCGGTTTGAACCAGGCCTTCGCCCAACAAAATCCCCGGAGCTCTCGACTTGATGGCTTTGCTGCCAGCAGCGATCTCGGTATCCGGATGCGGGTCGAAAGTCTCCAGTTGGCTGGGGGCGCCTTCAAGCCACAGCACGATCAGCGAAAGCGGACGTTTGGATGGGTTGTGTTCGGAATGCCGGGCCAGCGCAGTCCCCAACGGAGTCAGCCACGATAGCCCGCTCAGGCCAGCCATCTTTAAGAGCGTTCGACGTCGAATGTGTTCGATGCTGCCGCAGCTATGATCTTCCATCGTTTTACTTTGCGTTGGAGTAATTTGATTGAGTTGGTCGGTTGGGTTGGAGTAGCCCGGACGTTGCATGGCTTCGGGTGGAAGTCGTGCTTCAAAATGAAAACGTGGATTTCAAGCTGACTCTAATGATTCCAGCCAAATTCCAGGCTGTTAATCAAACTCCAATACAGCTGCATCACGCCACGTTCGCGCTGGCCGTGTTCTTCAAAACGCTGCAGGAAGTAGCCGACTTCTTCCTCCGTCGGGCGTCGCGAAAGTGCTGCAAGGTAAACTGTTTCAATCGCTGTTTCGGTGTCGGGGGACAGACCTGCGATGTGCGCTGACGAAAACGACTCGTCGCCGATACGCGTGTTCACCATCTCCCCATTGAACATCAACAGTTTTTGCGTCACCGTCTCGCCCGATTGTTCGAACTCGTTTTCGCCAGGGTCGCCGTAACGCTGAACGAACTGAGTCACCTCTCCGAACTTTCTTAGCTGCACAAAAATGTGAGCACTCTCATCGATCGGACGCAGCGACGCGGCCTGTGAAATCGCGCCGGCCATCTGTTCGGGCCGCAAACGACTCATTGGAAAAACCGCCAGGCCACGTTCATGCTCGGCAGTGATCTCGTGATCGGCCACGCTCTCCAGGCGATACGCTTTTGAATTGGCAATCAGTCGAATCAGTCGGCGAAGGTCAAACTCGTGCTCGATGAAATCGTCCACCAGGATTTCCATCGCTTCCGGGAAAGGCCCGTCAAGCGGAATGTTATCAACCGGTTCCATCATCGGACGCCCTGCCATGATCGCCCACATGCGATTCACGATCGCGCGAGAGAACGGACGATTTTCCGGATGCGTCACCCAGTGAGCCAGTTGTTTCCGCAGCGGCATGCCTTCCGGACGCAACTCCGGCGACCACGGAACCGCCGGTTCGATCTCCGTTTCCTCATCGTCGTGAAGCAGTTGATATTTCCACGAAGCGTTTTCGTTTGAAATGTCCTTGATGCCGAAAAAGCTGGCTCGAGTTCCGCCGAAGAACGCCGCCAGCGAATGAAAGTCAGTTTGTTCTCCGTTGCGAGGCCCGTCTGGATCCCCGACGTAGATGTTGTCCAGAAAATCATCGTGGCACTGCAGACAATCGATCCGCATGCCAACGAACGCCCTTACCGTTCGGCCGGTCAGCAGAATCGGATCCGGTTTGTCTTCCTCGCCAGAATCCGGAATGATGTTTCGCGTGTAGAAGTTTACGGCCGGCGAATCCGTCCAGATGCCTTCGTCAGTCAGCAGCTGTTTGACCAAATAGTCATAGCGTCGATTGCTTTCGATTTGATCTGACAGCCACGCAATAAATCGGCGGCGACGGTAAAGTAGAAAGGGCCCACCTTCAACGCCGACCCACGCACGAGCCAAACGCTCGGCCATATAGTCATGCGTTCGCTTGTCATCAAGCAATCGCGAAACCCACCACGAGATTCGTTGGTCCGATGGCTGCTGTTCAAGCGTCTTCAATTCCTGAACCGAAGGAATTGTGCCGGTTAGCCCCAGCGACAACCGGCGAGCCACCAGCCAGTCGTCCGCTACGTTGGCGACTTCCAGTCCCGCGTCAGACCACTGATCATCGAAAGCGGAGTCAATCGAGCCAACGACTTCGGTCACGCTCGCGGCTCGATTCGATTTCGGTTTCCACGATTTCGGTGCCGTCAACGCCGTCGGTGAAGTCAGGAAAATCGAAAGCACTCCTCCGCTGCCCACGCAGACCAAAAGAAACAAAACGTTCTTCGCGACCAGATTCAGTCTGTTGGAATTCACGACGTTGCTTTCTCTGAAACAATTTCCTCAAAGCATAGTACACTTTGGTATCGAACAAAGTTTTGCGAAAAAATCACCAAGTTTCGAATTCTTCGACTGGTTAGCTATCCATGGAAAATCCGGGCCAGATGCTTTCAATTTCCACTTCCGCGGCTGAAGAGATCGTTGCGGAGTTGGATCTCGATTCGCTGGCGACCGATCCATTGGATATTCCCAGTCAGGGCACGCAAAGCTGGCCCTTTCGCATCGCCGGATTCTGCTCGCGGATGTGTGCAAGAATCTTTGGTATCTGCAGCACGATCTTTCTGTTGGCGCTGCTGGCGAACGTTCCCATTTTGCAACTGATCACGTTCGGCTACTTACTCGATTCGAGTGGTAGTGCCGCGCGAGGACAATCGTTCCGCAGCCAATTTTCCGGAATCCGCAAAGCCATGCACCTGGGTGGAATCATGCTTGGTGCCTGGCTGTTGATCTGGCCGGCGCGATTTGTGTCCGGGTTCTGGATGGACGCCATGATCATTGATCCGACCAGCAGTCAAACCATCGCTCTGAAGATCGCTCAATGGTTTATCACCTTCGCAACGGTGGCTCACGTTTTCGCTGCCATCATCTGTGGCGGAAAGCTGCGATACTTTTTCTGGCCGCTGATCGCGCCGTTTTCCCTGGCGATCTGGTTGGTACGCCGTTCGAGTATTACACGCAAGCTACTTTCGATCACCGTCGGCTGGATTTCGCCAAAGCTCGTTGCTGACATCTGCAACGCACAACCGATCACGGACTGGTTCCTGCCAGCGATCTTTTTGAGACGGCTGTTCACCGAGAACCTGTTCGCGACGTCTTACGATTCGGTGAAGAATTTCCTTTTCGAGCTGGAGCTTCCTCGCTACTTTATGCTCGGGCTCAAAGGCCTGTTCGGGACGCTGTGCTGGCTGGCGATCCCGACCCTGATGTTGGCGGGTTCCACCAGCGACGAACCCGGGCTGGCGGGCTTGTGTCTGTTCATCGGAATCGTGGTCTCCGTTCCCGTGTTCGCGTTGTTGCCATTCGTGCAGACGCATTTCGCGACCGATGGAAAGCTGCGTCGGTTCTTTGAGCCGCTTCAGGTGATGCGTTTGTTTTCGCGAGCACCGATGGCTCATCTGTTTAGCCTGTTTCTGATTTTGCTTTTGGCGTTGCCGCTTTTTCTGTTGAAGATTGAGCAGGTTCCGGCTGAGTTTCTCTGGTCGCTGTCGCTGCTGTTCATCGCATTCGGTTGGCCGAGTCGCATGATCGCGGGCTGGGCGGTTGGTCGCGCTGCGAAGAAAGAGAAACCTGTTCGCTGGTGGTTGCGGTATCCGATTCAGTTCTTTGCCGCGCCGGTTTCGTTGCTGTTTGCAGTTATCTTTTATCTGACGCGCTACATCAGTTGGAATGGCACGTTGAGCCTGCTGGAAAACCATGTCTTTCTACTGCCGGCACCCTTCTGGCTGTCTTAACGGTTGGCTGAGTGTTCTTCTTGTGTTGGTCAAACCGCGATACCTTCGGTGATATTTGGCCGAAAAGGCAACGTTTGGAGCGGCGAAAATCGTTTCTGGCAACATTTGGAATTGCTCGAAACCTCCTGAGAAACTTTGGGTTTGATAGGGGGAGCAGCGAAAGCCGATGTCGGTCGCTCGCAAGAAACGCACTGTTGGCGCCGTTGGCGCTTCCCTCACCCCAACACGGCAGTGCGTTTCTTACGGTTGACTCGTCGACTTCACTTTCCTCGCGACTCCGTAAATCCCGAACCATTGGTACAATTGCCGTTGGAAATGGCCCCCACCCGGGACTTTGGACGCAATCAAAAGCTGTCTTTGGTGAACGCTAGGCTTTGATCTAAATTGGAGGGTCTGGCGTCAAGAATCCCTGCCCTCGGTAGCACCAAACTCTTATGAATCATATCGGCGAACTTCTTGTTGAACGCGGTCTCATATCAGACCAGCAACTGTCTCAAATCGATCCCTCGAGAGAACTCGATGGCGAATCGTTGTTGTCCGAGCTGGATCGGAAGAAGTATGTCGATCGGCATGCTGCTTACGATGCGATGGCCGAAGAGTTCGGCGTCGAGTTCATTGATCTGGCAAACACCGAAGTCGATTTGACGCTGTTGGAAACGTTTCCGCAAAAAGTCATCTATCGCCAAATTATCTTTCCCGTTCGCAAAGAGAACGGGACGCTGATCGTCGCGACGGCAGATCCGTCGGACTATTATCCGCTGGACGAAGTTAGCGCTGCGACGGGATTGGTCGTCGAGCCGGTTCTGGCTGAGAAGTCTGAAATCGCCAAGCTGATCAAGACGCATCTTGGTGTCGGTGGCGAGACGATCGAGGGATTGGTAAAGCAAAAAATCGAAGACGGCGTCGAGCTTCTCGAAGACATCGAAACCGATGGTAGCGAACTTTCGGAGATGGCTCAGGAAGCCAGCGTGATCCGGTTGGTGAACGAAATTCTGCTTGAAGCGATCGAGTCGCGGACGAGCGACGTGCACATCGAATCCCAGCAGGATCAAATCGTGATCCGCTACCGCATCGACGGGATGCTGCATACTCAGCCGATTCCTCCGGAAATCAATCACTTTCGCGCCGCGATCATCAGCCGCCTGAAAATTATGGCTCGGTTGAACATCGCGGAGAAGCGACTTCCGCAAGACGGCCGAATCAAACTGAAAGTCAAAGGTCGCGAGATCGATGTTCGTGTCTCGGTGATTCCGATGATTCACGGCGAGAGTCTGGTCATGCGTATTCTTGACAAAGGCGCGATGGTGTTCGAGCTGCAGAGCCTCGGGATGGCTCCGGATACCTACGCCACGTTCAGTGAGCTGATCAAGATTCCGCACGGTATCGTGTTGGTTACCGGGCCAACGGGTTCTGGTAAAACGACGACGCTCTATAGTTCGCTGATCGAAATCAATGACGCGTCGACGAAAATTATTACGACCGAAGACCCGGTTGAGTATCAGCTGGCCGGCATCAACCAGATTCAGGTGCACTCAAAGATCGGTCTCACGTTCGCCGCGTCACTGCGAAGTATTTTGCGTCATGACCCGGACGTCGTGCTCGTCGGTGAAATTCGTGACCTCGAAACAGCCGAAAATGCGATTCAGGCTTCGCTGACCGGTCACCTTGTATTTAGTACGCTGCACACGAATGACGCGGCCGGTGCGTTTACGCGTATGTGTGATATGGGCGTCGAGCCATTCCTTGTGGCGAGTACCGTTGAAGCCGTGATGGCTCAGCGACTAGTTCGACGGCTTTGTCGGAACTGTCGTCGTCAGGTGGATCCGTCAAAGATCGATCTGCCGAAGGATTTCCCGGTCGATCAGCTGCAAGGTTCGCTTTATGAACCAGCCGGTTGCCGCGAATGTCGCAACGTTGGTTACTCGGGTCGAATGGGTGTCTATGAGCTTCTGGTTACGACTGAAGCTGTCCGCGAATTGGCTCAGGAACGTGCCAGTACATGGGAGATCAAGAAAGCCTGTCTTGCTGGCGGAATGAAAACGCTGCGAGACGACGGTTGGCGAAAGGTGATCGCTGGCGATACTTCTGTTGAGGAGATTCTTCGAATCACAAAAGGAGACCGACTCGGGTAGTCGTTCGTCATTCGCAATGACGTCGAATCCGCATTCGCAATATCATGCCAGACTTTACTTATATAGCACGCGACACGTCAGGAGCCAAAATCGAGGGCTCGATGACGGCGAATTCCGAGGCGGACGTGATTTCACGGCTGACCAGCGATTCGCTGTTTCCTGTTAGCGTGACCGATGCCGCGGCCAGCACGAAGAAGTCGCTGGAGATGAATTTTGAGTTTGGCGGCAAGCCCAACGATCAGAAGATGGCGACGTTCTATTCGCAGCTGGCGTCGCTGTTGGAAAACGGCGTGCCTCTGATTCGCTCGTTGAATCTGCTGAAAGAGCAGGCCAAAAACAAAAAGCTGAAAGAAGCGCTCAACGATGTCGTTGCCCGAGTCGAAGACGGCGAAGAGCTGTCGGACTGCTTCCGCCGCCACGATTCGATCTTCAGCGACATGGCGATCAATATGTCGCGAGCCGGTGCTGAAGGTGGCTTCCTGGAAGACGCGCTCGATCGAGTCGGAACGTTCACAGAACAGCAGGCTGACCTGAAAGCCAAAACTGTCGGGGCGATGATCTATCCGATGATTCTGGCTTCGATGGGATCGCTGATCGTCTCCGTTCTGGTGATCTTCTTCGTTCCCAAGTTCGCGATGGTTTTCGAATCGTTGCGAGCCGAAGGCGAATTGCCAGCGGTAACCGAATGGTTGCTGTGGTTCAGTGATACGCTGCGAAATTACGGGCTGATCATCGTGCTGGTAGTCGGAGTTCTGTTTGCGGTCATTCGCAGCCAACTTGCGACCGAAGCCGGAAAGATGTTTGTCGATCGCGTCAAACTCAAGATTCCTTTGGTCGGCCCAATCCTGCTCAGTCTAGCCGTGGCCCGTTTTTGCCGCGTCTTGGGTACGCTGATGAAGAACGGTGTACCGATTTTGCGCGGTCTGGAAATTAGCCGTGAAGCTGCCGGCAATCGCGTCCTTTCGCTGGCGATCGAAAAGGCCGGCGAAAATGTGACCAGCGGCGAGACGTTGTCCAAGCCGTTGGAGAAATCGGGACATTTTCCGATCGAAGTCACCGAAATGATTAGTGTCGCGGAAGAATCAAACACGCTGGACACGGTTCTGATTACGATTTCCGATCAGCTTGAGAAACAGACGATGCGGCGGCTGGATGTTGCCGTAAAACTGATCGAGCCGTTCATGCTTTTGATCATGGCGATCGTCGTTCTTTTTGTCGTCGTTGCGTTGCTGCTACCGATCATGAAAATGGGCCAAACCGTTGGTTGATGTCGCTGGCTGGATTCCGTCTGGCTGACGTTGATGAACACTTTCCTTGAAACAAAATACAAACTTAACTATCAGGAGTAGATGAAATGAAATTCAAGACCATGGTGCGTCAAGCACACCGTCGCGGTAACCGCAAAGGTTTCACGCTTTTGGAACTGTTGCTCGTGATGGCGATCCTCGTCGTGCTCGCCGGCCTCGGAACCGTTGCCTACACCCGTCTGGGAACGGCTTCGAACATCAAGGCTTGCAAGGTTCAGATCAAAGAGATCAAAGACCTTTGTGTGGCTTACAAACTGCAAATGCAAACGTATCCGCGTTCGCTGCAGGACCTGGTTGTGTTGCCAAGCGGCATGACGCAAGCGGAGTGGGGCGGACCTTACTTCCGCGATGCGAAAATTCCAAAAGATCCGTGGAGAAATGAGTTCACTTACTCGGCGAACGAAGCTCAGGATCGCGTGTTTGTTTCGTCCAATGGACCGGATGGCGCCAAAGGCACAGCAGACGATATTCCTGGCAACAACGATCAGTAATTGGTTTGTCGATGACTCAATTCCGCCACATCCTGAATTCGCGCGTCGTAACCGCTTCGTGCGTTCGGCCAAAACACGGTCGGTCGGCATTTACGCTGATCGAGTTGTTGTTGGTGATGGCGGTGGTGATTGTGGTCATGAGCATGGCTGCTCCGTCAGTCAATCGCATGTTCCAGCGGACAGCGCTCGATCGTGGTGCTGACCGGGTTCGTGCTGCGATGGGAAAAGCTCGCGTCGATGCGATCAAGGAAGGCGATGTGTACGCTGTGTTCATCGCCCGAGGCAGCAACTGGTTTGACTCGGGGCCTTTCGCCAACTCGAGAGACCAGATTGCCAGAGCCAGTCGCGATCGTCGCAACGTCGATCAAACGGGAAACTCCGGATTCGAAGACAATCTTCTTCCTGGTGGCATTACCTTTGCCGCAACAGAAGTTTTGTCTGACGCCCGCGCTGAGGAAGTGCTTTCCGGCACAGAAAGTTCGGGCGGCGGTGGGCTGCAGCAAATCCTGTTCTATCCCGATGGAACGTCGCAGAACGCAAGCGTTGTTTTGCAAAACCAGATCGGCGGCATCGTTGAAATTCAGCTGCGTGGGCTGACTGGCCTTTCCAAATCGGTTCGACTCAAGAGCATGCGATGATCCGATTGAAACGAAAACGTGGTGGATTTTCCTTGCTGGAAGTCATTCTCGCGATCGCCATTCTCGGTGGTTCGATGGTGGTTATCGGACACGGATTTTGGCTTGGCTATCGCAGCGTCCGCAACGCCAGAATGGTCGGCATGGGCAATCGCTTTGCAGATTCCGCGATGGCAGAACTGTCAGCCGGAGTCATTGAACCGGCTTCCGTTTCCACCAAGTCGATTCCCAACGAAGAAGGTTGGGTCTATTCGATCGAAATCCAGGATGCGCCTGTTCCCGGTTTGCTGACGGCAATCGTGACGGTAGAGAATACTGAGTTTCAACCTCGAATCGCGGTTTCGCTGACACGGTTGGTGGTTGATCCCGACTACGACCCACTTGAATCAGAAAGTGGGGACTAGCAATGTTGCTCGGGAAGGAAATTCGGATTCGCCGCGATGGCTACAATCTGCTTGAGTTGATATTGGCGATGGCTCTGATGGTCGTCGTAATGTCTGGCATCGCCAGCGCAATCAACGCCTACATGGTTCAGGTTGCCAAGCAACAGGCGCGGGTCGAACGCGAGTTGGTGGCTCGGAATTCGTTGACGATGATGGCCAACGATATTCGATCTGCAATTCAATACAAAGCGACTGATTATGGCGGGCTCAACGTGCTGCTGGAAACCTACGCGATGATGGACGGCGTCATTGAAGAACGTGAGGAAGAGGATCAGATTTTCGACGAGGAAGAAGTTTCGTTTCGTCCAACGATGCTCGGAACTTCGAACGCGATCATGCTTGACATCAGTCGATTGCCGCGACTTGATCAGTACAATCCGCTGTTGGAAAAAACGTCGGAGCGAGAGTCGACCGTTTCGGACATCAAATCGATTTCCTATTTTTTCAGCGCTGAAAAAGGCGGCTACGATCCCAAGATTTCTCGACGCGAGAACGAAATCACCGGTGGGATGTATCGACGGGAAATCGACCGCGCGGTTGCCAACTTTCGCGGGGATGAAACCCTACAGGTGATGCCTGACGATTTCGCTGAACTGGTTGCCTCGGAAGTCGCCGAAATCAACTTCAAATACTTTGATGGCAACGACTGGACGGACTCATGGGACTCCGAAGAAGAAGGTGGATTCCCGACCGCGATTGAAATTACTCTGATCATCGATCCCCGACGTACGTCGTCCGCCAGTACTGGCTATCAGTACAACGGATTTGATCGTACCGTGATGACTCAGGAGCGATTGACCGTGTTTCTGCCGATGGCCGAGCCTGCCCTGGAGGAAGAAGAATGACTTCCTCGCATAGATTTAAATCAATACGCCGAAATGATCGCGGTGGTTCCATACTGTTGATCGTCCTCGTCACGGTTGCCATTTTGGCGCTGTCGGTGCTTTCTTTTTCCTCACTGATGCTGGTTGAGGAGCAGGCTGCTCGCGTGATGACACGCCGAATTCAGTCGAAGTATCTGGTTGAATCCGGAATGGAATACACTCGTATGTTTCTGGCCCGTCCGGAAAGCGAAATTGTCGAAAGCGGCGGGCTGTGGAACAACGAGGACACTTTTCGGGGCGTTGCCGCGGTGGCGGACATCAACAACCCGGGGCGAAACTCTTCGATCGGTCGTTTCACGCTGGTCGCGCCGGGACTCAATGATGATGGTATCCCGGAAGGAACTCGTAACGGCGTGGTCAACGAGTCCAGCAAAATCAACATCAACGTTTTACCGTACTATGACTACTACGATGCGTTGAGCGAAGAGGAACCGACGATCGCTCGAGGAATCCTGATGGGATTACCGGACATGGAAGAAGAGATTGCCGACGCGATTTTGGACTTCATTGACCTTGATGACGAAGAACGCGAAAACGGAACGGAAAGCAGCTACTACCGCGGACTCAGTCCTGCCTATCAGGCGAAAAATGGACCGCTGGATAGTATCGACGAGTTGCTCCTGGTGCGTGGCGTGACTCCTGAATTGCTGTTCGGACTCGATACAAATCGCAATGGTGTGTTGGATGAATCCGAGGCATCGTTGGGCGACGTTTCTTTAACCGAAGCAGAAACCATGCTCGGTTGGGCCAACTATTTGACGCTCTACAGTAAGGAAAGCAATCTCACGGCCGAAGGCATTCAGAAAATCAACATCAACGCGGACGATCTCGATCAGCTCTACGATGACCTGAAGTCTGTCTTTAACGACGACTGGGCGAACTTCATCATCATGGTGCGGCTGGGGACCTATGAAGAGGGTGTCCCGGACGATCCGGAGGAAGCCAATTTTGTGACGGCCTCGCAGATCTCATTTGAGATCCCTGAAACGACTGAGCCTGATGAGCTGAACAAGTTCCGCACTGTGATCGACTTCATGGATATCGTCTATAAAACGCAGGACGATGACGGCAATGAAGTTTATGTGGAATCGCCGTTGAATTCTTCTCCGGGAGATCCGTCACTGGTAATCGCAATGCAGTCGCTGACGGTTTATGAAGGATTGGCTGTTCCGGGACGCATTAATATTCGTCAGGCTTCCCGAGCCGTCCTGTCCGGAATCCCGGTCATCGCTGACGATGACGAGTTGCTTGGGAACATTATTAGCTATCGCGAAATCGAATTGGATGATCCTGACTTTCTGGACAAAAACCGAAAGTACGAAACGTTTCTGTTGGCCGAAGGCTTGGTTGATCAGGAGACCATGAAATTGCTGATGCCCTACATTTGCGCCGGTGGCGACGTCTATCGAGCGGAAATTGTCGGGTATTTTGGCGACGGACGAGGAACGTCACGGGCAGAAGCGGTGTTTGATACAACGTCACCGGTCCCGCAAATCCTGATGTGGCGCGACAAAAGCCATCTGCAGACGGGTTATTCCATTGAAGCCCTCGGATCGGAACTGCAGGCCGTTGGCAGCCAGTTGGATCGATAAATTTCGACGTTTGCCGTCGACCCGCAATTTATAATACTCATACCGAATCAGTTTTTACCCGCCCAGATTGACATGTCTATCGTCGCTATCGAAATCAATCCGAATCGAATTCTGCTGGTTGCAGGTCGCAAGGCCACGACGCGACCCCTGGAAATTTCGCATGCGATTGAAATCCCAATCGAATCAGGTCTAACCGACGAAGCGATTGGCGAGAAACTCAAACAGGTCGTTCAGGATAACGGACTGACGCGGAATGACGCCGTCGTTGTGCTGTCCCGATCGCAGAGCGAACTCAGAGAGATCGAGTTGCCGCCGGCTCCGGATGACGAGCTTCCGGACATGGTGATGTTCAAAGCGAAAAGTGATTTCGCATCTTTCAGCGACCGTTGGTTGTTGGACTACGTTTCGTTGGATACGGATCCAGGCTTGCCCCGTCGCGTGCTCGCTTCGGCAATCGCGCCTGCCGTTCGTGAACGAGTCGAAAAGATCATCGAGCCGACTGGCCTCAAGTTGAAACAATTGGTGCTGCGACCGTTCGCCATCATGGATTTGCTCAACAGCCAAATTTCAGATGATGCCGCACGACTGGTCGTCAATCCCGGCGATGAGTTCACTGACATTGTGGTCACGAAAGGTAATCAGACCGTTTCGACGCGATCGATTCGAATGCCTGCCGACCAAAATTCTGATCAGCGGAACCGTTTGTTGCTGAGTGAGGTTCGCCGCACATTGGCGTCCTCAAAACGTCAGCTCGGCGGTACGGCAGTCTCCAACATGATTTTGCTGGACGACGAAAAAACGAACAAACATCTCGTTGGCGATTTGAGCGAACGATTGAAGATTGGCGTCGACGTCGTCAATCCATTCGATGGACTCGGTCGAATCGGTCAAGCGAAAGGCGACGTCGCGTCTCCGTGGCAGTTCTCTCCATTGCTTGGCAGTTTGCTGCATCATGGACACGACCGGACTCCGGCGATTGACTTTCTCAATCCCAGCCGGCGAGAAGAAGTCGTTGTCGATCGAAGTCGCTGGTTGATCTACGGATCACTTGCTGGTCTTGCAGCGTTGATGACCATCGCTTTCGCATGGTGGACGCTCAGCAGTCAATCAGCAGAGATTGCTCAGCTTCAACAGGATCTGGTGGACGCCATCAAGTTCAATGAAGGTGACTCCAACCGGCCCAGTATGGATTCGATTCTCGGTCGCACGGGAATGATCGATGACTGGGAAAAAGCCAACGTTCAATGGCTCGACGAGCTTGACGAAATGAGCAAGCGATTCCTGACGGCCGACGAAGCCATGGTTTCCAGTTTCAATGCCGCAGTTCGGCGAAACGTACCGATCGTCGAAGTCTCCGGAAAGATCGTTAGCAACGACCAGGATCGGAAGCTGTTTGAGGCGTTGGAGTTGAGACCCTATCTGGTGACGCCGACCAAAGCGGATGTTTCTTTGGAAGGCGACAGTGAGTATCCGTATACGTTTGGCAATTCCCTGGTCGTGCAGCGGAAGGGGGTGGAATGGCTCAAGGCACTTGATAAGCACGTGTCTGATTTCCACAAAAATCGTCGCAGCTTGAACGATGAAGCGGCTGTGGACGGTGAATCCGATGCCGATTCTGAAGTTGATGCCGAAGCGAATTCGGATGCCGAAGGGAGTGTGAACTGATGTTTGAAAACATGTCTTCAAGAGAAAAAACACTTGCTCTGGTCGTCGGTTCACTCGCGCCGATTTTCATTCTGTTTTTCGCGTTCCTGTGGTTCATGGATCGCTATGAAGGAAACGAAGAAGAAATCGATGACTTGACTGCTCAGGTCGAAGCGCAGGAAACCAAAAAGATGCGTGGTATGGCTGCATCCCAACGACAGGGATACTATCGAAAAGTTAGCCTGCCGGTTGGGACCAGTCGTGCTCGAAGTATCTACAAGACCTGGTTGGACGACCTTGTACTGAAAGAATCCGGCATGTCTTACGACGGCGTGCGATTCAAGGAAGGCGGCGAAATCGCCTACGAAGGAGAAGCCGTTGCGACCAGAAACGCATTCACGGTCAAACCCCGAGGCACGTTGCAACAGTTGGTGGCTTTCCTGCATGGATTTTACTCGGCCGATCACCTGCATCGAATCAACAAGCTGACTATTAAGCCTGTAACGAAATCCAATCGTGGCAAAGATCCCATTCTCACGGGTGAGCTTCAGATGGAAGTTGAAATCGAGACTCTGTCACTCGTCGACGGACCGGTCAACATTGTTGAATTTCCAGTTTGGCGTCGGGAATTGCCTGCCGCTGACGACTACACGCGGAACATTCTGTCGCGTAACATTTTCGGTCCCGCCAACAATCTGCCTTCGTTCGAGAAACCGAAGCGTTCGGACCTGGAGTTCACAATTGCTGCATCCGAAAAGGATGCAGAGGGTAAGTACGAAACCGTTCAAATCGAAGCCGCTGATGCGGACGCTGATGATTTGTTGGCGTTTGAGCTGATCGAAAAAAGCGGCGATGACTCGAACGTGAAAGTCGTGCTTGGAGATCAACCGCGGACGGCGTCGTATCGCAAAATGAGGTTGCGTATTCCAAAGCAAACCAAACCTGTTCGAATTCCGGTTTCGATGCGGGTCGTTGATGATGGACTCCCGTCAAAAAGTGACGAGATCAACTTCACGATTTCATTTGTCGCGCCTGAAGTCAAGGAAGTTGAAAAGCCCAAGGATCCTCCAAAGCCGATCGAGTTTGCTGAACACACTTACGTTCGCGGTTTGATGTCAGGAGGCGACGGGCGTTGGGTCGTGATGTTGTTCAATCAGATCAAGTCGGAGTCTCACAAGTTGGCGGCTGGCGATACGGTAGACATTGACGGTTTGACCTGGACGGTTATCGAGGTTAGTAAAAATCTGGTGACGTTCGAAGTCGACGGCGACGAAAAAACTTTTGAAAGTGGACGCAGCCTCGCCGATCCCTTAAAGGCATTGTAACGGCCTAGAGCTTGCATTTCCCATCCGTTAAACCGTTTACTTTTCCACTAAGTTCTGTTTAACGGTATCGCTACGCGTCGTGTGGAATACCCCCCATTCGTTTTACGCGGCAAAATCTTTCTGCTATTCTCGGAGTATTAATTCTTTCTTAATACAGGGGTGTATTAGATGAAGACTCCACTTTCTGGTAAGCGTTTTGCTTTTACGCTTGTCGAGCTTTTGGTCGTGATCGCGATCATCGGCATTCTGATCGGTATGCTATTGCCGGCAGTTCAACAGGTTCGCGAGGCAGCAAGAAGAATAACTTGCGCGAACAATCTCAAGCAAAGTTGTTTGGCTTTGCACAACTACGAGAGCTCCCACATGGAATTTCCTGCGGGGCACATTATCAATCACAATTGGTATTTTTATGAGGTCGATGCCGCGCCGGGCGGCTACATCGATCCGAACAATGACTTTTCCTATCCAAACAGAGGTCCGTTCTGGAGTTGGATGATGCGTGTGGCTCCATTCATGGAGCAAGGCAACGTCTACAACCTGGCAGATCTCAAGGCGTGGCCGTGGTGGCAGTATCAGCCGAATGGGAAGACGATCAACGGGATCAGTGTTCCTTCCTATTCCTGCCCTTCTGAATCTCGATCTGGGGATGCCTGGGACGACGGAACAGGAAACGAAGCGGCGGTTACTTCCTATCTGGCAGTCAGCGGGCGTGACAGTTATTCCGAAACCGAAGGCCAGGACGGAATTATTTACTGCAACTCAAAGATCGGTTTCGGGCACATCTCCGACGGTTCATCCAACACTTTGCTGATCGGAGAACGCACCGCGTCCTACGATTTGGAATACGGATGGCAGTGGGCTGGTGCTGGCGACAATGCGTTGGGGGAAGCGGACGTCGTGCTTGGCGTTCACGAGCGTATCGCAGTTGATTGGGGCTCGGATCCAAGCGGATACGAGACTGATTTCTTCCGTCCGGGCGAAGCGATCGATCCTGACAACCTGCACCGTTTTCACTACTGGAGTTCACATCCCGGTGGTGGATCATGGGCATTTGCCGACGGCAGTGTTCGTTTCATGAGTTACGAAGTCGATCGCGGCAACAACGGCAGCACTGGTTACGAGCCTACCATTTTGGAAAAGCTTTCGACTCGTGCTGGCGGTGAAGTCGCTGAGCAACCTTAAGACTGTTTTCGGTGACTCAATCTTTTAGTTTCCGAACGTTACAAACGCCGGGTCGAGTGCTTGACTCGATCCGGTTTTTTTTGGACTCCACTTTCCGGGGCAAAATGAACAATCAAACGAAAATGCGTTCCGCTGTTTCCTGGCTATTCGTTGCAGCCATGCTTTTATCCGCTACCGTTGTCACTGGTTGCGGGCCGTCAGATCCGGATGAATCAACGATGGATCGCGTGCCTAACGTTCCGCCGTCGACTCGTGGCAAAGAAGGGGGCGAGTCTCGTATTCCGAGTGCTCCCAAAGCCAACCGCTAAATAACCAGTCGATAAACTGTCGGCTGACTAACTGCTTTGCCGTGGCCTCAGGAATTCCTGCGGCCATGGCGGTGCGGTAAAAATGCATTTGAAATGCAGAGTATTCCGCGTCGCAAATGAGAGTCTTGCACTGAACACCGTTCCTGACCGCCCGGCAAGTTGGTGACTAGAATCGCGCCCTCATACCGAACAGTACGGTACTGGAGCGATAGTCAAACGGCCCGGAACCGTTGCCAACTCCTGCCACTTCAGGCAATTGCGTATCAAGTCGGAATGAGTCCGCTGTGAAATAGCGATACTCAACAAACGCGTCGAGAGTTGGCGAAGCTTTGTAGTTCAGTCCGGCCATCCACTGCCACGCGAAGCTTGATTCGTCATCGTTGATGACCGCCTCGACACCGTTCGACTGGATCAAATCAGGTCGCGCCAGTGCGAAGCCCACGCCGCCACCGACATACGGTTTAATTTTCTCAGAACCGAAGTCCACGAATTCCCAGTATCCGTTCAGCATCCCCGCAAACGTTCCAAAGTCTCCCGCGACGCTGGTAAACTCTGATCCCGAGACGCCATCGAGTTGCAAACCATTGATGTTGATGTTGCGATAGCTCAGCTCAAGTTCGGTACGCAGATTGCGACCTTGAAATTGCCCGACGGTGAATCCGAACAGATAGCCCGCGTCTTCAAAGTAAACTCCAGTACCGAGTTCGCCCCGTGTCGTGAAGTCATTCAAGTCAGACCAGCCACCGAACAGTCCTATGTAGCAACTGGCGAAATTCGTGCAAACGTTGTCGCAGTCGCTTACGACATCAACGTAGGCTGCATCGCCACATTCATCGACGGTTGCCGTCTCCACGATGCGATTTCCGATGTCTTCGCCGACAAGTGTCGGACGGGATCCAGTTCCGCAACACGAATTGCACTGATTGCACCCGCCGCAACCGCTGGATGCGATCGAAGTTGAATTGCAATTGTTGCAGCTGTTACAAAGTTGAGTTGGAGTGCAGCCCGGACCGCACTGGCCGCCGTAGGGCATCTGGGGCATCGCGTTTGGATACGGAGGCACGTAGCCCGGATAAGGAGGCTGCGGCGGATACCCTGGGTAAGAAGGCTGTGGCGGATAGCCTGGCCGAGCTCCATAGCCGTAGGGGCCAGGCAGGTTGGCGTATGGATTGTTCGGCATCATCCGCGGATCGTATCCTGGAGGAACCGCGCCTTTTTTCGCGTCTTGCGACTGAACGTAATCCGTAGGATCACGAGCCGGCAAATACACATGAGACGATCGCGGAGCGGGAACCGGCGCCAAATCTTTTTCGTCCGGTTCCTTTGAATCGAAAACGGAACGCTCCGATGTGTCCGGAAGTTCGCCGGGTTCTTTCTGGTCGGTCAAGTCCGGTGACTCAGTCTCTCTCGGCTCATCGTTGCCTGAAACATTGCCCGGTTCATCGTCACGCGGTCTTGGCTCTTCGCCGGGAATGGGTGGGTTAGGATTGATCTGTCCCGGATCCGGAGTGAACTCGCTTCCCGGAGGTAGACGCGGTTCAATCTGATTCGAACCTCGCGGATCAGTGTCCATCGGAGGCGTATTCGGTGTCGGATCCTGAGGAAGTTCGTTGAACGGATTTTGAATCGGTGTTGTTGGCTCTTGCGATTGATCTTCGCGAGGAGTCATTTCTCCGAAAGGATTCGGTGGGAGTGGTGTTGGGTCCTGAGTTGTCGTTGGCGGAACTACCGGGTCGAGTTTTTCAAATGGGTTTACTGGTACAGTTTCCTGTGGCGTCGATTCCTGTTCGCCGAAAATTTGATCCTGAGAATTCTCGCCGAAGATGTCCTGAATGCGGCCAGAATGAGTGACCTTTGCCGGCTCGTTCGCCGCAAATGCTTTCGAAAGATTGCTGAATTGCCCCGATTGGTTTTCAAGCGGCGCGTCAGTAATGTCCAACGTTGGAAAAGGAGCAGGAGGATCAACAACATCCACGTTGAAAGGTTGTGGCCTTGCCGTCACCGGTTGATTCGGCAAGCCATTTGCGCGACCGCTTGCGCGAGCGACCCTCGACGAATGCGATTGCGGATAGATCTTGTACGTATTGTTGTAATACGGTTTCTGAGCCATCGCGGGCAGGCTGACGGCGCTTACGCTGACAACGACAGCGACGATGATCTTCGCCCACCGTTGCACTTGGCTCGTCGAAAAATTACTGTTAACCATTGTTTCCAAACCTTAAAGCGCAAACTTCACGCACTCCATTCAGTTCTCGATATCGTCAAAATCGGCAAAGTTTATCCAGTTTGAATCGTTGGATTTGGCAAGATTTTCCGATTGGGTCGGCAATGCGGCTCAAGAGTCCGTCGAATACTGCCGCTGGACGAAGGTGAGTTTTTGCTAGCGTTGGCTTGTCAGCAACGATCAAAATCGATCGCAACCTCACCGCAGGAAAACATGTCTTCAGGGAATCGATCCACAGAAAAGTCAGCTTCCGACACCGCAAAACCCACGCTGAACGGGCTTTCGGATTCGGCGTTGGCAGTGGTAGCAGCGCAATCAGACACGACGGCTGCAACGTCCGGCGAAACGAAGCGAGCGTTTTCCATGCGACAAGTCGCGATGGCGAGTGGCATCGTTTTCACCGGGGCGGTTCTTTTTTCGACCAAGGCGATTCTGGTAAAGCTGGCCATGCCCTACGGTATCGAACCCGTGCCACTATTGTTGCTGCGGATGGTTTTCGCGATGCCGTTCTATGCAGCGGTCCTGGTATGGCTGTCCGTGAAGGAGCGAGATCAACACATTCCTGGACGAGAGCCAACGCCGTGGATACGAATTTCGGTGCTCGGCGTCGTTGGCTATTACCTGGCAAGCTTCTTCGACTTCTACGGATTAAAGTTTATCTCAGCCAGCCTCGAACGCGTTATCCTGTACTCGTATCCCACCATCGTGCTTTTGATCAGCGCTGTCTTTGCAAGGAAGCGAATTACCGTTCACCAGGCGATCGCGGTTGTGATCTGCTACGTCGGAATCTTCGTCGCGATACGGTTTGGAGGCTCCGGAGGCGTCGCGACGAACGTACCGTTGGGCGTGTTCCTGGTTTTTCTTTCTGCAGTAACCTATGCCATTTACCTGGTCGGTAGTGGAGAGCTGATTCCGAAAATGGGAGTGTGGCGGTTTACCTCGATTGCCATGTTGGTATCAACAGCTTGTGTCGTCGTGCACTTCGCGCTGACCGAGACCGTTACGGATTTGTGGTCTTACCCGCCGGAAGTCTACTGGTTGGGATTTGCGATGGCGATCTTCGCGACCGTGGTGCCGTCCTTCCTGATTTCAGAGGGAATCAAGCGAATCGGAGCCACGAACGCCGCCGTTATTGGAGGCGTTGGACCCGTGTCGACCATTGTCCTTGCGTCAATTTTTCTTGGAGAGTCCTTCACAACTGCGCAACTTCTCGGAACGTTGTGCGTGATCGTAGGAGTCATCTACATCTCGATCAACATGAAACGCGATTGAGATTTCGCTTCAGATTTCCCTACATTAGCGCACTGAAACATCAGCACGATTAGAGCCGGAGCGGTAGCGAACCAGGTGCCAATGGTTGGATAGCTGTTCGTGTCTGGCCACCTGGTAGACTTCACCAATCCCACTGATGAAGTCGCCGGGCGAGTCGTTCGTCGGATGCCATTCGAGCCAGTCACCACGTTCACGTCCGACCAGTTCGAATCGAACGGTCCGGTCCACGCCACCTTCAATCGCCGAAAAAGAAAACGAAGCGGTTTCCAGTTCCGGCAAAGTCAACAAAATCAAAGTGCCTGGATCGCCTTCTGGGTAAGCCATAAACGGTCCGATGGTTTCACGTTCGCCATCGGTCGCTGGCCAACTGCTGTGGAGGTCGTCGACGATGGAAGAGAATTCGAACAGCGTTCCTTGCATGCGAAACTTCTTCCCAGTCCAGGCAATCTCCTGCCAGTTCGGCAAGACGGCAAGCCATATCGCGAGCACGGAAATCGCAACGAACCACGCTTGAAGAGTGCGGCTTTTCGTGGCTCCGACCCAAAGTCCGACCAGCATCAGGATCGTGGAGATGCCAGCCACGAAGCCAATCGCCAAGACCGCTTTGTTGCGAAGCGATAGCCACCACCAGTCTCCCATGTCTCGAATCTGGATGTCGCTACTGTTGGCCTCACTTGCGAAACGCCACCAGTCAACCGACGCTTCAAATCGACCGTCGAGAAACAACCAGCACACCACAATCGTTGCTGCCGCAAAGTTGATCGACGACAGCCAGAACGGATGCGCCGTGAACCGGCCGAGTTGACCGCTCCACCAGCTTCCTGGCGATCGCAAAGTTTTGTGACAGTCGGACATTGCAGACAACTTTTAACAACCTCAAACAGACAGCTGTGAAACGCGAGCAAGTCATCAGCTTTCAAGCTTTCATTCGCAGCGCCTCGGTTTGGCTAATCTCGCAAACTACAAATCAATCTCTATTTCCCCGCGTCTGTCGCAGGCGTTTCCGCTGCAGGTTTGCAGTAGGAAAGCGCCAACAGCGCGAAACCGGTCGAGAGGTTTGGATCGTTTTCAAACCAGCGACGGTCTTCGTTTGTCCAGGACCCGTCGTCGTTTTGGAGTTCGGCCAATTGAGTGATCAAATCCGCGCGCCAATCGTGGGCTTCCCCATCCTTGTCGACGACTTTCTCCATGCCGGCAGCATTCAAGGCAGAGCTGAACGTGTGAAAGTAGTAAAACAAACCAGCGGTTCCCATCCCCGGATTCTTCTCAACCGAGTAGGTGTTCTCGATCCACGTCGTGGCTGCCTCGACACGAGGATTTTCTTTGGTAAGCCCTGCATAAATCATGCTCTTGAAGCCGGAATACGTCATCGATCCATAGCTTCGCAAACCACCATTGGCAGTAATACGCTCTGTTTCACTGGACGCGTCGCTGGATTCTGTTGGGATCGAATAGTAGAAACCACCGTCCTTCACCAAGTCAGCAAATCGAGTGTCGTTGCCATGCCCTTCCAAATTCTGGCAGCGACTGATGAAGGTGATCGCACGCTGAATCGATTCGTCGTCCTCGTCCGCTCCAGTCGCAATAAGTGCTTCCACAAAGTACGCGGTGTTGGAAAGATCGGGACGTCCCGAACCGCCGTAGCCGACGCCTCCATACCACGGGTCGTCTGGCTTTCGATCTGCTCCGTCAACCTGAAGCCCCTTTAGAAATGCCTGAGCATTGGCCAGCGTTTTGTTGTACTTCCCAGAATCGTTTGCGAGCGACAGAGCGACGACGGCAACGCAAGTTTCGTAGTTTTTCAGCCGTCCGCCTCCGTAGATTCCTCCATCAGGTTTGACGAAACCGTTGAGCGCTTCAAGCCCTTTGGCAACCATCGGGTCGTCAACAGAAAGGCCGTTGCGGAGTGCAGAAGTCACTGCCAAAGCTGTAATCCCGGCTCCCGCCTTTTCCGTAAACGATCCGTTTTCGGCTTGGCCTTTCTCGGAGAAATACTTGAGCCCCTTGGCCACGATTTGTTGCCGAAGCTCTTCCGTGTTCGTCTGTTTCTCAGCTGTCGAATCCGTTGCTGAATCTTGAGCCTGAGCGTTCGTCGCGAGTACCGCGAGCATCAACGCCAGCCCGGAGACAATCCCTAATTTGTTCATCTGACTTTCCTGATTGATGTTTCTAAAAATTCGAATCAAAGACTTCGCCGCCCGCTACCGAACCGATAGCTCGCCACACCTCGAGCTCCACCGAGTCGGACACAGACCGGACTGAACCATCGAGCATTCCGGTGCTGACGGTGCCTCCGGCGTGGTAGCTGCGTGCCGTGATCGCCGCGTAAGTCGCCTGGTCGTCGCGTTTGCCTTCCTGAACGGAATTGAAATCGATATCGTAAGTTTGGCCGCCAGACTCGTAGGGAACGAACGTGTTCGGTGTGAATACCGTTGTGATTCCTGAGTGGTGGACTCGGCCATCGCACCACTCGGTGTGTCCAGTGTTTTGATGAAGACCCGGACCCAGTTTGAGCTGTCCGGAGTATCCCATGAACGCTGCTGGATCTGTCGGCGGCGTGTCTCCGGGATCGGCCGTGTTGCGAATATAAGAAGTGAAAGCTTTGACTTCCGAGACACAAATTGTGTTGCTTGTTCCGTCTCTCACCGCGGAGATCGGCAGGTCGCTGTTGACGTAGAAAGGTCCGTCACCAGTCCTACGGCTCACCGGATCGTAAGCCAGCCATGATCCAAAATTGAAGCCATAGTTCTGCGGGTAAACTTTCGGCGCGCCAGTCGAGGTGTCGATTCGAACAGTGTCATTTATTTCGCTTGGACATTGGTACATCGGGACTCGCATCGTTGGGACGCCCGTGTCGATCTGAACATCCCAGGCCACGTCCAGGTCGACCAGTTCGTAAGCATTGGCCTGTTCGCAGAACGGCAACAGCCTGCCGTGGATTGACCAGGATCCATTGTTGCCCGTCAAGATTGTGCCATGCTCTATTTCAAAGCTTGGTGGGAAATGCATGTGAGCCGATTCGTAGTTCAACGCCGACAGGACCATCTGCCTCACGTTGTTCATGCAGGAAGTTCTGCGAGCCGCCTCGCGGACCATTTGTACAGCCGGCAACAACATGCCGATCAGAATGCCGATGATCGCAATCACAACCAACAGCTCAACCAGCGTGAACCCTCGCGGATTGAGATTTGAGTGGGAAAGTTTGCTTTTCTGTTTCACTTCCGTTTGCTCCAATTCGTCATGATTGTGTTACTCTTGGTAACGACAAGGTTGGGGTAGTATGATTCAAGATCCAGCGATCGACGATGTGCTGCCTCGGACGGTCTGACTTGATTTCCTTGACCGGACAGGCAACCATCACGTCGCAAATGCAAATCGTGTACCTGTTTCAAAAACCTGAGAAACGTGGCTGTTTTAGCTAGTGTTTGATGCGATAGGGGCTAGATCTGTCGAATGAATCGACGGTCTGTCAGTTGGATCGACAATTGGAAGTCAGAGGAATGTCATCGTGCGGTGGCCGCTTAAAAATCAGATTCTGATTCGCATGCTCGTGCTATTGCTGGTGGCAGTCGCTTCGTTGACCTACGCAAGTATTCACTCGACGATTTCAGCCCACCGGAAAGCAGAGCTGGATTCGTTGTCGCGAATCGTTGAGTTGATGTCGACGACAAAGTTTCCCTTGACGCCGGCGGTTCTTGAGAACATGAAGCTGCTTTCTGGAGCCGAGTTTGCGTTTGGCGATGGCAAGGGGAATGTACTTTCAAAGACTTCCGGATCGCCGTCTTTGCCTCGCGAAGGTGTCGGGCTTACGACCGAATCTGAACAGGCAACGTCGGCTCGCGTGATCGAGGACAGCGACAGGTCGTGGTATCACGAATCGATTTCGGATGTTCGTGATCCATTGAATCCCGCATCGCCCCGAGTGCTACACATTTTTGTCTCTCGCCAAACTGCCAGATCGGTGTGGATCGATGCGAGTAAAACGCCGCTGATGATTGCCGCATCTGTCATGTTGTTGGCCGTCCTGCTCAGCCTCGCACTTGCCAATCAGGTGACGCGTCCGTTGGCGACTCTCAATCAACAGGTGCGAAAAATCGCTCAAGGAGACGTTCAGCAAATCCCGGCTGTCAGTCGCAACGATGAGATCCGGGACCTCAATACATCGATCAACGAGATGGCGGTCAAGCTGGAGGATCACGAGACGCAGTTGCGGAAGAATGAGCGGCTGAGAACGATGGTCCAATTCGGCAGCAGCATGGCTCATCATTTGCGAAACTCGGCTACCGGTTGCAAGATGGCGATACAATTGCTGGCCTCGGAAAAGAAGATTGGCGACGACGAAAATTTTCTGGTCGCCTTGCGTCAGCTGGAGTTGATGGACAGCTTCATCAAAAAGTTCATGTTGTTCGCCAACGCTCCGGAATCTGGCGAAACTCAGGCTGCACGCGAGTCCAATCCGAAAGCGGTCCTCGAGAATGTGATCTTTCTGCTTCGCCCATCAGCTGACCATCTCAATGTTGAGTTGTCGGTTCGTAGTGAATCGGATCAGTCAACCATTGAAATGACGGAAGAGGACGCTCAGCAGTTGATGATGAACTTAATCAGCAACGCCATTCGGGCGGCCAGTGAGAGATTGGCTTCGTCGAGTGCGGCACGAGGTGGGCTCGTCGAAGTTGAGCTTTTCGTGCAAGATGGTCGGTTCGTTTTCCAAGTGGCGGACAATGGTGCGGGGCCACCTGAAAATGTTGTCGAAACCATGTTCGATCCTTTCGTGACGGGTTCCAAAGAAGGAACCGGTTTGGGGCTATCGCTGGTGAAAGAGATCGCTGCCAGGTCTGGCGGAAACGTTGATTGGTCACGCGAGAACGGGATGACGATTTTCCGCTTCGAAGCAGAATCCATCCAGGGAAAGGCGATTTGAATTTATGTCACGCGTTCTGATCATCGACGATGAAGAGAGTATTTGCTGGGGGTTGGCCAGGCTTTGCGAGCAAATGTCGCTTGAGCACGAGACGGCGTCGAGCGCCGAACGCGGCCTTGAGTTGGCAGAAGCAGCCAGTTTTGACGTGATCATCATGGATGTTCGCTTGCCCGGCATCGATGGGCTTTCTGCAATCGAGCAGTTCCACAAGCGATTCGGCAAAGTCCCGATCATTATTATCACGGCGTTCGGGGATTTGGATACAGCCATTGGCGCGATTCAAAAAGGGGCATTCGAGTACATCGTCAAGCCGTTTGAACTGGAGGTGGTTAAATCGACGATTGGTCAGGCCATCGTCGCCAACAGTTTGCAGGACTACTCCGAACCGTCCCAGGATCTTGCCGAACCATCTGGCGAACCAGAGATTGGGTTGGTTGGATCGTCCGCGGTGATGCAAGAGGTGTTCAAGCAGATTGCGTTGACGACGACATCCGACGCTCCGGTTTTGATTACCGGTGAAAGCGGCACCGGGAAAGAGCTGACGGCGAGGTCGATTCACCGGTTTGGCTCGCGTTCGTCAGGACCGTTTGTGGCGGTGAACATTGCGGCGCTCAGCCCGTCGCTGGTCGAGAGCGAGCTCTTCGGACACGTCGAAGGCGCCTTCACCGGTGCGAATTCGAAGCGCGTTGGACTGGTTGAACAAGCCAACGGTGGCTCTCTGTTTCTGGACGAAATCGCAGAAGTGTCGCTCGACATTCAAGTCAAACTACTGAGGGTTCTGGACCAGGGCGAAGTCGTCCCAGTGGGTTCAAACACTGCTGTTAAAACGGACTTTCGCCTGATTTCTGCGACGCATCAGGACTTGTTGGCTCAGATCAATCACGGCGAATTCCGACACGATTTGCTTTATCGATTGCGAACGTTCGAAGTCCGACTTCCTCCATTGCGAGATCGAAAGGATGACATTCCCGAACTGGTTGAGCATTTTCTGCGCAAATCTGCGACGGCCGATTCCGTATCGCCAACTCCTGATTTTCTCGACGCGTTGAAAGATCGCCAATGGCCGGGAAATGTTCGCGAACTCCAGAGCGTCGTCGAACGAGCGGCCGCATTTTCAAAAAGCGGCTTCCTGTCGGCCGAACACCTCGTCAGTCAGGATGAGAAAGCGTTTGTCGCGCCGGAGAACGATTCGCTGGAGACGAAAATCCAGACGCTCGTCCGTGAATGGACTCGGAAAAACTGGAATGACAGTCGAATCGAGCTGCTCTATGAGGAACTCATTTCTGTGATCGACCCAGCGATCCTGCCGACTGCTTTCAAGCTCGGAGACAACCAGTATTCAGCTGCGTCGCGGCGACTGGGAATACATCGAACGACCCTCAAGAAGAAGCTTGATGAGATGCAGGGTGACGATTAGTTTTCGCAACGCATTTGCCGTCAGGCAATGATCTCCGGGATCAACTCTCCTCCAAACTGGGACAGCTGTTTGTAGCGTCCACCGTGGAAGTAAGTCAGCTTGTTGTCGTCCAGACCAAGCAGATGCAACATCGTAATGTGCACGTCGCGAATCGGATGCACACAGTCAACCGCTTCGGCGCCGATCTCATCCGTCGCACCGACTACCGTTCCTGCTTTCGTCCCACCGCCTGCGAACCACATGTTCATGGCGTCCGCGTTGTGGCCTCGACCAAGTGACGTCACGCCACCGCGATAGTTGTTGTCAGGAGTCCGACCAAACTCGCCTGTCCAAACGACAAGCGTGTCTTCGAGCATTCCACGTTGTTTCAGGTCCTTGATCAACGCCGCGATCGGTTGGTCGACACTCGCGATTCGGGAAGAGTGGCCTTTTTCCAGATAGTCATGGCTGTCCCATCCTCCGGAGAAGATTTGCACAAACCGGACGCCTTTTTCGACCAGTCGCCTCGCCATCAGGCACTGGCGACCGAACTCTGCAGTCTCCTTTCGATCCAGCCCATACGCCTGTCGTACATGTTCGGGCTCGCTCTTGATATCAACGACGCCAGGCACCGACATCTGCATTCGGTAAGCCAACTCATAGCTCTCCATGCGAGCTTTCAGGTCCGCGTGTTCCGGGTGTCGCGCGGCGTGGTCGGCATTGAGTTTGGCCAGCATGTCCAGCGCCTTGCGCTGATGCGAACGCGACTTGAATGACGGTGGATTCAAGTCCAGGATTGGAGAGCCCTTTGAACGCAAACGAGTTCCCTGATAATACGCGGGGAGAAAACCGTTCGTCCAGTTCGCAGGTCCGGCTTGCGGCAACGCCAGTTCCGTCATAACGACATAGCCAGGCAAGTTTTGGTTTTCCGAACCCAATCCATAGGTCACCCACGAACCAAGCCCTGGATCTCCGCCCAATCGACTGCCTGTGTTCATGTGCAGCAACGCTTCCGGGTGATTCAGCGACTCGGCCTTGCAACCTCGATAAACGCAGAGCTCGTCTGCGACTTCCGGATCGGCGAGAAACTTCCACTGATCCGTCATCTCGATGCCGGACTGTCCAACTTTGCGAGATTTGAACGGGCTTCCGACGTAAAATCGCTTACCCGTCGCCAAACCAGCCGTACGCTTAGATTCTTTCAGGTGGATCGAACTCAAGTCAGGCTTGGGGTCGAACGTGTCGATGTGCGAAGGTCCGCCTTCCATGAAAAGCATGATGACATTCTTCGCTCGCGGTTTGAGCAGCGGTTTCTTCGGAGCCAGCGGAGACTGCTCGACAGCTGCTTTGGCTGCCGTTTCGTCGGCGCTAAGCATCGAAGTCATTGCGACTGAACCAAGAGTGGCGCCCAGGCCATACAGGAATTCGCGTCGTTTAAGTTGGCTCATGATATTACCTAAATGTTGTCTGTAGTTTTGTTCAACCAGTGCAACCTAACGCGGTTTTGGATTACTCAGTTTGCACAAGATTGAAGTTGTTCCTCGTGGTCAGTCCTTGGCAGGCTGACGCGGTTTTTCGTCGCAAGACAAGTCCGTGGTTGACGTTGTCTATTTTTGACACAGCTCAAGTCGTGACATCGCGCTGTATCGAGAGCTACTAGTACACGTATAAAAACTCGTTCGAATTCATCAGCACCAAACATAGATCCGCCAACGCACGAGTCTCCGCTGAAACCGTCCAGGGTTTCGGATCCGGAATGTAGTCCTCGTAAACGTTCAGCTTCTCAATGAACTCAAACGGTTCGCCTGTAAACTCTTCGACCAGCGACCGAACCACCTGAGTTGGATACTTGATCTCTTCAGGCTCGTTCTCCGCGTGGTAATCCTGCATCTCCTTCAGGTATGCAAGAAAGTTTGCTTTCTCTTGATCCGTCGCCGCACGATTAAAAGCCAGACGAATCGCTTGAGCAACCTGCTTCTCAAGGTCGTCTTTGTTCTCTTTTTGCAAACGCAACGCCAACGCAATTGAACGGTCCGTCATCGTGTCGCTGTTGAGCAACGTGAATGCCTGAGGAGTCACCGCTGCCGAGTCCCGCATCTCGCAAGATTCATTTGGGTTCGGCTGGTTCATGATCTCCAACATTGGATCGGCCTGGCCGCGGACTCGATAGGCGTAGATCGTGCGGCGGTTTCGTTCGGCTGGAGTTCGCGAAGGTTGATGAGCAGGAGCAATCGAGAACTGGATCATTCGAGGCTGCAACGCGACCTCCATGTTGATCTCTGGCATGATCGGCACGCCGCCCATCTCCCGGTTCAGCTCGCCACTGATTAACAACGTCGTGTCCCGAAGTTCTTCAGCCGTCAACCGCCGCGGTTGCCACGTCGCCAGCAGTTTGTTGTCCGGATCAACGGCCGCCTGTTTCTCCGCATCGACCGGTTTGCCGCTACGACGGTAAACGTCAGAAGTCAGGATCATTCGATGGAGTCGCTTGATTTTCCATCCGTTTTCAACGAAGTCCTTGGTTAACCAGTCCAAAAGTTCCGGATGCGTCGGTTTGGCTCCTTTGACACCGAAATTGTTCGCAGTTTTAACGATGCCTTTCCCGAAGTGATACTGCCAAATTCGGTTCACGATCGAACGAGCCGTCAACGGATTCCGGTCGTCAGCAACCCACTTCGCGAACGCCAGACGTCGGCCTTCCAGATTGTCCGTGATTGCCCAAGGATCAGCAGCCGTCGGGTCGACAGGCAAGCCAACGGGGCTGAGTACGCCAGGTTGGACCGGATCGCCTTTGGCCTCCAGAGCACCGCCGGCAAGAATAAAGTTCTCGGGCCGCCAGTTCTTCTTGATCTTTTTGGCGACGCGGAGTTTGCGACCGTTTTTCCAGTCATCCTGGCCGTTGTAGACGCCTTGAGCCATCGGCTGGTAACGCTCCATCCGTCGCTCCCAAATCCAGACATCCTGTTCGCGGACTTTCTTCTTGCCCTGTTCTTCGGGAGTCAAACCGACATGCCGCGGCGGCTTTTGATCTTCAGGATCCTTGACCCGTTCCTTCTCGTTCTTGTACGGCAAGTCGTGTTCGGCATACCACTTTTTGGCGGCGTCTTCCTGCTTGTCAATGATCTCTTTCTTCTTCGCCGTCGCGTAATCCAGCAGTTCCTTGACCAGCTTTTTCTTTTCCTCGAATCCCTCAAGATTCTCTTCTGGGAGAAATTCGACTTCGATCTCTGCGGGTTGTGTTGTCGCGAACGTGGCGTACATTCGATAGTAATCACGGGTCGGCATCGGATCGAATTTATGATCGTGGCACTTGCAGCATCGCATCGGCATCGACAGAAATGATTGGCCGACATTGTGCACCAAATCGTCCAGGAAAATCTGACGGGCTTCCGGTTGAGGAATCATTTGCGTTCCCCATGGACCCATCCGCAACATGCCCGTCGCAATTTTTGCTTCCGGATCGTCCGGGCGAAGTTCGTCGCCAGCAAGTTGTTCCATCACAAACTCGTTGAACGGTTTGTCATCGTTGAACGCGCGAATGACATAGTCGCGATACCGCCACGCGTTTGAACGCTCGTAGTCATTCGAGAATCCGGATGTATCGGCATAGCGGACGACGTCCAGCCAATGTTGAGCCCAGCGTTCGCCGTAGTGATCGCTGTCGAGCAAGCGATCCACGAGGTCCGACCAGGCTTTTTCGCCATCGGCTTCGGTGGCGCGGATAAAGTCGGACGTTTCACCTGGAGTCGGTGGAAGCCCCGTAAGGTCGTAGGTCGCTCGGCGAATCAGAGTGCGGGCATCGGCTTTGCTGGCCGCAGACAGTCCGGCTTCGGCAAGTTTCGAATTGATGAAACCGTCGATCGGATTCTGGTTCGCTGAACTGGCTTGCGGCTCGACTTCCTGCAAGGGACTGAAGGCCCAGACTTCATCTTTTTGATAGCGACGATACGTCCAGTCTTCTGACGTCCCACCGCTGTGGTCAAAAATGATGCCTTCTTCGTTCTCGCGAATTTTCCAAAGCTCTTTCTGAATCTCGCGCTGAACTACTTCGCTCGGCCACGGCGCACCGGCCTCGATCCACTCGCGGAAATACTCCGTTTCTTCTTCCGACAACCGATCGGTTTCCTTCGGAGGCATTTCCATGTCTTCCCAGAGAATCGCCGTATACAGCGGGCTTTCGTGGGCGTTGCCGACAATGACGGCAGGGTCGCCAGTTTCTCCCCCGGCGATCAACGCCTCGCGAGTCAGCATGTCATAGTCGCCGCGGATGTCTTCCCGGTCCGACCCATGGCAACCAAAACACTTCTCCTTCATCACGGGAAGGACGCGAAGCGTGAACAGACGATCAGCATCATCCTGGGCTGACGCAGATTCCGCGAACAAAAACGCAAGTGCGAAAATGCCGAATAGCAATTTGACTGAAAGTTTCATTTGAGATCGTTTCATGTTACGGTTTGCCACTTTCGTAAATCTCCCTGATTTCATTTTCGCTCAACGCATCGGAAAGGATCATGAACTCATCCATGCTTCCGTTCAGATTGCGAACCGCGAACTCCGCATCGGGCTTGGTCGGAATCGACCAGTTGCCAATCGACGCAGCGCCAATTCTTGTTTCTCTAACGACCAATTGATCCGCAATCGTTTCTTCGTGGATCCGTTCGCCATTGAGGTAATGTGTTGTTTTGCCAGCATCGGCATCGTAAGTCGTCGCCAAATGGAGCCAACGTCCGCTCATCGAAGGCTTCCAAAACGGTGGCGATAGAACTTCCTGGTGAGTCGGTCCCTTGATCGGTTGTCCGTTCAGATCATCCGGCTTGTGTCGCACAGAAAAGAACAGCTGACCGGTGTCGAGAATCTGCCAGTGAGGCTCGCCTTCGTTGTAGTTGTCTGTCAGGAACAACGAGTTGTACCAACGATCCAGGCTGTCGATCTTCACCCAGCAAGCGAACGTAAGCGAATCAAACTCGCCAGGGATTCGGACGCGAACCCGATCGCCTGGTCGCTTGAACTCCAGTCCCGATTTCGCTGGCCAACGCCCGTTGACTTTGCCCGCACCCACAATCGCACCGTCCAGTTCATCGTTGTCCGGACGGACGCTGCTGTGTAGTTTCCTGTCCCAAGCTCCCTGTTCATCGAACGAATAGTACGCAACCACTCTCGGATCGCGGCTGAGCCTATTCGACAACGTTTTCCACGCTTCGTAACGCTGTGTCTGTTGACCGTCGGCACGTGACTCCATCGACGCGATGTCAACGAAGCGATCAGGGGTGATCTTTCCGGTACTGAATTCACCCACCGAATTGCGAACGATTGCCTGTCCTGTCGTCAAAAGGCGTTTGTCTGATTGAGGAGAATGGACTTCGATTTCGCCATCGAAAACCTGAATGTCAGCTCCGTTTTCGGTAACCGCGAGTCCAAACTCGGTCCCCAAGTCGACAACTTTCATGTCGTCGACCTCGATTGAAAATCCACGAGCCGCCGGCGGGACTTGAGCGCGAAACTTTCCGGAGGTCACGCTCGCCAAAACAGAAGACTTCAGGTCAATTTCAGCGGGGCCTTCCACGATCAGCGTCGCGCCACAAAAGAACTCAATCTGTGCGAAACCGGATTTGATCGCGATCGGTCCGGGCATCAAAGCGTCGCCGACATCGAGAGACACCTGATCCGGCTCGAACTCAACATCTACCAACTGAGTCACCAAAGCGACGCCCGAAGAAGTGACCTCTTCGATCGCTTCCGTCGCGGCAACAGTGTCGCTATCGGAAAATTCCAAATACGCCAACCGGCCAAGTAGGCCACAGAAAAGCAGCGTCGTCGCAGCAACAGCCCAAAGGCTGACGCGGAAAAAATGATCGGACGGCAACGCTGATGGAATGTTTTGTTTGGCTAAATCGAGCTCAGGTTCACTCACTTGCGAAATCGTTCCCGAATCTGCATCCAGTCTTGAACTCGCGTCTAGCCCCATCGCCGCATTGAGCAATTGGTGCTGAAGATAAGCGGCGCGGGCTGATTCATCGGATCGCAAGATCTCACGAACTCGATCGATCCCGGCGTCGCCCAGTGTTCCAGCGTCCCAGTCGAACAACAGCGATTCAAGTTCATCGCGGAGCGAATCATTCATGCCAAGCCCTCCATCGCGGATCGCTTTTGCACGCATTGCGCTAGTTGCCTGCGAATTCGAAGCAGCGCCACCTTGATCGCGCCAACAGTGCGATCTGACGTCTGGGCAACTTGCTCGACAGGCAGAGCTTTAAAATATCGCTCCTCAATCAACTGTCGGTTCGAAGGACTCAGTTCTTGCAAGCAGCCACGCAACGCGACGCGAACGGAATCGATTTGAGTCGCCGATTTTTCAAGTTGGCCGCTGAGGCTTTCCGCAAGCTCCGCGTCCAAAAGCAGTCGATCTCGTTTGCGATCACGAAGATGAGCCAGCACCTGAAACCTTGCGACGCCGAACGCCCACGGAAGAAACGGTCGATCGTCCTCGAACTCATCGATCTTTCGCCACAAAGTCAGATTGACTTCCTGCACCACATCCGAAGCGCGACTGTGATCGCCCAGCAAAGAATAGACGTACCCATAAATCCGGTTTTGATGTTCCGTCAGGAGGCTGACGAATCGCTCGGATTTTTCTGATGGGGCCATGATCGTTCCATTGGTCGTGCGTCGGTGGAGGCAATTACCACTTCGGCTCTCAAGGTTACATCAAAAATTGGAATTACGGCAATTTACCGCGCCGGTATCGCTTTTTTGCGAGGCAGAAACCTGTTTAAAACCGTGTCAAACGCCAGAAGAAAGATAACAGAACCAAATTCAACAAACGGCACCACATAATGGAAACCTGCAATGTCAGATCCAGAGTAGATGAAATGGAAATGCAGGTAGTAGAGCAGCGTCATGGCTCCGACGAGATACCAAACGCGTGACCGAGCCAGCGGAACGAATGGCAACGCCCAACACCAATACCAGGGATTCTGTGTTGGTGAAAGAAACCAGAACCATGCGAGGCAGAGAAACACGGACTCGGCGAAAATCCGGGCTCGCTCATTTGGCTGTGCCAGAATCATTCGCCAGCAAAGCCACGCAACGATCAATCCAAAGATCAATGTCGTGATCGCTCGCGCCGCAGCAAACGCGAGCTCATTTGTCATCGTGGCCCGCCACTTTGATGATGTAAACACGAACCAGGGAGTCACCGTTTCTCTGCCGTCCTCCAATGAAGGCGGCTGCAGATTTTCGAACACCAACATGAATAGCATGTCGTTCATCTCCCAGCTTTCCGCAAAAGCCAGCACGCCGGGCTTGGGAAGACTGCCGACTTCTGCGTTTTGAAATTCTGCGATTCGGATCAGCATCGGAGCGTTTACCGCGACAACCATCAGCAGCGAGATCGCGCCAGGAAACATGGCTCGCCATCCGAATTGCTTCAGTGTCATGACGGCCCACAGAGGAACCAGCACGACAGGAAAGACTTTGGCGCCGACACCGAGGGCCAACATGATTCCTGCGGCGATGGCGAAACGCATCGGACGACTGGATCGAAGCTGTTTGATTGCGAACAGGACGAACAGTGTGCAGCAAAAGATAGCGACAGAATCCAAATGTCCTCCGTTCGCGAACTCCTTCAATACCAAGGGTGACCAAAACCAGACAATGCTCATCGTCTCAGGAAGCTTCAACGACCTCAGGATCAGAATCAGCACGAATCCTGTTGCGATGTCGAACAGAACAAGAACCGTCTTCAGCACGAAGACGCGAGACTTCAGGGAAGTTTGGGAGAACGCAAACGGTGCGAGTCGATGCGAAAGTGCGAATGCGGATTGACTGACGGGTGGGTAGGGCGATGTGTACTGACCGTAGTGTTGGGCCGTGATTCGCAGAACGTCTTGCATCGATTCGTCTTGCCGCTGCGCGAAATTCCGCAACCATTCAGTCTCCGATTCAGTGCGCGCGAAATTGATTCTTTGTCCAGCGGGATACTTCCATTGCACGAACTCTACCGGAGCGAATTTATAGGGGTCGCCGGTTGCCATCGTGACGTTTCCGTCCCACAGGTATCGATATAAATCGATTTCAAGAATCGGCGTCGAGCCTAACAGTACGACGCGCGAAAGAACTCCCAGGCCGACGATCCAGAACAGCATCGTTCGCTGCGATCGCTGCGTTCGACGCGATTGGGATTTCAAACGTGAGGCACACCAGCACGCGCAAAGATAGATCACGCTCGCGGCCATCATCGCCACGACGACCAAAGTCACGGGCCGCTTTCGCATGGCGACTTCGAAGAGCTGTTTCGATTCAACCGTGACGCCGGGGTCGACGAACTCAAACTCCCCCGAAACCATTGCCAGCCATACGGCGAAGCACAAAATGGAAACACCGAGCAAAACGATTGCGACTTCGGTCGTTTTTCCGGTCCATTTCATCGGCGGCGACGTTTCCCGAGTGAGTTGTAGCCGGTGCTTTTTTTCGCGAACACTGATTCGGTCTCAAAAATCACTTTGGTCAATGCCGTCATCCGAATCGTCGCTATCGGCATTTCGATTCGCAGGGTCGTCGATTGCGTAAGCTTCGACTTCGAACGGATTGAGCCGGTAATAGTCCTTGCCGATCATCCACAGCCACGCCGACCAGCCAAGATAGGCCGGAAGGAAAAGTGGCCCCCAGCGTTCGTACTGCCGGACGTGGACCTGTTCGTGTTTGCGAACGATCCGCAAGCCGGTTTTTGTTTGGCCAAGAATCGTGTGTCCCAGCGTCATGCCAAACACGTTCAAACCCTCCAGCCACTTTTCGACGACGCCGCCGTAGAACTCGATGCAGCCTTCTCGAATTTGCGCTTTGCCGCCGGTAAGCAATCCGGCAGAACCGACGACCAAACCGATCAGCGTGTTGGGTGAAGTCCAAATGATCTGAATCAGTTTGACGAACATTCGAAGCATCAGCTTTCAACGATTGCCTGGGAACGAAGTTTCAGGATCGATTCGATACCGGTTCAGGCCATCGCCGAAAACTGCGACCATCGGAATCAGTCGATCAAAATTGCAGTCTGCAGCGGCACCAGAATGTTCTCCATCAGGTACTCGTCAACGAGTTTTTGTCCACGCCGCATCAAGTCCTGAAACGTACTAACGTAAGTCTCGCCAGAATCGATACTGCCGTATTTCCGCAACGTCAGGAACACCGACAGGTTCTCTTCAGGGAACTCATTCGTTTTAACATGGTAGGCCGTCGTACGTGGCTCGAAGCTAAGACGAGCCTGAATTCGGCAATCGGGAACCAGGGAGAACTGGATGGTCGGATCAAGGCTGACCATCTTTGTGCCAGGAATCTCAAGTGCTTTCTCGAAAGACGCTCCAATGCCCAACGCGTT
Organism: Mariniblastus fucicola; assembly: GCF_008087665.1. Classification (GTDB taxonomy): domain Bacteria; phylum Planctomycetota; class Planctomycetia; order Pirellulales; family Pirellulaceae; genus Mariniblastus; species Mariniblastus fucicola. The sequence goes on from NZ_CP042912.1 coordinate 2,959,046, forward strand.
GGCCAGCAAATGATATTGGTTTCCGCTGTAGGCGAACTCAAACCCGTAAGTCAAATTTAGCGTTTCGCAATCAAGCGGACTGATTGAAAGCTGGTGCGGCACGGCGTCGAGAATCGCCAGATGTTGCTCGCATCCGATCTCGAATGTTTCAGGCTTCATGAAGCCGCTGGAAAGTCGTTTTGAGTCAAGCGTGACCCAACGATAGCTGCCGCCGTCTTTGTCTTCTTCGAGAACATGGTCGCCGTCTTCGCGGCTGTAGAAATTTCGCATGCCTGGATAACGTTTGCGGAGTTGCTCAAAAAAGTGCATCACCGATTCACGTTGCTGTGGCAATTTGGTTTCAGTTGTCAGATTCAGATTGATGTAGTGCTCTTCGCACACGTCCTGAAATTGTTTCATCTAGGTTCCGTTCTGTTTTAAAGTGTTACCGAAAGTTTATTCCGATCTGCACTTAAAGGAAAGACACCGAAGTTCAGGGAGAGACACGGTTCGTGGGACTCAGTTCGCCGGTTTTCGGATCGCTTCGGAAAAACCGTCGGCAATGCCGAATTCGCGGGCTCTGACGTCGATGCGACAGGCCTGTTGCAGCAAATCAAAACTCTGTTCACGTGAGCCAATGATGCCCTTTTCGTACGCAAACCGGTCGGAGTAGCCGGGTAGAATTATTTTTGGATCGAACCAGCTGATTTCCACCGGAGTCAGTTTCGCCGTGTGCCTCAGAATTCCATTCATGCAATTGTTCAACATCGTGTGATAGAACTCGGGCCGATCGTAAATTTGATTCGTACGGTCGGCGATCCGTGCGAACAAACGCTGAACCTGTTGCGGCGTCGCGTTGACCGGATACATGAACACCCGGTCGTCAGGACGCATCACCGTACGGACTCCGATCAGGTCCTGTTCGGCACCAAAAACGTAGTTCAATTCGTAGCGTCGATAGAGGCCCTGGATCGGCGAAAACGACTCGTCCTGTTCGCGTCGAATCTCGACCGAAACGGAAAAGTATCTTGCGGCACCTCCGTCATACGGAGCGATTTCGAAGCTGAGGAACACATGAGCCAACCCTTCGCTCGCGGAGAATCGCTGCACGATGAACCAGACTCGACTCAGCTGAGAAAGCCGAAAATTGAGTTCGCTGCGATGCACATCGTAGTCGGACGCGCTACGGTAAACGTTGTGCCGGAACTTTTTGATTGTAACCTGATCGCCTTCATACGCGACTTGCGAAAGTTCCGCTTGTCCGGCGATCCAATCACGATTGTGCGTCGGTTGTTGCAACAGCGAGATCAACCAGACCGCGAACACGGTAGCGCCGGCGAAGGTCAGCCACGTTCGTTTCGGATTCAGCCGAGCGAACAATGCGCAAGCGGCGATGACCAGAGCGACCGACAGGGGTGAACTGATTGGCTGTGGCAGCAGATCGAAATGCCAAACTGCTCCGACGGCCCACAGGAAAAAGGCAAGCACACTGATCCATGCGAGAACATGGCAAAGTGAGATCAGAAGGCGTTTGACGAACAGCACTTATTTTGAAATCCGGAACCTGAACAACAGTAGAATCGTACCCGGAATGACACGCTCAGTGCACCCAGTCGACATTGTGACTCCAATCGTCAGGCAAACCAAATGACCAACAGAGCGTTTGAAAAAGAGCAACGATTTTGTCAATTAATCACGGCGAATTCACCGACGAAGCGAATTAGGCCCGTTTTCAATTCGTCTTTCGCAAATCCATTGTTAGACTGAAAGGACACGCCAAGGATGGTGCCTCCAGCTTATCCTTCCCGAGTCTTAGCGACACGAAGTTCTGTGGAAAACACACAAGTCGGTCCATTTCGAATTCTCAAACGTTTGGGAACCAGTCGGCGTCAACAGGTTTTCCATGCTCGTCAGGAAGCTCAGGATCGCGACGTCGTTCTCAAGTTTATCAATCTGCCTCCGACGATTGAATGGACCAAGGCGCTCGACAAGATCGAACGCGAGACCGTCGAGCTTCGCAAACTTCGGCACGAGAACCTTGTCCGCGTTTATGGCGTCGGAGTTCATGAGGAGGACTCGAAAATCTTCTTCGCCACCGAACTGATTGAAGGCGAGCCACTGTCTGCAATTCTGGCTCGCCGCGGAAAGTTGGCTCCGGATTTGGTCGTCGAGTATGGACACCAGATCGCGGAAGCTCTGAAATACATTCACAACCGCGAGATCATTCACTCAAAGTTGACGCCGGACAAGATCATCATCACGCCGGATCATAAAGTCAAAATTTCTGACTTGCGTTTGAACCGCGCGAAGAAACGACGTTGGGACGCGACGCGAAAACGGGACCTTGAGATTGCAGCCTATATGGCTCCGGAGCAGTTCGACGAAGGCGCGACGCAGAAGTCAGATTTCTATTCGCTGGGCGTGATCCTGTATGAACTGTTGACCGGAAAGCTTCCGTACGAACCGGACACGATGGGTCGCATGGCGAAAGTCAAGAAAGAAGCCACGGCTCCATCGGTGGCCGAAGAAGTCATGAACTGTCCGATCTGGTTGGACAGAATTGTGACTCAGATGGTGCAGCCCGACCCACGGCAGCGTCCGCATTCGGCTCGCGCGATCACGTTTGCGTTTGAGGAAATCAAGAAGATCGACGCCACGCAGAAATCAGCAGCTTCGCAGGTGGCTGGAAACTTTAATCCGCTCACCGCAGGCGTCGATAAAACAGCGGCGCGGCGTGCGTTGGGTAAAAAGCCGACGCGGGAAAAGTACGACGGAACGCCGTTCTATCAGAAAACTCCTTTCATGATCGCTGCTTTGGTTGGATTGCTGGCAGTGATCGTCTTTTTCGCGATTCCAAAGAGCCACGCGAAGCGACTTAAACAGGCTGAATCACAAGTCGCGTCGTTGGATCCGGATGACTGGCGAAAGGCCGCTGTGGAACTCAATTTTCTGATGGAAAGTTCTGACGAAGCGATTGCAGAACGCGCGACGGATCTGTACTTCGAAAGCAAGGAGAAAAGCCTTGAGATGAACGCCCGTAGCGGCGTTGCCCCGGGGGCCAGAAATTTCTATACCGGGAACATCAAGTCTTACATTGACGCTGTGCAAAAATTCCTTGGCGGCGAACACGCAGCGGCAAAATTCGAATTTGAGCGTTTGGTACGAGAAGTTGATCCCGAAGGCGACGAACGCCATGTTTATGGGGCGGCGACGAAGCAGCTTCAACAGCTTTCAGGAATTTTGTCATTGCCCGCAAATCCGGAGACTTTGATGGCGATGATTGAAAAGTATTCCGACGAAACCAACGAGCTCAAATTGATGCAGGGCACGAAAGTTTTGGCGCGGATTTCAAATCAATTCCGACGCAATCCTGCTTACGAAGAGATTTGTGATGCGGCCGACGCACAATTGATCGTCATCCAGAATCGACTCGATGGCGTTCCCGAAGTCCCCGTTGACGAACCAGTTGAATAGGCCAGTCGATTGTAGATCCGCGATCATTGATCTGTCTTTTTGTTCTGGCGTCTGTATTCGCCTGGCGTCATGCCACGGTGCTTGCGAAACAAAGCGTTGAGGTATTCCGCATACTCAATGCCACAACGATGGGCGACTTTATCTAAAGTCAAATTAGTTTCTCGCAGCAACCGTTCTGCATGAGACAAACGGGTTTCCACGATAAACTCGTGCGGCGTGATATCCATCGAAGACTTGAATCTACGTTCAAGCACGCGCCGTGTCAAATCAGTTTGGGCCACGACGTCTGAAACCTGAATCCCGTTGCAGGCGTTTGCCAAAATGTATCGACCAGCGATCGCCACGACTGGATCCTCAACGGCGAGCGTATCCGACGATTTACGGGTCGCGATACCGATTGGCGGCAGCAACGTTCCGGCCGCCGGAACGACTTCGCCCGACATGATCGCATCCAGTTGCTCGGCCGCGGTGTAGCCGGCCAGTTCTGCGTCGGGCACAATGCTTGACAGCGATGGTGTTGCCAGTTGGCACAACAACGGATCATCATCGACGCCAACGACAGCGATCGAATCCGGAACACATCGGTCGATCTCGGTACACAATTGAATGACCCGATGAGCGAGTGAATCGTAAGCCGCCATCAAGCCGCAGGAGTCGGGAAGTTGAGCCAGCCATCTGGCCAGTCGCTTTCTCTCTTTCGACCACGTGGACTCATTGTCGTCACTGCCAACTTCGAAAACGCTGACCGAAAGATTTTGTGCCTTTGCTTCCGCCACAAACGCATCGCGTCTCCATTTCGACCAATTAAAAGTCGACTCGCCACAAAACGCGACATGCTGAATTCCGCGTTTGACAAAATGACTGATCGCCAACCTGCTGATCGACTGATCATCGGTTTCTACCCACGGGATGCTTTCAACGAAACGGCCAGCGCTAACGTCAACCGCAGGCAGTTGAGATTGACGAACCGCCGCGGCGATCGCTTCGGTCTCAATACGTGCGATGATTCCGTCCCCTGAATATCCAGCCAACCATTTTGGCGGCGCTGCACCGCGGTGCTGTTCCGGCAAATCGATGTTCCAGCGTTCGTGCTCCTGTTGGTAACGAAGAACCCCTCGCAATAAACCGCGGGCGTATTCGTTGCTGGTTTCGATTAGCAGGGCGACGGACCGTTTCATTTCGCTCTCAAAGTTCGTTCAAAATTGAATCGCGGGTTGGTTAAATATTGTATCTTAAATGTGAAATATTTCATTGTGTGAAATCAAAATGCCGTTAGCTTTAAATTGCGGCGGTCAATATTGGATATCGCCAGAACAAATTGTTGGAGCCTCTATGTCATTTAACGTTGCCATGGTCGGACTTGGCTTTGGAGCCGAGTTCATTCCGATCTATCAGAATCACCCTGACGCGAACATTGTCGCGATCTGTCGCCGCAATAAAGAAGAGCTCGACAAAATGGGAGATCAATTCGGGATCGAAAAGCGATACACTGAATTCGATGACGTTCTGGCTGACTCAGAGGTCGACTTTGTTCACATCAACAGCCCGATTGGCGACCACGCATGGATGTCGCTCAAAGCCCTCGATGCTGGCAAGCATGTGATGTGCACGGTGCCAATGGCGACGACGATCGACGAATGCCGTCAGATCATTGAGAAGGTCAAGGAGACCGGCTTGAAGTACATGATGGCCGAAACGGTTGTCTACAGCCGAGAGTTTCTCTTTATCAAAGACCTCTACGACAAAGGTGAGCTTGGGAAGATCCAGCACCTTGCGGCTTCTCATCCGCAGGATATGGATGGCTGGCCAAGTTATTGGGAGTCCATGATCCCGATGCATTACGCGACGCACGTCGTTAGCCCGTGTCTTGGCTTGATGGATTCGTTGGCGGAATCAGTCAGTTGTTTTGGATCCGGAACGGTTCGAGATGACATCAAGGAAAAGTCTGGCAACCCGTTTGCCGTTGAAAGCGCTCATATAAAACTCAAAGACAGCGATGTGACGGCTCATATTTGGCGTTGCCTGTATGACGTCGCGAGACAGTATCGCGAGAGCTTTGACGTGTACGGAACGAAGAAGAGTTTCGAGTGGACGTTGGTCGAAAACGAGCCTCACGTGATGCACGTCGCGAAACGGCCCGAGCCCGAAATTCCAGAAAAGATCGAGGTCCCGGACTTCGCTCACTTGCTTCCTGAGCCAATTCAGAAATTCACTTTGCCGGCGGAGATTCACGACGCCGACCATTTGTCGTTTTTGCAAGGCGGCGGACACGGTGGCTCGCATCCGCACATGGTGAACGAGTTTGTGATGGCACTGAAAGAGGATCGTGATCCGAAGCCGAACGCGCTGACTTCCGCGAACTGGACTTGCGTCGGCATTTGCGCTCATGAGTCCGCGATGAAGGGCGGCGAAGTTGTTCGCTTGCCTGAGTTCACGTTGGGGTAGTCGCCACAGCAACCGGAGGCATGCATGTATGCCGCCGACTGGTTGCAGCGCAATACTCACACATGGACCGAAGTTTCAACAGAGTTTTGAACCTAACTTTAAGAGTCGCCAATGGACAAGCTCATCCTTTCAATCGCAATTCTGTTTTGCACCTGCCTGTCGGCAAACGCTCAGGATTTGAACGTTCTTTTCCTCGGTGACGAAGGGCATCACAAGCCCAAAGAACGTTTCGTAATTTTGCAACCGGAGCTGCAACCGGCTGGCATTTCGCTGACTTATACGGATCAGCTTTCAGATTTGAATCTGGAAAACCTGAAACGGTACGACGCGCTGATCGTCTATGCAAACTACACAAAGATCGAAGCCGATCAGGCGAAGGCATTGCTCGATTATGTAGTAGGCGGCGGCGGTTTTGTGCCGCTGCATTGTGCGTCGGCATGCTTCGGGAACTCTCCTCAAATTGTTGCTCTGATCGGAGCCCAATTTCAGAAACACGGCCAAGGCGAAATGTCGGTGGAAGCGGCCGAGGTCGAGCATCCAATCCTGAAAGACTATGCGTCGTTCACCAGTTGGGATGAGTCCTACGTACACACTCGGCACAACGATGAGAATCGAACCGTGCTTGAGTATCGAGCCGGCACGCCACAGGCGACGGGGCGATTGCGAGAGCCATGGACGTGGGTTCGCACGCAGGGCAAAGGGCGAGTCTTTTATACGGCTTGGGGACACGACGAAAGAACGTGGGAGCGTCGCGGTTTTCAAAACCTTGTCGAACGTGGAATTCGTTGGACGTGTGGTCAAGGGCCTGAACTTGTCAGTGTTGATCAAAAGAAAGCCGAGCCCAAACTTCCGCCGCCGGGCAAGCTTGCGACCGGTTTGAAGCCGTTTGACTATGTGGACGTCGGCCCAAAAATTCCAAACTATCCACCGAGTGATAAATGGGGTGTTCAGAAAGATCCGCTAACGTTGATGCAGCAGCCTGCTCCGGCTGAACAGAGTATGAAGCACATCGTCGTGCCGGAAGGTTTTCATGTTGAGCTGTTCGCCGACGAATCAATTTTCCAGTCGAAGCCGATCGCGATGACCTGGGACGAAAGCGGACGGCTCTGGGTTTGCGAGACGTTGGACTATCCAAATGAATTGGCGGCGGGGAATGTCGGTCGCGACCGGATTCGAATTGTTTCGGACACGGACGGGGACGGCAAAGCGGACGATTCTGTGATCTTTGCAGAAAACCTCAGCATTCCGACTTCGATCGCTTTTCATCGAGGCGGCGCTGTCGTTCAAAACGGTACCGAAACGCTATATCTGAAGGACAGCGATGGTGATGGCAAAGCCGATGTTCGCAAAGTCCTGATGTCGAATTGGCGATTGGGCGACACGCATGGTGGCGTCAGTAATTTCCGCAACGGTTTGGACAACTGGATCTACGCGATGCAGGGCTACAACGATTCAGCCGTGATAGTCGACGGCGAGAAACAGCCTTCGTTCCGCCAGGGATTCTTCCGCTTCAAGCTTTCGCAAGAAGATGATCCAAAGGTTCAGGAGCTGGAGTTTCTTCGTTCGACAACGAACAACACTTGGGGGCTCGGGATCTCGGAAGAAGGTTTGATCTTTGGTTCAACAGCCAACGGCGCGCCGAGTTTTTTCATGGCGATTCCAAACCGCTATTACGAGCGAGTCAAAGGTTGGGCTCCGAAAACGTTGCGTCCAATTTCTTCGGCAACCTTCGATCCAATTTCTGACAAGGTGCGTCAGGTTGACCATCACGGCAAATACACTGCGGCGGCCGGGCACGCCATTTATACGGCTCGAAAATATCCGCCAGCGTTCTGGAACCGGACGTCATTTGTTTGTGGCCCGACCGGAAAACTTGTTGGACTGTTTGAGTTAAAGCCTCGCGGTGCGGACTTTCGATCTTCCAGTCCGATGAATCTTCTCGCCAGCGTTGACGAGTGGACGGCTCCAATCATGGCCGAAGTTGGACCTGACGGGAACGTTTGGGTGTTGGACTGGTACAACTGCATCGTGCAACACAATCCGACTCCACAGGGTTTTCGCACCGGCAAAGGGGCCGCGTATGAGTCCGATTTGCGCGACAAAAAGTATGGCCGTGTCTATCGTGTGGTTCACAAAGATGCTGCGGAAAGTCGTGTCGAATTTGCAGACCGTACGGACGTGGCGGCACTGGTTCAGCAACTAAAAAGCCCGACGATGCAATTGCGTTTGCAAGCCCAACGTTTGCTGGTTGAAAGCGGCGATCAGGGCTGCATTGGCGAACTGCTAGAACTTGTGAATGACACATCGGTTGACGCCATCGGTTTGAACGTCGGAGCGATTCACGCGTTGCATACTTTGGACGGTCTGGGGCTGACGAATGAGTCCAACGTTTTCGCTTCGATCAAAACAGCCCTCTCGCATCCATCGGCAGGTGTGCGACTAAATGCTGTTCGGGTTCTGCCCAACGACCTAAATGGCTTTGCGGCTCTGAAACAGTCCAAAGTCATGGAGGACACGGACTACCAGGTCGTGCTGGCCGCGTTGTTGAAGATCTCTGACTCGCCGGCGGCTGACGCTGGAGCAGTACTGGCTTCGGCGTCTGCGATGAGCATGGTCGCCAACGACCAATGGTTGGTCGATGCTTTGACCAGTGCGGCAGCCATGCACAGTGGCGGATTCCTGAGAGAAATCTCGCAGGTTGATTCCTCGTCGGAAGTTCAGCGGTCGATCTGTGCTCGGGTTGCCGAACACTTCGCTCGCTCACGACCTGATTCCGAAGAAGTCGGTCAGATTGTGAAGTCGCTCGCATCAAACAGCAACGGAACAAGCCGATCGATCGTGGAAGGACTTGTTCGCGGTTGGCCTAAGGGCTACACCGTGAAACTTTCGGACGCCAATGATCGCAGTTTGCCAGCTGTTTTTGACTCACTCAATTCCGGCGGAAAACTTTCACTGGCTCGATTGGCCAACGCATGGTCGTCGGATTCGCTCAAAGCCAGAATCGTGTCGGTGTTGGCATCACTGGAAGAGAAAGTCGCCTCCAGCGATGCTCCAAATCGCGACCGAATCGTGGCGGCCAGGCAGTTGGTTCAGTTTGACCCCAAACGCCCCGAAACTGTCGATGCACTGTTGGCTGTTGTGGGGCCCGCATCGGGCAACGAAGTTTCGTCGGCTTTGGTCGAAGCCGTTGCCAATTGCGAAGTCGACGGAGTTGGAAAACGTTTGGCAACTCTGTCAGCGGGAGCAACTCCAAAACTCCGCGAAGCGACGGTCCGTGTTCTGCTTTCGCGCGATGATCTCGCGGAGGACCTGTTGAACGCCGTTGAGGCAGGGGATTTGCGGGTCTCGGACCTCTCGCTGGGGCAGCGTGCCGTTCTGCGTTCGTTCCCGACTGAATCTGTGAAAAATCGGGCTGTTAAATTGCTTGACGATGCCGGAACCAAAGTCAGTAGCGACCGCTCGGAATTGTTGGCCAGCAAAGTTGGTCTCACGAAATTGACTGGTGACGCAAAGGCCGGGAAAGCGATCTTCACGAAGAACTGTGCGACGTGTCACATCTTCAAAGGGGAGGGTAAAGTCGTCGGTCCAAATCTCAACGGCATGTCCGTGCATCCGAAAATCGAACTGCTGACGCACATCCTTGACCCGAACGCGAGCGTCGAAGGCAACTATCGAAACTATACAGTGCTTACGCTCGACGGGTTGGTGCTCAACGGACTACTGAGTGGAGAAACCAGGACGACGATCGAGATTGTCGATGCCGAAGGGAACAAGCAAACGGTTCTCCGGGAAGACATCGAAGCTCTCAAAGCCAGTGAAAAATCCGCGATGCCCGAAGGATTTGAACAGCAGATCGACGACGAAGGACTTGTGAATCTGCTTGAATATCTGACGCAGCACGAGCAATACATTCCGCTCGGGATCGAAAGTGTTGCTAACGTCATCACCACGCAAGGGCTTTTCTATCGCCGTGAGGAAGTTCGTGAGCGGTTGGATCTCAAGCAGTGGGGTACGCAAACGATCGAGGGCGTTCCTTTTTCCTTGCTCGATCCGAAGGGGACTACGGTTCCCAACGCGATCATGTTGCATGGTCCGAGTGGAGAGTTTCCGCCGAAGCTTCCCAAAGCCGTCGCCATTCGCTGTCGGACGGCGGCAAAGAAGATTCATTTGCTGGGAGGCGTTGCTGGTTGGGCGTCGATGGAGGAAGCCGATCGCGGTGTGAGCCTGATCGTTCGTCTACGATATGAAGACGGCGAAACAGAGGATCATCCTTTGGTCGACGGACAGCACATTGCGGACTACATTCGACGCTGCGAAGTTCCCAAGTCGAAGTTCGCTTTGGAGACCAAAAGCGGTGGGCAGTTGCGATACATCGCGATCGAGCCTGGTCGTGATACGGTCATTGACTCGATTGAGTTCGTGAAGCCGAATCATCCTACGGCGCCCGTCGTGATGGCCGTTACCGTCGAACCAGGCGAATAGTAGTTGCGGACGGATTGAAAAGCCTGCTCGGGTCAGTTTCCCGGGCGGCGATTCCGGTTCAATCGGATTGCTGGGGCGTTGCTCCCGGCAATCCGAATGTTGCTGGAATAGAGTGTGGGCTCATCGAGGCCCACTTACCACCACGCGTCTGTGTTTGGGTGACTGTCGATTCGTCGCCGCAGTCGCAGCAACAGTTTCCAGTTCACGCAATTTGCTGGCCGGCATCAATCAGCGTCGAGCAACGATTTCTGAATCTTGTCGATCTGAACTTTTCGAGTCGCTGGATCGGCGAACGGATCGAAGTCTGACTTGAAATTGATGACGGCCGAAATTGCCAAACCGGCTGCAGCACGCGATCTCAACTCATTATCTTCCAGCCAATCGATCAAACGTGGCTGAATTCTCTGTTTGTGCTCCTTCACGATCGACAACATTCGCTGTCTGTCCGCCCGACGGGGATCCGCCATTTCCCTGATCAACAGGTCCACGGCGTCGTTCAGTTCAGAATCGTTTGCTTCGGCAATTCCCTCAGCCAGTTCGTCAATCGTGGGGGGAATCGGAGTCGGGTTGTTAATTGAGTTGCTGACGAACTCGAGCAGGTTCTCGGCTGTCATAAATCCACCAGTTTTGCCAACCGGATTTTCAAGGGAGTCCAAAACGACAATTGTTGGTACCGAAACAATTCCAAAATTGGAAGCCATTTCGGGCGAATCGTCGATGTCGTACTTTACCCATTGGTAGGCTCCGGCGTTTTCGTCATTCTTGATGAATTCGAGCGTAACGGTCCTCATTTTTTGGCAGGGCGCACACCAACTTGCGCCGAAATACAACACGATCGGTTTGGCGGATTCATCCGGTCCAAGCGAATCTCGTGCGTCCTCAATCGACGAATGAAACTGAACTATCTCCTGTGCATGAGTTGATACCGAAAGTGGTGCCAAACTGAAAATTGCGCTCAGGGCGATAACGAGTATTCGATTGCGTTTCACTTCAGGCCTCGGCTGTTTTCAGGTTCAATGAGTCAGTGCATAGATCAACAGGTTGATGTTGATCTGCCGTGCATTGTCGATTTCGTTGCCACCGCAACAGCAGCAGCTTTCATCCTCGGCATTGTCGGAATCGTTTAACCCGTCCGACGAAAAAACGAGTACGATTTTGCCGTCAATTTCGAGTCCTTCGAGATCCTTGCGAGCGGAGTTCAAACGCTTGATGTCGTAGAAGGAGTGGAAGATCGGATGGTCCATCTCCAGCTTCTTCATCTTGTTTTCCGGGAACAAGCCGTTCAGTTCCTTGCGGCAACTGCTCGCCCAACTGCCGTCGCTGCATCCTGCCGAAGCCACGACAAACCCGCCGCCGGTCAGATAGTTTTTGAGACTTTCTTGCTGTGACTGGCTTAGCTTGAAATTGCCTTCTCCCGTCATGACCGAGAAGGGATAGTCGAACAGATTTTCGTCCTCCAACCGCACTGGCGAAAACTTTCCATCGGTGCGAATGTTCGTCTTGTTGTTAATGTCATCCATGAAGTCGGAGCTAAAACACACCGAGGTCTTGTTGCGAGCATAGATCAGATTCGCACATTTGACTTCCCCCGTGGTCGTCTGGGCAAGCGCATCTCCGTTGCAGCAGACGCTTAACGCGGTCAGCAAAGCCAAAAGAACCGTCGACCGTCTTTTGTGAAAATGTAAGTACTCGATCATAGGATCTCCTCGATTGTTTATTCGTTGTCCGGATTTACGTCTTCAGCAATGCGTTTCAAATAAGCTCGTGCATGATCAGTATAGGCACTCGGTACACCCTGCATGTTTGCTGGCCCAGTCGATTCGGAACCTCGTGCTTCCGGCGTCAATTGCTCAGGAGCGAATCCGTTCTCAACGATCGACTTGTCGCCAGAGCCACCTTTGCTGCGATCTCCTGATCGGCCACGTCGTCGTGATTCACGAATCCGGGTTTCCGAATGTGGCCCGAATAGTGATGCTCGCGAAATTGAGCCACGATAGCCTGTCGATCCACGTCCGCCTTTACCAACCTTCATCGAAGGAATCTTCATCGACTGAGCAAGTTGATCCAGCGACTTTGACATGCTGTTGCCAGGAATCGACAGCGGGCGATCGCCTTGAGCCATCTCTGTGCCCATTGAATTGCTATTACAGTCGCATTGCAGAGCTTCCAGTTTTTTTGCTGCCTCTTCGGCGGCTTCTGCCGCAGACTTTCCATCCAGATCCTGGCCGGATTCGGCTGCCGATTGTTGATCATCAAGAGCACCAGATTCTGCGATCGCGTCAACAATCTCCAACATGCTTGCGGCCGCCTTTGGGAAATCATCCTTGGACTCCTCCGCTGCTTTTTCAATTTCTTCCATCGTGTCGACGAGTTCCTGCTTCAGCAGATCTTGCTGTTTCGCCAACTTCTTCAGGCGTCGTTGTTCTTCCTCGGTAAGATCATCCTTCGCCTGGAACTCCTTCATTCGGTCCGCGATTTCTCGCTGCTGATCAATAATGCTTTTCAAGCGAGCAACCTGTTGTAGCAAGTCTTCCGCACCCGCGAGGCGTTCGAGGTCCTGCTGCATATCTTCGCGGTCCTGTTCACTTTCGGCGTCAAACGGTTCGTCATTGTCCTTAAATTTCTTCATTGCGGATTGAGCAGCCGATGGCGATCCCGTCGCCGCTTGGGCCATCGCTTTCGACAAAGCACTTGCATCATCGGCTTGCTGATCCAACTGTTCCGCCAACTCCTTGAACTGTTCCTGAAGTGAATCTTCGAAGTCATAGATCGGCGCCTGCTCAGCACGCTCTTTCAAATCCCTGGCAAGTGCCGCCGCCTTTTTGGCGAACTCCTCAAGCTGAGCTTCCAGCTGTGCCATGCGTTGCTTTTCCTCTTCCGTCAGTTCCTCTCCCGACTCAAGCTTGTTCTGCAGTTCTTCAAGCTCCTCCAGAATCTTTTCGCGCTGCTCCTGCAGTTCCGCCAACCGATCCTTGAATTCGGCAATCTCGTCCATGACTTCATCCATCCGATATTCTCGACGAGCCAAATCCTGATAGTCGCTCAACGAGATCACCTGGATAACGCCCGTCTCGCACAGGATGAGATGTTCTTCGCTGCCCGGATAGTCAATCGGATAGGTGTCGGAAATGCTACCGTAATAGGTAATCAAATCGCCGGCTTTGGCCCCCAGTTCTCCGAGGTCAAATTCAACCGTCTCGTTGCCAAAAGTTTCATCGAACTGGCTCTTGAGAACTTTTGCAAACGGCCCGATGCCGTTGATCGATCGATAAAAAGTCAATTGTTTCAGCCCGACATCGTCAGAGACCCGCAGCTTGATCGGCACCTTGGAACCTTCAACCGCAATCACATGAGGCTCAGGGCTTTCGACTCGAATTTGGGGTGGTCGGTCTACAGTAACATGGATCTTGCCGCTGCTATTGTTGGAGCTTGAAGTTCCGTTTGCTGCGAGCAATTCCATTTCAAACTGTGTTTGATCCTCCAGTTCGAAAGTGTTCGTTACCCGATTCTTGTCGCCACTGGCAACCGCCATGGAGTGTGGCTCGCTACCGTCGTCACTTGAAGACAGGATCAGCTGTCCCGACTCAAGCGAAATGTTGCTTTCGACTTCCAGGGTAACTTTTGAACGCTCCAGAGCGCGAATGCCGTTGGACGTTAACAATCGACGCTGAGATTCCCAGCCCGTGTACTCGGGATAGTCATACTGAACCCAGATCTTTTCAAACGTCGGAATTGGCAACACATCGATCGCAAACGAACGGCTCTCACCACGTTCGGTTTTGATCATGAACTCGACTCGCTGGGTGAGTTCTGACAATTGGAGATGAAACTCCCCCTCTGATAAATTCATCATGGGAGTCTCTTCTTCTCCGAACTCGGTCTTCCGTACAAAGTTCGCGGCCTTGGGAAGATTCGCGCCCTCGATGTCAACGAACACATCCGCTGTTTGGCCAAACTCAACTTCCGTTGGATTGACGGTAACGATGAACTCCAGCGAAGTGTAGGCTGGGTGATTGCCGAAGGGGTCGAGATACCGAGGCAGCACGCGCCCAAACATTTGAGGTGCTGCAAAGTAAAACACCGTGACGGCGATTGTGGCGATCCCGGCACTGACGAGTGCTTTTACTGTCGGCGCGAACGAGACTGTTGAGAACGGCGAATACTCGCGGCTGAGTTGGTTGCCTTTGCTGACAACCTCAGCCTTCAATTGTTCGCTCACGTTCACGGCTTGATCGTCGCCAAGATCTACCGCGTTGACGAAAGCGTTGTTATCGATCTCCAACGACTCTTCGATGCGTCTTGCGGTGCGATGACCGAAAAAGCGAAATGACAGAAACGTTCGAGCAAAGTAAATGATCGCAGCAAACGCAGCCAGCAAAATGCCCGCGTCTACCAGAACGCGAAACCAGGTCGGCAGTGACAATGCGGCATCAAAGCCTATCGCCGCCGCAACCAGAACCAGAACTCCCAGCAGACCCAGAAACAGCAATCGAGTCAGGCTTGCAAACCGCTGAACGGAATTCGTGCCGCGGAGATATTCATGTAATTGCGTTTCGCTCATAGCGTATTCCCACACAAACTTCGTGCTTCAATTTACAGCGTCAAATCAATCCCGCGTACCTTCTAAATATCCACTCGCTTCCGATCGACAGCGACAGCAACAGCATGAGCCATGCCCGATCCCAAATATAGACCGTTTTGGGTGGAATTTTGGCGGCTTCTGCATCGAGTTTTACCTGTTTAAGAAACTTTTCACATTCACTGGGCTGATAAAACTCACCGCCGCATTGTCCAGCAATCATTTTTAGCGTCATCGGATTGGCTGTCGTGTTCAATTTTTCAACATTGATTTGGTAAGCGCTGAATTTCTGGCTCAGGTCTTTCTCTAACAAACCCGGCGCATTTAATCGAATCTCGTAAATCCCGCCCTGATCTGCCAGGACCTTTGCCCGGAACCGCGGATTGCGTCCTGCAACCGGGGTCAACGCAATCGGTTTTGTTTGCCCATCGGGAAGGGTCACAAAAATTTGCGGATCAACCGTAGCCGCGGCTTGCTTTAGGGCAACGTCCACTGTTAACTCTTCGCCGACACGCAGCGAAGATTTGCTTAACTTCATTGAAGCTTTCTCGCCAGGCTGGAAGTCACCACCGACCACCAGCCAGCGAATCATGTTTGACCAGAAAGCATCGTAGAACCCTACAAGGTCCTGGTCCTCACTGGACAGCAAACTCCATTTCCAAAACCCTTCGCCAGCGACGGTGACGAACGAGCCGGCGCCTCCTGAAGACGTCAGCAAAGCTGGCTGAGCAGCGGCGACGTTCGGTCCGGCAACGGTTTCCGCCAAAATTCGGGCATTCGGTTTCACGCTTTCAACGATGTCGCCCGAAGTAAATCCACTCAAACGCCTAACCGCGGTCTCGACGTCCAGGCCCATTTTTGTTGGCGCGAACCAGCGAGTCATCTGTCCGAACATCGTCAACTCGATCTCGCACTTGGGAAACTTTTCTCCCGACCACGCCACTGGCTCGATCTTCATCAACGCTGCACCGATCGATTCTCCCGGGCCGTCGGAGCCATACGGTCGTCCTCGCGAACAGACGATATTGATGCCGGACGTTTCGTATAGCTCAACCAGTTCTTTCGCCGATTCTGGCGAAATCAGATTCTCGATCTGACGGCCAAACACGACCACGTCATACCGAGCCCAATCATCCAGTGTTTCTGGAACGGAAACCGGTTGGGTCTGTTCTTCTTCTCCACGCGTCACGATCGTCAATCGTTTCCGTCGGTTCACTTGTGAAACCTGAGTCAGCTCAATTCGTTCGTCTTGTCGAAGCGACTGGGCAATGAACTTCGTGTCCCAAAAAGGCGCACCTTCCAAAAGTAGCACCTGCATTCGGCGAGGTTGAACCCGGACGAAAGATGAGTGAACATTGTTGGCCAGCTCAATTTCGCCAGTTATCGCGTTGAGAGAAAGCTTGTATTCGTATTGGCCCGCTTTTTCCTGCTGGACAGGAATCTCGACCTGAACCACGCCGCGCCCTTTGAAGTCGATCGGAACCGTCTTGGTTTCCTCGCCCTGCTGGACTTTCAGCATCGTCCGATTCGAACCCAGGCCGACCTGATAGATCTTGGCGACAATGCTGCCCAACTCATTTGGATACAGGTATTGCTGTTTCGCTGCCGCGACGATCGCCATGTCTCGTGAAATCGCATCGCTACCAAAGGCCACCGTGTGAACCGCAACTCCTTTGGCCTGTGCAAATTTTCCAAGCTGGTCGACTGAGGCCTCTTCACTGTCGATCCCGTCGCTCAGAATCAACATCGCCTGATTGCTGCCAGAAGCCATCCGGCCATTCAAAACCTCGGTCGCCGAACGGATGAGAAAAGTGTCTTCGTTTTTCGCGATCTGAATCGATCCGCTGTCTCCCGTCGAACCCAGCAGCCTTGGCTTTTCCGCAAACTGATACAGATGGACATCGAAATTCTCCGCCATCTCGCGCAACGCCGATCTTGTCAGCCAGTCTTCGTGAACGTGTTCCAGTCGAGTTTTGCCGCTCGATTCTTTCGTGGTCATGGACTCCGAAACGTCAGTCAGGATGTGCAAAACTCCTTTTCGGTCAACGCTTTCGGTCTCTAGCAACTTGCTCGGACCGAACAGGATGATGGAAACAAGCAGAATCGAAAACAGGCGATTGAGCATCAGTAACAGGCTTTTGTACCGAAACTTGTCGAAGACTCGTGCGTAGGCGAAAACGGACAGTGCGACTGCCAGCGCAACCAGAACCCAGATCCAGCCGGTGACGAATATCGGCCGCCAAACGACCGACAACAGTTGCATGCTATCCATCATCGCTTCCACCAACCCAACATCAATGACTCCATCGACATCAAACCCAACGCTCCCAACGCAACCCATCCCCACAGCGGCGACCCTTTGTCGAAAAGGCTGATCGCAAAACCATCGCTTGTTGCCGTACGTGCTTCGACAGCTGAAATGGCGTTCTGAACCTCATCAAGGTTCATGGCGGTGAGGTCACTTTCGTCACGCTCAATTTCCACGGCCGCGGATTGACTCCACGTCGTGCCGACCTTCAGTTGATACAGCCCCGGTGTGCTGGTGTTACTCACCAGAACCGAACGCCCACCGTCCGACAGGATCGGAGACAGATCGGTTTCTTCCGGGCCGACGACTGACCAATCCAGTTCGCCGGAGGATGAATCTTCAGGCATCGGGAAAACAATTGGCTCTCCGACAATCTTCCGCGACGAATTTTCTGCGTCCTCATTCAAACCGCGAATTACGATTTGAACGAGGGCTGCGAATGAGCCAAATTTTCCGAACTCGCTGAACCGGATCGCCGGACTAAGGTTGGCCAGCACGATGGTGCCCGTACCAAAATTGCGTACGCCCAGCGTTGGGCGACCATCTGAATACTGCAACACAATATTGGCGTCGTCTTGCTGCTTCGATGTTCCCCAAACGTTTTGAAAACGAACTTCGGCCAATGCAATTTGGCTTTGAAAGTCGAAATCTCTCAACCACCGACTACGCCACTTGCCGCTGGACACGTACAGCGTTTCATCAAATTTCTTGAAGCGATTCAACTGCGTTAGCTGAAACGGGAAGAAGGCTTCTGTGGCCTGGGATTCGATCTGCTGAATTTGATTTGCAACGTCACCTTCGCCGCACAAGTAGAGCAGCTTTCCGCCAGTGCGAACAAACTCGATCAGAAGCTTGGCGGCATCAGGGTTCCACCGGGTGACGTAGCCTACGACCACGATCTCCTGCCCGACGAGTCGATTTTCACGGACGTCTTTGACCGCGAGGGACTGCACCGCGTATCGATCGGCTTGGCTGTCGAACGGCAGGATCGCTCGTTCCAAGAACCAGGTCGCTGTACCTGCTTCGTCTGGCTGATCATCGGTAATGACAGTGAGCGGGATCCTCCGCGGCGAGAACGGCGCGGTGTATGCGACATCGTCCGCCGTGAGCCCGTCAGAACTTGTCTTCAGGGTGAACGCCTCCATCCGCTGCGAATCGAACTGCACGGGAAACGAGACGACTCTCGATTGTCGTGGCTCCAATTTGATCAATTGTTCGCCCAATTGTACGCTGCCACTTGCCAGTCGGACGGGAACCTGGCGAACACGATCAGAAAAATTGCTGACTTCAACGGAAACCTGGATCTTCTGTCCGTCGATTGGATCTGGCGGTTGGCAACTGGCAGCCGACAACGCGACGTTCGAATTTTCGTCGATGTCCAAATCCACAAAACTGACTTTCACATCGTCCGGGATTTCGATCGAAGATTTGCCAGACGCGTTTTGCCAATTCGTCTTCTGCCAATCCGAAACGACAACGATTGATTTTTGTCCCTGATGAGCCGCCAATTGAGCAACGGCTTCGGCGATCGCCGCTTCCATGTCGGCCTGTTCGTACGACCAGGACTCTGCTTCCAGTTGTCGTTTTAGCTCGTCGGTGTTGAGCGATAAATTCCGCAGCAGCATTTTCGGCACGCGTTTCGCCATGACGATATTTGCAAAATCGCGTCCGACTTCCAGCTCATTCAAAGCGCGATTGCCGGAGGCCTTCATCTTTTGAAACAGCTCCACGTTCCCAAGCTGCCGAGAGGTTGAAACGCTCGCATCCATCACGACAACCATCGCAACGGCGTCTTTTTTGGGAGACGGAGCGTTACCTTGCCACCAAACCGGACGCGCGAACATGGAAACGATCAAGGCGATCGCGGCGGTTCTGAGAAGAAGCAGCAACCATCGCTTCAGGTTAATCAGCCGGTTTTGTTGGGCGTTCGATTGCTTCAGGAAGCGAATGGTCGGAACGAAATAGGTCGTTCGCGATCGGCGATTCATCAGGTGCGCAATAACAGGCATCGCCAACAGTCCCAGCCCAAGCAGCATCAGCGGTGTTGTCCATTGGATCATTCGCTACACCGCCTTGGATGAGTGGTCGGCGCTCGTGTTACTGCTGCGAGCCGTCAATCGATCCGCTCGCCGCGCAAAGTAACGTTGCAGAACTTTGGTGTAGTGGTCCGAAGTGCGGACCAGATTGTAGTCAAAACCCTGTTTGCTACACCGGGAACGGCAGTCCGCGATGAACTGTGACATTTGAAGGGCATACTGGTCCCGAACGCTTTTGACATCGACGCGAACTCGTTCGGCACTCTCTGAGTCAATGAACTGACCATCCGAAAGCCCTTCTGGCAAAGTGATTTCTTCATCGTGCAGCACGTGGAACACGATTACCTCACCGCCGCGCTGTTGCCAGATTTTTAACTTTTTCAAAAACTCATCTGACATGTCCAACAAGTCAGAAAACACGCATAGCATATCTCTGGACTTCGAAAACTTGATTAGCTCGTCAATCGCGGCAGGAAAATCAGCCATGCTGCTTGGCGAAGCCTTCTCCATCGAATCCAGCACTTTGATCAGGTACCGAATCGAGCTGCCCGGGCGTTGCAAATCCTGTAGGCCTTGAGACGCCACGCCGAACGAAAATCGATCGCGTTGTTTGGCGATCAGGAATCCTATCGCTGCGGCCAACCGGCAGCTGCAATCGTATTTTGAATCTTGCTCCTCGCGAGCATCGAATCCGTTAAACACCATCGACCGCGAACCATCGACCAGCAGATGTGCCGTCAGTTCAGCCTGGTGCTCGAACAACTTGATGAACAGCTTGTCCGTACGACCGTAGACTTTCCAGTCAACATGATTGACCGGGTCGCCCGGCAAGTACTGCCGATAGTCACGAAACTCGATGCTCTGTCCGCGCTGAAACGTCTTGTGCTTGCCAGAGTAAAGCCCTTCGATCGCCCGCCGACTTGAAAATTCAGCGTGAGACAAACGCCGTAAATCTTCCGGGCGAAAGTACTTGCGGTTCAAACCGTCGCGATCACGATTGCGATCAACCAGTTCAGCGTAAACGATGTCCGTTTCCATATCATCCATGTTGCGTTACACCGAAGAAGAGCGTTCGTAGGACGGCTCACGAGTCTGCTTCAGCACGTGATCGACAATGTCCGCGTCGCGGATTCCTTCACCAGCAGCGTTATAGTTTGGCAAAATGCGATGCCTTAGAACCCACTTGGCGGCTTCACGAACATGTGCCGATGACACTGCCGGTTGGCCATCGATCACAGCGAGTGCTTTCGCGCCGAGCACCAGATTTTGGCCGGCTCGCGGGCCCGCACCCCAAGAAACATAATTGTTCACAAAGTCGTCGGCATCTTTCGATCCCGGGCGAGTCGCGCGGGCCAGGGCAACCGCATATTTGACGGCGTGTCGCGATACGGGAACTCGACGAACCAGATTTTGGAACGCCTGAATTTGCTCCAGCGTAAACACAGGTTCGACTTTGATGTCACGTGCATCTGTCGTCGAAAACACAATTTCTTCTTCCTGCTCGGCCGTCGGATACTCGACCCACAAGCTGAACATAAATCGGTCCAACTGTGCTTCCGGCAACGGATAGGTTCCTTCCTGCTCGATCGGGTTTTGCGTTGCGAAGACAACGAAGGGTTTTTCCAGACGATGCTGACGCCCCATGCTCGTGACGGTGTATTCCTGCATTGCTTCCAACAACGCCGACTGAGTCTTCGGTGGCGTTCGGTTGATTTCGTCAGCAAGAATCACGTTGCCGAAGATCGGCCCGCGAACAAACTTCATTTCCCGCTCGCCGGTCTCCGCGTTCTCCTGAAGTAGTTCCATGCCGATGATGTCTGACGGCATCAGGTCGGGAGTAAACTGAATTCGTTTGAACATCCAATTCAGTGATTCCGCAAGCGTTCGAACCAGCAACGTTTTCGCGAGTCCCGGCACACCGATGATCAACGTGTGCCCCTGGCAGAATACGGCCGCCAATGCCGGCCTTACAATTGAATCTTGGCCAACGATGACTTTGCCGATCTCCTGCCTTAATTTTTCATAGCCCTCACTGGCTTGCTTGAGTATTTCCAAATCGTCATCGCCCACCATAATTTTTCCGTTCGCATGATCTGACATTGCCTCAAAAAATCTCCACTAGGCGTTAATTTGGTTGGCTAATTTTCAGCCAAGTCGAATTGTTGTTACGGTTTCAGGTTGAAATCCCTGACCAGAATTTCGTGTAGCTCTTCTTCGCTTCCTGGCCGTCCGACGATAGAAGAAAACCCGGGTGACAACAGAACAGGGATCCGCTCGGCACCACTATCGGCGTAAGCGTTGACGTTTTTTTCGATTAGCTCGTCAATTGAAATGTCGGAGGCCAGAACCGATTCCAGATTGGCCGCGTCAACCATCTGTTTGGCCTTGGCCGTTGCCTCCGCGATCGGTCGCGGCGTTTTCGTTTCGAACAGCCACTTGTCAAACTCCAGAAATTTTTCTGGTTCGACTTTCCAGACACCCAACGCAAGACGGGCCAGTTTGCATGAATCCAGAAATCGCTTTTTCGTCTCGCCCCAATGCGGGTTGCAGTCTGAATTCAATGGCATTGGCAACATGACGACCGCGAACTGATCGGGATACTTCTCCATGCCCGAAAGCAAATAGTTGTGCGTGGCTCGGCAATGAGGGCAGCAATAATCAGCAAGTACCACAATGACGTTTTCAGAATTTGGATCGCCGATCACTGGCACTTTAGATGGAGTGACCTGAAACTTTCCGTCTAGCAGAACGATCTTTCGCAAGTCACCTTCGCCTTCAATCGAATCGTTCTCTCCAGCCGCCATTCTTTCAGCTTCAGGGCCTGAAAACTCACCGAAGTATTGGGCACCCACCAGGCCCACCAGCATGATGGACGCCAACATTGTCGGTAGCGCGATCTTCTTCGTGCCCACGTTTTTGATTGCTGAACCCAATAGCAGGACGCCAACGGCGCAACCCAAACCGTGTTCGGTCATGCACCATGGGCAGATGGCCTCCAAGTGAAAAACTTGCAATCCAACGAACCAGGCCGCGGACATGATCAGCACGATTCCCAGCGTAGTTACAGCCAACCACAGGGCTGAGCGTTGCGACACCGAAGCAAATGAGAAACCGGCTAGGGTTGCCAACACGCCGCCGTAAACGAGCGCGGCAGGGATGCTGACTGGAATTCCGAACACTTGAGACCAGCGACTGGTAAGTACTTCGGCGCATCCACTGTTCTCTCCACACCCAAGCGGCCGCCCGGATTCGGCTAATGAAGTTGAGTACAAATATACTGCGACACCGAGCGCGATCGTCGAGAGTAGGAGACAAGTTGTTCTGACCCACGACGCGGGGACATCAATGCTTGTATCAGAGGCAGGGCCGGATGTAGAAGTGTTCAAATTAAGTGAGCTCCATGAGTTTGCCTGATTTGAATATACTGCATTCGCTGGCGAAGCTCCACAATTGGAAACTTTATCTATGGAACTCAGGATCGATGCGCCTGTCAATGTTTAAGCTTTGCTGAATGTTCAAAGTGTCACGCTGCAGATATGTGCAAACCTTAATATGCATGCCAGGCAGTTCACGTTTTCAAAGTAGAAACCGTTCTCAAAAAAAACTGGTTCACACTGCAATAGCTTGCGCGCGGATTTTGATTGACGGTCGATTTTCAATGCAACGCAAAGCGTGCATGGACGCGAATGTGACGGCTGATTTAGTCGCCGCACTTGGGCATTGTGGACATAGTGCGATTCCAGACGAATCACGGGTGGCCGAAGTGGCAGCGGCCAGACTATCCACTGTCTTCCACAATTCGTCCGTCTTCCAGTTTTAAAATGCGGTCAGCGAGATCCAGGATTCGGTTATCGTGTGTGACCATCACGGTCGTCGTTCCTCGAACCTCTCCCAGACGCTTGAGCAATTGCACTGTCTTCACCCCTGAATCCTTGTCCAGTGCAGCGGTCGGTTCGTCCGCGAAGATGATTGACGGGTTCCCTACCAACGCTCGTGCAACGGCGACTCTTTGTTTCTGACCGCCAGACAGCTTCGCAGGCATGTAACTTAGCCGCTCGCCCAAACCGAGTTGAGTGAGAATGTGAGCTGATGCACGATCAAATTCTTTTCGATTCAATGCCCCGTGCACCTCAAGCCCCATTCGGACATTTTGCATCGCTGTCAGGCTTTCATGAAGATTGTGGGCTTGAAAGATAAACCCCAGTCTCCGACGCAAACCGTTGAGCTGTCTGTCGGCAGCACCTCGCAACTCCTGGCCCAACAACTGGACGTGGCCATCCTGGATCTCTCGCAAACAACCGACCAACGTCAACAACGTGGTTTTGCCGGAACCTGATGGCCCCATGAGAATCGTGAGTTGACCTCGCTTAATTTTTAAGTTGATGTCGAACAACGCCTGAAACCGAGCCTCCCCCAAGCCAAACCAATGGTTCAATCCATCGACGACAATTGCCGACGTCGTATTCGCAGATCGGGGCTCAAGTTGTGTGTTCGTTTTCATTTGATCTGAACAAAGGCAATATTTAAAAAAGGTCAGCCGGATCTGCGTTCGCCAGTTTTCGCATCGCAATCATTCCAGACAAAGCACAGCTGCCAACCGTGCCCACAAAAACCGCCGCGGCACGCGCGAGATTCATCGCGATCGGCAATCCCGTTGCTTCGGCCATGACGGTATAGATGCCGAGTGCGACCAGTAAAGCCGGGATAAAACCAGCGATCGCTAATATGATTGCTTCCTCGAAAATGATGCTGCGAAAGTACCGCTGGTCATAACCCATTGCCTTGAAGGTGGCATATTCTCGAAGATGATCCGCTACGTCAGTGGATAGGATCTGGTAGACGATCACAATGCCAACAATGATTCCAATGATGACTCCCATGCCAAAAATCAGCCCGACTGGCCGAACAGTTGTCTGGTATTGGACGTCTTGTTCAATTGCAGCTTCGATGGTGCGGATTTCCAGCGATTGGGCATTCAGTGCGGTGCGAATACGATCGACGACGATACCCGGATCCTCGCCCTTGCCAATTTTGAGCAGGATGTGATTCGGCGCACCGGAAAATCGGGCAGGAAAAAGACGCATGAACGTCTGGTCTGACACAACCATAAATCCATCGCCTGAAAACCCGCCGCCAAACGAAACGGTTCCTACAACGGCCAGCTGCTGATTGTTGGCTTCTAAAACCAACGGGCTATCAAGAGTCGCTTGCGAAAGCTGCCCCGACTCCATTCCTCGGGCGCGTCGATCAAGCAACACGTTGTTGGCGAGCTTGAGAGAGTTGACATTGCCGATAGCCGTGCCAATAAATGACTGTCGGGCCGGATCAATTCCAATCGTATTGAATTCAATATTGGTTCCGTTGTCGTTTTGCCATTTCGTCATTCCCACAAACAGTGGGCAGGCTTCAGTGACACCGGGCACTCCTAACGCCTGATACATACGACGACTCGCGACGTTGGAACCGTCCATGATTCCTGTTGCATCCGAAGCCGAAATCATGACGTCTGCTTCGAAACCACTGTAGGTAACACGAATGGCCTCGCTGAATGCCCCCATCATTCCAAGTTGAACGAAAACCAGAATCCCTGCGAACGCGACACCTGCCGCAGCAGCAGCGAATCTCAACCTGTTGGAAACAAGTTGCAACCAGCCAAGCGGCAATCGTCCCAATAGACGAGAAAGGATTCTGGTCACTGCGCATCCTCAACAGCGATCCGACCAGTAACCTCAAGATTCGTGAGCCGTGCTGCACGTTTCGAGGAATCGGCGTCGAGATTGACCGTTACTCTTATAACACGAGCATCAGTATTGGCTGCCGGGTCATCGCGAATGGTTGTTTGACGCTCAACCGCAAATCCAATCTCGCTAACAATTCCAAAAAGTGAAGTTGTAAGTGGATCTGCTGAGAGCTCAACGTGTTGACCGACAGCGATAACCCCAATCTCGGACTGGTAAACCTCCAGTTCAGCCGTCATCCGTTGCACATTGGCAATGTCCAAAATGCCTTTGGTTCCCGGTTTCTCACCGGGGCGAGCGTAGATGTCGAGGATCGTTCCGGTGACCGGCGCTGTCACAATGCCTCGAGCCAAATCATGTTTGGCGCGATTCAAGTCGGCGATGGCCGCATCAAGTTTCCGCTTTGCGACGGCCACGTCAGGTTGCGTTTCCATTTCCTGTGCTGTGAAACGTGTTACCGTTGCTTCTGCCATGGCAACATCCTTTCGCGATTGCGAAAATTCCGCAGACGCCTGATCCAGCTCTGACTGAGAGACTGCATTTTGTCCGCGCAAGTTCTTCATGCGTTTGTATTCTTGCAAGGCCAATGCTTCGCCAGCCTTGGCGCGATCAAGTGCTGCTTGCGCCTCGCCGAGCCCTGCACCAATCGTCATTCGAGTCTGGGCAAGGGCCGTTCGCTGTAGTGCGACATTGGCTTCGGCCGACGCCACAGCAGATTCGAGACTGGCGCGATTGTCGAGCAGAGCCAGTGTTTCCCCACGTTCAACCCGGCTGCCAATTTCGACTTTGATTTCGTCAATTCGTGCGTCGCCAGCACCAAATGGCGGCGAGATAGTGATTACTTTGCCCTCCGGAACTAGCCGTCCCAACGCGACGACGGTTCGAATCGTAGCCTGTTCAGGTTCCGATTCTGCATCCTGCTCAACGGGAACTGCGATCGGATTACTTGTGCCACCGCCGGGTCGTAGTCCGGTTATTTTCAGGAAGTAACGTAGCGGTGGAGGTTGAACGTAGATCCCAATCACTCCTCCTGTGAACAGAAATAAAGGAATGAACGCCAACCAGAAAAATCGGGGAATTCTTCTGCGTCCCTGACGCTGGTTGCTCGTTTGCATTTCGTTGTGCTTCACTACGTCGAGAGGCAATTCACTATCCCGGATTTCGGGCTGAGAGTCAGTCTTTTTGCTTGGTTCCATTCTCAACTCCGAACTGATTGATGCTGCAGTTCTCGCAGCAAACTTCCGACGCCCATACTTTACTACCATCCAACGCTTACCACGCCGTCAAAATTATGATGCATCGTGGTGAGTAAATTGGCTGGAACGGACAGCGGTTTGGCGTGCGAGTTCAGATCCAACAGACAGGCATTGATTCGTTCGGAGAGCGTAAAGCATTTATGACATCAAGGATAGTTATCTTGCCTGGTGCGAACGCCGGTTCGTATCCGTCTACAGGGCCGTCGTGGCAGTTTTCCGGGGTCGCAGCGTCCGGATCTCGAAGCGAACTGGCGAAAGCTTCACTGACCCCGGATACCCCCGGATACGCGTAGGCGAAATGCCGCGAGCGATTGGCTTTTCTGGAGCTGCTCGAAACAGGCATATTTCAATGCATACATCTTGTTGCCACGTGCTGTGGTGATGGTGTAACGTAAATATACCGTGTTTCAAAACCGGGGCGAACGCCGATGTGTAAATTCAAGGAGACAGACAAGTGTTGGAAGCCCGTCGCACAAATACGATCCTTTACTGCGAGCGTTGGTTGGAAACCGTTCTGTTTTATCGAGAAGCGATTGGATTGCCGGCAAGTTTCGAGAACGACTGGTTTGTTGAATTCAAGATTGCTGATTCGTCGTTTCTCAGTATTGCCAACGCTGCCAGAGCGACAATCGAACACGTGCAAGGACAAGGCGTTACGCTCAGTTGGCAAGTCGAGAATCTGCCGCAAATCAAACGCCAGCTTGATTCGCGAGAAATCCAAACTGCCGGGATCAAGCCGAGGTGGAACAGCAATGTGCTCTATTTCCACGACCCTGAAGGTCATCGAATCGAGCTTTGGGAACCGTTTCCCGAATGTTGTAATTTGGACGCCAGCATCAACTGTGACTTGGCAACCAGCGTGCCCGATTGGTTAATCGAGTACCCGATATTGTTAGCTTTGTTTCAAAAGATGGGCATCGACTATTGCTGTGGTGGCAAGTCACTGGAGACAGCGTGTTTAAAGCAGGGGCTTGACCCAACCGATGTCCTACAACAAGCCAGCGATTCGATCAGGACGTTGCGTAAAAGTTGACTTCGTCTCTCCTCGGGACACAGGCGCGAACTGCTCGCAAGTTCTAAAAACAAATTGCCTGCCCTTTCCCAAATCTCCGTGTAGTCGACTGAATTGTTGATGCCCCGTGAACTCAGAAAGTGCAAAAATTGACTGGGGTAACAAAGCAGAGCCTCGCTTAGAAACCGGGGCGAGAAGCCCACGGATGCGAGGCATTGCGTCGTTGCATTGGTCATGCGTTCTGCTGACCGTGGCAACAGGCTTTTTCAATATTCATTTCTGCAGGAAATCGAAAAGAGCGGAGTCAGGGGGAAGCCCTGTACTGAAATCCACAACCGTTTGCATGCAACGACTTAGGCGAAAGGGATGATTCGTCGAAAGCATCCTGCGAGTGTGCGGGTGACAGAACTTGCCAATCCTCGTTGCCGACTGACGCAGCTTTACAGGAGTTGGCCGGCGTGTGGCCTTTACGCACGAACGCAAGAAGCAATTCTTCGTTCGGCTCGCGACTCCAGCTGACTCGACGACAACCGCGTACACGGTTTTTGAAACATGGGAGCCAGCTTCTCCCCCGGTTCGAGGACATGAATTACGGCCAGGATCGAACCCGAGTTGCGAAAATTGCAGCCAACGGTCCGGTGGCGGTTTAGAGAAAGCCAAAATTGCCCCTTAGCATTCAGGAAGTAAGCCGGAGGCAGTGCTGCACGATTCTGTCATCCAATAACACTGACTTCGTGAACCTGATTCGCAAATGGCAGTCAATTCCAAGCACAGTTTGGGAATCGATTCTCGCGTTGACATTGATCGAAGACTGAGCTGCAACATCTCGTCAACGGCGGCCCGAATCATGTGAAAGAACGGTCCACCGATCAGCGATCCAGCTGCAAAAGCAATCAACGGCAGTACGAGTTTTTTCAGCGACGCGTCGCTAAGAATCAGCGTCATGCTTCCAACCAACGCGATATAGCTCGTCTCGATGCCAGAAACGAAAATCCAGATCAAGGTCGTCATGGGTTCCCATGGGACAGCCGCATTCGACTGATGTTGAGGCAGCTGATGTGACTCACTTGATGCAGATACTAAGCGAGTTCCGATTTGGCAATCCGCTCCCTTGGCTGACAGGCGAGACGGTCGAGCGGTAACGCACTAACAAAGTGTGTCTTGCGTCGTTCTGGCACACTTTCAGTTTGCACGAGTCGTGGTTGAGCTTCCAGCGCAGCAATGATCGCTGGAACAATCATCGCTGGAGTTCACCTTTGCTATTGGCACGGCTATTGCAGTTTGAGCTTTCGCAACGCCATCATTGGCGGCCGTCTATTGCTTACTTCGAAAACAAACAGCGAGAAGAAAAATGACTCAAAAAGTTGAATCCCCTGCCGAACTGCATGCTGACCATCGACACTGGCAAAGCGATATTTCAATGTGGAAGTTCGACATTCAGGAATGGAGATCGGAGCACGAATCAGCGCTTGAACAAATCGAACAGATTGCCGAATTGATTCGGCTGCATCAAAAAGCACTCAACGATCATGCGGATACGGTGGAAGCGATTGAGGGCGGTTTGGAATTCCATGAGCAAAACCTCGCCGCGAGCCTTCGAGATCACGCGGACTCAGACCTGGATGACGCGTTGCTTGGTGGCCACGCCGAAGAGTCGAAAAAGTTCGAAAGCCAACGCAAAGCCCACGAGCGAATCAAGAAGCACCATCACGTCGCAATGGCTCACGTGACGGCTCTCAAACATTCGCTTGAAGCCGCGATGTAGTTCGGTATTTAGTCAGTGTAGCCATTTTCGCCTGAACTTCCCGGGTGTGGACGATAAGAACTGGCGAGCTTGGATCAATCTCGACAAGGGAGTGGATGGATCCACGCAATTGGAAAAGCGGCCGTTCGAATTATGGCCTTTAAGACGTGCACTTTGTCTGGGCGGTTACGGTAGTGGCGCGCCTCCCATCCGCACAGCGGCAACCTGTTTGCCTGTCGTTCACGCAGGAGGTGTAAGCAGAATGACAATTCAGAAAACAATATTCACTCAGTTCGCAAAATGCTTGCGAACAAAGACTGTTGCGGTGCATTGGCCTGTTGCCTCAAGTCATAGGTTTGGGCCGGCACTTGCTCTGTTCATTCATTCAACCGGTCGATGATTCATGAAAGCATATAAATTGGCGGCCGGTATTGAAACCTAAAATTTAACTTTGTCAAAAGTGAGCACCATGTACAAATTCAAGATGATTCCAGGCCTGTTCTTGATTTCGATATTGGGACTTTCTGGTTGTGGGCCATCCACGACCGAAAGCGATCAGCAAACCGAGTCTTCACACAATCCCGACATCATTCAATATGGTTCGATGCGCGAAGCGATCGGTGATCAGCAGGACCAGGGTCGAGTCCGGTTTGCAGAACTGGTTAAACAGCCGCACTGTTATGCCGTGGCCGCACTGGAAGGATTAAAGGGTGAAGCCGCTATTGTTGATGGCGAATTGACCGTCTCGATTGTAGATGATCAAGGTCAATTGAAATCTGTTGTCGAAGATGCTGATCAACTGCAAGCAACCATGCTGGCTGGCAGTTATGTCAACCAATGGCACGATATCGCGGTAGAACAGGATGTCGCGGCCGAAGAATTTGACAAGTTTCTGGCAGAATCGGCGGAGGCGTCAGGTGTGAGTACTGACAAGCCATTCCTGTTTACAGTGGAAGGGGATTTCAGCGACCTGCACCTGCACGTAATTAACGGGGCGTGCCCTGTTCATGCTCGGATGCAACAACAGGTGCTGCCGGCTGAAGTGAAACCGTTCGAGCAAGCCATGCCGAAAATATCCGGAACGCTGGTAGGCATTTATGCACGGGATGCAGTCGGAAAACTGACACAGCCTGCGACGGAAACACATCGTCATTTTGTCTATGAAGACGATTCGAACCAGAAGCAAGTTGGTCATGTTGAAAAGGGTGGAATCTTAAAAGGAGCAACGTTACGAATCGCCAATTAGTCGCCTTCAACCTCAGCCAAGCTGACTTACTCGCGGAGGATGATAGAGCATTTGAATCAAGGTTCCGTCTGGATCGCGAACAAAGAAACTTCTTGATCCGTCGCGATGCGTTTTGGGCTTTCGTTCAATAGCAATGTCTGCCTGTTTCATGAAGTCGTGCCAGCGATCGACCTCTGCAGCGTTCGAAACGAAAAATCCAATGTGGTCGAGTCGTGTTTCTGACTCATCGTTTTCGACGTCAGTTCTTCGTTGTAACGCGAAATTGTCATCGCCGGAAGTAAGAAATACATTGTCGGCGTCCGGTTGCCATTCAACCTGCATGCCGAGCACCTCGGTATAGAAAGTCAGCGTCGCGTCGAAATTGCTAAAGTTCAGCGAGACGTGTCGCATTCCGGTTATTGTCGGTCGTTCGCTCATGGAATCTCTCCAAGTAAGCTGCAAATTGGTTGAGCCAGTGGTTCCGTGGCCTAAGCGGTCGAATGGGTGTCAACGACATCTTTCAAAATAGAGCACCGTGATTTCCCCCCAGCAGATTTCAACACCGTTTTGAAAGTTCTCTAATTCGACACAATAAAACGATGGTTGATGATCTCCGTTAGATTGGGCGGGAAGAACTCCATGTCATGCGCTTTCTCTGCTGCCGCTTGAAAAGGTTTCATTGACTTTAGCACGTCGCGGCGACTGACGATTCCAAGCAGTTGATTCTTTTCGTCGACGACGGGAACGTGACGATAGCCGTGACTGACGAACAATGAAGCGGTCGAAAAGATGTCGACGTCAGGCGTAATTGAAACGGGATGACGTTTCATACAGGCCCTGACCATTTGTTCGGGCTCGGGCAGTTGATAAAACATCTCATCAGTCAGTTGCTTGAGGGCATCCTGTTCGGAGATGAATCCAATCAGAATGTTCTTGCCGTCGCGAGTTTCAACGACTGGAGCCGACGAGATTTCATGTTTCAACAAGAATTCGATCAGTTCGCTTAAAGCCAGTTCTGGCGAAACTGTGTGGACATGCGCATTCATCAAGTCGCCAGCGCTTGGGATTTTCGTTTTCGTTTTCATTGCATGATTCCTTTGGTTTGATTGCGGTGAGCGAATACCCGTTCACGGGAGTGGCCGCCGTGCTACTTTGTCAGTTTTCGAGTCAATAATTCGCGTCGATCGAATCGTCACGGCTAGACTGTCAACCAGTATCAACACTGCTGCAGCGACTTGATGAAGCCAGCCCATAGCAGCGGCAGTCATTCCAAACATATTGTATTTCGCGGCGAAGACGATATTGAATTTGATCGTGCTCGTCGTGAGATTGCAGATATTCATGGCTTCGGCGAGGTCGACGATCCTCGTCCCATTCCAAGCTCCGTTAGCTGTTTGAGCAGCAAGTGGCGCGCCATCGGCGACAGAAACTCCGGCAACTGAGCGATCGGTCCTGCGCAGAACTCGGCGACTGCGGCAGGCTGGTCGTTAATGGCGATGTTGACTTTCGGTAGCAGCGAAGTGGCCTCGGTTTGGCCGCTGGTGATTTCGACGTCGCGTTGCTGCTCGTGATTCCAGCCGGAATCGTTTGCATGGGGGTCGTCGGGGCTAGATCCAGGCTGAAGCAAATTGGATGCTGAATTTTCCGCAGCAACCCCGCTTTGTTGTCGTGGGCGAGGTGACGATTCCTTTGCGGAATCGATCGAGACAAGGGATTCGTGGCCTCGTCCGCTGACCGTGGCCAAAGCACTTTCAGCGTCGATTTCTGCGGTAAATAGAAAACAGCGGAGGACACGGGGGTCGAACCCGCAACCCGTGAGGGCAACTGATTTCGAATCAGCCTGCTAGCCATTCGCTTATCCTCCAGTACTGCTGTCAAAAGCAGGAGGGCGATTTCCGAAAACGGTTCGCCTGTACGCAATCATAAATCAGAAAAGGCAATTGATACAGGCCTGAGACAACAATCGAGCGCCGAATCAGATCGAGAATGGGGTAGGGCCAGCGTGCCGGGTTATGTTACTGTCGCGGAAAATCGCAGGGCCGAACCAAATCGGCTGGGATGCGTATCGGTTTACCCGCAAAGATGCGGACTTCGAATCTCCATGGATGGAAACGATGTCGCGATATTGCTTTCGTATTTGTGCCGCAGTGTTTTTCACTGCGGTTTTGGCCGCTTCAGGATTGGCTCAGCAACAGTACCGTTTTGCCACCGAGAACTTTACCGTGGTCGCTCCAGACCCTGCCTTCGCCCGGCAAGTTGGTAACGAAGCCGAACGGTTTCGCAAAGAGCTCGCGATCCAGTGGATTGGCGAAGCCCTGCCAACCTGGTCGGAAAAATGCCCGATTCAGGTGAAGCTGGCGGCTCACGCGGGTGGCGAAACCAGTTTTGCGTTCATGTACAACGGCCAGCAACGTGGCGAGCCGACTGGCTGGGATATGAAGATTTTCGGCACTCCTGAACGGCTTTTGGATTCGGTATTGCCTCACGAAGTCACTCACACGATCTTCGCGACCCATTTCCGCCGACCCCTGCCACGCTGGGCAGACGAAGGTGCTTGCACAACGGTCGAGCACGTGGCTGAAAAGAAGAAAAACCACGGGATGCTGATTCATTTCTTGACGTCGCAGCCTTCTCGCGGCATTCCGTTTAACCGCATGTTTACGATGCGAGATTACCCGCAGGATATTCTGCCGCTTTACGCTCAGGGTTATAGCGTGGCCAAATTTCTGATCATGGAAAAAGGCCGGAGGCATTTCCTGGACTACGTTCGAGCCGGAATGGACATGGAGCAGCCGGGCCGAGAGTTGAACGCCTGGAACCGGGCGACGAAACAGTTCTACGGATATGACAGCCTTTCAGACTTACAGGTGAAGTGGGAGCGTTGGGTTGCTGACGGGAGCATCGAGAAAGCCGTTCCTTCGAACCAAACCATGCTGGCAAGTGCAAACGTTGGCCCGCGTTCAGACTTTGGCTCCAAGCTCAATCAGCACAGCCAATTGCCTCGCGCGACAACCGCCAGTGCAGCATCCGACGTCGCGGACGATGGCCGTTTGGCTTCGCTCAATGAAGGCTGGTACGCGAAACAGATGAAAGTCGGGCGACGCTATCGCCCGGACGCTCAGGCACAGGAAAAGGCGGCTCCGACGGCTCGCAACGAGACGATTTGGCGTTAGGAATTGCCAGCATTTACCTCGCTGTGAAACTTTATCGAATATTTAGTGTGTGCCGATTAAACTTTCGCTGCCGCTGGTGCCGAAGAAATGGACAGGCAAAGCTTGATGGCTTGCCAGTCACTGGGTCGAACTTTTCAAATACATCACGGAGGATAGGACATGCGTCGATTACTTTTTGCGGCGCTGTTGGCAGTTTCACTCAGCAATAGCACAGGTTGCTTCCTTGCAGCGTACGACGCCGATCCAGCAGTTCGAGCCCGACAATTGATGTACACGTCAGAAGAATTGCGACAGCTTCGCGAGGAATGGCACCGATTCTGGTTGTTGGACCAGCCGAATCACATGTACCCGTATAACACGCATGGCGGCGTGATCTAGTTGCGGAACAGGCTAAAGAGCAAGCGAGCCTTTGTTGCGCGAGTGGCAGGGGCTTGTTTTGTGCGCCGTGTGCAAGGGCAACGGTCTGACGACGGGCTGGGCGGATGCAATCACGGGCTGCGGCCAATCTCGCCGTGGACGGTTGGCGTGTGCAGGGGTGCTGAACGAGCCAAAGCGTTCGTCCGTAGGTGTTCAGTCGTTAGACGGTTGTTTGCAACTCGGACTTCAGCACGGTTTCCATCGCGTCTTCTGCGATCGTGATCGACTCGTTCACGTTCAGGTTGCCCTTGAGAATGTACGACGAGTTCACAATGTACAGTCCGTCGACCGAAGACTTCATCTCGGGCAAACTCTCGCTGTAACGCAGCGTCGGGATCGCCATCACGTTACGGACTCGAGAGATCTCAAATGCCAGGACATCGTCACGCGTGAACTCCGGATACATTCGCTCCAGTGCCGACAGGAAGCTTTCTTTCACTTCCTCGTCAGACTTTTCGAACATCTCGTGTTCGGCCGGAACGTACTTCGGCAAGTAAACGACTGAATTGCCGCCCAACTCCTGCGGATCCACGATCGTAGTCATCTCGATCACAGCGGTCATCGGAACCCAGTCGTCGGTCAGGTTGGTCACGTAGTAAACCGAGAGCGGCTTTTTCAGCAGCAACGATGCACACACGATTCCAAGATAGCTGACGTTGCTAAATTTTTGCTTTTCTTCAACGCTCAGATCAACACAGACGCGATCAAGAATTGCGTTCGGAGTCGTCATGATTACGCGATCAAATTTCGCATCGGGTTCGTCGTTGGCAAACTCAATCGTGAATTGCCCGTCGGTGCCCTTTTCGACTTTCGAAGTCGGGCAACCGGCTTTGATCTTCACGCCAAGCTGCTGAAGTTGTTCTTCCATTCGCTCAATGATCGTCCGGTAGCCGCCTTCGACGTAGCCAAACATTTCTTTCTTCAGCCCCGTGCGGCGGGCTTTGTACATGCGGCTGGTGTGAGCCCAGATGAATGAAGCGGCCGTCTTTTTGTAGGCTTCACCGAGTTTGCATTTTAGCAGGGGTTCCCAGATTTTTTCAAAGACACTGTTGCCCGACCAGCGGCGCAGCCATTTCTCAACCGTGATTCTCTCAAGACGCTTCCAGTTCTTGATCTTCGATGCGTAGAAAATGGTTCCGCCGAGCCGCAGTTTCTCGATCAGGTTCAGCGGCGGAAACGAGAGAAACTCTTTCGTGTCCGACATCGAGTAAAACTTTCCGCCGGTGTAGAACCCGGTTTTGGTTTCGACCCATTTCATTTTGTCTTCCAGGCCGATCTCCGCGATCAAATTTCGCAACCGCGAATCCGACAGCAGCGTCACGTGATAGTGACGATCCCAAACGATGTCGCCGAGGTTCCAGACCGACGCCAATCCGCCGAGTACCGGAGCGGCTTCGATCAGCGTCACATCGTGGCCTTGTTTCGCCATCCGCATCGCCAACGTCAGGCCCAGCATTCCGCCGCCGACAATCGCCCATTTCTTGCCATCGGAGGCTGGGGCTGGTGTTGAGTTCGGAGTTGAAAGAGTTTGAGCGTTCATGGTGAGGTCGAAGGTGTGCGTGGAAGTTTGAGTTGAAAACCGCAGCCAATGCTGCTTGGCTTTCAAATTGGAGTGTAATCGCGCGATGCCGTACGTTCGCAACGCAGGCTCGCGCAAGCCTCATGCGGCAACGGTCGAAACAGTCGATTCAACTTTTGGGCAGCTGTTAATATCCGCCAAATCGTCGCTTCAGCAGAAGCTTCAAGGTCAAGCTGACGGTCCGGCCCACGTTCATTTTGCTCAAGCCCTGTTTCTGGTCGTAACGCAACAGGAACGGAACTTCACCAAATACGTATTTGAATTTTCGCATCTTCAACAGCACGTCGGCCATACACGAAAATCCTTTCTCACTGACGAACTCGTCGCCATAGTGATCCATTGTTTCCTTGAGTACGTTGAATCGATACGCGCGATAGCCGCAGGTGTAGTCACGAACGCCAGAGATCGGCATGATCAGTTGGAACAGAAGTTTTGCACCATGAGTCATCAACACGCGATAGCCTGGAACTCCAACGACTCGTGAGCCATTTTGGTAACGCGATGCGGTGACCACATCGTAGCCCTCTTCGACTTTCTGCAGCAGCGGATTAATGAATGCCGGCGGATGCGTGTCGTCGCCGTCCATCGTCACGATGACGTCGCCTTCTTTCGCCAACCCGACGGCCGCAGTGAGACCGCTGCGAAGTGCGCCCGGCAAGTTCTGATTCTTGATATGCTGAACCAGCGACACCGGCATCGCCTCAGAATATTCGATCGCGATCTCAGGCGTGTCATCGGAACTCGCATCATCGACAACGATCACGTGATACGGTTTGCGGTTGTCAGAGAACACACGTCGAATTCGCTGCAACAGCATCGGCAGTCCGTCTGCTTCGTTGTATGCCGGAAGGACGACATAGGTCATGCCGGTATCGACCGGCGCGTAATGCAGGTTCATGTCCGCGATACGAGTAACCACGTTCGGGTCGTGAGCGAACAGCTGGTCGTCTTCCTGCGGAGCGGCGACTTTTATTTGTGGGGCGAGAGTTGTAGATTCCATGGTGATTTTCTGTCGAATCGAGGCTGCGGTACAATGGTGGTGCGCAGATTCCACTTTTGGCTGGCCCCATGATAATCGAGGGCCATCACAGTGTTAGTGACTTAGCCGAAAAGATTGGACAATGCGATCGCAATCGTTAACCCAAAAATGCGGTTTGTGACGATTGTGCCGATCTTCATATGGGCCGCTTTTTTACGATGAATGACACGCATTTCGATCAACTTGCCGGGCAGTGGAAAGAGCGTTCTACCGAGCTCGGTGCGTGGGTGATGCAGCACTGGGTAAACAGGCGGGACATTTGGGGCAGATACCTCGCTGAGAAGTATCGAGGCGAGTCTCCTTCGGGGACTCCGAAGAACAAAGCGATCACGGCGCCGTTCAGTCGCGAACGAGGCAAGATCTCGCTCCAGGTGGCTTCGCTAATCAAGCATTTTAAAGCCAGAGACGGGGCCGGGATTCTAGGTGTGCACTCTCAGGCCGCCAACGGCACCAGTCGCTGGTTCGCGATCGACATCGACTACCACACGCCAGACGATCACACCGGTTCGCGCGAGGCCAACTATCTCGCGGCGACGACCTGGTTCAAGCGTCTGCAATCCTTGGGCTTCGATCCGCTGTTGATGGACTCCAACGGCGACGGCGGCTATCACCTGTTACAGTTCTTTAGCGGTCCAATGAAAACGGAAACGGTCAGACGATTCGTCAAAGAGTTGGTCTCTGACTACGAGACCCTGGGGCTGGATGAGCCGCCTGATCTTTTTCCTGGCACGCATGGCTCAAACCATTTCGGCAGTTGGTTGCGTTTACCAGGAAGGCACCACACGCGAAAACATTTTACGCGCGTCTTCAACGACGAACCGTTTGTGGACGTCGAGTGGCTTGAAGGTCATGACGCTATCGATCGCATGTTGGCGACTCAGCCCGCGACGCAGGATCTGCTGTCACAGCATGGCATCACAACCAAACGGCTGACTCTGTGCCTGGACTTCGACGGAGTCATTCACTCCTACCAATCCGGGTGGCAAGGAGCAGGTATCGTTGCCGATCCGCCGATCCATAAAGTCGACATTGCGATTGCAAGGCTCAGGCAGGACTATCGAATCGTCGTTCATTCAGCGAGGTGCAACACCGAAGAAGGTCGCACCGCGATCGCGAACTGGTTGGCCAAACACAATATCGCGGTCGATGAAGTCTGTGAACACAAACCACCGGCTCATTTGTACATCGACGATCGGGCGGTCCCTTTTTCGGGGGATTGGGAGCAAACGATTGCGGATGTGAAAGCATTCAGGAAATAGGCAGAATCTGCGAAAACTGACTCATTGTTGCGAATTGGCGACCTTGCGAGTGACCTTTGTGTGTTCAATCACAGAGCTGAACCGTTCCGCACGCAATCCGTTAACAATACTGTGGCCCAGTCCTCACCAAGGTTAACATTGCGAAGTGGTGTGACGCTTGAGGAAACACCCTTCAACTGGCTTGAGGAAGAGATGGCAGATAGTTACTGGTACATCAAGAATTGCGATTTGTTTTCGCAGGTATCCCCGGACGATGTCGCCTGGTTGGAATCCAAATCAAAAATGCGAAAACTGAAGCGGGGCGAAACTGTCTACTTGCCCGACGATTCTTCAGACGACATTTTGCTGGTTGCTTCGGGCCGAGTCAAAATTTGCCACGCGACTCCCGAAGGCAAACAGTCAATTCTGGGATTCATTGATCCTGGCGAGATCTTTGGCGAACTCGCACTGCTGGACAGCAGTTCCGGACGCGAAGGCCAAGCCGAAGCCGCAGAAAAATCGATTGTGGTCGCCATCCCGAAAAACGAGCTTCTAGCGATCGTTCAAAAGTATCCTTCGATCGTGCTTGGCGTGACGAAGCTGATCGGATTACGGCGTCAACGTATTGAACGGCGTTTGAGAAATCTGCTGTTTCGTTCCAACCGCGATCGGGTGATTCATCTTCTGTTGGAGCTGACGGAAAAGTACGGCCATCGCTCTTCGGTTGGAGTCGAACTTCAGATTCGGCTTTCGCATCAGGAAATGGCCAGCATTATTGGCAGCACTCGCGAGACCGTGACGGTCGTTCTGGGACAGTTGCAGTCAGAAGGCATGCTGACCATTGCCCGCCGCCGAATCGTCCTGTTGTCCATCGATCGGCTGGCCGCCGAGGTGAACGAGCAACCACCCAAATTGAAACTGTCCGATCCATCGCTGCCGCCGATGAAAGTCATGGCGTGAGTTGGTTAACGATCTGAGCTACAATTCGTTACCTATCCCACCATACTGATGCTTTTTCGCGAATCAGCTTTTGCCTTTGAGTCGAATTAGAGCAATATATAGCTGCGGCAGGAACGATGATTCTGTCGCAGGCTGATTGCCCACCACTTCCAAAATGTTTACACATGAATTCCAAATCTTCAAATCAAGAAAGCCATTGGCTGCCCTGCGAGGACGGAGCCATCCAGTCCGCTGCAGAATCGGTACGCGCTTTGCGGGCTGTTGAGCAACGTCGCCGGTTTTTGAAAGCCACTGTTACAGGTTCAGTCTGTCTGGCCGGCGCAGCATTCGCTGGTTGGAGCCTGTTTGCTTCCAACGACAAACGTCGGGCGGTTCGAGGCAATCGGAATTATCCGGGCGGCATTTCCTGTGCCGAGGTGATTCGTTTGATGCCAGAGTACGTTGCCCAGTCGTTGACCAATGAGAATTTGACGAATTCGATCGCCGTGCACCTCGCTGATTGCAAGCACTGCAGAGGAATTCACCATTCGATGACGCACACGGCCTAGTTCTCATGCACCGTTTGGTTTGTGAAAGCCAGCAAGCTCCAAATTGATGAACAACGGGGCCGGGTGTGGTCCTGTGAGTTTCGGATTTTCTCAACTTGTCGGTTAGTTCCTGTGATCTACGAAGGCGTCTGACCTCGGCTTCAATTTGCGTTGCAGTTCGCTTACGATTGGGCGATTCAAACTCCGCTCTCTCACAACGGCGTCCTCAACTGCAGGATCCGCGAACGACTGCCTGAAACATGCTCCCAACGAAATCGATCCGG
Source organism: Mariniblastus fucicola (assembly GCF_008087665.1). Taxonomy (GTDB): domain Bacteria; phylum Planctomycetota; class Planctomycetia; order Pirellulales; family Pirellulaceae; genus Mariniblastus; species Mariniblastus fucicola. The sequence continues at coordinate 2,998,541 of NZ_CP042912.1, forward strand.
CCTGTCGACGGCCCGGTAAACGGCCAAATTCGTCCGCCAGGGTCCAAGAGCATCACCAATCGCGCACTGATTTGTGCCGCGCTCGCCAACGGAACCTCCACGCTCACCGGCGTCCTCGATAGCGACGACACACGCGTCATGTTGGATTCGCTGACCAGGCTGGGATTCTCTTTTCAACACGATCCTGATGCACATACAGTCGTGATCGAAGGGCAGGGCGGACGAATTCCGAACTCAAAGGCGGAGCTTTCGATCGGAAACAGTGGAACCTCAGTCCGCTTTCTTACAGCGATGCTGGGCCTCGCCGGTGGCGACTATCGGCTCGATGGCGTTGAACGAATGCGGCAACGACCGATTGGTCCGTTGGTTGAAGCGTTGCAGCAATTCGGATCCAAAGTCGAAGCGATTTCTCCGGGAGGCTGTCCTCCGGTCGTGATTCAGCCTTGTGGTGAGAGCGCGAAATCGATCTCCGTCGCCGGCCACTTGTCGAGCCAATATTTGAGCGGGCTGTTGATGGCGGCGCCGCTGTTGAAGCAGGATCTCAGGATCCAGATCGAAGGCCATCTCGTGTCGCTGCCTTATGTCGCGATGACAACGGCCGTGATGAAATCGTTTGGCGTAAAAGTCGACATTGAAGAACAGGACGGAATACCGACTGCGTTTTTGATTCGCGGCGAAAGTTCCTATTCGGGCTGCGACTATGCAATCGAACCCGACGCGTCAGCCGCCAGTTACTTTTTCGCGATCCCGGCGATCATCGGTGGCGAAACAACGGTGCTGGGGTTGGGGAAGAACTCACTGCAAGGCGACGTTGGTTTCGTGCAGTGTCTTGAGCAGATGGGCTGCGAAATTCAAGTTCAGGAGGATTCGATTCGCGTTTCCGGTAAAGCGAAACATGGGATCGATGTCGACATGGCGAACATCAGCGACACGGTCCAGACACTCACTTCGGTGGCTCTTTTCGTGGACGGCCCGACCAACATTCGCAACGTGGCTCACAATCGAGTCAAAGAAACCGATCGAATCGGCAACCTCGCGATCGAGCTGCGAAAACTTGGGGTCACCGTCGACGAACGGGAAGACGGTTTGACGATTCACCCTGCGGCGATGAACGGCGCGACATTCGATACTTACGACGACCACCGGATGGCGATGAGCTTTGCACTGATCGGTTTGCGTCAGCCCGGAATCAATATTGAAAATCCGGGCTGCGTTTCCAAGACCTATCCAGAGTTTTTCGAGGATCTCGAGCGATTCGTCGCCGGCCCCGAAACGTCTGGCGTTTAGCTACATGATCGAGAAGTAGTTGTCGCACGCGAAATCGAGTGCTTCTTCCGATAGCTCGAACGGTCGTTTCAGGAATCGGCAGTAGTTCTTGACTTGCAACAACAGGTCACGCGGATGACAGTTTCGCAGCGGTCGATTCGTCGGCAGGTAGTGCTTCTCCAGCAGAAACTTGACCATCTCCGGTTTGTACTGAATCTTGAACACCTTCACGCACATGATCTCGAACAGTTTGACAAAGTTCTCGATCGACGGATTGGGGACTTCGATCTTGTACGGAATACGACGCAAGAAAGCATCGTCGACCAGGTCTTTGGGTTCGAGGTTGGTCGAGAAAACAACCAACTGATCGAAAGGCACCTGGACTTTCTTGCCGTTGCTCGTGTTGAGGAAATCGTAGCGTTTTTCCAGCGGAACGATCCAGCGATTCAACAGCTCATCAACGGTCATTTGCTGACGTCCAAAGTCATCGATCAGCAACAGCCCAGTGTTGCTTTTGATCTGAACAGGTGCTTCACTGATCCCGGTTTCTGCATTGTACTGAAGTTCCAGGTGTTCCATTTTAAGCTCGCCGCCGACCACGATCGTCGGCCGCCGAATGCGAACCCAGCGTCGGTCATAGCGGACCTGTTCCAGAATGTCTTCGCTCTTTTCGGGAGGACATTCGTCGTGATTCATCGGGTCGAACACGCGTACAATATCGCGGTCCATGCTGATGGCTCGGGGAATCCAGACGTACTTTCCGAACGCTTCGGTGATTCGCTCTGCGATGCTCGTTTTACCGTTGCCGGGAAATCCGAACAGGAACATGCCGCGGCCGCTGTTCACGGCGGGCCCGAGTCGAATCATCATTGTCGGATCAATCAGCAAGTCTGAAAATGCTCTGTCTAGATCCTCCTGACTGGGGCTCTGGTCGTTGATTGTTTGAGCCGTGACGCTGTTGACGTAGTCGTCGAAAGATACGGGAACCGTTCCGAAGTAGGTACAAGCACCAGCATAGTCTTTCGCCAACGCGCGGCCTCGCTCAGTCAGACGGCAAACGTAGTCGTTCATCGCAGCCTGATTGATATAGCCAAGATACTGTTCGTTCTTGAGCCGTGTAACGATGGTTTCGATCACACTGAAAGGCACACCCATTTGCTCGCTGATTTGACGCATCGAGGCTTCGCCTTTTGCCAGCAGGTACTTGCAAGCGATCTCTTCGATGAGAGATTCCGAAACTCGCAAATCCAGGAGTGTCAACGGCTCTGGCGGAATGAAAGTGTTGTTGTCGTTCGATCCCGATGACCCACTCGCCGCGGCGACTTCCGCCGGTGGAGGCGGTGCCGTGACCAGTTGCGGCGTGGCGGGTGGCAATGGAGACGGCGGTGCTGCAGGAGAACCCGGATCCGCCATCGGGGCGGGTGCTGCCGCTGGTGGTCGCGTTGCTGCCGGTTCCGGAGCGGGAGGCATCGGCGGAACGGTTTCGCCTGCAGCCATTCGGTTGATTCGATCGAGCATCGCATCGATGCTTACTTCGCCAGACTGGTCGGATGGCAGGTTGGTGGCGTTACTCATGGTACATTCGATTCGATAGTCGTTCCGGATTCCGTTCGAGCAGACGGATACAGCAAAGTCTAGCGCATAGGGACAACGGAAGCCGATTTCGAAACGAAAGTTGGCGGAAATTGCCGCAGGTTCAGGTAAATCGCGCAGTTTGATCCGGCAGCGACGCTGAGAAGAAAAACTTTAAAGTCTCGCGATCGAAGACTGGCACGGACGGTTCGGCAGTGCATGACCCGGACGGTTCGGCGGCGCATAAAAAAGGCCCGGCGATTGCCCGGGCCTTTCTGCGAACAAATTCAGTGAAGATTTAGGCGCCAGTTATTTACCAAGCTGATCTGCGAGGAACTCGGCATCGTAAACGTAACGCAAGGATTCACGAATCGCATTCGAGTGAACGCTTACCGATCGGCCTTGCTTGTCCGTGTAGGCGTAGTCGGCGATCAGAGACTGAATATTCCCATCGAAGATCAATCCGACCAGTTCGAGATCCTTGTTCACAACTGGAGATCCCGAGTTTCCTCCGATGATGTCCGTGGTGCAAACAAAGTTCATCCGCGTGCCGCCAGGAATCTTGTCACGAGCCGAAGTCCACGACTCTGGCAGATCGAAATCTTTCTGACCGCTGTGACTTTCTTCGTGAGCAAATGTTCCGTTGATGTCCGTGAAAGCTGGAATTGATTTCCCTTTTTCCTCGTACCCAATCACCGGACCGAACGCCAGTCGCAATGTGAAAGTCGCGTCGGGATACACTGAAGTTCCGTTGGCCGCGAACATGACTTGCGAGATCTGCGCGTAAGCCTGTTTTTCGATTTCGCCCAGTTCCTCAGAATCCTTTCGGTCTGCACGAACTTTGTCGTCAACGGCCACAGCCAACTTGATCAGCGGATCGTCCGAGTTCTTGATCGCGTCGATACCACCGGCAGCAATCTGCTGACGAACTTCCGGATCATCGAGCTTTGAATTGAAGATCAATTCGGACGCTCGATCGTTCGGGTTTTTGCCCGCAAGCACCGTTTGACAAAGCTCATCGTCGGCGCCGCGGATTTCGCACATGCGAGCAATTTCGTCTGCAAGAATCGCCTGCTGAAGTTCCTTGTAAATCGGAGCCGAAGAAAAGAGTTGCTGCTCCAGCGACTCACGCCCCGAATCCTGGAACTCGGCAAGCCGTTCGTTCGATGGCTTCAGGTCTTCGGTCGCCATCTGCACCAGTTCCTGAGCGATCGAGAACATTCGGGAATTGATCAGGACCCCCTGGCCCTGCTTTTTCGCTTTGCGTTTCTGAACGTCCGCAATCTTCTCCCACGCCGAGGCGTACTCTTTGAGCTCTTCGGTCGAGCTAACTTTCTCGAGCAATTTCTGCTCAGCCGCGACCGCGTTGGCCATCATCGCCGGATCCTGCAAGCCTTGCAGCATGCCCATGTATGCTTTGCGAGAGTTCTGGAATCCGAACAACTGGTCTTTCGCGATTCGCTCCATCTCGGGACCGCCAAGTCCAAACTGTTGCAGCAGAACTTCGCGTCGGCGAATGAAGTCCAAAATGTACGGCATGCGAACATCGCGTTGATACTTCAAAGCCGCGGTGGTGAAAATGCGACTGGTCCGGCCCGGGTTTCCGGCAACAAAAACCAGTTCGTTTTCCGCAGGACCGTCTTCCGACCATTTCAAAAAGTGCTCAATTTTCGCGGGCTTGTCGTCTTCGTAGACTCGAAAGATCGTCGCATCGAGGTTGAAGCGAGGGTATTCAAAGTTATCCGCATCACCGCCGAAGAAAGCGATGGAGGCTTCCGGCGCCCACACCAATCGAACGTCCGTGTACTTTTTGTATTGGTAAAGGTGGTACTTGCCTCCGCCGTACAAGGTTACAACATCGGAACGCAAACCGGATTCTTCTTTCGCCGCCGATTCGATCTCTCCAATCCGTGCTCGTCGAGCCTTCGCCGCATCGCCGGGCGCCATGTCGGAACTGATCGCCTCGTTGACCTTGTCGGTGACGTCCGTGATCTTGATTAGCTGATTCAGCTCAAGGTCCGGGGCTTTGAGTTCGTCTGCCATGGACTTCGCCAGAAAACCGTCTTTGGCGTAGTTGTTGTCTTTGTCGCTAAGCTTTGAAAGCGTGTCGAACGCGACGTGATGATTGGTAAGCACCAGGCCGTTGCTGGAAACGAAAGACGCCGATCCGCCCACGTTGAAACGAACACAGGACTTCATCAGCTTGTCAGACCATTCTTCGGTCGGCTCGAATCCGTATTTGGACTTCAGGTGTTCCGTCGGCAGGTCGTTAAACAGCCACATGCCTTCGTCAGCATTGGCTTGAGAAAGAGTGCTGTTGCACAGGCCAGCCACAAGCAGGCTGAGCAGGCAACAACGTTTGAATATTGCGAACATCTTGGTTGGCTCCGAAAGTGAACGTTTCCGATTCGGGTGAATCGGCGAGCTCACATTTTGATCGGCAGCCAGGGGTTTGTTAAGTCCCACAGGGAAACGGTCGAGATTTTCAGACCGTCCAGCCAGAGTTTTTCAAAGCGTCACGCCGTGCGGGGCAGGGCAATTTCCGTGCTAACTGCGTCGCCTAACCCAACCGGTCGGTAGCAACGTGGTACTGCGGATCTTCGGAAACATTGATCTCCACAAGGTCGCCAGCTTTGTCCAGCAGTTCCTGACATTCGGGGCTCAGATGCGTCAAATGCAGTCGCTTGCCTTCCGACTGATACTTTTCCGCCAGCGTGTTGATCGCTTCGAGACCGGACTGGTCGTAAACGCGTGAGTAGTAGAAATCGATGACGACGTCATCCGGATCATCTGCGACTTTGAACATGTCCTTGAAGGACGAAACCGAAGCGAAGAACAATGGGCCGTGCAGCTGATAGATTTTGCTGCCGTACTGGTTGTACTTGATGTCGGCCCCGATATGCGTGGCGTGTTGCCAGGCGAAAACCAACGCCGAAATAATAACGCCCAGAATTACGGCTGAGGCAAGGTCGTGCATGAAAACAGTGTACCCAGCGACAAAAATCATCACGAACACGTCGGACATCGGCATCCGTTTGAACATCTTCAGCGATGCCCATTCAAACGTTCCAATCACAACCATGAACATCACACCCACGAGAGCCGCCATCGGAATTTGCTCGATCCACGGGGCTAAAAACAGCACGAAAATCAACAGGCTCACAGCAGCCGTGATACCGGAAAGTCTGCCGCGTCCGCCGGAGTTCACATTGATCAGCGACTGCCCGATCATGGCACATCCGCCCATGCCTCCGAACAGTCCACAAACGACATTGGCGATACCCTGGCCAACGCATTCGCGATTTCCCTGGCCGCGGGTTTCTGTGATTTCATCGATCAGAGTCAGCGTCATCAGGGATTCAATCAGTCCAACGCCACAAAGCACGATCGCGAAAGGAAAGATGATCCTCAACGTCTCGAGGTTCAGCGGTGCCTGTTTCTCAGTGTCCAAAAAGTACAGCGTTGGAAGTCCGCCGGCGATTCCGGTGTCGGACTCTGCATCGAGAATCGCACCGATCGCGGTCGCCTGTTCGCTTTCATTCATCTTGCTCCAGGCGGAAACTTCTTCGCCTTCTTTCGCGACCATCGCGTGGCCGTGAGCATCGACGCCTTTTAATTCCTTGATTTCTTCTGCTTTGGAATTCGTCGCCAGCATGTCGCCAACGGTCGCCAACACGTTCTCTTTATTGTCTTCTGTTTGATAGCTCTGGTTGACGGCGACTGAAATCAGAGTGACCGTCAGGATCGCGGCCAGCGATGCAGGGACCGCCTGGGTTACTTTTGGCAGCAGCCAGATAATCGCCATGGTCAACGCGACCAGGCCCAGCATCCAATAAAGCGGAGGACCTTGCAGGAACGAAAGCGAACCGTCTTCGGCGAGAGCTTTGAAGCTTCCGAGTTGAGCCAATCCGATCACGATCGCCAACCCGTTGACGAAGCCGAGCATAACCGAGTGCGGCACCATTCGAATCAGCTTCCCAAGTCTCGCGACGCCGATCACAATTTGCAGGATGCCGCATAGGATCACAGTCGGGAACAGGTATTCGACTCCATGGATCGCAACCAGCGACGCAGCGCCACCGATCACAACAGCCATCGCTCCGGTTGCTCCGGAGATCATGCCCGGGCGGCCTCCAAAGATGGCGGTCAGCAAACCGATAAAGAACGCCGAGTACAAACCGACCAGCGGCGATACTCCAGCGACAAACGCAAACGCAATCGCCTCGGGTACGAGAGCAAGGGCTACGGTAAGACCTGAAAGCAGGTCGCTTTTGAAATTGCCAGTTCGCTGGCGGAAGAAGTTAAGCATTCGTTCGCAGTTCGTGGTAAATTCGCGGCGCCACACAAAGCAGTGGCGAACTATACTCCGCGAACACCATTGGTCAACGGCGGTGTGGTTCACCATAAAGGCAGTTTCGCTGCATAAAACGTCGATCAAATCGCAGCAGCGGGTGAATTCTGCCCCTTTAGGTGCTGGTTGGCTCGATATCTTAACGGTGGTCAACGATCCGGCAAAACGTGACCGGTTATGACGGTTCATAGAAAGTTACACAACGCTGGGTGGAAAACGCAATTGTGCCGAAGCTAACGGACCGACTGGCCTAACATTCCCGGATGCTGACCGAAGTCGGTTGGCCGAGCACGATGTGGTCCAGCACATCGATCCCCAGAAGTTTGCCGGACTCCGTCAACCGATTGGTGACCTCGTGGTCTTCTCGGCTGGGCGTCGGATCCCCCGAAGGATGGTTGTGAACCAGAATCACCGATGACGCGGCGTCCTTGATCGCCACCCGAAAGACTTCGCGAGGATGAACAAGGCTGGCGTCCAACGTTCCGACGGTAACCTGATGCGTGTCGATCACCTGGTTCTTGGTATCGAGTGTCACGACATGAAATTCCTCCTGTTTGGCGTCTTCGATCAACCGTGAAAACCTGCGTTGACAATACTCGATCGCATCGTGGCTGCCGTGAATTTTGTGCAGGACTTTATCGCCGGCGATCGATGCAATTCTGCGCCCAAGTTCTATGCCGGCCATGATTTGGCAGTAGGCTGTTTTTGAAATCGCGACGCTGATGTCCTTCAGTTCGCTGGGGCTGGCGTCTGGCAAATCGCTCAATCGCGTATTGAAAGCGCGGGCAAGTTTTTCGCCGCCCATCACGGCAGACTCACCCGGACGACCTGAGCGTATCAGGATTGCCAACAACTGCGATTCAGTCAGCGAAGAGGCCCCGCGTTCCATCAAGCGTTCTCTGGGCCGTTCCTGTTCTGGCGTCGCCTTGATCCGGGTTCCGTTAACTCGGTGGTCGATCCATTTCCTGAAATCGAACTTGCCTCTGCCTTCGTTCCAAAGAAACTGATCCGGGTTCGTCGTCGATTTTGACGGTTCCTTTAACAACCAGCCGTCCTTGACCAGTTCGTTCACGACGCGCGTGACAAAAAACGGTCGATCGTCGCAGCGATCTCTTGCAGACGGCAAGTCAAATGAGTCAAGGTTTGCGATGCTCTGAATGATGTTTTCGTAACGGCCGGATCGCTCTTTTTTCGTTTTTCGCTTCGACATGATTTGCGAGTGGATTCTGATTCTGGTCAACTTCCCATTCACCACACGAAATTGTATCAGTCAGAAACCGGGACATGTCAGTAGAGATTCAAAATGTTGACTTCAACGATTCCGAGCAGTCCCAACAATTCCTGATGTTGATGGACCAGTACGCCTGTGATCCGATGGGAGGCGGGAAACCGCTGGGCCCGGTTGTTCGTGATACGCTGGTAGAAGAATTGCAAAAGCAAAGCTCGTTCAATGCGGCGATTGCCTATGTCGATGGCCAGCCTGCGGGGTTGGTGAACTACATCGAAGGGTTTTCAACGTTCGCGGCCAAGCCGTTGATCAACATTCATGACCTTGCCGTGCACTCAGACTTCCGCGGTCGCGGATTGTCTCATCAACTGTTGGCGTTTGTCGAAAAAGAGGCTGAAAAGCTGGGGTGCTGCAAGCTGACGCTTGAGGTCTTGGCTGAGAATCTGATTGCCAAAAACTCTTATGGCAAGTTTGGCTTCGAGCCCTATCAGCTATCTGAAGCTGGGGGACCGGCTCAGTTTTGGCAGAAGAAGTTGAGCTGATTTTAGCGCGTAGCGCTGCTGGCATTTAAGTCGCGTCGCTGCTGATCGTTGAGTATCGGCTGGCTGACTTTTACCTGTTTGTTATTCGCGAAAGCGACTGCGACGTCGAATTCGGCGCTCAACCGCAGACTCGTCACGGTACGCTTGCGGCCGAATACTCATCGTTTTCGCTTCCTCTTCAGACACCAAATATTCGACGTCCGGTTTGTCGTAGGTGGCTTCTTTACTGATGGCGTTGTCGATTGCCTGAACGGCACGTTGAATCAGAATTTCGCGCGAGACCGGTTTTATCAGAACGGATTCTGCACCGGCACTGATAATCGATTTTGAGACGTCGAAGTTTGGATCGGCCGTGATCGCGATAATTGGGACGCTATAGAGATGCGGAAAACTTCTTACCATCTTTGTGATCATGTTGCCGTCGAGTCCCGGCATCCGAATGTCTGTAAACACGACGTCGGGGCGCGTGAACCGGATTTGCGAAATCGCTTCGGACGAGTCACAGAAACCATGGACGTTTTCAAATCCAGCCGATCGCAGAAAGTAGGTCAGCGTATCAACAACCAGTTGCTCGTCGTCGATCACGAATATCTCGGCGGCGGCGTATTTGTTTCGTGTTGGCAGTTCTTCAGTAGCGATGTTGGTTTCCATAGGGCCGTCTCGTTCGCGTGGAAGTTCAAAACAGTGCTCGGGCTACTGAGAACATAGGTCACGTCGAAAGCACAAGCGTCATCTTCGCTTTAAGGGTTTCCCCTCGTTTAAAGGCCGTCTGTAAGCTGCTTGGTGGGATTGAAAACAGTTCAATGATCGATCGAGTTATGTTTGCGAGCGTTGGCAAAATCAGTCTTTGAACCCCTGAGAGTTTCCGTTTGGGCACGAAAAAAACCTGCCGAGAGTGACAGGCTTGGAAACTCGATTCTGAATTATTCAGTCGAAGCAAAGATCTTCATGCGGAGGAAATTGACGTGCGACGATGACTCATGCGACCAGCTTTGACCATCAGCCCAGGCACTGTTTAACAAATTGACTTTCATGTCATCAACGCGGCCAAACATGAGCGGCAAGTCAGTAGCCGCCGTTAAAAATCGCAACGGAACGGCGGCTAGCGCCTTGCCGCTCACATTTACCAAACAGTGCCTAGTTGGAGCCGTCTGATTCTAGCGGCGGCAGGTCAAGATTAAGATCATCCCCTGTGATTTCCAACTCAGGCGATTCAGGATCTGGCGTCGATTCTGGAAGTTCAAGGATCGGCAGCGCCGTTTCCTGCACCGAATTCGAAGCAGCGTTCGATTCCGAGCCTGAGTCTGGCGTGCTCAAAATAGAATATTCAACGCCAGATTCATCAGCCGAAGCCGGGCTCTCGAACGATGTCGTAGCGACTTTCCCCGCGTTCAAAAGCAATGACTCTCCAGGCGTGGAAACTCCGATTTGATTCGCAGTCGATATCGGCGTCGTTGGAGCATCTTTGTCGTTGTCAGCTTTGTTTGCCGCCAGGCTGGTCGAGTCTTCCCGATTCGCCGGCGCCTGAGGTTGTGGAACCCGATACTGCCGTTGGTACAACCGCCCGGAATACGGATCGCGATAGGTGACAACGACGACTTGCGTTTGCGAGGCAGCCTGATTGGGGTTCGCCGACGCGGTCCGCTGCTGATTCTGCTGTTGCTGTTGTTGCGCAGCCTGTTGGGCGTAAGTCGTGCCGTTTTGATTTCGGTAGCACGGAGGCGTTTGAGCCTGCATTGCGTATCGCTGCGACGGAACGTAAGTGGCTCGCGGTTGCACCTGCGTGTACCGGTAAGCGTCCGCGTCGTAACCTGACGGATATCCGTACTGAGGTTTCGCGTAGCCGCGAGCGTCATAGTTTGCGTTTGCCCGAAACCGAAACAGTTGGGCTTCGACGGAAGGCGTGACCGCGCTGGCAAAAACGAGCACGATAAAAATGCGGAAGGCGAACATCTCAACTCCAATTCCAATAATTTGTGACCAAAGTTCCGGCTCGCAAATTGTTACATTCTTTCGCCCGGCGAAAAAGGGTGTGAGCGTTAGAATTATGATCTGTGAAAAGCCTGTTTCTGAGTCAGGCAAAGCTTATACTTGAGCGTTGCCGCATCAAACTAAATTCATTCTTGAGGTTCAAATGTCGTTGACCAAACGATTCGCAGCTGGTTTCTCTTTCACGTCGCTCTGTTGCGCGTGCCTGACTCTGGCAGCTTTCGCAGTCGATTGCTCGGCTCAGCAAGCAGTTAAAACGGAAACGAAAGCTGGCCAACAGGGCGAAGCGGAAAAGATCAAGGTGTTGATCGTTGACGGCCAGAACAATCATGCTCACTGGCCCAAGACCACGATCATGATGAAGCAGTACCTGGAAGAATCCGGCAAGTTTACCGTGGACGTTGCCCGGACGGCGACGATCTGGAAAGGGAAATTGGCGCAGGAATTTCCGTTGGGTGATGGCAAGGAGTACAAGAATCTGCCAAAGCCGAAGGCGGATCCAAACTTCAAACCTGATTTCGCATCCTACGACGTCGTGCTTTCGAATTTTGGCTACAACGCAGCGCCGTGGCCCGAGGAAACGAAAGCCAATTTCGAAAAGTATATGGCGGAAGGTGGCGGGCTGGTGGTTGTTCACGCGGCCGACAATTCCTGGGGTGACTGGAAAGAGTTTAACTTGATGATCGGGCTCGGCGGTTGGGGCGGACGAAACGAATCCAGCGGACCCTATGTCTATCTCAATGATGATGGCGAAGAAATTCGCGACAAGAGTAAAGGCAACGGTGGCAGTCACGGACCGCAGCACCTCTTTCAAGTCGTGGCTCGAAATACGGAACATCCAATCATGAAAGGCTTGCCGACATCCTGGTTGCACGCGCAAGATGAACTCTACGACAAGCTACGTGGGCCGGCTGAAAACATGACGATTCTTGCGACGTCCTATTCAGATCCGAAGTACAAAGGCACCGGTCGTCATGAGCCAATGATCATGGTTTTGGACTATAAGAAAGGCCGCATTTTTCACACGCCGATGGGGCACGCTGACTATTCCATGGAGTGCGTTGGCTACCGTACTGTGTTGCTGCGTGGAACCGAATGGGCGGCGACAGGGCAAGTTACTTTGACTGAAGTGCCGGAAAATTTTCCCACGGACAAAGCTGAATCGAAGACTGCCTTCGAGTTGAAAACGAAAGCGGCAAAGTAGTTCGCCAGGCGTTTCGGTTTTGCGCATTGTTTTGTGCATTGTTCGTGCATTGTTCGTGCATTGTTCGTGCATTGTTCGTGCATTGTTCGTGCATTGTTGAGCGAGGCGTTGTCGCGGTGTGCAAACTGCACAGCCCATCGACGTCTGCCGTGGAAGTCAGCTGTATCGCAAAAAAGGATTCCAGCATGAGTGAATCAGAGTTTCGGTTGGTCGTGTTCGAAACTGACATCGGTTGGGTTGGCGTGATGCACTGTGATCGCGTCATTCATCGCGTTCGAATCGGTTTTGCCTCGATGCTGGACGCTGCGATGGCGTTCCGGGAGCATCGAGTTGGACCGGACGAACCGAACGGCTGGGAGAAAAAGTTGATCCGCCGAATCGCCAAAGGCCTTACTCATGGCGCGGCCATCTCGAAATCGAAATCTGCATTTTGCTTTGACGACATCGACGTCGACGACGACGAACTGACAGACTTTCAACGTAAAGTCGTCACTGCCGTTCGGAACCTCGGGTTTGGTGAGACCGCATCGTACGGCGAACTTGCCAACCGAGTCGGGCATCCTGGAGCCGCGAGGGCTGTTGGTACGGTAATGCGAAAGAATCGTTTTCCGATCATCGTCCCCTGCCATCGAGTGCTCAGCAGCAACGGCATCGGTGGATTCACTTCCGCTCGAGGCGTCGGGACCAAACGTCTGCTTTTGCAGATTGAGGGGCATGAGATTGATTGATGGTCAGGCCGATAGCGACCAAAACATCACCAGTCATCCGTCGTCGGAAAACTCGGGCGTTCATGATTTAGACGGACCTGAGGCAGAATACGTTTTGCCTCAGCTCGGCATCATTGAATTGATGCTGTTGACCGCGGCGATGGCTGGCGCTTTCGCGTTTCAAGAGCAGCTCACAAACATGAACCGTGGGATAGATTCCGATGTCTTATGGTTCGAATTATTACAGCGGTTCGTGTATTCCACTCAAATCGGTGTTCCCTTTGCGGCTCTCTATCGGTTCGCGATTCAGAAACGAACGACGGGACGATATTTGCTTCAGCCCGGGCACTGGGTTTTGGTCAGCGTGCTAATTTCAGTCGTCGGCTATCTGATTCCAATGGCTTTGTTTCTGACCCTTTTCGGGCAGAGTTCGCTGGATGGGGACGGCGGCTTTGATCATTGGGTACTCTTGTTCTTGTCTATTTCCAGTCTCGTTTCCGCGATCGTCCTTGTTTTTGGGGCAATTAGATATCGGCGAATGTGGCGAGCCGTTTTGCTGCTGTTGGCGATACATTCGTTAGTGAATGCAGTTCTGATGGTCACCTACATGACCTGGAACGAGTGGACGATTTACACTGGTTATACGTCGTTCGTTAGCTGGTTTGCGATTTTGGACTGGATTGAAATCGGCATAAACGGCCTGCTGGCGTTGGCCCTGATCGCCTTGGTAGCAAGCGAAATATTTGGCCGCGTTCGTCGAGACCTTTGGCACTGGTTGGGGATTCTTGCGATTTTCATTGCAGCCGTCGCCAGTCCAGCAATCAGTTTTATCTACAATTGGATAAACGCGTGAGCGCAACTCACTCTTTCGTTTCCTGGCGAAAGACAGCCACGATATCTTCGGCGGGAACCACAAACAGGTGATTATCCGATTCGAAATCGACGGGAATTGCGTTGCCCGGATGAAAGAGCACCTTGTCGTACTGCTTCAGCGGCAAATCCTCGTCATGTTCGATCGCGGCGGAAATTGTGACGATTCGTCCGGTAATCGTGGGGATTTCAGCGGAATCCGGAAGAGCGATTCCTCCCTTGGTTTCCTTTTTGGGCTCGTCCTTGCGAACCAGAACGCGCAGCCCGATTGGCTCGACATACTCAAATTTCGTTCGTTTTGTTGACTTTCGCTCTTTCGCCATGATTTCCTGCTTGGGCCGATAATGGATCGAAATATCGTAACAATTTGGGCGATTCGGAAAAGAACTGCTTCGTCTTGAGGCCGATGATTCGCTCGATTTAGAATCCTCGCAGGTTTGGGGTTGAAAACTCCTTTGTTTCTGCAAAAATCTCCCGATTACCGAACAAATCGCGGGGAATTTATGCCCCGACGCAGGCCGATTCGCCGATGTGAACCGGAACCGTTCAAGGCAATGATTCGCCATTATCGACAACGGGGACTTCCCCACGGAAATTAGTTACAGGTTGAAAAGTGTCAGCAGAAGCACTGTTAGTAGAAAAGCGTGAAACGACAGGGACGTTGAGGATTCGCCGACTTCGCAAAGAAGGCAAAGTCCCAGCGGTTCTTTACGGACACGGTCAGGACAATGTCAATCTTGTAGTCGACAGCCGAGCTGTTTCCAGGATTGTCGATCACGGTCACTATGTGGTTTCACTCAGTGGCGCAGTCAACGACACCGCGATGATCAAGGAAGTTCAGTGGGACGCATTTGGTTCCCGCATTCTTCACATTGATTTGGCGCGTGTTGATGCGTCCGAGACCATTGAAGCGTCACTGCCGCTGCACATGAAGGGCGAAGCTCCTGGTGCTGGCCTTGGCGGAATGGTGACTCAGTTGGCTCATGAATTGAAAATCACATGCCCGGCCAACATGCTGCCGGACTTTTTGGAAGTCAGCATCGACGAATTGCAGCTGGATGGAAGCATCAGTGCAAGCGAGATTGCGCTTCCTGAAGGTGCTGCTTTGGTTGGAAACCCTGCAGAGACCGTTATCTCATGTCCGCCACCGAAAGGTGCAGCTGCGGATGGAGATGAGGACGCTCCGAGCGAACCAGAAGTCATCGGCGAATCCAAAGAGGATGCAGCTGAGTAGTTGAAACATTTGCGAGGTTAGTTGAGTGGCGTTTAGAAAGTTGCTCAATCTGTTTCGCAGTTCCAGGGATTCGACGACTGAATTTGATTCCATGAAGATAGTCGTCGGTCTGGGGAACCCGGGTGCCAAGTACAACGCAACCCGGCACAATGTTGGATTTGATGTGATTGATGCTCTGGTCGAAAGGCATGCCTTTGGTGCCAGAGCGAAATCAAAATTCAACGCAAATGTAAACGAAGTGATGATTGGAATGACCAAGGTGGTCCTTCTGTCGCCACTGACTTACATGAATCTGAGCGGCCAGTCCGTTCGGGCAGCCATCGATTTTTTTAAACTCGATTTAAAAGATTTGATGGTGATCTGTGACGACCTCAACCTGGATGTTGGGCGAATTCGCATTCGTGCGAAAGGCTCTGCCGGAGGTCAAAACGGAATCAAGGACATCATCAACCGTCTTGGCTCGCAGGAGTTTCCAAGACTCCGGTTGGGAATCGGGCGACCGCCCGCCAACTGGGATACGGCTGACTATGTGCTGGGTAAGTTTGACGAACATGATCAGGTTTTGATCGGTGATTCGGTGAGGCAGGCTGTGAAGGCTTGTGAGTTCTGGATCGAAAACGACGTGCAAGCGACGATGAACCGGTTCAATGCTGACCCTTCGGCCAAACCAAAAAAGAAACAGAAGCCGGGAAAAAAGCCGGCGGATACTCAAAGCGACACTGAAAATAAATCAACTGATTGACTTATAGGACCAGAGGTTACCGTGGCCGAAAACGTCTACGAATGCATGTTCATCTTTAATGCCAACGCTTACGCGCGCAATCCTGCAGCTGCCCAAAAGGCGGTCGAAGAATTGATCGAGTCGGTCGATGGTGAGATCCTTGCCAGTCGACTGTGGAATGAGCAAAAGCTCGCGTTCCCGATCAAGGGCCACCGCAAGGGTGCCTACTGGTTGACTTACGCTCGCATCGAAAGCACACGTTTGGCGAAACTGAATCGCTCAACTCAGCTTAACGACTCGATTTTGCGTCACTTGTTTGTGAAGCTTGAGCCGAGATTGGTCGATCCAATGGTCGCTGTCGCCAAAGGTGAAGTTCCCGTTGAGGCTGAAGAAGAAGCAGCTCCAGCGGAAACTGCTGCGGCAAAGCCTGCCGAAACAGCCGCCGCGGCGGAGTAGTTGCGAAGCAGTGACCAGACGTGTCACTGTGTGCAACAATGATGAACTCAGGATGAAATAGCTGCGGGAATGAGTCCTGCAAATCAGAAACCGGAGAAATCATGGCCAGCTTCAATCGCGTCGTACTTGTCGGAAACTTGACTCGAGATGTCGAATTGCGCCGCACGCCACAAGGCACCGCTGTGACCGATATCGGTTTGGCGGTCAATGAGCGTGTCAAGAGAAACGATGAGTGGGTCGACGAAGCAAACTTTTTCGACATCACACTGTGGGGACGAACGGCAGAAGTTGCCAGTGAGTACCTTGCGAAAGGGTCTTCGGTATTGATCGAAGGCCGATTGAAATACGAGACATGGTCGCAAGAAGACGGTAGCAAGCGATCGAAAGTAAAAGTCGTCGGTGAGCGAATGCAAATGCTCGGTGGCCGATCAGGCGGCGGTGGCCAGGGAAATCCTTCCGGCTCACAAGCCTCCGGATCAGGTTCCCAAGTGGCATCGAATTCGCCGTCGTACCAACAAGCCAGTAGTACTCCGCCACCGGCGGACGATGTTCCGTTTTAGGAACTACTTTAATTCAGCAACCTTTTACCAAGTTTAAGTCAATCACATGCCCAGCACGAAAATGAAAAAGCAGAAGCGGAATCGTCCAGCAGGCGCTCCGCGTGTGAAAAAGTCAAACACTTCCGGCGTTGAGCTTCTGTTGATCCAGTCGATCGATCATCTCGGAAAACAGGGCGATGTCGTGACCGTCAAGCGTGGTTATGCCAACAACTACTTGTTGCCACAAGGCCTGGCGACAGTTGCCAGCGATCACCACAAGCGTATGGTCGACAAGCACCGTGCCAAGTTGCAGGAAATTGAGCAGGCTCGCTTGAAGGATCTTCGCGATCTTGCCAAGCACGTTGCCAAGCAGAGCGTTACGATCGAAGCCAATGCGAACGAAGAAGGCCATCTCTACGGTAGCGTCGGTGCTCCGGAGATCGTTGATTCGCTGAAGCAAAACGATGTGCTCCTCACAACAGACCAGATTCGCCTCGAAGGCGTTCTGAAAGAACTTGGGCTCTACACCGTCAAGGTTCACTTGCACCAGGAAATCGAAGCCGAACTTAAAGTTTGGGTCGTTCCTACTGTCGAAGACGAGAAGTAGTCTGGTCTCTTCGACCTGATCGAACTATCAAAACGTGCTGCGTTTTCCATTGGCAATGGCCATTGGCGACGCTGCACGTTTTTTTGTGGCTTAGCCTTTGGTTTAGCGCTAAATGTGGCCGCAGAATGGAATTCACGCCGAGTTGTGGCGACATCACTTGGCGGCACCCCGTGGTTGCTATTGAGCCCCGTTCAGTCATCGGCTTGGCAGAATCTGCCGGATGTCACGTTACGCCATCTTCAATCGACCGTCTCATTTCTGGTCGAAGCTTAGAATCGCCGAATGGCACTCAGCGACAGCCAGTGAGCCTGAACTTTTGCAGTCGCGTTGTCGAAGTCGCCTCCGAGGTAGTCGCTGGTTCCGGTTTGTTGCGGATCGCTAAACGAAAACTGATACGCAAAATCCAATTCGTGGCCCAGAGCTTTCCAGCCATAGCCCAACGCAAACGCGTGCTCCAAATTGGTTTGAACAAACGGGCTAAGCGTACCGTCTGGAATTGGATTTCGATGATACGTATAGCCGACACGAAGGGTCTTGCCGCCGCAGAGATGCTTTTGAAGGCCCGTTCTGACCGAAACTGTATCGCGCCAATTCAGCGGCAAATTTTCCTGAAGTTGATCGCCAACGACTGCGGCATAGACCGGATTGTCCGGGTTCGAAAGGTGATTGTCGAAGGACTGAAACGCGTCGGACCAATTGAACCAGACTACGTCCAATCCAAAATCCAGATCTGAACGCAACTGGTGTTTCAAGCCAACGCCAAGTGATCGAGGCCACTTCACATCCAGCTTTGTGTCAAAGCGTGATTGTCCCAAGCCGGGAATCTCGACGACCGTATTTCCATCAAGCGTCATCTTCACCTGGTCCTGATAGTTGACGCCGATCGTGGTCCGATTCGACAAACGGTACTGCAGTCCGCTGGCCCAACTCAGACCTGCACCCGTCGCCTGAAGATCGAACTTTGTCGGTGTGCCAGCAAAGGCGTTGGGCCCTTGGAGTGTGTACGGGCCTTCAAGTTCCATGTGATTTATGGCGACGCCCAAGTTAGCCCCGACTGAAAGTCGGTCCGTCATTCGCACTGAGATGGCCGGGAGAAAGCGAGCCATTGCTCCAAACGACTTGTAGTGTTGCGGGCCCGAAAACGGAGCACGCCCTTCAAGTGTGTACTCAGCACCAAATCCTGCCTGGGAGAACAGTCCGATCCCGACGGCAACATTTGGATTGGCCGTTTTCATCGCGTAAGAAAACTGCCCCGTCGGGATGGGATTGTCTTCGGCGCCTGTTCGTGGATTGTCAGGATCCGACCACGAAAGATCCGTCAACAGAAGGTCGATTCCAAAGTCCGTCATCCTCATGGAATCCATGTTGATCATCGCCGCCGGGTTGTCCAGCAACATCGCGCCATTGTCAGCATAGCCGAGGTTCGCACCTCCGCGGCCAGCAGTTCGGGCTCCCATCGAATCGCGAATGAAACCGTCTGCGAACGCGGTTGAACTGTCGGAAGTGACAACGGCTCCGATCAACAAGACAGCAAGGACGTGAATTGATTGGCGAGAACTGAATCGGCGGTACATGGCGGGCGTCCTTTGACAACGGGTTCACCATGTCTATCGACAGATCCACACGGGACACTGTTTGACGAAGCGGTTTCACAGGGACAACCCGGAGCCTCCCGAACTGTTTCGCGAGCGTGCAAAGATTGAAGCTGGCTGATATTGCAGACGGTGAAAAGGCCGAAGCAAAACGCGCAGCTTTCACTCAAACTTCTACGCGGGCATGACATTGTGCGTGTCCCGCTGTCAGCGCACAAAAAAAACGGCCGAGAAACTCTCTCGGCCGTTCTGATTTCGTTGTTGGCAGTTTCCTGTATTACTGGGAAACGGCACTTGATACGCCACTGGCACCGTCCGCGATCGGGATGACAGGAGCAGGAGCAGAGCTTGTGGCTTTGTCCGTGATGTCGACAGCACGCACACCGCTCATGGTGACAGCAGTTCGTGAAGACACCCGAACCATGCCGCCTCGTTGAGAGTACCATGTTTGGATGACGTCCTGAACTTTCGCAACGCGGCTGTTCGTCTCAGCAGAATCAGCTGTTTCCTGAACGTAGATCGTTCGGCGAGCCTCTGGCATGTTCATCATCATTCCGCTGATCTGATTTTTACCGTAGCGAGTCAGTTCGCCGTCTTGGTCGAAGTGGACTCCGGTCAGAATGTTCTGGTCTTCATAACCGGCATCGTACATTGGTCGCCAGATGTTGTGATAGACCTGGCGGCTGGCACACGCAAACGGTTTTGGCCACGCCGCGTTGCGAGCGTGAATCTTTTCATTCTGAACCTGAGTCGCTTTGAAACGGTCAGACATTTGCCCGTAGCCGAACGAACGCTGCTGGGCGGCGATGCTGGCGTCGCCACAGCCTGTACCGCAAGCCGCGCCTCCGGCCGGGTAGCCAAACGTTTCGACTTGGGCGTGAGAGGTTCCGGTAGACAGCACCAGAATAAAAGCTGCCGCGGCAGCAACGACGATCAATTGTTTCGACATGTTTACCAGCTCCATCAGTTTCTTCCGGACCCGGTAATCGTTCACCGGCCAGAATCGAATGCATCGACTTTGAATGTGGAAGTTTGAGGATGATTCCAGACTTCACTCTGCTTACGAATATCGGAAAGAGTCTGAAGAAAATGAGCTTCGATGTGACGGGAATTCGTTAAAATTCCTTCCAGCAGCAGGGAAATGAGAACCAGCAACTCTGGGGCAATTTGTGCGGGCTGCGCGTCGAGCAACGATCGCGCAAAAAGACACGGCCCAGCAGCGAATGAATCGTGCTGGGCCGTGTTGTTCTCTCACAGGGTGTTGTCAATCCTGATCAAGCTGTTTGCCGAATGATCTGACGATCATCAATGCGAGCAAATGTCATTCTGTGGCCAGATATGACATTCGCCCACAAACTCCGGGCAAACTTCGGAGGACGTTCGAGTTCGGCCTGTAGTCCAAGCAATGGACGGGTGGGCAGGTCGATGGGGAACTCACAGAATAACAACTGGGTTGCAGCGGTCAACGGAAAGAAAAACACGCGTTTTACCGTGTAAATTGGCCAAACGGCCACGATAATCCCCCGTTTTCCCGAGGCGAAAAAGTCTCGGATTTGATCAGATTTCTCGTCCGTGACATCAATTCGCTGCCGTAACGCGAGATAGTGCTCCCTCAGCACCGACGCATTCAGCTGCTAGCGAAAATTCCATCCCCCGAATCGGGGGTAAAGCCGTCTCAGGATTCGCTTCACCAATGGCTTCATCGGAATCTGTTTCAGATGATTTCGGAACGTATATTGGCGCCGCGCGATTGCTCGGGAAAGAGGGTTAAAGTTCGCCATTCCAAACGCGACTGGTTCACTTGCATTGCAAAACTTGAATTTGTAAGCGTCGTCTCCGTAACCCAGGTCCAGTTTTCGAGCACCGAGCTCGCATGCGTGTTCTGCGGACTGCATCAGCATCTCAGTGCCTGGCGAGTACTTGTGAAAGCGCGGATCGTAAACAGGAAACCAGTAATGCAGGATATCATTCGTCAGCATACCGAAATGGGCCCCAACCAGTTCGTCACCGGCCCACAGGACGGAAAGAATGCCGCGAAAGTTCGGCTGTCGGACGCGATGAATTTCTCGAAGCAGGTCGGAAGCCCAGCGGACACCAAGAATGTCAAACGTGTTGGAGTTTGTATACCTCGTTCGCTTCAGTTCGATCAGTCGCTCCAGCAGCAGCGGATCTTCCGACTCGAACTCGAAACGGACTTCGCCGACTTCGCGCCCAAGGCCACGCGTCTTTTGTCCCTGACGTTTGATCGTTGAACTGTTCTTCCGGGCCCACCTGCGATACGCTTCCCAGCCATCGGAAAGGTCCGCGTAGTGCGATTTGAATTCTCGAAAGTAGTACTTTGCCAAAGAGTCATTTGACGCGTCAATCGCGTGAAACTTGAACGAATCAAGCTTGGCGGCTTTCAGCATCAGCTCCAGCGTCTGCGGATCCTGCTTGCCCATGATTCCGTGCCAGTCGTTGAGCAATCCGCCCACGGGAACCGCGTGGCCAGGAGTGTTCTCCTGAAACGGAAGGATACCAACGATGTTGCCATCGGTTTCAGCGATCGCGATTCGAACATCGTCGCGAACCCGACCGACTGCTTTGGTAAACTCAACGTCGAAGTAGGGACTATTGAAGACCGTGTTGGACCGTCGGATTCGATTCCAGTCTTCCAGAATCGCGCCGCTCAGGGACTGCGGTCTAACGATTTGAATGTTGCAAGGTTGAGTACGGACAATCGGGCGCGCGGCAACAGGAGATTCGGTCTGTGCGGCTTCAATTGATTCGGTCGTCGAATTCATCAGGTAGCTGTTCATCATGTTGGGACGTTGGGGGATTGGCTCCGCCTGTACCCATTATGCTCAGGACGAAATTTGGGACCACAGTTATTGATCATTATCCGTTCCCAAATACGAGAATCGGGGGTCCAGCTGATTCAACCCGCACAAACGGCCAGTCCCTCGAACCTCAGTATCGGCAGGAACCGGGGATCAAAATCCAACATGAAACAGCTCAAGGAAGCACGCCGTTGGCAGTCGCTAACGGGTCCCGCCAATGCCTCGTTGGGCGAGATTGTTCAGACGATGTGAGAGGCTGTTGAGAGCGTCCGAAATCATTTCGTCGTAAGTCCGCCCATCGGTCGTATCTACGCCATGTCCCGGCACCGCATCTCGTAACGACTGCAATGCAGGGTCTTCATGGTGAAACATTTCGGCGTAGACGTATTCGAGTTTACCCGTTCGTGCACAGGCTGATAAAAGTGCGCCGATCCAGCCGTCATCCGTCGTAATGCAGCCACGAGTTGTCTTTGCTGAAGCATGGAAGACACTTAGCCCATCGCTGGCTCCAATTTCTTCGATCAGGCCGATGTTTTCATCGAGGGACAGTTGGGAATCTCCGCAGTGCGCGGCGTCGACGAGCACTTGAAAGAATGGCCGTCCCAAGGCCTCGTTTGCTTTGTCGACGAGCTGCCATGCACGTCCAACGTCAGTGAAGGTCGCAAACTCGACGTCGCGCAAGAACTCGATGTTCCACGACTCAATCGACGAATCCGCGATGTTTGATTTTTCGTAAGCCTTGAGGTGGACTTTAATGATCTGTTCGACGGCCGCGTCAAAGTCGGCCCCTTCTTTTCTTTCCCCGCCCGTCATCCACGGTTCAAGCGACGTCGAGCCAACAGTTTTCAAACCGCGTTTGGCTGCTGATTCGAGGCACTCTACCAAACAGTCAACGACGGCGTTTTCGTCTGCAGGGTCCATCGGGTTGCCTGCGCCGCCGACCATCAGAATAACGTGGACTTCCATCCCCAGGCTCTCGAGACCTTTGACCATTTCGTCGTAGTCTGCATCCGCAACGCCCGGGAACATCGATACCTGAACGCAATCGATTTTGGCTTGAGTCATATCGGCCAAACCTTGCATCCGCGAGACGACTTTTAGTTGTCCTTCGTCGTCACGCGGCATGTTGCCGTTGTCGTCAGGCACGAGGCCGTCCAGGAACTGAATGTGAGTTGGCACGACGCCAAGCTTGATGCTGCTTTTGGATTCAATTTTGGTCATGAGATCTATTGTGCGGGATCTTTGGTTCCTGAAGTGTCAGCGTACCAATATAGCGTTTTTTCGAATCCGATTCAGTTGCGAGCTGATGATTCGAATGTCGATTTACGAATCGTTCAGCAAAACGTGTGATACCTGGTTTCTGCCGCGTCCCTTGGCGAGGTAAAGTTGCTGGTCGGCGTGGGTTAGCAATGTCCGCGATTCGATTCCAGCGACCTTTGCAATCACGGCTCCGATCGATACCGTAAATTGGACTCCGTCGAGATCCGTGAGTTTGCTCAACGAGACTTTCTCTCGAAATGCGGAAAGCGCTTCGATGATTTCGTTTTTGTTGCCGGTCTCAAACAGCACGCTAAACTCGTCGCCGCCCATGCGTGAAACCAGCAGGGCATCGCTGAACGAGTCGCGAAGCAATCGGCTGGTTAGTCGAATCAGCTCATCGCCGGCGAGGTGGCCGTGGCTGTCGTTGGCCAGCTTGAAGTGATCGATATCGATAATCGCCAGCGAAAGAGCACGGTGCTGATTGGCTTCCATCGCTCGCTGGAACGCCCTTCGATTTGCCAGCCCACTCAGTGGATCGGTGGATGCTTCTTTCTCCAGGATCAGTTCGCGTTTACGCCTGTTTTCCGGTCGGTCAAAATAGACAAACGTCCAACGGCAGCCGTCGAGCTGATATTTGACCAACTGGATTTCGAGAGACGGACGATCCTGGACCGCGGAAAGAAGTATCTTCTCTCCACGCGGACCGTCGGCCTTGAAGTCGACGCCCGGAAAGATCGAGCTCGCCGCGACGCCGGAGAGATCCCGTTGGACGGCGGGATCTGGACACAACAATTCAATGGCTTTCAGATTGGCCAGTTGGATCCTGTTTTCGTCGTCACAAGCGATGATTGCACAGGGAGCCAGACGAAGGGCTTCGCTCTCAATTCGGTTCAGTTGCTGAGACAATCGGCGGCTCATGGCGTGAGGTTTTGACCAGGGCTAAAGACTCCATGTTAGTACGGCAGACCGCTGATTGGGACCAGAAGTGGGTAATGCGGCGAATGGTTGGGTGTGGCTAAACAAACTGTCTCATCGAACTTTTTCCACTATTTCAATCGGCGGAAACGTTACAGACTGACATTCCGAGCGAACGAGCCGGAATCGCAGGTTTTCGTTTGAAAATATTGAAGCCTTTTAATACTTTATAGACGTCGCCAGATTCTCGATCGGCGGCTTTTTTCTTTCCCTGCCCTGCCGAGTGGCTGCCTCAAAAATGCTTTCTCATAACTTCAAATACGCCAGTCTGCTGGCTTGCCTGATCCTTTTTGTCTTCAGCACCGTCGTAGGTGCTCAGGAAGTCGGCGACCGCGTCTGCGTGACCGCCAATTTCCCCACCAAGATCAAAGAAAAGAAAGTTGGCGAAGTTTTCGAAGGCAGTATCCACACGATTATCGCCACCAGCGGTAGCAAGTGGTGTGCACTTGAGGGCGTCAACGGTTGGTTGCCGCTGGAGTACGTCATGAACCTGGGCGATGCGGAAGATTACTATTCCGAACGCATCAAAGGCAACGAGAAAGATTACGCTGCTTACGCTCACCGCGGGATGATCCATCGCGAGAATGAAAAGCTTCAGGAAGCACTGCGAGACATCAACAATTCGCTGCGAATCAATAACGAGAACGCAGCAAGCTGGTCGAATCGCGGAGTGGTCAACAATGAGTTGGGCAATCGCCAGCAAGCGGTTAACGACATCGCTGTCGCGATACGTTTGAACAAAAATTCTGCTCGGGCTTACTACAACCTCGGCAACGTGCTCTATGCCGCTGGTGCTCATGACGAAGCCATCAAAAACTATGACAAAGCCATTGAACTTCGTCCGGCAGAAGCCTGGTTTTACATTAACCGGGCCAGCGCGAAACACGATGCTGGCTACACCGACGATGCTCGAAAAGACTACGCAAAATCGATCGAGATCAACAAGCGTATTTCAGACAGCCATATCGGGATGAGCAACATTTACCTTTCGGAAAACGACTTGGACAAGGCGCTCGAATCTGCAGAACGTGCTGTCGATATTCAGCCAAAAAATGCTGTATCGCTCAATCACCGTGGTTGGGTTTTGTACAAGCTGGGCAAAGTCGAAGAGGCGATGTTCGATCTCAACCGTGCGATCAATTACGCGCCGCGTTTGCAGTTGGCGTACAACAATCGAGCTGTCTGCAATGTTGCGTTGGGCAAACTTGATGAAGCGATTGAAGATTACGATCGGTGCATTGAGCTTTCTGGCGGCGAAGGCACGCCAACGACTCTGAGCAACCGTGCGGTCGCGTTTGAGGCGAAGATGGAATACAAGAAAGCGATGGCGGACTTTGAGAAGGCCCTCGAACTGGGCGACTCGGTTCCGGAAGTGCTCAACGGTTTGGCGTGGTTCCTCGCAGTATGCCCGGAAGAAGACTTCCGCGATGGCAAGAAAGCGGTCGAGTACGCGAAGAAGGCTGTCGGAATCAGCGGAGATAAAGATTGGAACTTCATCGATACGTTGGCTGCAGCGTTGGCCGAAAATGGAGATTTCGAAGCTGCAGTTGAGAGTCAGAAAAAGGCCGTAGAGTTGGCTCCGGAAGATGAAAAGTCTGGCTATCAGGCGCGACTCGAGCTTTATCAATCCAAGAAGCCTTATCGCAGCAACGTTGGTAAGAGCGCCGAGTGATCTGCCCGATTCACCTTCTTGATCGTGATCGTTGCGATGATGATCGAATTACAGTTTTGTCGACGTTGTCCATCCGCCTGACGAAAGGATGCTTCAGGTATGCCCGAGGATTTTTCCGGTTTTGAGAATGTCTGGTTGAGATCCAGCTTTGAGGCTCATTGTCTGACGGGTAGCTATTCCAGGAACACACGTCGATTCGAGAATCAGGTCGGCCTATTGGTCGACACGCTTAACGATTGCGATTACGACCTACTGGGCAGGCAGCCTAAGATCCCAAGACTGATGGGCATGCGGCACGCAAGTCGCGAATGGACTGTGTTCATGGTCGTGGAGCACCTCTGCTTGCACACAGATTATCTTTTCCGAGCGATGCAGGCGCTGTTGATCGGAGACGAGACGCGCGCATTGGTCCCAAACTATCGATATCTTGTGCCCGAAGATGTGGGCGCAGACTGTATTGACCGGTTTCAGGATTCGGCTTGGCAATACATCGGATTTGCGAACAATCTCGCGGAGTCGGGACGTTACAAAGAATCGACCGGTTCCATTCGGCACGACCTGTTCGGCAGGCTTGGTCTGAAACGACTTCACGCGTTGTCGAGCTTTCATATAAAGATCCATCGACGCCAGGTTCAGAAAGTTCTGGCAACCGAGGGCGTGGTCTAGCCCTTGTTGGGCACGCAGAATCATGCCAACGGGAAACGTGAAACCAGTGACTCACAAGCACCTTCGTATCGCGTGGCAGAGGCTAAAACCTTGATGGGCTGTAAGGAGTCGCATCGATATGAGTCGGTTGCTGAGTTACGATTTCTGCGATCAGTCGTCCCGTCCCCGGTGCAAGGCTCAGTCCCAGCATGTTGTGGCCGGTCGCCAGAAAAGCGTTTCTCAAGTTCGGAACGTGTCCGATAATTGGTAACGAATCCCAGGTCATTGGTCGCCATCCGTACCATTTCGAACGAACTTCTCCATCCACAGAAGCGACCAAATAGGGCCTGGCGGAATCGCGAAGCTGCTGAATCCGGTAATCAGGAATTGTCGAATCATAACCAGAAAATTCCATCATCGAACCAAGTCGAAATCCATCGTCAAACGGTGACACGCCGACTTTGTGTTCGGGAAAAAGAATCGGATGCCGAGGCGAATGCTCGGGACGATCCATCGTGACCGAATAGCCTTTTCCTGGCTGAACCGGGATGGAGCAACCCAGCTCTTTTTCCCAATTGGCAGCCCAAGCGCCGAAAGCAAACACAAAATGTTCGCTCTCGAATTCACCCGTCGACGTTTCGATCGCGACAACGCGGCCAGCCTGTTTGCGAACGGAGCGAAGCTCACAGTTTTCCACAAACGTAATGTTCCGCTCTTTCAAATGCTTAATCCAGGACACGTTGAGCTTGTCCGGACGAACAGATGTATCACCGGGATAGAGGAACGCGCCTGCCAATCCCGGTTTCAGTCCAGCATCGAATTCTGGAAGATCGGCTCCTTCGATTCGCGTCGCCGGAATCCCAAAATGACGGGTCACAAGGTCATCTGTTTTCGCAAACGAATCCATGCCGCGCTGAGTTTGAAGCACGTACAGCAAGCCGTCTTCTTTCCATTCGCAATCGAAGGGATGTTTGCTCACCAGTTCGCGATACTCCTTCATCGACGCTTCGAGGATCGCTTGCAACGGCTTACCCGCGGCCAACATTTGACGATGCGTGCATCGTTTGGCGAACTGCATCAGCCACTTGTATAGTGCCAGATTCAGCGTAGGTTTTACGCGAAAGGGAGCCTTCGGATTGAACAGCGACCCAAGTGCCGCTTTGAACGCTCCGGGTTCGGTCAACGGTAAGGCATGGCTGGGACATATGTAGCCGCAATTCGATTGCGAACACGCAGACGCGGCTTGGCCTCGATCGATAATCGTCACCTTCAGTCCCGCGTCGGCCAGATAGTGAGCACACGCGATGCCGACGATTCCGGCTCCGATGATGGTGACCGAAGAAGTTTTATCCGTCATGCCGGCGAACTGCTTTCTGTGACAATGCCTTGAGCGAGGGGATCGCCAGGCTGGCCGATCAATTTTGTTTCGCCAATGATGAATGCGTTGCCAGTAATTCTCGCAATGATCATGGCAGGTTCCCCAACGGATTCAGCCTTCCAGTACTCCGCTGTGAATTGTCCGCCGCCAATACTTTCCTGCACGAAGGTGGCTCCCGGTTCCAGCTTTCCATCCTCGGCCAGACAGGCCAGCTTGGCACTGGTTCCCGTCCCGCAAGGCGAACGGTCGTAGACGCCTCCCGGGCAGAGTACAAAATTTCGACAGTCGACGTTTGGCGAAACCACGTCCTCCGAGAACTCGACGTGATCAATCGCGGCACCATCGGAGCCCGTGTGCCCTTGCTGCGCCAGCGACTCCATAATCTTTTTTGAGAGATACACCAACGCTTCGATGTTGTCCGTTTCCAACGGCAGCGGCGACGGGTGAACCAGAAAGAACCAGTTTCCGCCCCACGCAATCTCGCCCGAAATCATGCCGATGTTCTCGACTTCGACCATCACGTTGCTCTTATGACGATAGCTCGGAACGTTCTCGATCGTAGCCCGATTTGGGCTGATCAAGTCAACGGTAACGACGCCAACCGGTGTTTCAATTTGATGCGTGCCCAAACCGATCCGCCCCAAGTGATGCAACGTTACAGCCAGTCCGATCGTGCCATGGCCGCACATCCCGAGGTAACCAGCGTTGTTGAAAAAGATGACTCCAGCGGCGCAGTCAGGATCTTCTGGCTTGCAAATCAAAGCTCCAACGACGGCGTCAAAAGCACGCGGTTCGTTGATCGCGAATTGACGATATTCATCTGCGTTTTCGCGGAAACGCGCCACTCGATCGCTCAATGGGCCAGTTCCAAGATCGGGACCGCCTTCGATAATGACTCGCGTTGGTTCCCCTTCGGTGTGTGAATCGATGACTTGCACAATCAGGCTCCTACGCCGAAAAATCTTTGCCGGGCCAACGACTCCACCAGGCTTGAAACTGTTCAAGTTGCTTCTTCGCGTACCGAGCCTGGCTGGGTGAGAGAACGTCGGTTTTGTTGATCTGGAATTCGTAGTCTGAATCGCCAAGCAGGAATAGCAAGTACTTGTAGTACAACACCAGGTCCGGGCCTTCATCGAACTTCGACAGCACGGTCAGAGCATTGGACAACTCCAGCGCGAACCGATCGGCTTCCGGATCGCCCTGGCTGGCGGCGACGCAAAGAGCAACGTATTTCAAGACTTCCACAGGAAGACAGTTTCCGATTCCTGTGATCGCGCCAACGGCTCCGCAGCGGACAAAGCCGTGGTAAACCTGAGTGTCGACGCCTGCCATCAACAACACGTCATCGTCAGTGTGCGTGATCTGCTCGGCCGCGTACGAAAGCGATTCCGCGCCGCCGAACTCTTTGAATCCGATCAAGCTTGGGAACTCGCGACGCAGTTCGAAAAACAGATCCGCTTTCGTTTCGAAACCGTAGTAGGGACTGTTGTAGATGACGGCGGGCAGATCAGGGGCCGCAGCCAGGATCGCAGAAAAGTGATCCCGTTGAGCGGCCGGAGACTTTCCGCGCGAGAGCACTCGTGGGATGACCATCAAGCCAGCGGCTCCGACGGAGGCCGCGTGAGCAGCGTGTTCGACAGCGATCTGTGTGTTCTGTGCGCCCGTTCCAACGACAACGGGAATTTTTGCTTCGGCAAGTTTCGCCACGCCTTCCTGACGTTGCTGGTCCGTTAGTAGCGGCCAATCGCCCATCGAGCCACAGTAGACAACGCCAGTCATACCGGCGTCCATCATCTGCGTGCCTTTTTTGACAAGGGCTTCAAAATTAATGCTGCGGTCTTCGCGACAGGGAGTCATCAAAGCCGGAATGCAGCCTTGAAAAATAGAAGAATCGATTGCCACTTGGTTTTCCAATGAGTGAATGTTCCGGTGTTCCTGGTCAGTCCCACCAATCTACACCGACTCTATTCTCGCTGGAACCAATCTACAAGTTCACCATAGGCCACTTCGTCGCAGAAAACGGATTCCGCCACCTCACGAGCCGACTCCCGCATGATTTGAACCTTCTCGCGGTCAAGTGACATGGCAAAAATTGCCGGGACCATTTCGTTGATCGACCGGCATGTGAACACGGCGTCGCCAACTGCTGGAGGGATCGCGTGTTCACCACAGGAAGTTACGATCGATGGGACGCCATAGGCAAACGCTTCGCACGTCTTGATTTTCAACCCCGTCCCGAATTCGACTGGATTGAGTGCGACGTCGATCTGGTTGTAGAACTCAATCGGACTATCGATCTTCCCCAACAGTTTCACGCGAGGGTCCGTGGAAAGTTCAATCCACAACGACATGGACTCCTCGCCCGAGAATCTTGATTCTTCATGGAACATCAGCCAATCACAAATGCTCCCGGCAATTACCAACTGGATATCCGCGTTCTGATCTCTTAGTGGTTGCCATACTTTGCGAACGAACTTGATCAACGCGTGTCCATTGGAATGGTTTGACGAACCAAAGTAACCGATCGACAGCAGGGCATCGTTTGGCGGACGCGAGACAGGAGCATGTGTGCTGGTGATCGTGTCGAGCGAGTGGCCGACCGTCATCACGTCCGCAT
Organism: Mariniblastus fucicola; assembly: GCF_008087665.1. Taxonomy (GTDB): domain Bacteria; phylum Planctomycetota; class Planctomycetia; order Pirellulales; family Pirellulaceae; genus Mariniblastus; species Mariniblastus fucicola. The sequence goes on from NZ_CP042912.1 coordinate 3,028,785, forward strand.
CCGGAGCCATCATCTGGAAGGTCGGCCGCTCGTGATCGATGATGGCCAGAGCTGCATCAAAGCGACGAAGCTCTTTCGATTCTTCTTCCGGGCTAATGTTGATCCAGTGAGTGAAACCAAATTGCTCGAACTGTTCCTGACGTGATGAGAGCACGTCGTGTGTGTCGACGACGCACCGAATGTCCGCTCGCTGATCCTCGGTTAACGCGTCCAGCAAATAGCTCATCGTCACGTACTGGCAAACGATCGCGTCAGGTCCAAAGGAATCGACGCATTCGGAAAATGCACTGATCGCCCACGGCCAACGGAAGTCGTGCAGTTCCATCGGTTGGTCGACTTTGGCCACGTTTTCCCGGCCTCGAAACGTTTGACGCACCAGATGAATCGTGCCATCCATGTGCCATTTGATCCGTTTGCGAACTCCGTCCGGAGCCCGATCGGAAGAGTGAAACTGGACGTCCAGCCCCAAATTGCTCGCCACAGCTTCGTCTTCGGTTGACGCAACGCCGATGAAGAAAGTCTGTACCTGGCAGGCTTTGTCGCCGAATGAATCGTTCGAGATCCCCAGCACCAGATGCAACATCCGCTGCTGAGCTCCCGTTTCGCAACGCCAGAACGGGACGTCAGTCGCCATCAGGATTTTGGTGCGGCTCATTGATATCTATGCAAAATAGCGGATGGCATTTTCGAAGATGGCAAGTCCATCACCTGATTCGGCAAGCCCTTCACGTGTCCAACGTGGATGATGAGTCGGATCGATGTGCCGTTCCGGGTGCGGCATCAAGCCAAAGATCCTTCCGGTGTCATCGCACAATCCGGCAAGGTCCAACGTCGAACCGTTTGGGTTCGCAGCAATCGATTCCGATTGAGATCCCTGGATGTAGCTGAGCGCGATCTGGTCGTTGGCCTGCAGCGAGTCGATCACAGCCTGGTCGCGGGCGACAAATTTCCCTTCGGCATGAGCGATTGGCAGATAGATCTGTTCGACGTCACGAAGAAAAACGCATCGGTTCGAGTTGGCTTTCAGTTCCACCCAGCGATCAATGAAACGGCCGCTGTCGTTCCAGGTCAAAGTCGCCGGCAAGCCCTGTTCGTCTTTGGGTAACAGAAATCCGGACTTGATCAGGATTTGAAAACCGTTGCAAATTCCGAGGATCAATTTTCCCGCATCGCGAAAGCTGGAAATCGCATCGAACAGACGTGACTCCATTTGCGACGCAAGGATTCTTCCCGCGGCGATGTCGTCGCCATAGCTGAATCCTCCAGGCAAGCACAGGATTTGATAGTCATTCATCATCGCGGGCCGTTCAACCAGTTCGTTAATGTGAACGTAGTCGCAATGACCGCCGGCGGTTTCGAATGCGAACCCGGTTTCCTGGTCGCAGTTCGTGCCTGGAGCGCGAAGAATCAGTGCTTTGACAGTAGACGTTGCTGTAGCCATGAGTTCAGTTTTTGGGTTTCGGTTTCGGCTTCTTCTTTTTCTTCTTCTTTGGCTTCGCAGGCGACGTTTTTTCCAGCACCGACAGCACCTCGCTGGCATCGATCAGCATGCGGCGATGGTCTTCGGTTTCGATCAACAGCTGTTCCGCAAGGATTTGCTGAGCAATGACTTTTGCTTTTCCCTGTCGCGTCACGATCCGCCATCCAACGTTCGGCATCGACTTTTGAATCTCGTCGTAGGTTTCGAACTCGTATCGCAAACAGCATTTCAGTCGCCCGCAGCGGCCGGAAATTTTCGTCGGATCCAGAGTCGCCTTTTGTAACTTGGCCATCTTCATTGAAACAGGGGGCATCTTGACCAAATGCGTGTTGCAGCAAACGGGCTTGCCACAGTCCCCATAGTCCGCCAGCAGTTTGGCCTCGTCCCGGACGCCGATCTGTCGCATCTCGATTCGCGTGCTCAGCATCGCAGCCAGCAATTTGACCAGTTCGCGAAAATCGACTCGTGCTTCGGCAAGGTAATAAATCACAACGCGTTGCCGACCAAGGATTTGCTCGACGTCGACCAGTTGCATCACCAAGCCAAGCTTTTCGATCTGTTTCTCGACGTCTTTCATCAGCTTTGCACGACCGGCTTCGTTGGCTGCCAAATCGTCCGCGTCCTGGTCGCCGAACTCGCGGAGAATTCTTCCAGACGGAGGATCGTCGAGATGCGACAACGCGTCGTCGGAGGCTTCGCAGAGAACCTGGCCAGATTCCGTACCGCGATCGGTTTTGACGATTACTTCCTGGCCGCGGCGATACGAGTCCGTGCTGCCGGCCTGCATCACGCCAAGGTTCCGCATCGATCCGTATCTGACGATATAGCTGGGCAAAGTAGGGCTTTCAGAGAGAGTGTGCGATTTCATTTTAGCCGAATGTTTGCCACTTTGAATCACCGGGCGATTGCTATTCGTGCCGAGATCGCGTTTCGCTAGTATTCGCGGGCCATAGTACCGATCGAACGGGAATTCCGGGAACGAATCGAATGAAAAATCTAGCTACAACGGGCGCAGTCTGCGCAATCTGCCTGCTCACAATTTGTGCCGCCGCCACGTTGACCTCCGGGTGCGCGAAAGAAAGCGGTTCGCCGTTCTCGCGATCTCGCGTCGATCTGAAAAAGCTGACTCCATTTGCTGCTGATGCAACACCGCAGGTTTCCAATGTTCCGCCGCCGCCAGCGGTCGATCCTCAAGCTCCTGATCGTTTCTTGGTTCGCTTCAAGACCACCAAAGGAGACTTCGTCGCGGAAGTCAATCGCGAGTGGTCGCCTCGCGGCGTGGACCGGTTTCACAACATGGTCAAAGTCGGCTATTTCAATGACATCGCCATCTTCCGCGCGGTGCCGAACTTTATGTTTCAGTTTGGCATCCACGGCAATCCGGCCGTGAACAAGGACTGGGCAGAAGCTCGCTTCAAAGACGATACGCCGGTTGGGGTTTCGAATCTGCCAGGCACGCTCTGTTTTGCCAAAACTGGCCAACCGAATTCACGATCCGTGCAGATGTTCGTCAACCTTGGCCAAAATGCTCCGCTCGATATTCAGGGATTCACGCCGTTCGCGAAAGTGATCGAAGGGATGGACGTTGTACGGGCAATCAACACCGAATACGGCGAAAACCCGAGCTCCGAAGATGTTCAGGGCAAGCTAAAACGTGAAGGCAATGATTATGTCCTGAAGCGATTCCCCAGAATTGATTTGATTCGAAGCGTAGAATTGATCCAGCCCACTGGATAGAATGGGCTGAGGAAGAATTGGGCAGGCATATGCACTCTACGGAGCAGAAAATGAATCAGAATCGAATTTCAAACTCTTGGTTGGCCGTTACGATCGCTGGCGTTATCGTCGCGATGGGTTGTGGGTTCTGGCTTGGCCAGTCCAGCCAACAAAACGCGATCAGCCAATCAACGCAATCCGATCTGCAGGCTCAATACGCGGAGATGCAAAAGACATTGCCGCTTCGATTGTCAGCGGATTCTGCTTCGGGCGGCAAGACGATTTCGATGGCGACTGGCACCATCACGGCAGACGTTGACGGTCTGTTCATTCTTGACCACCTGACCGGCGGACTTCAGTGCTGGTTGCTCAACTCAAGAACTGGAAACGTCGGCGGTATCTACGTCGCTGACGTCAATCTGGCTCTCGGACTCGACAAAGGTGATCCGGATTTCGTGATGACGACCGGAGACTTCTTCATTCGCGGCAACTCTGGTTCTCTGAAAGCCGCCAACACGGTTTGCTATGTTGGCGAAGGCAAATCTGGCAAAGTCGCCGGATTCAGTTTGGCTTACGATAAAGCCGGAATTCAGGCTGGGAAAGTGCAACGCGGCGAGCTGAATTTGGTTTGCGTCGGCCCGATTCGTCAAGCTGGCGCGATCCGCGAATAAGCCTGCCGAAACTTGCTTACATTCAACTGCCGTCGGGTTTGTCCCTGCGGCTTTTTCTATTTGACGACCATGCCGCAGCGACTCGAAGTAAGCTTCGTGCCGTCTGAAAACGTGACCTCCAGCGGTCGGTCGTGAAAGTTGTAGATTACGTAAGTTCTTCTGCCGTTACGGACAAACACATTGGCAAAAAGATAGTCCGCAGTGACCGAAGCGTCATTAGTGCCGATCTCATTCAACGTGTGGATCCAATGGTACATAAACGCATGAGAGTTCCCTCCTTCGAGGTGGCAATCCGGATTCGCGTTGATGAACATAGCCGCCGGTTCCGGGTCGTAGAGAGCTCCGAACATCACCAGCAGATCGCCCCAGCCCTTGTTTAGATCCGAACCGTTTTTTCGATCTCTCGCGACCGAATCATAGTTCTGTTTTACGTAGTCCGGGAATCGACCGAGGTAGACCGATGCCGGTGTGAACGGCAGCCAGTTGATTCCGTGAATCTTGTCCACGTCACCGGAAAACCACGTCGCAAACGCACCCTTTCCGCCCCACACCATGCCGATCGCCGTGTGCGGAAACGCTTTGGGAAAGTTGCTGCCGGACACGTCCAGCCAGTATTCTTCAACCGCTGTGCGTTCGGTGTTGAACAGAAACGCGCCGAGGTCACGCGTTCTGTCGTCACCCATGGCTTCTCCCCACAGCATCATTCCGTACCATGCGTTGAGCGATTCAGACGATGACTCCTGGTTGTTCCCGTCGCCAAATCGAGCGTGTCCGGACGCCCACGAATGCCCGGCGTACAAGTCAAAGCCACGTAGCTGGGGAAACCGTTCGGTCGCGGACGGAGCAGCGATGTCTTCGATCAACAGCTTGACCATCGGCGCCCATTTTCTGCCCCAAGCCTGATCGACGCGTGCGATTTCTGCCGCGGCTCGAATAAAGTATCCATAGTGGAAATGGTGATCGTTGAGTTCAACGTCGCTTCCGTAAGAAGGGCGGCTGCCGATCAAGGTGCCCCAGTTTTCGTCGTAGTAAAACAGCGTAGCCGTTTCACCTTCAGAGGCGACGAACCAATTTTCAAGTCGACGTTTGAGTTCGGCGATGAGCTTCTCTTGCCGTTCCGATTCGCCGAGCGATTCACAAATGCCGCTTAGCGACGCCAGTTTGCCGAGATGTTTGCCTTCCCAATACGTGTCCTTGAACTCGAGCGTCGGTTTGGCCAATTCCGCGTCGAGATAATCCAGCATTCGTTTTCGGTCAGGAATTCCCTGCGGTGGAAGCAACGGCAGCGTTCCCTGAATCGGAACTCGCGTGCTGAACGAAGTTCCCGCCCGCAGTTTCATCTCTCCTCGAACGGACTTGTAACTCTGACCTGTCAGCTCGTCACTCGAATACTTCCACTGATGCGGGTAGAGCGCCGTCAGCGTGTCGTCAGATTTCGCAGGCTCCTTCGGATCCGTTCTCAGGCTCAATTCGGTGACCAGATAGCCGTCCTCGAACCGAAAGTCAAAACTCGATTCGGTGACGTGGTTGTGAGCACAGCTGCGAAACTGCTCCAGCGTCTTGGTGTCCCGATCGGGCAACAGCGCGATCGAAAAATAGTCTTTCGTCGAATCCAGAACCATTGTGGAATCATTCTCGATCGACCAATGACTGCCGCGCGGTCCAAACAGGCCGTAATGATTCCCACGAACGGTGACGCCGACGGTGGCTGATTCCTCTCCGCCGTGCCAGACCTCAGGTTTGACCGCAAACTTCAGCCGAACCTTTCCTGAAACGCCGGAGCCGTAAACGAAAGGGCTGCCGTGCCCAAAGCTTGTTTTCAGATCCGCGTTTGGCGACGAAAAACGCGTCGTGATGAACCAGCCAGATGCCTTCTGCAATCGAGCGTCATCAAATGTTGCCCCAGCGATTCCGATCACGATATCGCCGTTGGGTGAAACGCCTTCGCCCATGATCGCGCTTTCGGCCGCGACGATCGCAGCTCCGGGATAGCTGATCGAAAGGCCGTCTTCGCACGCAACCATTCCCATCGGATGGGCAAACAGATTGTGTGAAAACCGTTCCCAGACCAGCGAGCTCCACCACTGATTCGTCGGTGTTGGGCCGTCGAGCGATTCGTCTTTGAAGATCTGCTGCTGCAGCGGTTTGCACGCTTCCGGTCGCACGGTCGTGAAGCTTCCGGGGCCCAGCGTGGTCTGAGCCAGCGTCGTGGTGGGAAGTATTGAGGTGCCGCTGAATGTTAGCGCCACGACTGTTAGCGCGAACAGAACCTTGGTTCTGAACCGCAGGAACGAAAGTTTGGAATCCATCTTGAAGCCTAAAACGGTAGCGGGAAGATGGGCCTAGCCTTCGATAACACGCGTACCTGGAAGCGAATCATGCCATCCCGAAGGACCGGAGCCTGTGTCGCCAAAGAAAAAGGAGAATGGCTCGAAAGGAATCATGCGACAGAAAGTTCGCCCCACAACCTGTAAGAATGTGGCCCGGCTTCCGTCTTCGCTGACGACTTTTGTGCCAAACAGCATCTTGCCGATCGTGCGTCCGCAAGTTGCTTCCAGCAAGATGTAATAGCCCAAGAAGAAAACCATCGAAAGAAGCAACGCGATCAAGGGCGCGATTTCTGGTGGTAACACAAATCCGCATCCCATTCCAATTGGAACGCCCAGCAGCTGCATGAACAAACCGTCGATAAAGTTGGTTCCGAATCGTTTTCCCAAGCTCGCGTTTCGCAGTCGCTTTCCGGATTGACCTTTGGGTTTCGATCCCGCGGCAGGCCCCTTGGGCAACGTTTGAATGTACGGATTGGAAACGACAGAAGCGTAGTCCGGGTCGAGGTCCGATTCTTCAGCGTTTTCATTTTCCTGACCACGCATTTGGCCGGGCATGCCGAATCCCGGATCCTGCACAACATGATTTCGTAGCGGATCGGGGCCGTTGTAAGCCGGCGCAGCGAACGGGTCTGCCTGTCGCTTGATCGCACCGATCCCCATTTTGTTCAGCTCTTGCGGATCTACCGACGCGGCTCTCTGAGCAGCCTGTGACGGAGTCGCAGCAGCGCCACTCGCGGCTCTGAAGGTGGCCGAAAACGGTTTGCCGCAGGACTTACATTTGATCTTCTTGCCTTGAAACTTCTCTGGCAAGTTGTAACGAGTTTGGCAGTTGGGACAGGCGACGATCAGCGACATTTCGATCTCTCGTGTGGCGTTTTAATTTTAATTCTACTCGGCGATCGAGGTCGCGTCCTGCGAATCGCGATGTGACTGGCCGGCGGGCTCCTTCGCTCAACGATTTTGACGCTTTTGCGGGCCAGAGCAACAGGCCGGTCAGCACAATGACGCGTTCAACGGTGAATCGAATCGATTCCTCCGATTGGCGAGGAAAGTCGCGTATTTTTGCAGGAAATGTCCGATTTGCCTATTAGAATTGGGTGATTCCAAGCTCTTGCCAACCCGTTGGACCACAGAAAGAAATTCGATGCACTTGCCGAGCGGACTTTCAACATCGATGACGCACCTACGAAACTTCTTTGCATTTGCTGCCTTGATCGCAGTCGTATTCGTACAAACTGAGTCTGTCGAGGCTCAGGAAGGCTTCCTGTCTGACGCCAACGCGGCTCGCGCAGGACTTAAAGTTGCCTGGTCTACCCAGGTGGAAATTTCTTCCAAAGCCAAACTTGTCGATTGGCAACTGGTCGTCGACGAAAATCAGGCCACGACTTACTACGTCATTTCCTATGGCTCTCGTAAAGAAGTCATCGCCGAAACTGATATAAGTGCGTTCGGCGTTCCGTACGGAATTGAGGGTGCGAAGCAGGCCGCGGAAGATCGCAAAGAAATCATTGAGTTCGCGCTTCGCAATGATGGCAAAGAAGACGTCAAAGTTGAAATCTCGGACTATTCGTTGCCACGTTCCACATTGTTTGCTCTGGGAGCCAGCGGACAGGTGATCTGTCTCGACGCGGATACCGGAGCGACTCGTTGGATTCAGCAGGTCGGAGATTTCCGGCTGCCCAGCATTGGCTTGGGGGCCAGCAAAACGCACGTCGCCGTCGCAAACGGCTCAACGGTCTACTGCCTGGATTTCGATACAGGCCGAATTCTCTTCAGCGGTCAATGCAAGAACGGGATCGATGCTTCGCCAGTCTGTTCGGAAGAGAACGTCTACGTTCCGCTCGTCAGCGGTCGGCTTCAGACGTTTCCAATCAAAGGCTTCGGAGTCGAAAGTTTCAACCTTGTCGCAGAAGGTGGGTCTCGTGCTCGTCCGCTGATTACCGAAAAACACGTTGTTTGGACGACCGAGAAAGGTCACATGAACGTGGCACCGCTAGGTTCACGTCGTACCGTTGAGTATCGATTGAAGACGAGTGCTCCGATTGTTTCGCAAGCTGCGGCTTCTGGCGGACGGCTGTTTGTTGGATCGCTGGACGGATTCGTCTACGGAGTCAATGAAACGACTGGCCAGCTCGATTGGGACGTTTCGACGGGTCAGGGAGTTCTCGGATCTCCTGTCCCGTTTGGTAACGAAGTCTATGTTGTGTCGCGAGCAAATGAGCTTTATAAGATCAACGCGGATTTGGGAACTTACCCTGAAGGCTGGCAGGTCCCAATCAGAGGCGTCAAACAGATCGCCGGCTTTGGTGTCGATACGCTGTACTGCATCAATATTCGCGGCCGCTTGATCGGAATCGATCGCAAAACGCGAGCCCTCACGAAATCGGTTGAAGGTGCGAGCGTTGAGTTGGTGATGCCCAACGGAATCACGGACCGCATGTTCTTTGCAACCAGCGGCGGTTTCATTCAATGCGTGCATGAAATTGGCAGTCTGCGTCCTCGATTCCTGGAAACGGATTTGGCTCTGGCCATGCAGGAAGACAAGACGAAGCCTCGTGAGGACGAATCGGCGATGGGCGAAGAAAATCCATTCGGTGATGATGCCGAAGACATGGATGACGACAACCCGTTCGGAGATGATTCGAATCCGTTTGGAGATGATGATTCAAGCGATGAATCGGACGAGAGCAATCCTTTCGGGGACGGCTAATCGCTGGCCGGAAGCATGGCATGGCGTCTGAAATCGTGGCATAAGTCCCTTGACGCGTGGCAGGCATTGGGAACAATCATCGCTTTCCCAACTTCACCCGGCCAAGCGATCAAGATATGGATTCCCCCGAGGTCAAACGCGCTCTCATCAGCGTCAGTAATAAACTTGGCATCGTCGATTTCGCCACTGGCTTGGTTGAAAAAGGCGTCGAAATCTACAGCACAGGCGGGACGCGACGCCATCTCGAACAGGCTGGCGTTAAAGTTCTTGATGTCTCGGAATACACCAAGTTTCCGGAGATGATGGATGGCCGCGTGAAGACGTTGCATCCAAAAATCTTTGCCGGAATTCTGGCGCGTCGAAATCGTGCCGACGATATGGAGTCGATGTCGGATCACGATATCGTTCCATTCGATATGGTTGTCGTGAATCTCTATCCGTTCGCAGCAACAATTGCCAACCCGAATGTTTTGGTTCACGAAGCCATTGAACAGATCGACATCGGCGGACCAAGCCTCATTCGTGCCGCTGCCAAGAACAGCGATTACGTCACAGTCGTGTCGAACCCTTACCAGTACGCAGAAGTTCTGGACGAGATCAACACTTCGGGCACGACTTCGGTTGGGCTGCGTCGGCGATTGATGGCTCAGGCCTTTCAGCATACGGCCAATTACGATTTGACGATCGCGGATTACTTCTCTGGCCAGACCGAAGGCGAGACGTTTCCTGCCACGATGACGGTCGTGCTGAACCGCCAATCGGTGCTTCGATACGGCGAGAATAGTCATCAGTCCGCGGCGTTGTACAGCAGCGAAAACAATCGCGAAGCTTCCTTGGTCAACTCGCGACAGATTCATGGCAAAGCACTTTCGTATAACAATCTGCTGGATCTCGATGCGGCGCTGAACATCGTCCGCGGTTTTGACAAAGCGGCTTGCAGTGTGATCAAGCACAACAATCCTTGCGGTGCCGCAATCGGCGATTCTTTGAAAGAAGCTTGCCAGAAAGGTTTCGCCGGCGATCCAGTCAGTGCGTTTGGCAGCGTCGTTGGAATGAATCAAATCGTTGACGGAGATACGGCCAGCTATCTTGCGGAAGGCGATTTGTTCGTCGAAGCAATCGTGGCCCCTGGCTTTGACGACGATGCACTGGAAATTCTGGTAACCAAACCAAAATGGAAAAAGAACGTGCGACTGTTGAAAGTCGGTGAACTGGATCCTCAACGTGGCAGCTGGGAGATGCGTCAGCTGGTTGGCGGCGTGCTGGTGCAAGATGCGGATGTGTTGATCGATGATCCGGAAACGTGGAAAGTCGTTACCGATGTTGAGCCGGACGAATCGCTGATGGAAGAGCTTGCGTTTGGCTGGTCGATGGTTCGCTACGTGAAATCCAATGCGATTACGCTGTCAAAAGACTGTGCTCTGGTCGGCGTCGGCGCTGGCCAAATGAGCCGCGTCGATTCGGTGAGGATCGCGATTCGAAAAGCCGGAGAAGAACGTGCTCAGGGTTCGGTGCTTGCATCGGATGCTTTCTTCCCATTCGCAGATTCGATCCCGTTGGCTGCTGAGGCTGGTGTTTCGGCAATTATTCAACCGGGCGGAAGCATGCGAGATCAGGAAGTCATCGATGCCTGTAACGAGCACGGAATTCCAATGGTGTTCGCCGGCAAACGTCACTTCCGACACTAAATCGTCCGTCAGCTGAGGCACGGCGGCAATTCTCACGTCCGCGGTTGCGATTCCATATTTGGCACGGTCGTTTCAATTGTGAAATGCGTTTAACTGTGCCGCATGCGTCATCGCGGCATGCGACGTTCCAACCGGTTGACGTGGATTGCCAGTCACGAGAGACTTGATTCCAAACAGCCCAAGCCATTTTTCGAATTGCACGCTATGGAACTTACCGAAATCTTTGCACAGCTTTCTCGTTGGGCACACATTATCGCAGCCATCGTGCTCACCGGCGGAACTCTTTTCATGAGATTCGCTCTGGTCCCTGCGATGTTGGAAACTTCGGCAAGCGAAGAAGTTCAACAAGCCGTTCGCAAGCGGTGGATGAAGTGGGTTGCCGGTGCAGCGCTTTTCCTGTTAGTCAGTGGATTTTACAACGCCTACCTGAAAGCAATCGGCTTCGAACTTTCGCCAATCTACAACGGGTTTCTAGGCGCCAAAATCCTGCTGGGTTTCTTCGCGTTCTGGCTTTCGGCAACTCTGGTCGGTCGCAGCGAACGAGCAAAACGATTCCGCGAACGGGAAATTTTCTGGCTCAATATTTTGACCTCTGTCGTGCTGGTGATCGTGTTGATGGCCGGATTCATGAAAATGGACTCCACCGATTACGTGAAAAAAGTGAAGTCCGAACCCGTCACGGTCGTGGAAGAATAGACAGCTATTCAGACATGCTCTCCACGATCTCTTTCGTGATCTCGGTGAGCTGTTTTTGCTTCGCGGTCAAGCGCCGCAGTGCCGATCGAATATCTGGGTTGTCCGTTGGGCCGATCGGATCGTTGGGATCATCGAGCATCTTCGCGTATCGGGTATGCCGCCGGTAAATTCGATCCTGAAGCGCACGCAGCATCTTGATTTCGGCGATTTTGCCGACCAGCGAAGAATCTCCCGGCTGTCCGCTGCCTGGTTGCCCTTTCCCCTGATTCTTTCGTTTGGCTTCGTTCTCTTTTTGAGCCTGAGCCAGGGCTTCGATCAGGTTCCCCAAAGTCTCGATGACGTCGTTCTCAATTTCGATCGTCATTTCGCCAACTTTCGATGCAGACAATCGCGATGCGACCTGTTCCATGTCCAGTTTCATCTCCTCCACGGTCTGTGGAAACGCAATCGACGATCCGTCTTCTCGCAGCAATAACAACGCTCGCGACGCTTCGGTGGCGATCGAGCGTTGTTCAGCAGAGAGCTTGCCAGCTTTGATTTCAAAATCAGCCAGTCGCTGTTCCGGCACGACCGCGTTGAGCGATTTCGTTTGATCCCGGACCTTGATCTCACGCTCCATCATTTTTCGGAAACGACCTTCGAGCATCGAAAGTGAACGCTCGACCTCCTCTTCACGAAGCTGTCGGAGAATCTCTTCGAGTTCTTTCTTGGCTGCCTCAAGTTCACGAATCGCTTCGTTCATGTCCTTGATCGATTCATCGCGTTTCGCCTGATCCAGTTTCTTCTTGGCCGCCCGCATCCGCTTTTCCGCTGCCGCAACGCGTCGACGAACCGGATTCATTTCCTGTTCCGCCGATTTCTGTTCCGCATCGTTTTCGGATGATCCAGCGTCGGACGGATTTCCCTCCTGAGGCTGAGGCTGACCCTTCGCATTGCCCTGCTCCTTCCCCTTTCCCTTCCGGTCAGCATCCTCATTCCCTTTGCCGCCGTCGTTTGGCCGCTTACCTTTCGCTCCCTCGCTGTCACTCGAATCGCTCTCAGGGGAATCCGATTCATCCGCTGAGCGTTCTTCGTTTTCACGAATCTTTTCGTCGAGTTTTTTCGCACGCTCAGCAGCCTGTTTCTGAGACTTCGAAATGCGAGGCGTGTCGCCTTTGCCTTCTGTCTCGCCACGTAAAGACTTCTGGATCCGCAGCAATCGTTCGACTTCTTTCAAATACTCCTGATTTCGTTTTAACTCATCCTGAATCCGCTTGCCGCGATCTTCGCTCTGCAACAGCGTCAGCAAACCCTTCAAGTCATCCAGCACTTTCTTCTGACTGACTTCTGCATCCCTAAGGTCACCCGTGCTCAGCATCGCCAGAATACGCTTCATCCCCTCGGTCGTACCCTGTTCCTGTGAAAGCTCATAGGCTCGCCGCAACAGCTTGGCTCGAGCCGGATTGTTGTCGATCTCAAAATCGCGTAACGCCAGAAACTTCTGTTCCAACTCTGCGTAGCTGCCGAGAATCCGTTGCTGCTGGTCCTCGATCGATTCGTCTTTTTTTGCCTTGGCGACCGCCGGAGCATCTTCAGCCGGTGTATCTTTGTCCTGCCATGCAGCGGAAGCAATGCTCGCTAGATACGCTACGGCAAACGTGACAAAGATCGTGACAAAGAATTTGCGGGCAGGATGTGTCATCAGTCCAGCAGTCCCTCAAAGGCATCTTTCTGACGTTTCTCCCGAGTACGCTTCATCAAGGCTTCCTGTTCTGTGATCATCCGTCGCACGATTTCCAACAGCTCGTTTTGCGATTCGTACTTTACCAGTTCAGCCAGCACCGCGTCGATTTCCTTGAGCACCGCATCGGTTTCCAGCAGCCCGCGATCGACCAAATCGCTGGCGTCGGATTCGGATTGCTCGTCGCTGATCCCCTGATCAATCTGCTTTAGCACGGTTTCCAACTCGTCGATCGTGTCCGACAAAACTGAGAGTGCTCCCGTCGGAATGGCTCTCAGCGGAGCAATGATTTTGCCAGCAAGGCGCTCTTTGCGATCCTCAGCATCGACTCGGTTGTTAATCAGTTGCAAGCGAAGATTGTCGAACGCTTCGGCAATACCGCGAATCTCCTGAGCCGACTTTATCGACTGCAATTTTGACCGCTGGGAAAACACAATTCGCATCGCCTGTTTCCGAGACGCGACGTTGCCATCGCCGGGTTCACGATCACCCGGTTCGCTGTCATCTGGATCTTCGAAATCAGCCTGTTTCCGCGTTCGCGAAAGATAGCCACGGATATCGGTGACTTCCTCGAAAACCTGTTCCAGTCGCCGCCGCTGCGAAACTTCGATCCGCTCCAGCATTCGCAACAAATGATTTGCCGAGACAATTTCCAGCGAATAGCGATCTCCTACGCCGACGTTCGGCGACTGTCCGTTGAGTGAGTAGAAATCTTTCGCTTTGATGATGATGTCCAACTCCGATCCGTCGTCAACCGTCAGGCTCAGCCCTGCACGAACCAGTTCAGCCATGTCGATCGATGATTCCAGCTTCCCACCTTCGCCAGTCGGCATGACAGCCGGCGGAAGTTTTCGCTCAGCGGTCGCCAGTTCAACCCACGTTTCCTGAACACGATAGTCGTCCACAATTTGGCCTTCGAAAGACAACATGGCGTCGGGAGTAATCGCAGTGCCAATTCCGACCAGTCGCGCCACGACGTCGGGAGCTTCATCAGAGATCGGTTCGACCGACACGCTGTGCGGACTGTCAGAAACCAGATTGTCCGAGTCGACAAAGTAAAACTGCAGGTTCACCGGTTCGCCAATTGGCGGCACGTTGAATCGAAAGTCTGTTCCATCGACATCGCCTTGCTGCATCGTAGAAGTCGTCGCGTTCCAAACGTAGACTTTCTTGAGCGGTTTGGTTGCGACGCCATTGACGCTGAACGAAGTGCCAACAGGCAAAGAAGCGCGACCTGTCCAGCGAACCGTCCGTGGCGTCCACGAAAGCGAGTCGTTGCTGGAAAGGTATTCCGGATAGACGCAATCCAGGCTGGTTTCGGTGACAATCGCCTGGTCCACAATTTCAATTCGATAGGGGCCATCGCGAAAGTCGTCGCCACGGATCGTGAACTCAATGTCGGACAAAACACTTTCTAACGGCGAACCATTCAGCGACCAGGTTTGCCAACCGTCCCGTGGGTTTCCGATCCGATTCAGCGCTTGCGTTCCGCTCTCTCCATCGGCAGTGCGAAAGTACATCAGGCAGCTCGACGGCAGACGCCGCCACGGAATTAGCGAATTGCTGTCCTCGGCCCGAACGGTCAGCATCAACGACGAACCTCGCGGGATTCGAAATGATCTGTTGACCGGCGATAGAGTTTGTCCAAGCTCATCGATCCCCGGAACCGGATTCTCCGTCTTGATCTTTAGTCCCGACAGCTCCAAATAGACTCGCCGCGGCCACGGCTGGTCTTCGAGCATGTAGATTCGCTGTACGGCCAAACGAAGGTTGTCGAAGTTGAGAACTCCCAAGCCGATCACCGACGCGACCAACAGGCCGGCCAGAATTGCAGTGGTACGCAAAAACCGAAAGCCCACAATTTCTCCGGGATCGACTTGCTCGACCAGCGATTCGGCTTTCGCCTGCGTCATCTCCAGCATCGTTGCGTCGATTGGGACGTCTGCTCGATTCGCAGCCTCGTGGTGGTTAACCGTCGTGACGAGCGATTCTTCGAACTGCGGGTGTTTCTTCTCGATCAACAACGCAAGACTGTGGTTCTTCATCGAGACGAAAAATCGTCGGCCGATGTATCGATACAGTTGCACGACCGCCAATGTGATGACGATCGCCAGCAGCGATGCTCTGGCCAATGAAGACAATTCTGGAAAGCCGAATTTGACCGGAACGTAATCCATCGCGAACGTCAGCCAGAAGCAAATCAATATGACGACGATGATGGCAAGGATGCCTTCGACCAAAACGATCAGGCGAATCCGACGCCGTAGCTTTCCCAGCATCCGCGCGATCGGCGGCGAGGCAGTTTTGAGTGTTTTGCGAGGCGAGGGCAGGGGAGTGCGGTGGGCTACGATTATTGTCTGGAAAGCTACAGTTTACCCTTGCTCGTCACCGTTCGCATCCGATCACGATTCGTTTTCTTCGGTCGCTCTGAAAGTTCTGCCCCTTGGGTTCAGGGATGGCCAGCCGCTATTGGCTCAACGCGGCTAAGCATAAGCGGCAACGCACGAGCCGCCGTTAAAAGCGCAACGGAACGGCGGCTAAAGCCTCGCCGCTCACATGTACCAACAGTGCCTGGGATTCGTCACCTTCGGTCTTGGGCGCGTCACCTTCGGTCTTGGGCGCGTCACCTTCGGGTTTGGGCGCGTCACCTTCGGTTTTGGACGCGTCGCCTTCGGGTTTAGGAGTCGTGTCTTCAGTCGTTGGACTCTCACCTTCGGTCCCGGATGGCGATTCGACTTCGGCTTCGACTTCGGCCGGTGGGTCAGGCTTCTTCTGCGAAGTTTTATCAGCTTCGGGAATTTCTGCTTTCTCCGATTTGGCATCTGCAGGCTTCTCCGTTGCAGAATCATCCACCGAAGGTTTCTCTTCGGCTTCAACCGGTGCAGGATCGGTTTCCGAATCGGAACTCGTGTCAGGTTTCTGCATCGTCGGATCTTCGAAGGTGTTCACGCCCGCGGGCATTTCGGGGAAAGAAATTCCTGATGGTGGCGGTGTCGCCGGAACGCCCATGTCAGGCTTCGGCTCTGCCGGTTTCACCAGATCTGCACGGGTGGATTGAATTGTGTTCAAGTTCTCAGCCGAAATTACGTAGTACCAACTTCCGAATCGCTGGTTCAGTTCGTCCTCCAGTTCCTTGCCCTCTTCGATCTTCATTTCAAACGACTCTGTATCCTGCTTGAAGCGAGTCAAATTCGTTTCGTGTTCCTCTTTCGCGGTCTCATATGCTTTCATCGCTTCTTCATAGGCCACGAAAGCCGGATCGCGATCATTGGTCGATTCGGAATCCGACTCTGAGTCTTCAGCCTCGGAATCTTGAGCCTCGGACTCTTCTGTCGAATCGGAGTCCACATCGGAGTCGCCATCGGGTTGGTCAACAGTCGCAGGCTCATAACCCTCGGGCTTCGCAGGTTCCTCAGGAAGCTTTGGCTCTTCCGGTCGGTCGCCAAGCAGTGCTTCGTCGAATGTTACACGAACGTAGACAAAGCGATTGGATTCTTCGGCATCGTCTGATGCTGCGTCTTCTGTCGAATCGGATTCTTCATCCGAGCTCCTGGCTTTCGTCGAGCCAATTTCAATCGCCTCGTCATCGCCAGCAACTTCGCCACCGATGTGCAAACGATAACGCAGCCCTTTTGACGTACCGAATTCAAGTTCGCCATTTTCGGAAACGAGTTTCAACTGTTCTTGCGTGCCACCGAAGTTAAAACCTTTGTCCATCAAGTCGTCCTGCAACTGACGATACGCATTGGTCGCTTTTTCACGGTCGGCTTTAAGTTCGGGGATGTCCGCAACCGTCAACTCGGGAGTCAAAAGTTGCTTGCCCTCGAATTTAAATTTGGGCCGCACGCCGACGATCCTCATCTCATCCAAAACGCCAAGAATTTCGTTGACGCGATCAGTTTGAAGCTCCTCCTCGGTATCGCTCATCCCTTCCAACGCCCACTTGTCCGCGGGACTTGGTCGCTTCAGCGTGACTTGGTCGCCCTGATCTTTAAACAGTTCTTTCATACCGAACGGACCGGCACCGCGTTCTTCAATTTGATAATTGTTGATCGAAACTTCAGTCACATCGGGACGGCTAATTCGCAGCAAATCCGGATCGATCCAGTCTGAAAATCGAGTCGACAAATCGAGATCCAGGGAAACGCGAAAGGTCTGCGTTTCGTCCGCCCGGCGAATGTAAAATTCTTTGGACTGCTGTTCGAGGGCAAACTCATTGCCGTCTCGCGTCGGTACAGTCTCTTCAATTTCTTTCCCGATGATAAAGTCGACCAGTGGATCGCCGTTCTCATCGTCCAGCGTGATTCGCTTGCCCGCCGTTTCCGGATCTTCGATTTCGTCAGCCAATGGATCGACCACACCGAATTTTTCGAAGTCGCTTTCGCTGCTGCCGACCCGCGCCTGCCGATCCAGTCCAAGGACCGAAGCCGAAGTTTGTGCAATCCGTGCCGCGGCTTCCGCCGGATAGTCGTAGTGTGTCGGAATTCGCCACAGGTCTCCATCGCTCTCGACGCCAAACCGTTTAAGCGCACCGGTTTCCGGATCGATCGCCGAAACTTCCAGCGAACGAGCCGATTCAGTGGACGTGAAATCTGGATAGAACGGCTGCCCCAGATTCTCAACGGACTCCGCCGATCCTGGCTGATTGATCCAGGCGTTCCCCAATGCCGCCAGCCCCAAAACGGCAGCGGTCACCACAAAACAGACTGTTTTTGTAGATTCTTGCATCGTTATTTGACTCTTCGATTCGGGTTAATATTCTTCTGTTCGTTTGCGACGCGGAACCACAAAACCATCACGCCCAGCATCAACGCGGGCAGCGGTGCCACCAACGCTGTCAACGCACGGATACGAAACTTGCGGCCTTCGATCAGCTGCTTTTCTTCCGCCTCAAGCCTGGTCACATCCTGCTTCAGATTTCGAGTCAGCCTGTTTTGCTTGACGTCAAACTGCCGCTGAACATCGGTCGCACGCTGGCTCGTTTTCTGAAGTTTTTCCAGGAAGCCTAACGACTCGTTGCCCTGGATTTCTTTGGTCGCCAGATTCAGTTTCTCCTGGGCCGCATCGAGTTCATCCTGGACTTCTTTTTCGATCTCCTGCTGTTTCTCCAAACGCTGCTCGCGGAACTCCTTGAAGATCGATTCAAGTTGGACCAACGTTCGAGGACGCTGTCGACGATTGCGAAGTTCGACAAATTCATCCGCACCGCCGAGGACTTCGATCGAATTCAAGAGGAAGCCGAGGTTATCGAGCTTCTGGTCAACCTGCTCGTTCAGTGCGTCCTCCTGCTGCCAAGCCAGATCCGAAACGAAGTCCAGATCCGTAATAATGATCACGTCCAGGCCATTGTCCGAATCTTCTTTCGAACTCACACGAGCCGCAACGCAGTAGTCCTGCGCGTCAATCATCGTGCGAGGCGTCGGGTTGAGCACCATCAACAGGTCGTTCGTGATCTGGCTTCGCGCGGGTTCTTCCCGAACCGTAAGCTCGCCAGTCCGAGGGTTCAGCATCTGCACTTTTTGTTTTGGCGTCATCGTCAGTTCGTCCCACTCGGTGCGGCCGGAGGCAACGCCAGCCGTCGCCAATGAAGTGAACGAATACTTTGAACCGGAAGCCTCCATCACATAGCCAGGATAGAACATCAGCAATTCCTGCAGACCCGCCGACACAGGATCGTCCGGATTGAAAGCGTCGTCTCCGTCGCGCCCTTTAATGAACATCAACGCCTTGTCGTACTCACCATAGTATGTCGGCCATTTTTGACCGAGGTAAGCCGGCCACATCGCGGTGAAGCCGGGATGCGGGTCTTCCATGTTCCAAACCGAAGTCCCGTTTTCCCATTGCACGCCAAGGGCAGAGAATAGCGTCGATGCCGTGCCACCGTCAGCCTTGGGAAGGGTCGAGCTCGTCAAGATCTCTGCGTAAGGCGAATCGCCTGGCACGCGAGTCATACGAGGCGCGTTGAGAATGCCAAGGTTTGTCGGGTTTTGAAACGCCCAGAAGAAAGGCAACGGATCCGCCAGGATAACCGCCGGGTTTCCGGCTTCGAGATACTTGACCAACGCTGCCATCGAAGGCGCGTCCAGACTCGCCGGGTCCGCGACCAGCAAAACGTCAGGTGCTTCCCGGACTTTCTTTTCCGGTTTCGATTCGTCAAGCTCGCCCGGATTGGCGTCGTCTGCGTCGGCTTCAGTTTCCGAAGAAGCATCGGCTGGCTCGTCCTCGGAAGGCAAAAACGAATCGAGTTCGTTGCCGCTGACAAACTTGACCTTGAACTGCTGCTTGAGCACTTCCATCGTTTCGTTGTACGACCAGGGAACGCGACGGCCTTGAAACATTGGCCCGCCAAAATGAGCGTCGGTGTCGAGGATGCCCAGCGTCAGCTTGTTTCCTTTGTCGATCGTCGTATAGATCGCGTGGCTCAGTTCGTACTCAATCGATTTGTTCGAATCCAGAAACGGCAACGTCGTTTCGCCCGCCGGACTGGAAACGCGAGCACCCAAGTAAACGTCGCGCTGAACCGTGATGCCGTCTTCTTCCGAACGATCTTCGCGGCCTTCGAGGCCCAGTTTCTGAGCTTCGATCTCCAGTTTGCTCTTCGGAGTCACGTTGTGCACTTCGACTTTCACGTTGCTGCCACCGAAGCTGTCGTACTGACGCAACATCCCCAACAAGCTCTTTTTTACATTGGTGTACTTTTGCGGAATGTCTTCGCTCACGTATGCCTGAATGGTGATCTCGCGGTCCGAATCCTTCACCTGTTTCAGCGTGTCAAGCGTTGCCGGATTAAGCGTAAACAGCTTCTCCTGCGTCAGGTCCAGTTGCGCCCGCGAGGTCCACGGAGACGTATCAACGATGTGGAAAATCGAGAACACGGCCACGGCAAGTGCGATCGCTCGAATGACAAACTGCCATCCAACGTTGCCCGCCGTGCCACGATTCCAGTGACGCCGACTGATCACGACCATGTTCAGATACAACATCACGATTGAGAGGCCGACGTAATACACGATCGATACGAGCGAAATCTGTCCGATCGAAAAATCCTGCAAGTGCCAACCGATGCTGTAGCGGTTCAAGCCAAGGCTGTCGCCCAGTTGGCTGCACAGGACCGGAACGGCGCAAAATGCAGCGCCCAAAATAAAAGCAACCGTTGTGCTGCCGGTTAGTGAAGAAGCAAACATGCCGACCGAAATCAGAGCCGCTCCGCTGAGCCAGTATCCAAAATAGGTCGTGCCAATGATGCCCCAATCCGGATCGCCGAGTGCTCCCAACGCCATCAACTGAGTCGTCGAAAACAGCAGCGCGACGGTATAAACCGCGACGGCGGCAAGGTACTTTCCCAACATCACGTCGAAGTCTGACGCCGGTAGCGTGAACAAAATCGCATCGGTTCCCTGCCGCTTTTCATCTGCCCACAACGGCATCGTGATTGCCGGAATGAACAGCAGCAAAAGTTCAGGATAGAAATTGCTCAGCTGGTCGAGGTTAGCAAGATTGTCAGCAAAAAACTGCGGACGAAACGCCAACAACGCACAGACCGTTACAAAGGCAACGATAAACAAATATCCCAGCACGCCCGTGAAGTACTGCTTCAGGTTGCGCCAGAAAACTGCGGATACAACATGCCATCGAAACATGCTCGGAGGTGCTCCGTGAGAGGAAGAATGATTCAGAATCAAAAAAAACTTGTCGAAGAAAACTGTCGCTACGCCGTCTGGAAGTTGGTCAGTTCGTGAAAACGATTCGACATCGTTTCACGCTGGCTCATATCATCAATCGGACCGTCGAAAACAATTCGGCCCTGATCGATCAGGATGACCCGGCTGCATAAAGTTTCCACTTCCTGCAACACGTGAGTCGAAAGCAAAACCGTTTTGGATTGACCAAGTTCAAGGATCAGCTTTCTGATTCCAACCAGTTGATTGGGATCAAGTCCACTGGTGGGTTCGTCCAGAATCAACACATCGGGATCATGCAGCAACGCCTGAGCCATCCCGACTCGCTGACGAAATCCACGAGACAATTTGCTGATCGGCTTGTTCCAGACTTCTTCCAGATTGCACTTTTCCGCCACGAACTCCATTCGGTTCTTCCGGTCGGCACGACCAAGCCCTCGCGCCCGACCCAGATACTTGAGCGCACCCTTGGGAGTCATTTCATCGTACAGCGGTCCATTTTCTGGCAGATAACCGATGTGCTTGGAAGCCTCGATGCGTTCGGTCTGCATGCTTTTACCAGCAATGTGCACCGAGCCTTTTGTCGGCGACAGATAGCCCGTCAGCATTTTCATCGTCGTCGATTTTCCTGCTCCGTTCGGACCCAGAAAAGCACAAACCTGCTGGCGAGGAACGGAGAAGGAGACATCGTTGACGGCTGCAAATGGACCATAGAACTTGCAAAGTGAGTCAGCCTGGATCAAGGCTTCCGATTCAGCTGGCGTCGTTGAATGGGTTGACATGATTGGGTCTTAAAAAAGGAGTCACTTTTAAATACAAGCCCATAATGTATCCAAACAGGCGGCCACGTTTCAACAGGGCTGCGGAAATTAGACGACGGCTCAACGGCACGAAAGAACCTGGCGGCGGCACCTTGACCGGATGGATCGGTCGCGTTTCGCGTTGAGCGTTGCTGTTTGAGCAATGAAGCCGCGAGCAGATCAGCAAGTTGCGGCCACTACCTCGAATCCAGGCAGATGGCTTATTTCGGACGCTGCCCGAAATTTTAAAGCCAGGTCGCATCAAATTGCTGCCAGCGTGGCAAGGAGAAAGGCTAGGCGAACTCAAGTGGCGTGTCAGATTGCTGCTGTCGCAACAGCAACTCCATGCACTCTTTGGCAGGCAGCGGACGGCTTCCGAGGAAGCCCTGGAAGAACTCACAGTCGTGCATGTGGAGAAACTCAAGCTGCTCTTTGGTTTCCACGCCTTCGGCCAGGACCTCCATTCCCAAACTCAAACCAAGGACAACGATACTGCTGGCAATCGTGCCATCGTCATGATGTGGAATGTCTTTGACGAAAGCCTGGTCGATTTTGAGTTGATCAATTGGGAAGTTTTTCAGATACGCCAATGACGAGTATCCCGTCCCGAAGTCATCGATGCTGATCATGCAACCGACGGACTTGAGTTTCTTCAGCGTCGCCGCCGTGTGTGTCACGTCAGAGATGATGGCTCCTTCGGTGATTTCCAGATCAACGTTCTCCGGGCAAACGCCATGTCGATTCAGGGTGTCGACAACGCGATCATAAAAGTCAGGGTCGCGGAACTGGACTGGTGAAATATTGACGGCAACCCGAGTATCGAATCCGGCGTCCTGCCATTCCTTCATCTGCTGGAACGCCTGATCCAGAATCCACTGGCCGGTTTCAATGATCCGCCCTGAACTTTCAAGAACAGGAATGAAGTCTGCGGGAGAAACAACTTTTCCGTTGTGGTTCCAGCGAATCAACGCTTCGAAGCCGATCACTTTGCGGTTTTGAATTTGGTACTGCGGCTGGAAAACGAGAGAAAATTCGTCGCGATCAGCGGCTTCAGATAGTTGGCTTTCGACTTTCTTTCGATGGATTAATTCTTCGGTCATCGATGGATGGTAAACCGAGACGTCTTTGGAACTGAACTTGGCGTCATACATCGCGGTGTCGGCGAAAGTGAAAAGCTCATCCGCTGAACGCGAGTCGTCGGGACAGGCGCTGATCCCGATGCTCGCACCGACTTGCATCTTCGTATTTTCAAAGTGCATTGGCTCGCGGATCAAGTCAACGATTTTCTGGCTGAGCGTCGCAACGTGATCGATCGATTCTGCGCTGCGAACGATCACCGTGAATTCGTCGCCACCAAGTCGCGACACGACGTCTTTTTCGGTGACCAAGCTGCTGATTCGTTTCGCGGTTTCGATCAGGACCAAATCGCCGATCGCGTGACCAAGCGTATCATTGATTTCTTTGAAGCCGTCCATGTCGAGGACGATCAGAGCGAGCTGTTCCTGTTGGTGCATCGCGTTTTCGATCATGGTTTCCAGCTGGTTGCGGAACCAAAGTCGATTCGACAATCCGGTCAGTGGATCTATGATCGCAAGCTGATTGAGCTCTTCAGCTTTTCTGGACAGTCGCTGCGTCGTCTCCCAGAGTCGCGTTTCGTCCCGGATCACGCCGAACACGGCTTCGACGTTTCCGTTCGGTCCCAGCTCGGAAAAACCGCGACACGTGATATGCCGCTCGCCGTCGTCCTGGACGAATGACAGTTCCAGCGAAAACGAAGATTCTGCGACCGAAGCTTTCTTCAGTGCCGCTCGCAACTCGTCCTGGCCCGGCGAATCAAAACGCTTTAGCAGTGTATCGAGGTGATCCAGTTCAGGTAAGTGACAGATTCGTTTGAGTTCGTCGGAGAAAACCGTTTCGCCGCTTTGTAGATTCAATCTCCAGTGGCCGATCGACGCTGTTTCTTCCGCCAGCCTCAGCATACGCGACTTTTCGTGATCAAGATCCGCCAACCGTTGGAGCTGGGCTGTCCGTCGCACGAAGCTGCGTTCTGCGTGTTCACAGATCCAGAGAATGGTGGCGGCAAAAGCGATCGCGCTGACGAGGTGATCGAGCGAATTGCCCAGCGTCAGTTGACCGTCTGCGACGACGGGAGAGTATAGCGATATGAAAATCGCGACGATCGTAAGTGAAAACCAACGCAACGCGGCTTTCATTCCCAGCAGCTGGACCGCCATCAGGCAAATCAACGCAAAATGGAATTCGATCGTTGATTCGCGATATTCGCTACAAGCCGAAACGAACAACAGACCTACATAGTTCGTCGCCAGGAACAGGTTGATCGTCGTCAGTCGTTTGAGCCAACGCATGCGTTCGACGAACGCGAGCAAAAGAATAGTTCCCATCACCGAGAATGGAACTGCCGCGACGATGATGCCGCGTTTCCAAAAAATGAAGGAACTCGCGAATCCCCAAAGCAATCCGACGACGCACAGATAGGTTGAAAGAGCCAGCACGCGTTCATGCAGGATCGAACCGAGAACCTTGTCATCGAAGGACTTGTCGACAGGGAGCGCG
The DNA here is from genome assembly GCF_008087665.1 of Mariniblastus fucicola. Classification (GTDB taxonomy): domain Bacteria; phylum Planctomycetota; class Planctomycetia; order Pirellulales; family Pirellulaceae; genus Mariniblastus; species Mariniblastus fucicola. The sequence goes on from NZ_CP042912.1 coordinate 3,052,849, forward strand.
TTCGAGTCAGTTTTCGGTTGGTCGAAAAGTCGATACATGAAAGCTCGGGCAAAGGGAAGCTCCCGAAAGGTACGACGCACACGGTAAAAAGCGAATCTGAGTCACCGTCACGATGCGTTAATTACGTACTCTTGCCCGGAAATTCCGATTTTGACGGCTGCAAAGGACTGCAGGCTGAGCCTAATGGCGAATCTGCATCGAAGTGAACTCTCCACTCGCGTCACTTTTTACGATCTGCCGGTCGTCGACTCGACCATGCGTTGATTCGCAAACTTCTGACACGTAACGTCGAATGGAATCCTGTTCTCCCTCGACAATCATCTCGACACTTCCATCCGCCAGATTTTTCACCCAGCCGGAAACCTGATGATGCCCAGCGACGGTGTGACAGGTGAAGCGAAATCCGACTCCCTGCACACGGCCGAAAAACAGGATGTGCCAGCGGACAGACATGCTTCAGCGGTAGTCGTCGATGCGAAAAATGTCGGGAGACGTAAACTGCCCGTCGATCGATGCGTTATCAAAAAGCCATGCTTCGCATACGTCACGATCCGCGATCGTCCAATTCTCATCACCGAGCAACGCGAACGGTTTTTCGCCACAGCCCGCGATCAGCACGGCATCGTTCGGTCGAGCCTGTCCCAGCGCCCATTCGATTGCCCGAAACCGGTTTGGAATCAGACGAACTTTATTGGGCTCCTCAAAGCCATCAAACATCTGATGCATTGGCTCATAGTCGATCATCGAATCGACCGAATCCCTCGTCACGACGACGTTGTCGGCCGCCCGATCAAGCACTTCACCGATTCTGCGACGATGCTCTCGCGATTGTTCGTCGACAATCGAGCACACGCACCAGACGTTGCCTTTGACAACCTGTTTTAGCGTTCGCAGCGCTGTCGCCAGTTGAACGGGAGTCTTGGCTGTGTCAATCCAGACGCCATGATCCTGCCCACACTCAATTCGCTCCATTCGGCCGGGAAGCTGCGATCCGTTCTCCAGTCCCTCAGCGATCGATTGCAGGTCGATGCCCAGAGCCAACCCAACGGTTGCCGCACAAAGGCAGTTATAGATATGTTCGTCGCCGATGATGGCCGTTCGGATCGCGACCGATTCGGAACCGGTAACCAGCAGGAACGATTGCTCGCTCGAAAGCCGCTCCAATAGTTGGCCTCGGACGTTGGCATCCTGATGCATACCGAACGTCAGCACCGGTTGGGTGCAGCTTTCAACCAGAAAGTGGCTGGTCGGATCATCAAGATTCAAAACCGCCAAACCGGTAGGCTTGAGCGAATCGAGAATCCGCAACTGAGACCGTTTGAAATTTTCACGTGTTGAATGAAAGTCAAGGTCATCGTCTCGCATGTTCGTCAGCACAGCCACGTCCAGCGCTGCGCCTTCAAATTTTCGCTTTGCCAAATTACGAGCCGACACTTCTACCACGGCATGTGTGCAACCGTTGATCACCATCTGCGACATCTGCTCGGCCAACAGCGGCGGATTGAGTTCGCGATGTGGGATCGTGGGAACCCTGTTGCCGACGACCGTGCCCAGCGATGACGAACGTCCTGTCTTTCGCCCCGCAGATTTCAAAATCGATTGGACCAGATGCGTCGTCACGGTCTTGCCAGCGCTGCCGCTGACTCCGATCGTGGACATCCGCTCGCAGGGAGAACCGGCCAACGCGTGGCAAATTTGAGCGTAGGCTTGTCGCGAATCCGGAACCAACACCTGAGGCGATGTGGTGGCGACCAACCGTTCCGTGATCACCGCGGTCGCGCCGTTTTCGATGGCTTGGGGACAGTAATCGTGTCCGTCAGTTTCAGCGCCGAGAATTGCGACGTACAGATCGCCGGGCTGACATTCATCCCACTGACCACAGCAGGAGCTGACGTTGAGTGAAGGTGCTCCGATGAGTTTTGCGCCGGGCAAAATCTCGTGCACTGGAATTCCATCGACGTAGTTAGCAGTTTGGGTACTCACAAGGCCTCCTTGCCCGCGATCTCCGTAGTTCAACCGCCAGAAGCGATCGGTTCAGCATCCTTGCCGAACGATAAGGATTTTCGATATCTGAGATATCCGGTCAAGGCGAGTTCCGATACTGAATCAAACTTCTTCACCCTGCTGGCACGGCACAATTGGCCTTGTCGAAGTAAGAACTGGAACTTGCAACGATTGCGTGGACTAAGGGAGATCCACAATCTGTCCGTCGTTGCGTTGAATCAGACTGGTGCGAACAGAAGCAGTAAGCTTTTTCGCCGCAATTTTTCTGACAGATCCGTCAACGAGTCCAAACGTGACTGTCCCGTCGACTACAGCCAGCTGAGTCCCGGTACCAGGATCGAACTTCACATCCGCCGGTTTCGTCCATTCAACGGCAGCGAACTGATTTACCTGAGCAACACACAACGTGTTCGAAGTGCCGTCGGTGATGTCGGAGAAAGAAAGTTTCTTACCCGGTTCAAAAATCGTCCCGTCGCCCTGGAATCCGAGGTAAGCCGTTTTCGTGTTCGAATCAAGGATTGGACATTTGTAAACGTCCGGCATCTCTTCAAGTAGCTTGATGTTGTGCGGACTGTTCCAACGCTCGTCCAGTTTGAATCGCTTGTAAAGTTTTCTTTCTGGTTCGTCCATGAATTGTAGAATCGCGACCCTCCAGCTCAAGAGTGGTTTGCCTTCTTCGTCCGTGATGTTCTTCGGCAGGTGCCGGTTGGCTGAATCGAAATTGTGAATCGCCAGGATGATTTGTCTCAATTGATTCATGATGTCTGTCGAAACTTTGTCGCTATCCTCGAAGCTGCCGTCTTCATCTTCCGCGGGCAACTCAGATTCATCCCCGTGTGAATCGTCGAAGGATTCCATCCCGGAACCTCCTCCGCTCGCTTCACCCATCCCGGGCATTGCCGGCATTCCTCCCATCATCCCCATGCCGCCAGCTCCCATACCGTCGATTCCCATGCCGCCCATGCCCATGCCACCCATCCCCATCGAAGCAGGTGGTTGCTCGGGCCACACCAAACCACTGGCCTCATTCGCGATCCGCTGCAGCTCAAGATCAAGCAACTGAGACTTGGCTTTTTTACGTCGTTCCAGTTGTGCCCGCAGTTTTCGAACTCGGCCCTCCATTTCCTGTAGCTCAGACTCGTTCCGAATCAGGAAGGCATCGTATTGGCTTGAAAGTATCGCTTCGATTTTGGTCAACGCACTCTGTCGGGCGCCTTCGGTTTTCGCTCGTTTGAGTGACTGTTTCAGCTTGTCCAATGGCGACGGTTCGTAACCCATTCCCATTCCACCCATGCCACCACCCATTCCCATGCCACTCATTCCCATGCCGCCGTTCTGGGCGTGGGAAGTTGGCAAGCCGACGGTGAGAATGATCGCCATGGCGAGCAGACATTTTGAGAATTGAGACTTGTGAATAGGCATGGCTCTTCCCTTTGGTAATTGAATACGGTTCGTGTTCACTTCTGATGGTCCGCGACAATGCTCGCAGCACATTTTTTTCTTTCAATCGAATGCAGATGGTTTCACCTGAAACCAAAATCCGTGCTGCAAACTGAGACGTGTTTTCGAAATTTGTTTTAGTTTCCGGCTGATCTTTCCATCGCCCGAATTCGTTCGTCGAGTAACCTTTTCTCAACTTCAAACTGATCGAACGCTCTCACCGTCGAGCTGCGAATTGGCTGTTCCATCCGCGTGATTGTTTCTCGAATCGACGCCAACTCGGCTTCCCATCGGCGCGAATCCGGAACTTCTGAAATCCATTCAGGCGTCGATTCAGCCGGCAGGGGGAACGCACTCGACTCGCGCCGAACAGGTTCGCCGACATGAGTGTTCGCTGGCGTTGTCGGATAAAAAAGTTGGTCGAATTGAAACGCTGCGACGATTGCCAATAGCAACGCCGCAATGCCCAACGTCGCTTTCAGTCGCCATGGAAATTTTGCCGCGACGCTAACTTTTGGCAGCGAGTGCTGAGTTGGATTCTGCAAGTAGGCCAAGTATTGCGTTAGGACTTCCTGGACCGAAGTCGCCGAAGCAAAACGTTCCGATGGATCTTTCGAAAGCAACTTCGTAATCACATTGTCCAGCGTTTTCGGAATCGAGCCGTTGATCGAACGAGTCGACTTGGGTTCTTCAGCACCGATTTTTTGCAGCACGCCGTATGGATTTTCCGCGCGAAACGGTTCACGACCCGTTGCCATGAAATACATCACGCTTCCAAGACTGAACAGGTCGCTGCGGTGGTCGATGTCGTCGCCCTTGGATTGCTCCGGCGACATGTAGTGCGGTGTCCCGGCCAGCCAACCGGATTGAGTCATTCCCGCATCGTCGGCGGCGCGAGCCAATCCGAAATCGGTGATTAAAACGCGGCTGACTTCTTTTTCCAGCATAATATTGGCCGGTTTGATGTCGCGATGAACGAGTCCCTGTTCGTGGGCCGCGGCAAGGCCCGCAGCGATTTGTTGAGCGATGCGAACGACGTCTTCGGCTGGCATCGGGCCGTGTTCTTCAACATGTTTTTGCAGCGAACGCCCGGAAACCAGAGCCATCACCAGATAGGGCCGGCTCTGCGACGTTCCGATGGAATAGATCGGAACCACGTTCGGATGCACCACCGCTGCGGCGGCTTGGGCCTCGCGAGCAAACCGTTTTCGGGCGACACCACTGACCGAAAGATGCGGAGCCAGAAACTTGATCGCAACTGGTCGATTCAGTTCCGCGTCGAAGCCTTTGTAGACGACTCCCATGCCGCCGCGGCCGATCATTTGTTCGATGCTGAACCCGTCCACGCGGCCTAACATTTCCGGGTGCGTTGGCGGATCGAATGGCAGCGATGCTTCTGCTTCTTCATTCAATGAACCAGCAGATCCAATCGTCGCCATGTCCGATGCGTCCGGGTCGACTTTCACAAACACGCTGGAGTGCAATTCTGATTCAGTATCTGTTTTGAAGGTCGCCGACGCGGCCAGGTTTGCGGTGGCTTTGTTCCAGAATGATTCATCTCCCGCCGAACGAGCAAGTTCATCGCGACAGGAAGCACATTCGCAAAGATGTTCCGCCAGTTTCAATTCCGCCGCGTCGTCGAGCGTTTGGGAGATCGCTTTCGCAAGTTGCTCACGATCGCAGTGAGGTTTCGATTGGCTCATTTCACGTTCCCTTCTGACGGCAACGATGTTTCAGACAAGACATTTTCTGCAGAGGCTTGCTCGACAACGGTTCGCAGTTTCGCGATGATCCGCGAGCGAGCCATATAGATGGCTCCGGCGGAAAGCCCCAGCGATTTCGAAACGTCCGCCACAGTTTCATGCTCGACCGCGGTTCGCCAGAACGCTTGCCAAGTTTCCGTTTTGAACGCCGGACGAATCTTCTCGGCAGCCCACGCGAACAATTGCTTTTCATACTCGGCGTCGTAGAAATCCGATTCGGCACATTGCTGAGGTTCGTTCTGCAACAGCGGATCGTTGGCCGACATCGGCTGGCGATTTTGCCGTCGGAGAAAGTCTACGGTCAGGTTGCGAGCGATCGTGGCAACCCAGGCCCGAAAGGAACCTTTCTCGGAATCCGGTTGCCAACGTTGAACCGATTTGGCGATGCGAACGAAAGCGTCCTGAGCCAAATCGTTCGCGTCTGCGGCTTGCAATCCTCGCGATTTTGCGATGCGAAGAATCAGAGGCTGATAGATTTCGCAAAACTGAAACCACGCTTCCGCGTCAGCCGGTTCTTTCAACCGCAACACCAGGCTGATTCGAGTTTTGGGGTCTTCGTTCAAGTTGATTCCAGCGTGAAATGACTGCCCTTCGCCAATTTACACGTTGGTCGAGCGGAAGTCTCACGCGAAATCCCCAAAGAATCTTGCAGTAATCGGAAGGACCACGATGGAAGAGAAATTCAAGGAAACTCAGTTCGTCAGCAAATCGATCGTGACGGTAATCATCCCGTCGGCCGTCTCGCAACTCATGGGGCGATTCGAGCGTGCGAAAACGCGGATCATTTTCTCATTTTCGGCGAACGTTGTTGCAGCGAATTTTCCCACCCCACTCTTCACGGCCAGCAAAGATAGGTGCTTGAGCAGCAAAGACCCGACACCGAGGCTTTGAAACTCATCTGCGACCGTGAAAGCGACTTCGGCGCGGGTTGGGTCGGCGTCGTCGACGATGTAGCGGGCAATGCCGATCGGAAGCGATTCGTCGTCTTCGATAAGGCCGACTCCGATCGCAACGTGTCGCTCAAAGTCCAACTCCGTGTAGAACTTCAGTTCGCGATCGGTGAGTTTTCGCTTCGGGTAGAAGAATCGCGAGTACCTTGAATCGCTGCCAAGATTCTGAAGCGCTGTTTGTAGAGCCTGTTTGTCGGTAGGCCGGATCGCCCGCAAGATCACTGGACTGCCATCTCGCAAAGTTGACTCGACAAAATAGTCTTTGACGTCCATCGTCACTTCGGGCCTCGTAGTAACCAATTCCGTTTCGCCAAATCCCATGACCCAGAACTCAGTTTTGCCAAATTCCAATTCGCCTTTCAGAAAAAACGTTGCGAAGTCTACGCCGGCGATTTGACGGTCACGACGGGGCAGGAAGCATTGGCCATCACGTTTTGTGCCACACTTCCGACGACGACACGAGCCAATCCGGTTCGACCGTGCGTTCCCATAAAAATCAGATCGATCGATCGCTTCTTTGCGAACTCAACGATCTTCTCCGCAGGTTTTCCGTGCAACGTAACATGCTCATAATCGATATTTTGTTGGCTCAGGTATTGATCTTCAATTTGCGTGGAGAAATTCCGAAGCGACGCCTCATCCATCGACACCGCTGGCTCGTTGGATTCGACGATATGAAGAAGCCAAATTTTTGATTTCTCTGCCACGGCGAGCCTCGCAGCCAGATCCACGGCTGGTTCGGAAGAGCCTGAAAAATCGACAGGGCACAGGATGTTTTGTTGCTTCATAGGAGCGCTTTGTATTGTTGGTTCGGGCGTTTCGCCAACCTTGGTATTTCTGTTTTGAAGACTCCATTATGCAAGCTTCAGAACATTAACACCACTGCCCAACCAGCTTTCATTTCGCCTGCCCTGCAAGCAATTCGGCAATGCCAGTGGGACGCCCATCAACCCGCAGCATTCACGATTTGGTTCGCTTTAAGTCCGTTGACGATGATGCGCTGATTGGCGCGAGGTCTGACGCGTGAAGATTTCAAGCAGGAGGTGCATCGGCCGGAGGTTTTGGGTCATCCTGTTCGTCCTCCTCTTCGTCAGTCGTTGGCAACCATTCATAGTCGCTGCCAACGTTCTGGCCGCCGTCTTCTTCCCATCGAAGCATGTCGTCGGCATCCTCCATTTGCTCGTCATGCTCGGTTTGCTTCTTTTGCGAGTCTATCTTTTGCGGGTCAGTCATCTGATTTGCTTTCGAAAAGTGATGAAGGACAAATTGCAACCAGCCAACTTACAATCAACTGATTTGCAATCAATCAATCATTCAATTTGCAAACGCCGTGCCAGCCCAAACCATTGGTCCCGATTCATTTCGTCGTTACGGTTCGCGGCAACTCTTCGTTCGAATCCGGTTGAAACGCCTGCCATTTTTTTCAGGTAGCCTTTGAGCGGGCGAAATCGCTCGTTCCACGACGAGCAATTTGTTGGAGGAACCGGGCGGGACTATCATGGTGACTTCGGATCGGCACGACGCCATTCGTTTCGACCATTGGCAATTCAAAACTATGACGCTTCTCTACTACGATCCGATCTTTCAGGAGCACGACACAGGCGACCATCCTGAGAACGCGGCCCGATTGTCGATCACGATTCGACAGCTGAATCTTATCCTGATGGGAGACAGTTCAACGCGACCGAGTTGGAGTGCCGCTTCGGTCGATCGTATCGCACGCGTGCATGAAAAAATCTACATCGATGGCGTCAGAGATTTTGCTGCGCAGGGTGGAGGACGCTTCGATCAAGACACGGTAGGAAGTAAGGCCAGTTACAACGTCGCGATCAACGCGGTGGGGGCTGTATGCGATGCCGTCGAACGCGTCGTCCGTGGTGATGACCAGACGGCTTTCTGCCTTGTGCGTCCGCCCGGCCATCACGCTTTGCACGACAGAGCGATGGGGTTCTGCCTGTTCAACAATGTTGCCGTTGGCGCTCGCGTCGCCGTTGAGGAACTGGGGCTTGATCGAGTCATGATCGTCGATTGGGACGTTCACCATGGCAACGGAACGCAAGCGATTTTCTGGGAAGACCCGCACGTCGCTTACTTTTCGATGCACCGTTCGCCCTTCTATCCCTATACAGGAATGGAGGCGGAAACGGGCTACGGTTCTGGAGTCGGCACGACCTGCAACGTGCCGGTGAAGTTCGGCACGCCGCGTGAAATGCAGTTGGCGATCTTCGAGGAACGTTTGACAGACTTTGCAGACGAAATCAAACCGCAGCTTGTGCTCATCAGCGCGGGTTTTGACAGCCACAAAGACGATCCGATTGGCTCACTGGGCCTACACGCTGAAGATTTCGCAGTGATGACTCGCTCGGTGATCAAAATCGCTGACCAATTTGCGGAAGGACGCATCGTGAGCGTTCTCGAAGGCGGATACAACCCGGCAGCGTTGGCCGAGTGCGTGGCGTGTCACTTGGAAGAACTCGACTTGGCGAAAACGTCCAGGTAGGCTTCGGTATCACAGTTAATAATTGCGTTTGCAGTACTCGAAATAGCATTAACATCTTCTCCACGGCAAAGTGTGTCTGATCGCTGCCTGTTTTGTTCTATAATTGGAACGCCGTAGCACACGACTCCATGCAGTCGCATGCAATTTTCCTGCTCCAACGGGCCCAAGATCACAGTGAACTACCCTCAAGACAGCAACTCCGTATACGAAGCCAGTCTGGTCGAACCTGAATCGGGGTCAAAGCTGAGCCCGGGATGTCTGGTTGGAATGATCCTCGGCGGGACGTTCCTCGTGATGATTGTTGGCCTGGTTGGCATCGTCATCTATCTTTCTCCGGGCATAATTCTCCCACCGACAACGATCTCGCGTGACGACGACATTGCTGAAGCAAAGTCGTTTCTGTTGAACGCCGAGTATTCGGAAGATGATCTGCCCGTCGCGGTCGAATCTCACCCAGATTTCCAAAGGATCGACGCCTTCGTCAGCCAGATGGCGACTCACCTGGACAACACCGCGAACAAGAAGATTCGCAAATTGATTGACCATAAACGGCACTGGAAAGAGATCTGCAAACGATCGAAAGTTAACTTCTATGAATCGTATCTGACGAAATCGGATCTTGAGGATGTGCGCGACGTTATCGCGGGACCGGCGTCGTTCGATGACAATTCGGACTATGAGATTCTTGCGATCAATAAACTTTCAGACGGCTATCAGATTAAGCTGTGTTACGACATGGGGTACGGACTCTCGATGCCGCAGGTCTGGTGGCTGTCCGACGAAAATCGGTTGTTACTCTACGATTGGTACGACACTGAAAGCTTTCTTCGTGGCTCTGCAGAACTTGCCGCGATCGTCGACGCGACTCATCGGGAACAACTGGGGCACGATCGCGACGTAGAACTTACCGAAGCGTACTTTTGGGATGAGGAAGATCTTTCGTACGAAGAAGAGACGCGACGGATCAAATTGTTCTTGCAGAAAAGCGAAACGTACGGCGGTCCAAAAACGCTGCTGCCGTCCAACTTGCTGATCAATGCAAAACGCTGGGCCTTTCATAACGAACCCGTCGAAGCGATGCGTGTTCTCGACAGGATTAAGGAGCCAGAAAAGACGCCTGGCGCGTACGTTCTACGCGCCGACATTAATTTGGCCAACGGTTTCTACGAAAAAGCCGCCGCTGGCTACCGAGCCTATGTCGCAACCGCCGGCTCATGTCCCTATGTCGAAACCCAGTTGATCCGATGTGCCCGAGAGAACGGCGACTTTCTGGCAGAAAAGGAATTGTTGATCGAGGCTTGCAAGACGATTTCGCCGAACAGGGCGGCACAGCTTTGTAGCTTGATAGAGCTTTGTGATGAAAGCGAAATAGACAAACTGCTGCAACGAATCGAAGTCAGTGCCCATCGGGAGTCAGTCTACGATGTGCTGGTTCGACGACTTAAAGCAAACGTGTTTTATCGGGATCAGTTTGAGCAGGTGCTCGCACACGTGAAGTCTGAGTTGCCAGACTCGCAGGTCGCTCAATTGGCGGAAGTCCATGGGCTTGCGACTCCGGACACGCTTGTCGACGCGTTGCAGTGGCTTGATCGAAATGCTCCAGATTCGGAAAACGAAGCCGATCTGCTCTATGATTTTTGGAGCGAGGTGCCCGAACGGCACGTAGTCGAGGTCTTCGAGACTTCGATCAGGAAAGCGGAAAATCTTGAATCGATCATGTCGTGGTCAAACTACGAAGGCTACCTTGAGAACGAAACGTTGCGGAAACTGTATCAGTTAGTGCTTGCCGAAAACCCCGAATCTACGACGGTCAACGGGTACCTGGCATCCTTGTTGATTGCCGAGGGAGAATACGAATCCGCTATCGAAAAACTGAGAATCGTTTTCAGGCTACAAACTGGACTCGAATCAGAAAGTGGTCACCGCGGCTCGATGTTGAGGGCGTTGTATCATAGCGGCGAGTCTGACAAAGCGATCGCCTGGGCCAACGAACACGATTCGGCTGCGGAGTTATAGCAGCTGATGTTGGCCGATGATGACTTGGATGGCTTCGAAGATCTACTTGCGACGATGGAGGAAGACTCTGTCGAGTTCAAGATTCAATCTGCTCTGTTGAAAGCCAGGCGCGGGCAACTTCAACCTGCAGCAGATGATTTGCTCGCGTTGCTAAAGCAGAGTGAGCAAGACGAAGACTCGGGCGACGCCTATCAAATCGAAAGGCACTTGAGACAGGTGCTTGCCGAGGCGAATGATCAGGCGAGGCTTGTGCGAGCGTTTCCCAATGAAGAACGGTTTTGGCAAGTCGCTGACGACCTGATTCGCACTCAAGATTGGGACGGTTGCGAGGATTTGTTGAGGACTAGAAGTGCTGCACTCCGTGACGCCCGACGATGCTTGCCCTTTCTGGTCAACTGGGCTCAGGGAGAGTTCGGTGTGTTGGCAACGTTGAACGAAAGCGTGGATGCCATTCCCGTGTCCAATTCCAATCTGCAGCGACTGTATGAGCCGATTGTCAAAAGCTGCATTTTGGAAAACGAACCTGAAAGGGCGCGGACTTGGGCAAATCGAATGGCGGACAGTGCCGAAAGACGCAACGCATTGATTGCGATCGAGATGCACAACGGCGATTGGTCGGAAGCGGTAAAACTGCTCAGACAGATGGACGCCGATGAGCGATCCTATTTGCCGAGCGACAAAATTTACTGGACCGATACAGCGTTTGATAATTTGAAAGTCGCGGATCTGATCTCGCCGCGTCCCGTCTGGAACGTTCCGGAAGTTTACGATTTGCGGCTCAAGTTCCTGTTTGCTGAATCACCTAAACTTGATTCGGAGCAATTGAAGACGCTGTTTTCGGATGCCGTCGAAGGAGAGCTTTCAGTCAAGACCTTTCCGGCGGCGAAAGACGGCACTTCCTGGATCTCGCTTTCGTCAGACGATGTCGAGTTGGTCTTTACGATTTTGAGCGTTGACTATGAGGACAACTCGGATTCGGAAAACAGCAGTTCCCGCACGGACGAGAATCGGATGCAAAAGAACTTTGCGTCAGCGAGGACGCTTGTATTGCTTACCGTTGTTTTCAAGGAATCCGCTTCGCCAGCTAAGTCACTGCAACTGGCTGATCGCCTGGCTCGTCCGATGTGCAGTCTCAAACCGTTGGCGTTTGGCCGCGACTATTATTGGCTGGATCAGTCAGTTTTCGAATCATGGTTTGAAGCGAAGAAAAAGGATCGGAAGCGTCTGTTTGCGACAAAAGAATGCAAGGGGATCTGGAGCTATCCTGAGGAAGAGGAAGCGGCAGATGTGGAAGCAAAGTCTCTCGATTTTCAGATCGAACTTTCGTCCGCGTTGAAATCGTTTTTGGCGTCGAACGACGATTCCAAACACTTTGATGTCGAAGTTACCGCGACCGATTCGATGTCCCGGTACTTGGTTCGAGTCAATCGCGTGAAACGTGACAGTTACGGAAACATTAACCTCATCGGCACCGCGCGGTATGCGAAAGACGTTCCCCAAGTCGGGCTGTATCGCGGCCAGTTGTCGATTCCAATTTCTCAGATCGTCAGCTTCAATGCAAAATTGGACCAACAAACCCATGCGGCCCAGCTTGAGCCCTGAAAGATCCCCAACCTCACGGCTTACAGACTACATACTGAAAAGCACTCCCGAGAGGATTCGAACCTCCGACACCAGCTTTAGGAAAGCTGTGCTCTATCCCCTGAGCTACGGGAGCAAAATTGGCAGTCAGCCGAGGTCAATTTATGACCGCAACGGTCGGCCGACGACCTTTTCATCTCGAACCGCCGTGTTTGTTACGGCGAAATTCTTTACCGCCGGAATTCTACACGGGGAACCGCATTGTAGCCATAACCGATCCGGCACCTCGTTTGAGCGGCCATGATTGTTCGGGGGCAAGGCATCTTCGTTCGGAAGCGTTGCTACTCGCCATCGATCAAGAAAAAGAGTCATGATTGCGTCACTTGAGTGGCAACACTGCGACCCCCATACCGTGACGGAGCGTGGCAATGCATGCGCTTCTTGTGAGCGTCGCTAAACCAGTCCGGTCGTTTGGGGGTCAGCAAGTCAAGGCAGTTCAATGTCGCAACAGCGATCTCAGCCGTCGTCATGACGTTTCAGCAAATCTGAGCGAATGGTTCGAAACTTGCTTGTCTGAAATAAGGCTCGTCGTGGGATGAGGGTGCAACGTTCAATCGATCTGTGATCGAAGATTTTTCAACGTACCTTCAAACATTTGTTTGGAGGAATCTGGTTATAATCCAAACCCTGCAAACGGTGAGCTGCTCGCGAGTTGGAAGGGAATTCAGCCTGAACGTTTTCAAGTGCAAACAAGGCATGAACAGAGATGGAAATGAGAAGAAATGACAGAGCTTGCTGCGGCGTCTGAAACAGGGAACACGACTCGAACGCCTATCGTTGCCATCGGTGCTTCCGCGGGCGGACTGACGGCTCTTGAGTTGTTGTTCGAACAATTGCCTCCAAGGACCGGGGCTGCGTTTGTCGTTATCCAGCACCTGTCTCCAGACTATCAAAGCCATATGCCGGAGCTGCTCGGTCGGCGTACGAAGATGCCGACAGTGCAGATGACGGAGGCCACGACGCCGCAGAGCAACACGGTCTATCTGCTGCCGCCCGGCAAGCATGTTGAATTGCTGGCCGGAAGTTTGCAGTTGCGCGAGCGCGAAGACGATGGCGAACTCAATTTGCCAATCGACAAATTTTTTCGGTCTTTGGCCAGCGAAGACGATCGGGAATCGGAACGTCAAATCGCGGCAATGATTCTTTCGGGAACCGGCAGCGATGGGAGTCTTGGCGTTGCGGAAATTAACAAGGCCGGCGGATTGGTGCTTTGTCAGGATGAAGATTCTGCGCAGTTCAACGGCATGCCGCTCAATGCGATCAAAACCGGAGCCGTTCATTTAGTCGGCACGGTGCCCGAGTTGGCCGAGTCGCTGGCCTTGTTTGTTGGTGGCGTTTCCATTGAAAACGTAATCGCCCAGTCGTCGCCACGGATCGAACGCAACGATCTGGAATCGGTCTATGCACGGCTAGAAGGATCCTGCGGAGTGGACTTTGGGCAGTACAAACACGGGACTTTCACCCGTCGACTTTCGCGTCGAATGATGATGGCGAAAACCGATCAGCTTTCGGATTACATTGAGATTCTGGACAGCGATCCGACTGAGCTTGCGCAATTGGCCGACGATTTGATGATCGGCGTCACACGTTTCTTTCGCGACCCCGACGGCTACATGCGTTTACGGAACCGCTGCATTCGAAAGATTGTCGAAAGCAAATCGGCCGGCGATGAAATGCGTGTTTGGATCGCTGGATGTGCAACCGGCCAGGAAGCTTACAGCGTGGCGATGCTGGTGCACGACGAAATTGAGAAACGCGGCGTCAATATCGTAGCCAAGATATTTGCGACCGATGTTCATCCGGAAGCCGTGCGTTTTGCTCAACGCGGTCAGTATCCGCTCGATGCATTGACAGAAGTCCCTAAGCAGCTGCGAGACAAATTCATTTGCGAACAGGGCGACACATTCGAAGTCGAGAAGAAAGTTCGTGAGTCGATTGTTTTTGCGCGGCACGACGTGCTGCGTGACGCACCGTTTACGAATCTTGATCTGGTTACGTGTCGCAATTTGCTAATCTATTTGCTCGAAGAATCCCAGCTTCGCGTTCTTGCATCGTTTGCTCATGCTCTGAAAAAACGCGGCGTCTTGTGGCTTGGGCCGAGTGAGACGCCGGGCGAATTGATCGAAGATTTCACGCCGCTGGACAAACACTGGCGGATTTTTCAGAAAGAACGCGACCGTCGGATGCCGCTGGATCTGAAGCTTAGAAAACGAGCGCCATCGAACGTCGGCCTATCTATCCGTCCCCGATCATCACGCGCTCCGTCAGCGGCGTTGGTGAATAGCTATGACGTTCTGCTGGATCAATACGCACCCACGGGAATTTTGGTTGATGATTCTCTACAGGTACTGCAGATTTTCGGCGACGTTTCGAATTATACCGCCCAGTTGAAGGGGCGGATGAGCGGGACGATTGAAGACATTTTGATCGAGTCGCTTTCGATGCCGCTGGCGATCTTGATGCAGCGAATGAAGCTGAATCAGTTGGCGAACGAATCGGAACGTGCTCTGGTCGACGGAGCCAGCATTGAAATTCGCGTGAAAGCGATCCCGCATCGTAGTTTAAGTGAAACGCACTACTTCATCTCGTTTCACGACGAAGCATTTGCACTGCGAAAGGTCATTCTTCCGCCAGACAAAATTCCTCAATCCGATATTGCGACCGCGTTTGCAACGCCAGCGATTGTGACCGCTGATTCTGGCACGCCTTTGCCCGAAACGGGCGCCGCAGCGGCGGGTACGGTCACGATGATGGCCGAGCGGATTCGGCTATTGGAAATTGAGCTGGAGTTTACCCGCGAGAATCTTCAGGCGACGATCGAGGAAGTTGAAACGACGAATGAAGAATTGCAGTCCAGCAATGAAGAGCTTACCAGCAGCAACGAAGAACTGCAGAGTACGAACGAGGAACTTCACAGCGTCAATGAAGAGTTGCACACAACGAACTCCGAAAGCAGTCGGCGGCTGACTTTGCTGACCGAATTAACGATGGACCTCGAAAACGTGATGCGAGAGAGTGAAATCGGAATCGTGCTGGTCGACGCTGACAAAAACATCCGTCAGATCACTCCCGCCGCGGCAGATATGCTGTTGATCCGGCGCAAAGAAATCGATGGCGAATCGCTGACCGGTTACGCTCACGCTCTCAATGAAATCGACCTGATCGAGCTCATCGACGAAGCCTTTGAAAATAATCGTTCCATCGAACTCGAGACGTCGGACCGGCGAAACGATCCGTTGTTATTGCGGGTGACGCCTTATCGTGATGGATCCGGAACGCTGCTGACGATGACCAATCTGCGTAGCGTCAAGGAAACGTCGGAAAAACTCTTGAAACTCACTTCGATCGTCGAAGACAGCACCGACGCGATCATTGGTGTCGAACTTTCTGGTCGAGTCTCCAGTTGGAATCGCGGCGCGGCACGCCTTTTCGATTTGGAGTTGGACGTCGAGCGTAATGTCGAGCTTGAGGATGTGATCCCGGAGTCGGTTTACCAGCCTTGTGAGCGACTGATCGATGAGCTTGCGCAAAAGGGAGAAGTGGCCGCCAAAGAGGTCAGAGTCCGCCTCAATGATAAAAAATTGAACCTGCTGATTCGCGTAACGCCGGTTCTCGACGAACACAAACGCGTTTCTTCTGCGGCGATCACGTTGTACGACATGACTGCGATGCGCGCCGCCGAAGAGCAATTGAACTTGCGGACCCGGGCGATCGATTCAGCCAGCAACGGTTTCATCATTGTCGACGCTCTTGCTGATGACATGCCGATTGTTTACGCCAACCAGGGCTTCCTCAAACTGACCGGTTTTAATCCTGAAGAGATCGTCGGTCGCAACTGTCGCTTTCTGCAAGGACCTCAAACAGACGAGGCAGACATTCAGAAAATTCGTGACGCGGTACGAGACAAAACGGATTGCCACGTGATGATCCTGAATTACCGCCGCGATGGTAGGGCTTTTTACAACGACTTGGTCATTACCCCAATCCGCAATGGCGAGGGCGTCGTCACCCATTTCGTAGGCGTTCAAAATGACGCGACGGAGATTGTAAAGGCTCAGCAAACGCTGGAGGCCAGCGAACTCGAATATCGTAGTACGTTTGAAAACGCTGCCATTGGAATCGCCCACATCGGCATGAGCGGCGAATGGCTTCGCGTCAATCAGAAGCTCTGTGACATCGTCGGTTACTCAAACGCAGAGCTTACAGAAAAGACATTTCAACAGATTACGCACCCCGAGGATTTGGACAAGGATTTGCTGCAATTCGCGATGATGAAACGCGGTGAGATTCCGGGTTATTCGATGGAAAAGCGGTATTTGCATCGCGATGGGCACGTGGTCTGGATCAATTTGACGACTTCGGTGCGTCGCAATCGAGCCGGAGAGCCTGAATGTTGTATCTCTCTTGTGGAAGACATTTCTGCCCGCAAGGAAACGGAACAAAAACTTTCGGCGTCCCGTGCCATCATCACCGAAGTCATCCAACAGAGCGATGAACCATTCGTCAGTTTCGACCACGAAGGAAAAATTCTGGTCGCCAACAGGGCTGCCGGCGAACTGACTTCCTTCAGCGAGGATCTTGTCGGGAAAGACTACGAAGACCTGTTTGCCAACGAGCCAGAATCGCCTTTATTGGCAGCGCTTGATCGCGTGCGGCGGTCGCAACGCGGCGAGATGACCGAGTTCTTTTCCCGGTTGCTCAATCGTTGGTACGACGCCCGAGTGTTTCCGGTTGAAGGTGGCGCCGCGGTTTATATGACTGACGTAACTGGCCGCAAAGAAACGGAGTCGTATCTGGAGCGAGCCCGTGCGGCGGCAGAAGAAGCCAGTCGTGCGAAGAGTAACTTTTTGACCAACATGAGTCACGAAATTCGTTCTCCGATGTCCGCAATTCTCGGCTTTTCCGACATCGCGTTGCGAGATCTGCAAGACGGGAAGAAAGTCGACCCGGAAAACCTGGAAACGGTAATTCGAAACGGCCGATTTTTGCTTCGCATCATCAACGACATTCTTGACCTGTCGAAAGTCGAAGCGGGCAAGCTCGAAGTCCGCAAGACGCGATTCAAACTGTTGCCGATGCTGACCGAGATCAAGGAATTGATGCGGCATCGCAGCGATTCAACTGGCGTACCGCTCTCGTTTGAGTTCAGTTCTCCGGTGCCTGAGCGGCTTCACAGTGATCGCTCGCGATTGGAGCAGGTTCTCGCCAACCTGATCGGCAACGCATTGAAATTTACGCCCGAAGGAAACGTCCGCGTCGTGGTTGACGTGTCGCCTGACCGTTCCGGATTGCTTCGGTTTCGAGTCATCGACACCGGAATCGGAATTTCGAAACAGAATCAGGAGCGGCTCTTCGAATCCTTCACCCAAGTCCACGATCGCAAACGAGTCGGCGTAGAAGGCACTGGACTGGGGCTCGCGATCAGCAAACGACTGGCGAAACTGCTGGGAGGCGACATTGATGTCGACAGCGTCGAGGGCGAGGGAAGTTGCTTCACTTTGTTGATTCCGTTCGACGAATCGATTAACCGAATCAAAGCCGGCGCCGAAGATCTGGTTTTCAAAAAGCGCACGCAGGCAGACCTGGAGGCGATTTCGGCACGTGTGCTAGTCGCGGACGACGCTCGTGATATTCGTCTGGTGACGCGGACCTTCCTGTCGCGTGCCGGGGCGGACGTGACGGAAGTCGTCAACGGTGCCCAGGCTGTGAAAGCGGTCTGTGACGCCGAAGCCGAGAACCGGCCTTTCGACCTGATCCTGATGGACATGCAAATGCCCGAACTTGACGGACGTGAAGCGACCCAACGGTTGCGTGAGCAGGGTTTTACGCTGCCGATTATCGCGCTGACCGCTGGTGCAACATCGGAAGAAGTCGAAGCTTCTTTTGCTGCGGGCTGTACGGAGTTTGTTGCCAAGCCCGTCGATGGGTTGGATCTTGTGAATCGGGTTTCAAGATTGCTTGGCCAGTGATGCGGGTTGACTCGGACAGCCGGATGACCCGCATAGCCGCTCCGATCTTTCAGCCGCAAAAACTGCTTTGTTCGTGCTGATCCAAAGTTCCTGTGAAACTTGTCACAGAGTTCATGATCTTTCGTTCGTGTATAGGTAACACGACCTAATCTTTTCGGATCAACCGTCATTGCGAGTTGCACAAATCGTTGAAGCAAAAATAATGGAGCCATGGAACATCGGATCGGAATTCGACGCAAGGCATGCAGAGCAGGATTCACGCTGGTTGAGCTTCTCGTGGTCATTGCGATCATTGGAATTCTTGTTGGGATGTTGCTGCCCGCCGTGCAGCAAGTTCGCGAGGCTGCTCGGCGAACACAATGTGCCAACCGTCTGAAACAAATCGCTCTCGCAACGCTGAACTACGAATCAGCGCAAATGCACTTTCCGACCAGCTTCGACGTCGAACCTGGCGAAATTCGACGCGGGTCATGGTCCGTACAGGCTAAGCTGCTCCCGTTTATCGAACAGTCAAACGTCCTTGTGAAAATCGACTTCGATACCGATTGGCACGAGCAGCTGGAAAGCGGAGTCCACGCAATCGGCGTCCCGGTCTACAGCTGTCCCAGTGATGTCCATCGAGGCAATCGGATTCGCGACGGCGTCCGCTACGTGCACTCAACCAGCTATGGATTTAACATGGGAACGTGGCTCATTTTCGATCCGACAACCATGAAAACAGGGAGCGGTGTTTTTTGCGTCGCTGAACCGACCACGCACGCTTCGATCCGGGACGGGACCAGCAACACAATATGCGCGACCGACGTGAAGGCTTTCACATCCTACATCCGCAATGCCGAATCGTTTGACGTTTCCCTGCCAGCGACGACCGAGCATTTTCTTTCCGCGACGGGCGAGAGGAAACTGGGGGCCAAGATTGAGGACAACACCGGTCACACCGTTTGGGTGGATGGCCGAGTTCACCACGCCGGGATGACGGTCACCTACACGCCGAACTCTTTCGTGCGGCATGAAGCCGACGGGGAAGTCTTCGACATCGATTTTAACTCCCAGCAGGAGGGCCGCGATTTGACCAATCCGACCTATGCCGCAGTGACGTCACGATCGTGGCATCCGCGTGGCGTTAACGTGGCGCGGATGGACGGAAGTGTCGGCTTTGTGGACGAAGATGTGGAACTTGAAGTTTGGCGGGCTCTGGGGTCGATAGATGGCGGAGAGCCCACGATGTCGGTTCACTAAACAGGCGAAAAAAGCTTCGCAATGGTTGCATTCGGGCGCTTTCGAAAAGAAATTTCCGAACCTGTTTGGTGGCACTTGACACTAACAGACCAATCAGGCATCTTATTGCCTTCTCGCAGCCGACCAAAGCGTCAGACGCGAGTATCGAGGGCGTAGCTCAGTTGGTAGAGCAACGGACTTTTAATCCGTAGGTCCAGGGTTCAAGCCCCTGCGCCCTCACTCGAAATTACCCGGCTCAAACGTCTTGTGCGTTCGAACCGGGTTTTTTTATGCTTGGTCCAATCGGGGGAGAGCAGCATCCTCTACCTATTTCTTGGGGTGCAAATCGGATGCCTTTGATTGGGGTTCGGGCTTGTGCCACGGTGCTGACCCAAACTCGCCAAGATTTGCGACTTCTGCTTTCCACGATGAATCATCGAAATCAGCCAGTTTCCATCCGTCGGCTTTTGCGTCCGAGATCTTCCACTGCGGACTGGAAACGACTTTACGAGTCTCTCCGTCGACCGTTTCGATTTCCAGCTTCAGAATGAAAGCAGCCACGCCATCACGGTTGGTCGCTTCAACCGCGAACTGATTTTCGCCGCTTCGCAACATTTCCTGAGCGTCGACCAGCACAGGATTCATCCAGTCAGCGCATTGACCGACTGTTTTGCCGTTGAGCCAAACGGTAGCTCCGTTGTCGCACGTGAAATAGAGTTTTGCCAATTTGATTTCGTCAGCTTCTTTGTCGAACTCGAACTTGTGGCGGAGATAAAGCGGAGTGGAAGCCTTTGCATCGTCCTTGCCCCAGATCCACTTTGGAGTCGGCGCGTCCGAAACCCAATCAACGGCGATACTTTCACTCGTACCTTTTACATCGTTCTGGGGCTGCACCTTTCGGTTGTTTTCAATCGCAACCTGAATTGTTTTTTTCGCATCATCGCCCGAGAGTTTTCGCAGCTGAATGTCTTTAAACTCAACCGTCATCGGTGCCCCGCGATGTAGCTGCAACGCCAAAATGCCCTTTCGAATCGCCTCCGGATGATTGTCGGTCAAATCCATCGTCGTGATCCCGTTGACCTGGTGGATCTGCCGATCGCCGACGGCCACGATCGTCAATTCGTTCCACTCAGAGTCCACCAGCTTCTGATTTCGGTCGCCGACTTCTCCAACGACGACGGGCTTTCCATCAGCACCGACCTCGACTTTTTGAAAACGCTGCGCCACGATCCCTCGCCACCGCTCGGCGTAGAGCATGCCGAAATAATCCGGTGACTTGTGCAAATCAGCCTGATAACCCTTGACCACAAAATTCTCTGCGTCGACCAACTCACTGCGATACTGCACGCCGGTGTTGTTGCCCTCGAAGCGAACTTTGGCTTTAAACACAAAGTCTCCGACCTCGCCTCCTTGCCACACAAGGAACGTGTTTCCTTCAGTCGGATTTTCTTTAGTGGTTTGGCCCAGAATAACGCCGTCCTTGACTGACCAGAACTTGGCATTCCCAGCCCAGCCGGAGAGGTCTTTGCCATTGAAGAGTTGTTCAAACGAGTCATCCGCGAAAGCAAAATCCGGGGTGAGCAGAAGCAAACTGAACAGCAGTAGAGATTTCATCACGTTTACACTTATGCCTGATTCAAAGTCCATATGACGGAGGTGTAAGCTCTATTTGACTTTAAAAGCGGCCTGTCCGCCAACTGGGAAACAGGAGCGCGGCGAGATGCAAGAAGTGGCTGCTTTGAATCGAAAGTAGAGCTATAGAAAAAGCCGGCTTCCGGGAGGAAGTCGGCTTCAACGTTTTGAGCTCAATGCTTCAAAATGTAGCTTTTCAGCTTAGCGACGTCGGCGGCAGAAGCCAGCGAACGCGATCAAGCCAAGTACAGCAGCCGATGATGGCTCTGGAACCGCAGTTGTTGTGAAGTTCAGAACTGGAGGAGCTACTGGATCGAGAATGCTACCAGCACCACTGTAAGTAGCTTGAACTCCAAGATCTCCGGGAGTCGCGATGATGCGAAGCAACCCGCCGCTGTTGATCTGAGAGATAGCAAACGCTTTGCCAGCGCTATCAAGGGTGAAGTTGAAAGTATCAACGTCCGCTGTGTTCGTTACTGTGTAGGTTCCTGAACCCAGTGAATACAGAGTTCCGAAAGCTGAACCGACAACTTCAGAGCCAACGTTGTCACCATCGGTGATGTAACGAGCCGTGTCGTTGAGATCGACGACTCGCGTGTCAGTTGCAAGGAAAAATTCCAAAGCACCGTCGGCGCTAAAAGCAGCATTGGATTGTGCAAGGTCCATTGACAAACCTGCGATGTCGCTCACTGCACCAATTCCAGCTGTATCGAAATCAGCGAAAGAGTAAACAGTGAACTGGTCATCGTCACCTTGGACATTGAAGAACGCTTGGTCAACGTCGCCGCTGAATGCGTCAATTTCATCTTCTTCGACCTGAGCCGAGAATACAGAAGTAAGGGTTTCAGCATTGACCTGTGCGGAGAAGCACAGAAGCAATGCGATGGCCGACAAGCGTACCAAATTGAATTTCATTAAAGGTCTCCTTGGAGTTGTTGCAAAACGCGTTTGTAGATCATGTCCAATTTAGCCAGATTACATGCTTGGCCAAAACGATATATATCAGTTTGGACTATAGCTCGGGGAGACCCTCATTCAAGCTGGAAACGCGTTAAAGTTTGTTGAAGACAGGCTTAAAGAATTGTGGAGGGTTTGTACTCGCCAGCAAGTTTGTATGTGCCCAATACGTCCTCTAACTGCGACATGAAATCGTCGATTTGCTCCGTCGCCAGCCCCGTGTTTTCGTGGGCCGTTTGCATGATGGACGCCAACGCTTCGTCGTCTAGCGGGATATCCGGATCGTCCGCGAGGCGACGCATCAAATCGTTCTGCTCGATGGTTCCGTTTCGCAGGTCTTTCACCGTTGCAACGGCATGTTTTTTGATCGCATGATGAGCTGTCTCTCTGCCAGCGCCTGCCTTGACCGCTTCCATCATTACAGTCGTTGTCATCAGGAAAGGCATGTAGTGACGGTTCTCCGACGCGATCACCTCTTCGTAGACGTCCATCTGATTCAAAATCGTCAGCAGCGTTTCGAACAGACCGTCGATCGCCAGGAAAGCATCCGGCAACATCACGCGCCGAACAACGGAACACGAAACATCGCCCTCGTTCCATTGATCGCCCGCCAGCGAAGAAGCCATCGTCAGGTATCCGCCCAGAATGACGCGAAGCCCGTTGATGCGTTCACACGATCGAGAATTCATCTTGTGCGGCATCGCACTGGAACCCGTTTGGCCTTTAGCGAAACCTTCGCTGGCCGTTTCGTGACCCGCCATCAGACGGAGCGTCTTGCAGAACGAACTGGGGGCTGATGCGATTTGATTCAGGCACGACACGACCGCCAGGTCCAGGCTGCGTGGATAGACTTGCCCAACGTTGGTGAAAAGCTGTGGAATTCCGAGGTGCTGGATGATCTTCTTTTCAAGCTCCAGCACTTTCTCTTTGTCGCCATCGAAAAGAGAAAGCGAATCCATCTGGGTTCCAACGGCGCCTTTGAGCCCGCGAACCGGATAGACTGAGATCAATTGCTCCAGTGCCTTTAGCGAAACGTGAAGCTCTTCACCGAACATGGCCAGTCGTTTGCCGAAAGTTGTCGGTTGGGCGGCGACATTATGAGTCCGTGCCGTGATCACCAGGTCTCGCCACTGCTGGCAGCGTTCTCCGATCCTGATCAACGTCGTCGCAGTCTTTCGCGCGACCAGTTCCAAAGCCCGGAACGATTGCAGCTGTTCGACATTTTCCGTAAGATCTCGCGAAGTCATCCCTTTGTGGATTTCCTCGTGTCCGGCCAAATCGTTGAACTCCTCGATTCGGGCTTTAACGTCGTGCCGGGTGATTCTTTCGCGTTCGGCAATCGATTCGACGTTAATTTCCGTCACGACTTTTTCGTAATCCGCGATCGCCTGATCAGAAATGGCCAAACCGAGCTCTTTCTGGGCCTTCATGACCGCGATCCAGAACTGTCGCTCAAGCAAAATTCGGCCTTCTGCGGACCAAATGTCGTTCATTTCGGTCGATGCGTAACGCTGAGCCAGTACGTTTGGAATCATAAGTTCGATTGTGCCAGTGCGGTAATTTGTGCGTTGGAATTCTTAAAAAGAGCGAATGTTTGAAAATACACCCGGAGCGTTTCGAGTGATAGCCTTGGCATTCCGATCGTTTCTGTTTTGCGGGAAATCCGATACGATATAGGCAGCGTCGCAACGGTTAGGCAACCATGCGAAATTTGCACGAAGAGCGAACTTGGAGTTTTTGCCTTGCACCCAGTATCCGATAAATTTTCTGAGGTCGCGTTTGGCGCTTTCAGTGAGAATCGCCAAATGTTTAGGGATGGAACACGGCTTCAGCAGAGTAAGGAGACATGCGTGAAATTGCGTCGAATTGGACGAGTTAGTTTGTTGAGCCGTTGGGCCATTGCTTCAGCCCTGGTGCTGTTCTCAGCGATGACGGTCCGTGCTCAGGATGAAAAAGCTGAGCCTTTGGAGCCGACCGAGCTTACGAAAGAAGCTTCGGTTCCGGAAAAGGAAACCAGGCGAAGGTCGACAGCCGAGTTGCTGCCGACGTCCACCCGGTTCTGGGTGTCCGTGGAAGATTTGCGGCGGCTTGAGACCAACGTCGCCAACACTCAGGTCGGAAAACTGTCACGACAGGATACGTTGGCTCCTTTCTTTTCGAGTTTCGAAAAACAGGTCCGCGATTCACTCAATGACAACGGCATCAAGTTTGGAATTGATGTCGCCAGCGTCGAAATGCTGCAAACAGGTGAGCTTTGCATCGCAGGCGTCTTGCCTGAAACGGCTGGTGCCAAACCGGTGCCTCGTTCACACGGCGTTGTTGTCCTGATTGACGTTTCGCCCGACGTTGATGCAGCGAAAGACTTCCTCAGCGATGCAGCTGAGAAAATGAAAAAACGCGGAGCCAAACACGAGAGCATCGAAATCCAGGACACGGATGTTGCGAAATGGACGATCGAAGTGAAAGCCGGCAAGATCGGCAGGACTCAGGCTTCGTTTGTTACCGTCGTCGACGGTTGGCTGTTGGCTTCTGATAACGAATCCATTTTCAGCAACGTGCTGCGTCGGGTGAACGCCAAAGGCAAACCTCCGGCAGCAGATACTCTGTCGGGCTACGAGCCTTTCACGACCGTCATTCAAAAGACACAGGTTGAGTCCGTTCGACCGGATCTGCGATGGTTCGTCGATCCGCTTGGTTACGCTCGTTTCGCCGACGCTTTGGCTGAAGAGAAAGCTGACATGCGACAGCCGAAAGATCGACCTTTGGAGGCGCTGTCGAAAGAAGGCCTCGACGCACTCAAGGCCGCCGGCGGATTCGTGAGTTTTTCGACGGGCGAACAGGATGTTCTGCACCGATCACTGGTTTACGCAAACCCGAAGAAAGCCAAAGCTCCGGCTCAAAAGCGACTGTTCAACCTGTTGGATTTCGCACCCCAAGGCAGCTCGGTAGCCCAGCCACCCGCATGGGTTCCCGTCGACGCTGCTGGTTACTTCACGGCGACGTGGGATATCAAGAAAGCCTTTGCCAATGTCGGGCCGTTAGTTGATGCCGTCATGGGTAAGGATTCGTTCGAGGACGTGCTCAATGAGATGAAGGAAGTCCCTGACTTCAAAGTTGACATTCGCAAGATGGTTCAGTCACTGGGAAATCGCATCACAGTCGTGGCGACCACTGAAGAGCCCATCAACGAGTCCAGTGAAAAGATGCTGGTTGGAATCGAGCTTGTGGATGGCGTCGACGAAGAGTGGCTAATCCAGAGCATTGGCAGAGCGGTTAAAGGAAAAGTCAAAAAGCTGGCTGGGTACACGAGCGTAATCGACGATCGTACAGAGTCCGCTGAAGACGAGGATTTAGGTGTCAAGGAAATCGAGATCGACTTTGATGACGACTTCGATGACGAACTTGATGACGACGATGATGCTGACGATAAAGAGCCGGCTCCTCGAGTCACAATTTTCAATCGCCGCATCATGGTGATCCGAAACGGGTTCCTGTTCATCTGTAATGACAAGGACTATCTCAAAAAGATTCTTTCCCGAAAACCATCCAGCGGATTTGAGACGGCTGGCGATTTCACTCGGATGGGTGAAACGCTGGACAAATTCACGGATTCCAAACTTGTTCGCTTTCGCATGTTTAATCGGCTCGATCAGATGCTGAAAACGAATTATGAAATGATGCGAACCGGGAAAATGGCGGAGTCCGAAACGTTTGTGGCTCGCATGCTCAATCAGATGTACGGCAAAAAAGCCGACGGTGAGAAAAAGCGAGTCCAGCAAATCGATGGCAGTGATTTGCCAGAGGACTACGACAAGGAGATTGCTCCGTTTCTCGGCCAATCCGGTTGGGCATTGGAAACGACGGAGTCTGGTTGGCGAATTACGGGATGCGTCCTGCCAAAAGAGAAGGCTAAGGCAAAAGTGGCTGAAGCTCCGGATTCTTCGAAATAGGCGGCCGCATACTTCTGCGGCTTTTTGCCCTTTCCCCTTCCAATATTTCTCAATCAACCGAGAATAACGCACCTGTTTTGCAGCGGACGAGGTCCGTTGGCTGCAATTTGCTGGCCGCGATTAGCCTCTGTCTCCCTTTCCCCAAATCTTCCCGTGAAAAACCGTTCTAACTTTCTGTTCGCACTCGGCATGGCGATGCTGATGATGCTCATTTTGCAATGGGTGTTTCCAGCGCCGAAAAAGCCGGTGGATGCGGGTGACGCGGATGCGGCTGTCGCGCAGCTGGCAGATTCGGCAGACGGTGGTCAGTCCCCGGACGGTGCATCCGACGATGATTCTTCTGATCAAGCTCAGGACGGAGACGATGGCACGGATTCAGAGTCGATCGTCAGAGAGCGGATCAACGAATCGATTCTCTATCCGTCGGATCAGGAAATTCTCGACGTCGTCAAAGGCGAAGTCGCGGAATCTGCGGAGATCAATGCCTGGCTCAGACAGAGAAGTCTGACTTCCGTTCGCCAGATGGGGAACTTGACGACGATTGGATCGCTTTACGAATCCGGCACTGATCGATACCTGATAACGCTCAATCCATTGGGCGGGACCGTTCGACGAATCGAGCTGAACGTTCGCGACGCCAGGACCGGGCACTACAAATATCGTGACTTGATTTGGAAAGGTGGCTACATCGGGTCGATCGAAGCCCACGACACGCTCGAAGGCGTTCGCGTTGGAGTTGTCGGGCCTGGAACTCCCGCCGACCTTGCGACTTCAGCCGATAGCGATGGCGGAATCAAAGCCGGCGATATTCTGCTGTCGCTGAACGGAGAATCAATCACCAATGCCGAAGAATTCGGCCGCATGATGGCGGTGACTCATCCGGAAGATGACATCACTGTCAAAGTAAAGCGTGGCGAGACGGAAATCGATTTTTCGACTACGCTCACACACAAACCAATCGAGCTCGTTCGTCCCGAACCTGGCGTGCTTGATCCGACGTTTGTTTACGACGAATCGTTTCAGCTGACTCTGCGAGTTCCGACGGACGATCCGAGAAAACCGTGGACGGAAATCGATGCTGATATTCGTGAATCGCAATGGGAAATCACCAAATCAGACGACAACAACGTCGAAATGCGCTTCGAAGTTGCACCAGCGGCGTTGAAAAAACATGGACTCAAAGGTCCCGTCGCGGTCGTGAAACGGTTCGGCGTACCTGTCCTCGATGAAGCGGACGTCGATTCGGTTTCTACCCGGACATGGCACTGGGATTTCGATTTCGAGATCGAAAACGGTGCGGATACCGCTCAGGACATTGGCTACGAACTAAAGGGGCCAACGGGAACGCCGTCGGAAACCTGGTGGTATTCGCAAAAGACGCACGGCCGAGCGTCGGCTCTGTTTTCGGTCGCTGGTGCACGTGACGTTTTGGGTTCGACTGAGTATCGCAATTATCAGTTTTGGGGCTGTCCCGAAATCGTTAGCGAGGCTCTCGACGACAATGGGCAGACGCAATTCTTCGCTGACCCGTATGAGGCCGTTGAAAATCCGGGTGCATCAAAGGTCAATTGGCTGGGCGTGGACACGTTGTATTTCAACATCACGATGTTCCCTGACAATGGCGAAACGTTCGACGTCTTCAGCGCGTTTGCAGAGATCAATGGCGGTTACCGCAACGGTCAGACCGTTGCACCGAAGATTCCCAAGAATACTCGCGAACACAAAGCCGTCGATTGTACGTTCCGTGTCTTCAAAGCCGAGACGATTGCAGCTGGGAATTCCGTCAGCCAGCCTTTCGACATCTTCAGTGCTCCCAAAGATCCCGACATCCTCGAACAGTATGGCCTTGAGCAAACGCGGGCTTTCGGTTGGTTCTGGTGGTGTTCAAAACCTTTGCTATGGTTGATGCACCTGCTTTACTGGCTGACTTTGGGGATCACGTACACGATTCCAATCATCATTATTACGGTTCTTGTTCGTTGCCTGATGATTCCGTTTTCTCGTCGTGCGGCGTTGAACGCTCAGATGATGCAATATCTTCAGCCGCAAATGAAAGCGATCAAGGAAAAGTTCCCTGACGATATGCAGAAGCAAGCGGTGGCTCAGCAGGAGTTGTTCAAAAAGCACAACTACAAACCGCTTGGCGGATGTTTGATGGGCTTCATCCAGCTTCCTGTTTTCCTCGGGCTCTACCGTGGGCTGTCGTTGGATATCGCGCTTCGTGACCAACCCCTCATCCCTGGGCTTTCCTGGTGCAGCAACCTTTCCGGGCCTGACCAGTTGATGTACTGGAAGCACTTGATGCCAAGCTGGCTTGGCGAGGCTGGCTGGTTCGGGCCTTACCTGAACATCTTGCCGCTGGCGACGATGGTTCTGTTCCTCGTCCAGCAAAAAATGTTCACGCCGCCTGCTGTCGATGAACAGCAGAAGATGATGCAAAAAATGATGTCGTTCATGATGTTGTTCATGGCCATCATGTTCTTCAAAGTTCCCGCTGGTCTGTGCGTGTACTTTGTTACGTCAAGCATCTGGGCGATTCTGGAAAAGAAGCTTTTGCCGAAACCGGAACTCGATACTGCGAAGCTCGAAGCGGCGGACGACAAAGGCCCGTCATTGGCTGAAAAGAGCATGGCGCTGCTTGGTCGCAACAAAACGTCCAGCGACGATGCAGCTCGCGAAAAAATCGAGATGCGTCGCAAGCGGAATCGCAAGTTCAAGAAATAGGTCATCGCCGGTCAGCCATAGTCGAATCAATCGCTGGCACACTGAATCAACCGGTGTGCTTGGCGATTGCTGCCGCGTCTACTCAACGATGATGGTGAGGACCGAAGCCCTGGACTGGACTTTTCTCGTGCCTGGCACAAACGATCGAAGATAGCAGCGGTATTCGCCGGCTGGCAGCACGAGATTTCGCGCCCATCGATTGTTTGCCAGATTCTCACAAGGAAGCACAGCCGGATCTGATTGAAATTCAGAACCGTTGAAAAACGTTTTTGAGTCCACGCGATAGACGACAACGTTTGTTTTTGCGTTTGGATGCTTTCCCATGAATCCGTTGAGCCGGATGTTCTTGTTACGTTGGTACGCCTTCTTGAACAAAATCGGATTGAATCTGGCGAACACCGATCGGTCTTCCATCATGTTGACGCTCAGTTGCCAATCGCCTTCGACGCGATCATCGTCGATCGGTTTTGCATAGCTGATCAAGAAATCGATGTCGTTCGTCACTTCCGTGAACAGATCCAAGTCGGTACTCCACGAAGAAATCGGGCTTCCTTCAGCATTGGGAAACACAAGCATGCTGGTTGGTTCGTCCTGCCAGTTGTCTCCGTTGAAAAAGCGTTGAGTACGAAAGCTCTTAACAACCAGACGCGTCATCAGGACCGTCGAATTGTCCTCCGCGAATCCGCTGAACTTCACCGGTTCAGAACCGTCGATAACCGCGCCCGATTCCGGCGTCAGCAACGTCAACAAAGGCTCAGCAGGCTTGCGGAAATCTCTCAGCGACGAAGCCAACTCCTGCTGTTGCAGTTCGTCCAGCGAATCGTAGACGTTTTCCAGCTGATAAGGATCGCTCGCCAGATCGTAAAATTCTTTTTCGCCGTTGGCCCAGGAAACGTGAATCGCGTCAAAGAATCGTTCTGCCACGTAAGACATCGGAACTCTGCCAGTCACAGTATTCTTGTCCGCCCAGTTCTCGATCATGATCGATCGGCGCCAAGAGCGTTCGCCAAAATATTCCGGTCGCGAAATCAACGGATAGAAAGATTCTCCATCCAGTCCAGCCGGGACTTTCGCATCCGCCAACTCCAGAATCGTCGGGCACAGATCAAGTTGAGCAATCAGATGATCGCTGATTCGTTCCGATTGGCTCTCTGGCAGTTGAATGAACAACGGAACGTTCGTGCTTCGATTGAACGGGTCAATCTTGGCGGTCAAGCGATGGTGTCCCAGTGAGTACCCATTGTCGCTGGTCACAATGAAGATCGTATTGTCGAGTTTGCCGGCAATCCTGATCTGATCGACGACCGTTCCGACCATGTCATCAACAGATTTGATCGCCCGAAGTCTGGCGGCATAAGAGCGCTGGTTGAACGCGATTTCGCTGGTGAAAAGCCGCGGGCGTTGCAAATGCGATGGTTTGTCGCTGAAGTCCAGTTCATCAAAGTCGGGTGAATCCATCGGCTGTGTCAGGTCGCCGCCGTAGTCGAGGTACTTTGTTTCGACCATCGCTTCGACCACGTTCCCGCCCGGCAAATGCGGAGCCAGTGGCGCCAGTGAAAGGAAAAATGGCTGGTTGAAGTTGCTGTAGATATGGCCGTTCAGCGCCGAAGCGGCCTGGCTCTCGTTGAGGTTCGCGACATAGACATCTTCGCCCGCTTGAAATGCCTTTGGCGCAGTTTGATCAATGTTCGTGAAAATCGACGTGTTGTAATACAGATTTCCTTTGGTGACCGAGAACTGATCCCAGCCCGGGGGGACGACGTTGTCAAATTCGCCGTGGTGGTACTTTCCGACGTGAATCGTATGGTAACCCGCCTCTTTCATCCAAACTCCCAGCTCATTATTGTGGTGCCCGCGTTCTTTGAACGTCGTGTAGCCACCGTCGAATCCGTTGCTCAGTGTTGAGAATCCGCTGTTCACTTTACAGCCGTTGCTGAACGCGTACTTGCCCGTAAACAATGCCGCGCGGCTGGGAGCGCAAAACGGAGTCGTGCTATGAGCGTTACGGAAATGCGTTGCCGTTGCAGCAATCCTGGCGAGATTCGGATAGTTCAGTTCAATGTTTTCGCGAGAAAGCAACTCACTGTCTGCGTCGTCAAGATTGATCAAAACGATGTTGGGCTGAGCGTAGTCAGGCAACTGAGCCAACGCTGCGGACGTCGTTCCTGAACAGAGCATTGCGAGTACGAGCAACCGAACGAATGCGGAAAGGTGCATGAATGCGAACCCGGGAAATTTGAAAGAGTGAAAATTTCACTATAGTTACGGCCGAAAAACTGTCTTCGAATTTCGAGCCGCTACGGCTGGCTCACCTCGGTTCCCGGTCATTTGGTCGGGCGAAAAAATTGAGTCACCTTTCTCTGAAAAATTTCAGGTCAGGCTCGACTGGCCGGACCTGATAGCACTTTTCTTGCCCAAAGCACCGGTTTCAAGGTGTTCAGCCGTCGCCCGATGAGAAGTTTGGCAAGCTTTGCGGGTCCGTTTGACTGATTTCAATCCATATTGATGACGGTTCCGATAACTCAGGTCATAACCCTAATGCCGTAGTTGTCAGCCCGCACTGACGGCTCCGGTTCCACCACCCGGCCGGCCCGACTTATGCCAAGTTACATTTATCCCAATTGGCTGCAGCTTGTTTGTCTCTTTGGGGTCGCCATCTCCATCGGGTCACCTGCTTTTGCTGCTCCGCAGAATGACGCCCGCAACACGCCGCTGGTTCAGGCTATCAAAGGCTGCAGTCTTTCTGTGGTCAATTTGCGAGGCCGAAAAACTGTCACCGCAGACATCGGATCCGACTCAGAATCAAAACAGGTCAACGGAATGGGCACCGGAGTCGTGATCGACTCGCGAGGCTACGTCCTGACTAACTACCACGTCGTTCAGGGCGTGAAGAAGATCGAAGTCACTACCAGCGATCGGCAAAAGACGACTGCCAAAGTTCTGGCTCACGATCCAGAAACGGATCTCGCCATCCTGAAGATTGACTTGCCCAGCGAACTGCCCACGATTCAGATCGGATCGTCCTCAGATTTGATGCTGGCCGAAACCGTTGCCGCCGTTGGAAACGCGTACGGATACGAACACACTGTCACTGTTGGCATCATCAGCCAGCTTGGCCGCACTGTACAAGTCAACGAAGATCAGGTTTACCGGAACCTGATTCAAACAGACGCTTCGATCAATCCCGGCAACTCCGGTGGTCCACTGCTGAACCTCAACGGAGAAATGATCGGTATCAACGTCGCCGTTCGGATTGGTGCACAGGGTATCGCGTTCGCTATCCCGGTCGACGACGCTCTTGAGGTTGCCGCTGACCTGATGCGAAACCTTTCAGCTCAACGCATCCGACATGGTTTGACGACAAAGACGATCTTGATCGAAAATCAGCCAACGGTTTTCGTGGACTCCGTCATTCCAAACTCGCCTGCTGCCGCGTCCGGAATTTCCAAAGGGGACAGAATCCTTTCCGTTGGCGACAAACCGGTCAAGAACCGTTTGGATTTCGAATGTGCTTTGGTTTCGGCCACAGGGAAAACGGGCACAGGAGCTTTTCCGCTGAAAGTTGAAGTCGAGCACGGTTCCAGTCAGATGACCGTGGCGATCAACGTCGACCGTGTGACTCATCGCGTCAGCGACATGGCGTGGGGATCATTGGGAATGAAGCTGGTTTCCGCAAGTGATGCTGAAATGCTTGACCGGCACCCGACCTACAAGCGTGGGCTTCGTGTTGTAAGCGTTCGGCCCGGCAGTCCAGCGGATTCAGAAGGCATCCTGCAGGGTGATGTTCTGGTTGCGATGGCCGGTTACAAGACCGAGTCGTTGGAGAATTTGCAGTGGGTCCTGGAACAGCCCGACTTGCAACAACAGGCATCGTTCATGTTCTACATTCTTCGCGAAAAAGAGCCGTTCTGGGGCAAGATGCGAGTTGCGATGCGAAACTTCGCGTCCGGCAACTAGGCTGCTGCGATCGTTTGCCTTCTCTAGTGTGGTGCGACCCAGCTCCGCGCTCGAACTGAGCCTCAACAGTGCTCGGCAAACACGCCCCAACGGCTGCACAACCGCCTCCCATACGGGGGGCGGTTTTTTTCGTTATATTGAATCAATGGAACAAAAGTTGATTGGCTGGATCGAACAGCACCTCAAAGAACACCGCTTCGCCGACGACGCGCCCGACTCAGACCTGCCGCCCAACGTCGTGCTTGGTGTCGGAGACGATGGCGCGATTCTCGCAGCAAGGAATTTGCCGCAAGTTCTGGTCGCAGATTCGATCGTGGATCAGGTTCACTTCGATTTGAATGTCCATGATGTGTCGGACATTGGTCATAAAGCGATCGCGGTCAATCTGAGCGATGTCGCAGCGATGGGAGCCGTTCCCGAATCGGCATTGGTGTCATTGGTTCTGCCGAGAAGTTTCACTTTCGACAAAGCGCAGCGTCTGTTTTCAGGAATTACAGCGACCGCAGACAGGTTCGGTGCTCAAGTGATCGGCGGCGACACTTGCTCGCATGACGGACCGTTGGTGATCAATGTCTCGCTGACCGGTCGGATTCCATGTGATTCAAACTCGCCCCACGGATGGAGGATGGCTGGAGCTCGATCTGGTGATCTGATTGTTGTTTCGGGCCCGCTCGGCGGCAGCATTCTTGGGCGTCATTTGAAGTTTGAGCCGCGATTGCAATTGGCGTCGTCACTGCAGAAGCGTATCGAAATTCACGCTGCAACCGATATCAGTGATTCGCTGTCGACTGATTTAAGTCATATCATTCGCAAGAGCAACGTCGGAGCCGAATTGGATTGTATGAAGATTCCTGTATCTGATGCGGCACACGAGCTTTCAATATCATCCGGAGAAACGCCGCTGCAGCACGCATTGCACGACGGTGAAGATTTTGAGTTGTTGCTAACGATGTCCGAGTCGTCGTTCGCGACGCTGCACGATGATCCCGGGTTTGACAACACGTTGAAGGCAATTGGACGCGTTGTCGACGACCACGTGGGCTCGATCCTGAATGCTGCAACTTTCGAAAAAATTGTTCCCAGCGGTTATGAGCATGGCTAGTCCAGGTTTGTGGACTGAATTCCGGTTCGCGCTGTCCGGACGCATCGATCGTGATATATTGAGCGTTCCGCTTTGTCAGTAAACACCGTCAACTTTGAACAGGAAATTTTAATGAGCAAGACATCCTTTCTTTCAGCTTTCTTCGCGATGGGGCTCGTATGCTTCTCGGTATTTGCTTTTGCAACGGAACCTACAGAGCCAGTCGTTTCTCCAGTGCCGACGAAGGCTGTCGCTCCTGCCCCGCATTGTCAGGTTCCTTGCGGGATCTACGGTGACGAAATGCGATTCGAAGGAATGCTGGAGGACACACAAACGATTGCCAAGGCAATTTCACAGATCGAAGAATTCGCAACCGGGCTTGAAGCCGGAACTGCTCCGACGGCCAAAGGCATGAACCAGATGGTTCGCTGGGTTACGACCAAAGAAGCACACGCTCAGAATATTCAGGACGTGATGGCGGAGTACTTTTTTGCTCAACGAATCAAGTCAGATCACAAAGATTACACGGCTCAGTTGGCGACGGCTCATAAAGTGATCGTTTGCGCGATGAAGTGCAAGCAGGACGCGTCTGCTCCAACTGCAGAAGCTCTCAATGAAGCGATTTTGAATTTCTACCGCGCGTATGAAGGCAAAGAGCCGAAATTTCACGAGGAAGAGAAGTAGTTCTCGTTCCCGTTGAATTGGAAAAACAAAAAGCCCGCAAGTAAACCTTGCGGGCTTTTCGCGTACCTGAAGTACTGAGAACTGGATTAGCGACGTCTGCCACCATGGCCTCGACCGCCACCGTGATGATGGTGCCCGTGTGGTCGTGGGGAGACGTAGTTGAAGTTGATTCCGTTGTACGGTCGACCGTAGTATCTACCGCCACCGTAGAACCCACCTCCGTAAAGGTTGACGGGTCGATAGACGACGGGGTTGTATCCATAGCCCAAACCGCCGTAGTTGATTCCGCGGTATCCGCTTGAGTAACCGAAGCTGATGCCGCCGCGATTGATATTGATGGACGTGCCACTGAAGCCTGGCGAGAATCCGCCGTAGCCGCCGCCTCGCCACTGAGCGTTGGCGTCTTGAACAGTAAAGCACATTGCAAGCGTAGCGACGCCAAGCATCGCCGCAGATTTTAGTGAAAAGATTTGAGTCATCGTTTCTCCAATAGTCGAGGGGATTACACCAGTTTGATGCAATAGACTGTTCTGCAACCGGTGTGCCAGAGCGTTCGGGCTCGAATTCACTTTGAAAACGTGAGTCGGACAGAGCTTCCTGACGTCAATTTGATGTCGGAGCGTGATCCAAGTGACAACAGATTGTCGTGTGAAACCTGACTATCGATGCAGCTTCATATCGACGGCGTGCAGAATGTCGCCGACGCTGCGGCGATCATGGTACTGGACTTGAAACACGATCCGTTTCGCATCGGTGAGATCAACGTCCATCGAAAACGGTCGCTTCATCTCTGCAGCATCCAAAACTTCTTCGACACGGTTGAGCCCGTCGACTTGTACGACCAGCTTCACGATACCGGCAGCATTCGCATCGGGGTCAAACGCCACCAGGCCAGACAGGCGTTGATACTGGCCCGACAGAAGAAACGAAATTTTTCCACCACCTTTGATCGCAAAGCCCTTGGCGAACTGCTGACGTTGCCAAGATTC
This sequence comes from Mariniblastus fucicola, assembly GCF_008087665.1. Classification (GTDB taxonomy): domain Bacteria; phylum Planctomycetota; class Planctomycetia; order Pirellulales; family Pirellulaceae; genus Mariniblastus; species Mariniblastus fucicola. Next base: position 3,088,324 of record NZ_CP042912.1, read on the forward strand.
GTCTTCTCCCTGAAAAAGAATGGCCAGTGGTTTGCCGGCAAAACTTTCGTCGATTCTCGCAAGAGAAAACTTCTTCAGGCGATCCAGTACTGATGCGCTGGTGAGCAGTGGCTCCCAATCGTTGGTCGCAGGATCGAGATCCGCAAGCCAGACAGACCGGTTAGCACTAAAATCGATCGAAACCAAAGCGTCTGGGTTGATCGAAAATTTCGCTCCCGCGACGGTGTTGATTAAAAAGCTGTTTTCGTCGGTTTCAACTGATCGAACCATCAGCTTTGAGCCGTCCGCGAGATCGAGCAGGCATGTTGGTGGCGGAAAATCATCGATGACGCGGCGATAGAAAAGCATGCCAGCGAGTCGATTGCGTTTAACGTCGGCAGTTCGTTCGCCAACAGTGAAGGATACCGATTCGGCGGAAACGTTCCCGATCACTCCATCGATCATCTGTAATTTTTGATCTCGGCTCACGACCAAAGCGTCGCTTTCGCGTTCCTGGGCAACGGTGTCCTGCCAATTGCTGTCGACTGCTGCGTCGCCGGCGGGGAATTTTACATAGTCGATCAGCCGAGTGCTGATTTGGACTTCGACACCACTGTTTGTCTGCGTCAGAAGCTCACGATCGGAAATGCTAAAAGCTTCACTCAAAATCGTTGATCCGTCGATCATGGCGATCGTATGGACCAGAGGTGCGGGCTCGTTGTTATGGTCGGAAAAGCGGATTTTCGCGACGGTATCAAGCGGCAGAGAATTTTCCTGGCCATCGACGACAACAACCGCGTGTTCGCCATTGATGGATCGGATTTCTGCGTCAACCAATGAGCCATCGTTTAGCTCAACGCTGGCTCCGAAGCCGCCCGATTGAGCCACAAGCGAATGATTGGCGAATGGCAGAATCAAGGCAAGCAGTGCCAGGATACAAACGCGATTGAATTTCATTCCCGTTTGTCCGTCTTGTCAGCCAGCTTTCGAAAGTACTCTTCAATCACCGATCGGTAGTGTGGCGGAAGATCTTTGGACATGTCTGCCAGTGCGGCATCCCGTTCGGCCGGGTCAAGGTCGCCCCAGCTACCTCCGTCCGTCTGACGCTTACTGCGAACTTCGCCCGATCCTTGACCAGAAAGCCGTTGCTCTCGGTCAGCGGGCGATGTCGGTTGAGGGCTGCCTTGCGATTGAGCCATCTGCATTTGTCTCTGCTGCTCTTCAAGTCGCTCGATCAGCTTGTCCAGCTTTTCAATCACGTCTTCTTCTTTGTTGCGGACCCGCGTTCCACTTCGATTCAACTCGGTTCGTCGTCGAATATCGCCCATCATTCGAGAAATTTCATCGAGGGAATCTGCCTCCAACCGTTTCATGTCGGCGATCATCAGCTTGGCCAACACGTTGTACCGCCGCGGCAATTGATCAGCGTTTTCCTGCAACTGTTTGAGCGTAACGATACATTCTTTCGGCTTGAGCAGTTGATGTTGCATCAGTCCACGACAATAGAGCAGCGTCGCTGGATCCAGTACGTCTTCGATTTCCAGCTGTTCCAATTGCAAGAGCGATTCGTCAAAGAGTTCTTTTCTGGCCAGCCAGCGGCCGTACAGTAAACGAACATGATTGCGTACGAAATTGTGCCGTGACTCGTTATCCAGCAAACCACTGGTTTGAATCAAATCGTCGGGCTGGGCGTTCGCGAGCGTTTGCACGAATCGGGCGACGTCGGCATCGCCAATCTCGATTCCCTGAATGACATGATCGATCAAGTCTCCCGAGCTGGCGTCCGCTGAACTTAAGTACTCACGAACCAGTTTTGCCGCTCGGTCGTCAACTTTGGATTCCAGCAGCCACGCTTCGAAGCTGGCCAGAATGGTTACGCTGTCAGCCTGCCGCCAGGTCGCGTCTTTGCGAATGGCAGTTTGCGCCGAGCACGCCGAGGTGGCGAACAGGATTAGAAATGCGATCGTGATGCAATGGTGGGAAATCAGTCTCAAGCACATTGGCGAAACTTTCTGATTGGTGCAAAACATCCCCACATGCTCCATTATACCACACGGTTAGCCGAAAAAGCTATCGCGGCGTTTCGTCGTTGCGGCAGAGAAACGCTAAGGACGTTCCTTGCATATGGAATCGAAAGTCGAAGCTCGCAAATTTCACGCTGTTCCGTGTGTGCTACGGCAGCTCGACAGCCCCGTTCGCTCGTCGCCAACCGTCGAGCTTGATCTCCAAGCCCTGTTGGACAGAGCTCTCAGCTGGCTGTTTCGCCAAGTTCGAATACTCGTTCGGATCTGACGCGTAGTCGTACAACTCCTGTCCCAAGTCACCGTTTGCCCATTGCGTGAACCGATGTTGATGCGTTCGAATCGAATAACCTTTGACTCGCTTTTTCGTAAATTCCTTGTGCGTCCAACGTGCTCGACTCACCGTCATCGAAATCACAAACTCGTTAACCTCCGCAACTGGATCCTTCAGGATGGGGACAAGGCTTTTGCCGAGAACATGTTTGGGGACCGAAACGTTGGCCAGTTCGCCAAGAGTCGGATAGAGGTCGATCAGTCCAACCAGTGACGCTGTCGAGTTGCCCTTCGGCAGATCTGGATCCGAGATCACCATCGGAACGCGACAGCCGCCCTCAAACAGGTCGCTCTTCTGCCACAATCCGTGAGCGCCAAGGTGATAGCCGTGATCCGAAACGAACACGACGGTCGTGTTGTCCTTCAAGCCAAGTCGTTCGACCGCATCGAGGATTCGGCCTAACTGATCGTCCATCATCGAAATCGATGCGTAATAGGCTTGAATGATCTTCTTTCGTTTTTCGACGCCAAGTCCAAGTTGCTTGGGGCGATCCATTAGCGCGGCCAACGGAATGTCGTCTCGGTCTCCGTCGAGTTGCATCGTCGGTTCAATTTTGTCGAGCGGATAATGCTCGAAGAATTCAGGCGAAGCGACGAAGGGAGTGTGGGGTCGGTAAAACCCAACCGCCAGGAAAAACGGCTTGCCTGTTTTCGATGGATGATGGGAATCCAAAAGCTTGATCGCTTCCGTCGCAGCAATTCCATCGGTGTGCTCTTCAGGTTTGCTTTTTAAATTGAGCCAACTGAGTGTTCCGCCGAACTGTCCCTTTTGCAGCGTATTGATCTGGTCATGGACTTCTCGATCGATGCCGCGAGGATTAACGACCGTGTCCCACGACGCCGCGTCATCCATTCCGTCTTCACCAATTTGCATCGGGACGTTGTAGTGATAGATCTTGCCGACTCGGCCCGCCCAGTATCCCTGGTTGCGAAACATCTGCGGCATCGTTACGACGTTTGGCAATTTGTCGCGAAAGAAAATTCCATTGGTGATCACGCCAGTTTGATCCGGATACAAACCAGTCATCATCGACGACCGGCTGGGATTGCAAACGGGATACTGACAATAGGCTCTGTCGAAACGCGTCCCCCGTTCCGCAAGCCGATCAATATTCGGCGTCTGAACCAATTCGTCGCCGTAACAGCCAAGATCGCAATTGCAATCGTCTGTCATGATCAACAGCACGTTTCGCTTGGCCGGCGTCGTATCCTGTGCCAAGCATGTTGCCGCGGTGGCGACCGCAGTCACCAACCAAAACAGCGACAGAACAGAGAGCCTAATTTGCATTTTTGTTTACCGGTTTTTCGAGGACCATGTCGGAAGGAAAGTCTGCGGCCTTGTCGCCTTTGCGAGTCTTCAGGCGTTTGTTCTGCGAGCTGCCTCGCGGAGCATTCAGAGGAATATCCATTCCGCCAAGCTCCTCCATCATCGAATACAGCCGGTCTTCCATCTCTTTTTTTCTGGCTTGGTGTTCCCGAGACCGAATCAGGTTATTCTGCTCCATCGGATCGGCCTGGATGTCAAAGAACTCATCCGTGTCCCACAGCCCGTAGTAGGTCGTGTACTTGTATTTGTCGCTTCGCAACGAGAAAACGGTCGGCGACTGTGGGAAGTTCTTCTCCCAGTAGTACGCGTACAGGAAATAGTCACGCCATGGAACGTCCTTGCCCTGAGTCAGCGAAACAAAGCTGTCGCCGTCCATGTGCGGCGGCTTTTCAAGACCCATCGCTTCCATGACTGTTGGAGCGATGTCGATGTTGGCAACCATTTTCTCAACGGTCGATCCGCCTTCGAAAAGTTCCGGGCACTGAACCAGCATCGGGACGCGGATCGAAGTTTCATAGGCGACTCGTTTGTCAATCAGACCGTGTTCGCCAAACATGAACCCGTTGTCGCCCATGTAGATGACGAGAGTTTCGTCATGGATTCCCATCTTCTTCAACTGATCCATCACAGCGCCGACACTATCGTCAACCGAGCACAGCGATTCGCAGTAGCGTTTGTAATATTTTTCAATATTCAAAGCACTGTGATACGGAAAGTCGACTCCGTGCCAGGAGTTTCGTTGATCCAGCAACCATCGCGGGCGGTTCAAATTGTTCTCTGTCAGTTCTTTCTCGCTGGCCGGACGATCGAATGGCTTGTTCGCAAACCTGTCGTTGTACTTTTCTTCCGGAGTGAAATTCGCGTGCACAGCCTTGTGTGAAAGATACAAAAAGAACGGTTCGTCGCTGTCCTTCTGCTGCTCCAGAAAATCCATCGCGTACTTCGTCAGCAGCGTTGTGATGTAGCCGTCCTGTTTCACACGTTCGCCATTGACGTTCAGCGTGTAGTTCGGTCCGGGCGGCAGGTAAAACCCCTGTCCCTTGAAACTGACCCAATAGTCAAAACCTGGCCGCGGGTCATCGTGGTGACCACCCATGTGCCACTTGCCAACATAGCCCGTTTTGTATCCAGCCTTTTGCAAATACTGCGGAAAGAATTGAGTTCCCTCGGGCACCAGTCGCTGGTTGTCGATCACGCGATGCCGAAAAGTGTACAGTCCTGTCAGGATCGACGCACGGCTTGGCGAGCACAGTGACGTTGTCACGAAAGCGTTCTTCATGTGAACGCCGTTGCGAGCCATCGCATCCATGTGCGGCGTTTCCGCAAACTGATGACCCATGAAGCTCATTGCATCGTAACGATGGTCATCGGACAAGATGAACACGACGTTCCGCGGCTTGGCTCCTTTTATTTTCACAGGTTCCACATTGTCTGGAACAGGAACGACATCGTTCGCATGAGCCTGAGAGGCGGTGAAGCAGAGAAGTGTTCCTGCGACAGCACAGCATAGGGAACAAAGAAGGGCACGGCTCATTCTGATTTCCTGAGAAAGAGGTTGTGGTCAAGCCTCTATCTTAAATCGGAACGGAGTCGCCGCCAATCTGCCGTTTGATCAGCGCATAAAAAAAGCCCGGTGCGATAACCGGGCTTAACTTCTTCGGCCAGACCAACTACTTGATCCATTCACCGTGGAGGTTATCCAGTAGGCCTGGAACTTTCGATGCGACAATTTCAGTGCGGCCGATATGTGGTGTGTCAAACTGTTGACGATAGAAGATCAGCTTCATCTCGACGAAGCCGGCCCATTTTAGGATGTCAGCACAGACTTTCGGGCCTGTTGGATACCATTTCAAACCGTGGACTCCCGACATCACGTTTTCTGTGCTTTCCCAGCCAGCTTTCATGCTGCCGTCTGGTTCGCCCCAAGTCGTCGAGGTGTTGAAAAACATGACTTCGTTGGTCAGGTCAGCCGCGATCTTCAATCCAGTGATTGGATCTGGCAGGTGATAGAAGATGCCTTTGAACATGGTGATGTCCGACGGCGTCAAGTTTTGTGACGGAATGTCGTAGAGATCGTTGACACAAAACTGAATTCGATCAGTTGGCGCAATCTTGCGTTGAGCTTTGACAAAGCGAGCCTGTTTGATCCAGTGCTCACGAACATCGAAACCGAACGCGGCTTTGATTTCTCGCTCCCGAGTCCAAAAGCAGTATCCGCCCGCGTTGCAGGCGCAATCCAGGAACGTTTTGCCCTGAAGACCATCGGTGTAGATCGAGTCGATCTGCTTGAGGAACAGATCGCGAAGCTGAAGCAGGCTAACGTCTCCGCCTTGTCCGCCTTCTTCGCGACCACGCTTAACGCCGTCTTCTACGAAAACCTGACCGGTGTTCAGATCGTCGGTAAGCTGAATGTTCATGTGCCACGGACCAAGCGTTTTGATTCGCTTGACCAAGGTTTCACGGTCGAGTTTCTTCGGGGCTGGAGAAGGTGCGATGCTCATCGTTTCCTCTTTATTTCGTCGGGCATTTGTTCCTGAACTGACCGTTTCAGAACATGGATTCCGTCGCGAGGGTAGCAAAACCACATCATCGGAAAAACGCCAGTCAACGCAGGAGTGCTAGCTATGTGTGACGGTACAAGGGCGAGCCTGCGCGAGCGGTACAACAATGCTCCGCAGAGCGGCCGTCAAACGGTTTCGGCAGAACGAATCGCGTTCAGTTTTTCGACGAGAGCGTGGCTGGATCGAACTGCGGACTCCAAAAGTGGAACGCCCGGCGATGCATACGATCCGACGAACCAAACGTTGCGTCTTCGCGAGTGTAAATCATCAAGTGCGGCATGAAGCTGTTCACTTTTCGAATCGACCAGCGGACGCTGGAGCACCGATGAGTAGAGTACTTTTTCAGCAGCGATCTCGCCCGGGAAGATCGAATGAAAGACGTCGATATCGGTCGTCCACTGCCTGTGAAATCGGTTCATCCAAACGGTACAGGTCGCTGTTTGGTGCGAATGTCGTTGAAAGTTGAAAGTGCCCCAGTCGTTCCGTCTTTCAGGTAGAACGCTACTGTCGGTGTGAACAGTGACGGGAACTTCGGTGTATCGAAACTGATCCAACAATGAAGCTTCGTCCGGGAAATCCTCCGCCACCAATCGGCTGGCGTGATTGGCCTGTGTCGCGAGGATCACATGTTCAAACTTGAGGTCTTCTCCGCCGACTCTTACGAATGCCGATGCAGGGTCGCTGTGAACTTTGTCCACGACTGAATTGAAACGTACTTCTCCAACGCCATCAAGCAACGCGTTGGCAGCATGTGCAGATCCCGCCACGGTTCGCATCAGCGGGTGGTTTCCATCTGTGATACTCCGCAGCGCGGAAAGGACGACAAAGCACGGATAGTTCAGCAGGTCTTTCGTCGGGCAAGTGAACACAGTGGAAGTCAGCACCGGAAACAGGAAGCCTTCCAAAAATGCAGTGTTGTCTTCCGAGCTTGGCAAGCTGCTAACAAAATCACCGAACGTCGTCGCGTCGCTTGACGGTCCCTGTAAACAATCCGTGGCTGCTGCGCGAAATTGCTTGAGTGATCCAAGCAATCTGCGTGCATTCGCATTGAACACGCTGGTCATCGCGACAGAGGAATACGGCAGCTTGACTTTCAGCAAAACTTCGCTGTTGTGGGAAAATGTCTGGTGGCTGTCCACAGGTTCAAATTCCACACCAGCGTCGCGATAAAGTTGCGTGACCGCGGGCCACAGCGAGGCGTTGAACATGCGCGAAGGAACGTCGCCTGGCATTGGTCCATCGGCCGAGTCAATGAACGCTGAGAAGTCCCGGGAATGAGCCGACAGCCCTGGTGCCGACCCTTTTTCAAAAATCGTTACGTGGCATCCTTGCCTGGAAAGCAACCAAGCGGTTGACAGGCCAGCCATGCCGCTGCCAACGATTGCGATTCGTGTTTTTGGAAGAGTGCTGATCAGTGTTGCCGTGAAAATGTTGGCGGTGAAAAATGGGACTCAACCGACAATCGTTTTTCCGATCGCGTGAATCTGGTGGACTTCAAGAACGCTGTCGTTGGATTCAAACAGGCTCTCAATACACTTGCGGTGAATCTTCATCTTTAACCCGCCAACACCGATCGCGCCGTAACAGATCGTTTCGCCTCGAGTTTCCGCTTTGTCCATCACTTCGACGCCATGAATGCCCGCCGGCGGAACCGCATTCACGTCGACGACGACTTTTGGGGCCTTTTCCAACCAGCCTTCGGGCAACAGTTCGATTCCTGCAGCGCCCGCAGCGAATACAACATCGGAGCCATCAACTGCCGGCAACGCGTCCTTGGCCTCAGCCGTTTCCAACGGTTCAAGGGTCACGCCATCGGCGCCTGCTACGGCAATCCGACGGCAAACTTCTTCAGCACGCTGCAACTTGCGAGAGCAAATTCTAATTGTGACCGTTTCGTTCGAGGCATCGGCTTCCTTGGCCAAAATTTGAGCGATGCGAATCCCAACCGGTCCGGTCGCGGCCAAAATCGTGACCGTCAGCCCGTCCCAGGAAACGTGTTTGCCAGCGGAAAGCACCGCCGCCGCCGCAGTCGTATTGCATCCATTGGGGTCAGACATCAGCGACACTCGCATTGGGCCGAAGAAAGCCGATTTCGCTTTCTCGACCAACGCTTCGGTGCGATCCACGTTCGAACCACCGAAAAACAGAGCCGTCGATCTCAGGTCGTCAATCGAGCGGGTGAAAATGCAGCCATGAACCAGTCCGGTAACGTCGTCTTCCGAGACAGCGCCGTGCGTCAACAGTTGCTCAACGCCCGAGTCGATCGCGACGACCGAATCAAACACACTCGGGTGAGCGTCGGGGTCGATCTGAACAAGAATTCGCTTTTTAGAGTTGGCTGTCATGGCTACGCTTTTACAGTTGCGAAAAAAAAGACTCGCAGCGAAAGAGCCACCAGAAAACGATGGCTCAATCAGTTGCGAGCTTGATAGGATTCGGAATGGTCCGAAACTAGAATCCGCGGAACGGGTGAGCCGCTTCTTCTTTTTGCGAAATCATTTCGTCCGCAGTCGGCGATCCGTTCATGGCGTTTGCAATCGCCATCTTTGTCGCGCTGTAGTTGTAGTCGTAGATCTTTTTGTCATCATCAGCTTCCGGGTGAATGAACACGCCGCAAACGCAAACCAGATCTTCTGCCTGGTCCTTGGGAATGACACCATCAGCAACGCTGTCAGCAACAGCCTTGGCAACGGCTGCCTGAGCAGGGCCGAACATCTGGACGGCTTGCTTCATGCCTTTGATCGTGACTTTCGTGATCATGACAGTCGCTGGCTTGACTGCAACGTTAGGAGTCAATACGGCAAGAAGGTTTGTGTGGCCTTCTGACTGAGTCGACAATGCGTTGGCGAAAGCCGTTCCGACAGGACCCGACTTGCTGCCGATCATCAAATCGATATGAGCGATTTCGTTACCATCGCCATCGAGGGCTTCACCAATAAACATGGACATAAACGGACTCCTGTTATACGTTGCGATGCGGACTTTCTGGACCACATCAGGTCATTAAGTGTTACCCCGAAAGGCTATCAAACCACATGACGCATGACAACCAGCCCCGACCGCTCAAAATTGTAGATATCCACGATGGTTGACCATGGTGCCAATGCAGGTTCCCCGACCCGAGTCCTGGTTGTCGGAGCCAGTGGCAGGATGGCGGCCAGCATGCTCGCGCGGTTGGGACTGGAGCCCTCCGTAGCTGACCTCTACGGAGATGCTGACACGCAAATGATCTGTAACGGACGGGTGACGCGGTTGCAGCGGCTGTCTGACCTGAAGGAATGCGGTCGGCTCGTTCGAGCCCACGAATTTGTTCTGTTTACCGGAGGGTTGGAGGGCAGTGCGTCCCTGGCGAAACTTCTCGTTCAGTGGTCGAGGCCTCTGTTCGCGACAGCGGTTTCAGTCGAGCGTTTGCTGGATGTGGAATTGCTCAACGCTGCTCTGGCGCGGTCTGGAATTCATCGCTTTCACTTTCAAACCAGCGTCGAAAAAGTTTCGTGGCCGGCAGTCCTGAAAGATCCGGCTCACTCAGCGACCGCGAGGCTGATCGCTGGCCCCGAGCTGTTGACTGAAGTCGATTTGACCGGGCAAGTTCTTCAGCAGCACATCCCGGGCGAATCCGTGTCGCTGATATTTGTCGCCGATCGGGGCGTCGTTAGCTGTCTTGGCGGCACGCTGCAGTTGACTGAATCGATGAAATGGGTCGGGTCGATTTCAGGTCTGCGCCTTGAAAAAGCAAACGCAGAAACGGCTCAACGATTCGCAAGCGAACTGGTTGAACGAACGGGGCTCAAGGGTGTCTTCGGTATAGACTTTATTCGGAACGCCGAAGGGATCTGGCCGGTCGATATCAATCCACGAATACCGGCTTCGGCGGAAGTTGTTGGAGACCATGTGATGGTTCGCCATTTGAAGGCGTTCGGGATCGAATGTGCCTTTGAACGACAGCCGACGGAATTGACGCGAGGAAAGATGGTCGTCTTCAATCGCTCAAACCGACCGCTCGAGTTTCGACTCGGTTGTCTCGGCGAATTCCGAATGGGGGCGTTGAGTTTCGAGAAGGCCTTAGGGCAGGTTTGGATTGCCGACGTTCCGTCAGTCAACGAGCTGATCCCGCCGGATGCTCCCGTGTGCACTGTGTTGGCGACAGGGAGCGACGTGAACGATCTGAAGTCGAAATTGTCGAGGCTCGAAGGCGAGGTTTTACGCAGTTTAGGCGTTGAAAACCGGTGATTCCGTGATTGCTGGTCGTTTTCATCGATTGTCATTTCCAGCAAGGAACGTCATCATAATGGCCGCGGAACCAACTGCTTTTTGAATCCACCTGGAAATTGTTATGAGCTTCGACTACCCCCAACAGCCTCAGCCACGCAAAAAAGGTGGAATGAGCGGCATCATGGTGCTGCTGTTTATCGGATTCGTGTTCTTTTTCGTTATGCGAGGCGGCGGATCCGGTTCCGCACCGACGTCCGGTGAAGGCGTCGATCAGGGCGATCGCCACGTTGAGAAACGAGTTAGCCCACGGACCGATCGGGTGCTTCAAGAGGAAGACAAATATCGTCGCCAGCGCGCCGAAGTTCTGGGTTCTGAACAGAAAGACGGTCCTGACGCGACACCCGGCAGAAAGATGCCTTCCGGGAGCGGCAACCGGAACAGCGACTGGAGTATTGAAGAAGTTGGCGGCGACAAATCAGCCGCGACAGCTCCAAAGAAGACCGAGGGCAAAGACGGATGGTCGATCGAAGAAGTTCCGAACAAAAAGGACTCCGGCACCGGCTTAAAACTGAAAGAGTCGGGCGGCAAGGAAGTTGAACTGAAAGAGGGTAACGACTGGTCGATCGAAGATGTGGATCCCAAGAAAAAGAAGACGTCCGAAGGTGACTGGTCGCTCGAAGAGGTCGGCGGCGAAAAGGGCGGCAAGTAGTCCTGCATTCACAACGCCGGTTTTACTTGAGAAATTCCAGCGTCTCAATTTCAATGGATCCGCTGTTGAGCCCGGACGAGTACTCAAAAGTCGTCGGCACAGAAATCTCTTGATCCTGGCGATAGTCAGTGAGTCTCAACAGGCAAGGGTCGCTGTCAAGTTCCGGAAAAACCTCGATCGCGGCAAGGACCCCGGAATCCGAATCGAAGAAGAAATTCGACTCGACGGTGCCTCGTGTCGCGACAACGATTTGATACTTCGGGTCACCCGGTTCAAGCGGTGCCGATCCGAAATAGGAAACGTCGCCGAACTTTTCAGGCCCAAGGATCAGAAAGTTTCGCCACAGGTGAAGTGCGATCAACAGCCCTCCGGTATTCTCAGGCAAAACCTGATCAGAGAGTTCGGTTTCCGGATCCAGAACCCAGGTTTTTCGCCCGATCTCGATTCCGGATTTATCATCCGAAAGCACCATCTGCACGGCTTTCTTCCGCGAGTCGACACCTTTGAGACGCCATCGATTGGTCACCTTTGAAAAATCACCCATCGCCGCAACGCTCTGTTGCCAAACCTGTTCGCGATGAAGTTTGTTGAAGCGATAGTTGGTGAATCCGCGGCGGGCTTCGTACCAATCCGCATGCGGATGGGATGACGTTGCGGGTTTTTCCTGGGTTGGATCGGCCGCTTCAACCGCGGGGCCTTCGATCATTTCAATCAGTTTTTCAGTGGAATGGACTCCCGTCAGTCGCACCATTGTTTGCATTGACTCGCCGTCACGCTCAAACGAAAGCGGAACCCGGTATCCTTTCGGGAACACTCCCAGCACGTTCTTGAACTGGTTGACCGTGCGAATGGAGCGGCCCGCGAATGAGGTGACTTTGTCGTCGTAACGCAACCCGCGTCGCCAGGCGTCTGAAGATTCAAGAATGTTCGAAACTCGAACTTCTCCCTGGTCGTCCGTCGCCACTGTTGCTCCGATTGTCGCATGATCAACGATCCGGCCGCTTTTTAAGTAGTCCAAAAACAGTTTGATTTGATTGATGGAAATCGCGTATCCGACTCCGACGTTCACACGGCCGCGTTTTTCGAAACTTCCGCGACCGTTGATGCCGATCAAATTACCGTCGCCGTTGAAAAGCGGACCTCCCGAGTTCCCCGGATTGATCGCCGCATCGGTCTGAATGCAATCGGCGTACTCCAGAAGCGTTCCTGACGGATACTGATAACGGTGATTCCCCGAGACGATTCCCCATGTCACGGTGGGCTGGAAATTGGTGGCCAATAGAAAAGGATTGCCGACCGCAAAGCAATCGTCGCCTTGTTCGACAACATCGCTGTCGGACATCGTTGCGTAAGGAAAGTCATCCCGGCCAAGCAGTTTGATGAGAGCAACGTCTCCAACGGGATCGATGCCAACGATCACCGCGTCGTAGAGCACGCCATCATTCATGCTGCATTTCATGAAAGGTCCGTTGCCTTCCACGACATGATAGTTACTTAGTGCATATCCGTCGGGAGAAATGACTACGCCGCTTCCGCCGCCTTGGCTTTGCGGACCAAAGACTCCCACCGCGCAGCGGGAACCTTTCGCAATCGCGTCGATGCGAGCCTGTTCCATTTGCTGAACAGATTCAGGGACCGTTGGTGGCGTTTCTTGCGCAGAAACTGAACTGGCAAAGATCGCAATCGCGATTAAGAAAGTTGTCGTGGAGCGGAGCATGCGTTCATTAGATCAAAAGTTTCGCCGCCTCGCACGCTGATCCGGTCGACACGGACAACGCTGAGGTTCAGATCCTGTCAGCAATGAGCAATCAGCCGCGAAGACAGTGTACGTTCGCCATCGAAATGCCGCTCATCATCGCACCGATGATTCCTACATAACCCTGGTCGGTGCCGCACAAAAACAGATTGTCGAGATGCGTGGTTCCGTCCAGTTGTTTGTCCGGCGCGCCGTAGACAGCGCCGTTGTCGTGCCACGTAAATCGCTGAATGGTCTTGGGCGTAAACACATCCGTGTCGATCACATAAGGACGGAAATCAGGAGTGAACCGCACGCTTGACGCAACGCTTTCGTCGTACCAGCGAAGCTTGGCTCGTTGGTACTCTTCATCCGAAAGCGCACTCCAGCGATCAAAGTCGGCGATTGTCGTAATGCGAATCACTCCATCGTCCAGTTGCCCGTCTTCGTCCGAGTAAACATAATTGTTCGGCGAGCAAACCACACCGGTGCGGATGTCGCAGAGGTCGTCTTTGGGTGGATGCCAATGGAATGTTTCGCTGTCGTTGTAGAACACGATTGTGTCTTCATTACCAAGTGATTCTGGCTGGCGATCGAGCACCGAAATCGACTCAATGAAAGTCAGCTGTCCTGCCGAACGCGGATCAGGCTCGCTGGTGTCGGAGCAGATTCGCATCGTTTCGAGTGAACCGGCTGAGGAAAGAATGCGTTTGCCCTCGAGAATTTCTCCGCTGTCGAGCTCGACACCAGTCGCGTGTCCGTTGTCGACAAGGATCCGGCTGACGCCGCTGCGAAGTTTCAGTTCGCCGCCGAGTCCACGAAACCGTTTCACCAGATTTTTCAGAATCAGTCTCACGCCTTTGTAGGGTCTGGCGAAACCTTCCATGAAAATGCTACGGAACATGATGCAAAACTGACCCCACGCCATGTCGTGTTCCTTGGCGTTGCCGTACCACATCAGCGGACAGAAAATCATCTCGACCAACATCGGTTCCGTAATCGTTTCCGAAACGACTTGTCGGCCTGAAATTTCAAAGCTGGCCTGATCGAGATCGTCGTAGTCAGAAATCTTGCCCAGCAACGATTCAAAGTTGTCGACTTGGGAAGGGAACGCTTTTTTGATCTCGCTACGAAGCAGTTCAAGGTCGTTGTCGAAGCGAATGTCGACGCCAGGAAATGCGATTCGCGATCCACGTTGCGGAGCGAGCGCAAAGTCTTCCCATTTGAATCGCAGCTGGCGCAGGATCCGCGCCAACGGGCCTTTTTTGGTGCCCTTTTCTGTGAAATTCGTCACCGCGTGCAGACCAACGTCGTAGTTCCGTCCGTTGGTGCGATAGAAAGAATTCAGGCCACCAATCGTGTAGTGGCGCTCAAGAATGCAGACTTTCTGGTCGTAATGGGCCAGTCGAATGCCAGCAGCCAAGCCCGACATGCCGGCGCCGATAATAATGGTGTCGTACATGGCAGGCTCAAATCGTAGTGGCGGCTTCCAGCTGCCGCATCGTGTCACTGTGACGACTGAAAGCCATCACTCCATCCCTGGTCTAGGCACAGGCAACCATTTTCGGGGTCAGGTAGGTAACCGTCGAGTGCATTGAATCGAGGTTCGTGTAATCCTCTTCAGGAACCTGAACTTTGTAACGCTTGCGAAGCTCCATCACGATATCGAGGAAGTCCATCGAATCGAGTTCCATCTGATCACGAAACGAAACTTCATCTTTCAAATCGGTCAAATCTTCATCCGGGGCGATGTCAGCGAGGATGTCGATGATTGCCTGTCGGATTTCTGCGGGTGCCATTTTCTGACTCCGAATTTCTCTGCGAGTGTTGTTCTAAAAACGTTTGACGATCAGGGACGAATTGATCCCCAGCATGCCAAACGAGCTGTTCAAAATATAGTCAACTTTGCCAATTTCGCGAGGCTCGTTCAGCACCAGATTGGTCAGCTCGATATCGGGATCAAGCTGGTCCACATTGATGGTGGGATGAACGACGCCATCCTCAAAAGAAGGCAAGTTGCCGGCTAATTCTAACGAACCAGCGGCTCCCATCGTATGCCCAATAAAGCTTTTCGTGTTATTTACGTGCGTATTTTTTGAGCCACCAAAGACACTCTGGACAGCTTTCGCTTCAAGAATGTCGCCCATTCCGGTGCCCGTCGCGTGCGTGCTGACGATGTTGATTTGATCAGCGTTAAGATGAGCCCGATCGAGCGCCATTTGCATGCACTGAGCCTGACGTTCGGCGTTGGGCAGCACGAAGTCCGTGGCATCGGTATTCATCCCGTAGCCAACGATCTCTGCGTAAATTTTGGCGTCGCGTTTCCTGGCGTCCTCCAGGCGTTCGAGCGTATAGAGACAGCCTCCTTCTGAGACCACGATCCCGTTACGCTCTTTGTCGAACGGCCGCGAGGCTTTTGTCGGATCCTCGTGCGTCGCCAAAGCGTTCTGGCTGTTGAATCCGGCGAAGATTCCAAACGTGTGAATGCTTTCCGACACACCGCCAGCGATCGCCAGGTCGCACTCATGCAGCCGCAGCATTTGCACGGCTTGAATCAGTCCCGCGTTGCCCGCGGCGCAGGCGGCGCCGATCGTGTAGTGCGGGCCGGTGATGTTCATGTGCAACGCCACTTCGCCGGCCGGATTGTTGGCAACCGTTCGAGGGTTGTGGTGGTGCGTCCAGTACTGACAGTCGTAATCGTACTGGCTGATTTCGTAAATTTCGCTCTCAGTTTCCACGTTGCCATGTTCGGTCACGCCGACGTACACGCCAATGCGACTGCGGTCGATGTTCTCCATGTCCAAGCCTGCGTCGGCGACCGCTTCATGGCTGCAGTAGACACCGACGCTTCCGGCTCGCGTTCCGCGACGAGCGTCTTTTCGTGACTGGTGCCTTTTGACGTCAAAGTCACACTGCCCGGCGACCGTTTTGCCAAAGTAGCGAATTTCGTAATCGCTAATTCCGCTGCGGGCGTTCAGGACTGAGTCACGCATTTCCGCCAGGCTGTTGCCATTGGGCGCCGTCAGCCCGATGCCGGTCATGACGACGCGCTGCGAATCGGGCAAGTCGGATGGGTTGGGATAGGGGATCATGGAAAGGTCTGCGCAGGGTGGTGCTTTTCGCAAAAAGGTAACGCCAACGACCTGATATGACAATTGGCGACAACTTGCCTCAGGCTAAGAGGTGATTTCTGGCGTCAAAGCCGCAAAACAAAGTCGACTAATGGTGGAAAACTGCGGGTGCTGCCAGCAAAAGCCGGGAAGTGAGACCGTGAGTCGATTGGGCTGCTCAACGCCTGCGGTGATATCGCCAACGGTTTCACGTTCCGTTTGATCCTGCACACAAGTCAGTCGTCGATTTCGCTGTTTGTACGTGTCCCAGCCAGAACTGGTTCACGTACGCCGTGCCAGATTCAGATTCGAGCGCACACGTTGGCCGTGCACTCAGAGCTTTCTGTGCATTCAAAATCGACTTGAGGTCGACTTGAAGTTCTGGGCTATTTCGAGAACGTGGTTCGATCCGAACTGAGCCCCGGACCCTGAGCAGTCTTTGATCCGCCGCGTTGGTAGCGTCGGACACCGTTGTCGAATTGGCGATAGATTCCAAAATCGTACGGAGGAATCGTTTCTGCGATGCCGGCTTTGTTCGCCTGGATTCGCAGGACTTTCTCAAAATAGATAAATGGAAAGTTTGTATTGGGGCGTTTTTGCTGAACCCATTTGAAACTGGTTTGGACCAGCTTTGACGGCAGCTTTCCTTCGCGGACTTTGATCACGATCTCATTGACGAATTTTCTTTCCTCGTCGCGCCGCGTTTTCAAAATCGCGTTCAGCTGCTGTTCGTATTGCAGGAAACGTTTGTCCGTAAAGTTTTCTGGTTCAAAGGTTTGCGCCGAAACCGTCGAATCGCCAAACGTTGGAATCGCAAAAAGGCAGAACGCAATGATTGTGAAACCGGTTTTCGCGAGCTGGGAAAACATTGGGAGCCTGTCGAAATAGAGATAAATGGACCAACTTTGGCGGCGTAGATATCAGGTTTTTCAATTGCCACACAGAGAAAAATTTACAATTCCTTGGCTTCGCTATCGCATTACCTCGCAGAAACGTGGCGGACGTTTACGATATAGCTGGCATTATTGCCGTCCTTTCCCCGTGATCGGGGATCGAATTGGACCACTGACTATTCAAGTGCCAGGAGATACTGACTGTGGCTGACAAGAAAAAAACTGAATCGAAACCGACTGTCGAAAGTGCATGCGACGAATCCCGACGGGGGTTTTTGAAGACCGGAACGGCTGCCGGAGCAGCTGCTGCAGTCGGACTGGGCGCTCCTTCGCTTTCGCTGGCTCGATCAGCTAACGCGGCCGGACGTGACACGATCAAGTTGGGACTGATCGGCGGCGGCGGACGCGGACGAGGTGCATCGATTCAGGCGATGAACACTGCGTCGGGAAACAACGTCGAACTCCACGCGATCGCAGACGTCTTTGAGAAAAACGCCGACATCGCCATCGACGCCTGTTCGACTGAACATGATGGCAAAGTCAAAGTCACCGACGACACGAAGTTCATCGGACTGGACGCTTACAAACGCGTGCTCGATTCCGACGTCGACATGGTGATCCTCGCCACGCCTCCTGGCTTCCGTCCTCTGCATTTCGAAAAAGCAATCGACGCCGGAAAACATGTCTTCATGGAAAAGCCCGTTGGTGTGGACGCTCCCGGGATTCGCCGCGTGCTGGCCGCCGGTGAAAAGGCTCGTGAGAAAAAGCTGATGGTTCAGGTCGGCTTGCAACGTCGCCACGAACCAATTTACAAAGACACCATCAAGCAGCTTCAGGACGGCATCATCGGCGACTTGCTCGTCAGCCGAGTCTACTGGAACAACAATGGTGTTTGGAATCGTCCGCGGGACCCTCGCGACAACGAACTCGAATATCAATTGCGAAACTGGTACTACTTCAACTGGCTCTGTGGTGACCACATTGTTGAGCAACACATTCACAACCTCGACGTGATCAACTGGTTGATGGAAGACTACCCGGTCAAGGCTCAAGGGCAGGGCGGCCGACTGGTGCGAACTGGCCGTAAGAACGGTGAGATCTTTGATCACCACGCCGTTGAGTACACGTATGGAAACGGACACAAGATGTTCAGCTTCTGTCGTCACATGCCAAAGTGCTGGAGCGCGGTTACCGAGTTTGTTCACGGCAGCAACGGTTGGGCTCATCTCTCCGAAGGCAAGATCTACGATAAAGACGACAAACTGATCTTCGAAGCCGAGTACGATCCGAAGAAAAAGCACGACGGATGGCAGCAGGAGCATCACGACCTGTTCGCCGCGATCGAAGCCGGCCAATACGTCAACGAAGCCGAATACGGTGCCAAGAGTACATTCACTGCTATCTTCGGCCGACTGGCGACGTACAGCGGAAAGGAAATTTCGTGGGACAAGTGCCTGGCGGAAGGTCCGTCGTTGGCCAACGTCGACGAGTTGACTTCCTTCGACATGCCGGCTCCTTGCGTGCCTAAACCGGATGGATCGTATGAAGTTCCAGTCCCCGGTGCGGGTGCCAGCACGGTTCTCGGATACGGCAACGCAAAGAAAAAAGCCAAGGGTTAATTTCATATTGCCGTTTGTGACGGTCAGCAAATTGAAAACCTGCGTTTCCGGAGTTCGGGAGCGTGGGTTTTTTTTGTTGACGCCCCGAAAACGCCGATAAACATTGCGGTCAATGGGAGTTTGGGATCCGGGATGATTCAACGCGAATGTAGGGCGGACAATGAACTTCCTCAGCCAAAATCCGACTCGAGAGGAGCTGCTGGATCAGATCCAGCGGTTCTACGATGAAGGCCAATATCTTAAAGCCTGGGCGCTCTCCCGGTCGCTTGGCCCGCTGAAACACTGGCGCGGCGCTCGCGAAATGGTGCTCGCCGGTCGCCTCGCATTTAACCTCGGTTCACGGCGACTTGGCAACGTCTTGCATCGGTTGGCTCTGCGGATGCATCCGAACGATCCGATGGTCGTGACGTTCGCGATGCTCACGATGTCGGGAAGGCTCGGCCCGTGGGGATCGTTGCAGAGAATGAAACTGCACGGCGACTTGCCGCATGCCAAAACTGAAAACCGAGCCGACTGGATGGCGCTCAAGGCGCTGAACTATGCTCAACTGAGAGACTTTCAGAAAGCCGAATACTGGCAAGCGAAAGCATTTGAACTGGCGCCTGAAAGTGCGTGGATGTACGTCAGCCAGACTGCGATTCTTGAGTGCCAGGATCTGAACGACGAAGCCACCCGTGCGGCTGAGAAGGCTTACGCGATCAAGCCAACGTACCGTCCGGCAATTCAGTCGCTGGCCAATCGATATATCGAATCCAATCGAGATCAGGACGCGGTGGACTTGCTGTATCGGGCTGTCAACCAGATCGAAAGTGGATTGGTGCGATGTCAGTTGGCGTCGTTCTATCGAGAGCTGGAGTTCTACGAACACGCTTTGCAGCTCTACGATGGCATCGAGAAATACTTTCCACTGCTGAGCGAGGACGCGAAGTACGAACAATGGCTCGCCGGCGTTCATTCAGACCTGAACTACCTCAATGGCAAGCGTAACAAGGCCATCGAGTGGGCTCAGAAAGTCGACGATGACTTTTATCGCGAATTCGTTGGTCGACTGTCAGATCCGTCCTTCACTGGGCGACGCGTCCAGCTTCCGGTGAAGTACGTGAAGCAGCATCATGTAACGTGCGCACCGGCAACGCTGTCCGCCATCGCCATGTACTGGCAGAAAGGCACCGACCATCTCGAAGTCGTGGAAAAAATTTGCTACGACGGAACGCCTTCCGACAGCGAACGACGTTGGGCGGCAAAAAACGGATTCAAAACAGTCGAATTTACGCTGACTTGGGAAGCCGCCACGGCGCTCATCGATCGCGGATTGCCTTTTACGTTGACGACGATCGAACCGGGCAATGGTCACCTCCAGCCGATCATCGGATACGACAGCTTTCGAAAAACGCTAATCACCCGCGATCCTGGAAACCGGCACGCCAGCGAATTCCTGTACGACAAAATGCAGAAGCGTTATGAGTCGACGGGACCGCGAGCGATGGCTTTGGTCCCCAATGAGTACGCTCAGCAGATCGACGGAATCACCTTTCCCGATGCGAAAGAGTACGACCTTCTGTTCAATGTCGAGCTCTGTCTGGAGAAACATCAACGCGATAAAGCCAACGATATCGTGTCGCTGATGGAGCAGCATTTTCCTGACCATCGTTTGACGTTGCGAGCCAGAATCAGCGTTGCTCGTTACGATTCCGATGTACAGACGATGTTGAGTTCCGTCGATCGAATGCTGTCGCAGTTTCCCGACGACGCGAATTTTCAAATGCAGAAACTCTCCTGTTTACATCAGCTCGGGCGGCGTGAAGATCGACTGAAGTCGTTGCGTGAGATCCGACACTCCGACCGTTGTCACCCGCTGTTTTGGACGCGATTGGCCGAAGAACTGGTCGACGACGCACGCGAAAAGAATGAAGTTGACTATCTGTTGAAGCGGGCGACTCGTTTTCGATTTCGCGACGGCTACGGATTCTATTTGCTGGCTCGGACCTGCAACGATCAAGGCCGCTACGAAGAAGCCATCGAGTTGTTTCGAATCGCGGCTTGTCTTGATGGCATGAGCGAGCACCGGGCGCAAGCGTACTTTTCGACGGCGCAGAGCATGAACCGGATGGGCGAGGCACTGTTCCTGCTCGAAGACCGCCTTGATCGGTTCGGTTCCAAATCGTCATCGCCCGCCATGACGCTGGCATCGGCTTATGAAGACATGGATCAGACAGAACGAGCGTTCGCGATTCTTGACGACGCTGCGAACTATCATTCGGCTGATGGCGAGTTTCTGCTGTACTATTCTGATTTCTGTAATCGCTACGGAAGGACCGATCAGGCGGCAGAACTGCTTGCCGCAGCGAAGCCTCACAGCAGTAAAACGCAGTGGCTGCATCATGCTGCCCAGCACGCATCACGCAAAGGCGAATCGGAAACGGCACTTTCCTGTTTGCTCGAAGTCGTCGAGGACGATCCGCTAAACACCAGAGCACTTTCGCATACGCTGAGTTTGATTGCAGATCGGGAGGGCCGGAAGGCAGCGATCAGTCGCATTCGAAAGCAAGTCGAAGCGTTTCCGAACTCCTATTCGTTGCGCAAGCTGCTGATTGAATGGTTGGCGTCAGAAAAAAGCGAAGTTCGGGAACTGGAACTTAACAGATTTCTGCAACTACACCCAAATGATGCGTGGGCCTTGCGGGAATTGGCGTCGGTCCTCGCTGGCATGAAGCGGTTTGACGATGCCTTGAAAGCCATCAAGCAGGCTTGTGCCGTCGATCCGAACTCTCCCGCGACTCATGGATTTCGTGGCGAAGTCTACCAGAAACAGAATCGACTTGACGACGCGATTGAGTCTTACCGCCAGGCTCTGTCCATCACGATCGACTATCAGTACGCCATTCACGAACTGATAAACTGCTGCAGCACGCGAGAACAGCGAAAGCAACAACTTCGATTCATTCTCGCGGAACTGAATCGGCAAACCAGCCGGGGAGACGGTTTACTGCAATATCGGAAGCACGCGAAACAGGTGCTTGAGCCCGAAGCGTTGCTGCAGTCTTTGCTGGAATTCCTCGGCAAGCGTGAAGATCTGTGGCAATCCTGGGTGGCACTTTCCCGCCAGCTTAGCGACATGCAGCGTCACGAAGAAGCCATTTCGATCGCGACGAAGGTGTCTGAAAAGTTCCCCTTGCTGCCACGGGTCTGGTTAGAGCTTGCGGCAACTTATTCGGCGTGTGGCAAATGGGATCAGCAAATTGAGTCGCTAAAGAAAGCGAATTCGATCAATTGTCGCTGGGGCGAAGTTATTCGAACTCTTTCCGAAGCCTACGACAAGAAAGGCGAACTTGAACTCGCGAAACTGGAGATCGCGAAAGCCATTAAGCTCGATCCGCGAAACGCGATTAACTTCGGATACCTTGCGGATCTCACATGGCGTCACGGGGACAAAGAGCAGGCTCTGGAAAAAATCGCACATGCCGTTCGGCTTGATCCGGACTACGAGTTCGCCTGGTCGTCGCTGCGATCATGGTGTGAACAGTTGGGAAAGCCGGACTTTGACGTGACGCTCGCCAAAGAACTCTGCCGCGATCGGCCGGAGGAATCGCGTTCGTGGCTAAAGCTGGCGTATTGCCTGGACCAACCGCATCAGGTGGAGGATGCGATCGAAGCACTCGACAAAGCCATCGAGATCGATCCTTTACTGGTGGCAGCCTACAGCCAGAAAGCTTCCTTGTACTGCGTTCGCGGGCGATTTGACGAGGCAAGGGGCGTTCTCCAGACCGATGCGTTTGGTGAAAATTATCCGGTCGAGCTTTCCGTCCGCCGAGCGGTCATCTCGGCTGAAGAAGGCCGACAGACGTCCGCTCTGCACGAAGTTCTGGACGTTGTCGATCGGGATCCGGATTACTTCAAAGCCTGGCATTGCATCGCAGACTGGGCATCCGATTTGGATGAGTCGGAGCTTTACACGCGGGCCGCCGAGAACATGACGCGTTTGGAACCTCAGTACTACGTCGCATGGGGCTATCTGGCGGAAGCGTGTTTGCGAAACGGACGACGCGACGATGCGAAAACTCATTTGCAACAAGCGTTGCAACTGGCACCTGACTACACGTACGCGGCCGGACAGTTGCTGCAGATGCAGATGGAAGATGGTGAGTTTGCTGCTGCGAGGAAAGTCGTGGCAACGGTCACGCCGCACGTTTCGGCAGAAGTCAGGTTGTCGAAGTTGATTCAGATTGAATCCCGCTGCGGTGACCAATATGCTGCGTTTCGGTACTTTAAGGAGTTAGCCGCACTGGAGACCGAAAATATCGAGAGTCTGTCTGAATCCGTGCCTTTCCTGCAGAAGGCGGGCTGGAACAAGGAGGCGATGGACTTGTTGAGCGAAATCGTTCAGTCGCCGGTTGCGATGCCCGCGGTCGGCGATGCTTTCGCGTTTCATGCTGCGAAAATGGAGCGTTGGATTTCGATCGAAACGACGCTGGATAAAATCAGGAGCCAGCGAAAGCTTTGGGATGTCACCGCCTGCCGTTTTCTGCAGGAAGCCCAGGACGCCGGAGAGAGTGATCGTTTCTTCAGTTTCGTCGCATCCGAACGTGAGTTCATCCGAGCCTCGCTTGACGGTTGGCAGAATCTTGGATGGCTGTATGTTCGCGTCAATCTTTACGAAGAGTGTATTCGTTGGATGTTCGATTGGGGGATCCGTCCAAGGGCCGAATCGTGGAGCCTGCTGAATCTGGCAACTGCTTTCTTTTGCACGCGCAAGGATCACAAAGCTGCTGAAATCTGTGAGTTTGCTTTGGAACGCAAAGAGTGCCCTGTTGCGATCGCAGCCAACTTGCAAGTCATGTTGGGTTGCTTCCGCTTGGTCTATGGAGACCTGAATTCAGCATTCGAATTGATGTCAACGATTGACCCGGATCGCTTGCCCGGTTTCTATCAAGTTGTGTTCTACCAGACGATGGCCGCGCTTGGCGCAAACCGGACAGAGAATTCGTATTCCGCGATCAAGAAAGAGATGGAAGCCTTGATTGACGAGCTTGACGCGTCTTTCGAAAGCGACGTGCCGGTTCTGATGCGAAACCATCATTTGATTCTGTGGAGCGTCGCGCGACGGGAAGGCAAATCAATCCGTGCGGCACTGTTGCAACGAAAAGCTTACGCGGAGATGGTGTAGACAAGAGGCAGATCGCGTTCAATCGGTCCACGAAAAAACCCGTTGCTCGAATGAACGAACAACGGGCTGTTTAAGCTGAACTTATCGTCACAAGGGATGATGAGTTCTGCGATGGGTGGCCGTCGGCTACCCGCCGATAGCGTCAAGCGGTACCACCCACTCGGCTAATACAGAAACTACACACTTAGTCACCTCCTTTTCTCGAAATCATCCCGCTTGAAACCTATGCCGTAAGATTGGTTTCTCGCAGGTCGTGAGTCCATCGCACTGCGTCGTACGATCCAACATCTGCAGTATGATCAAGCCAATCAAAAGCTGCAATATGGCTTCGTATACCCGTAATTCGGGTGGCCGACAAAGCACAACAGCCGCAATTTTCCTGATCGCAGACATCTGGAGGAGACGTCGCGTGAAGAAAGGTTCACTCTCTGTTTCCGATTGATATGGCGATCCTATTCGCCGTCATCCATGACTTCTGTCTCGCGAGATTTGGCCATTTCAGTCGCCTGGTCTTCGTATTTCTTGGTCAAATCCTGAATGTCGCTCTTCACCGAATCGCGATCATCTTCAGTCATCAACTTGTCTTTTTGTTCCTGATCAGCAGCCTTGTTTCCGTCGCGGCGAACATTGCGGATCGAGATCTTCGCATCTTCCGTCAGTTCCCTGATCCGACCGACCATTTTTTTGCGGACGTCTGTCGAAAGAGCAGGAATGTTGATGCGGACAACCCGTCCGTCGCTTTGCGGATTGAAGCCGAGATCGCTGCCAACGATTGCTTTTTCAATTTCCTTGATGATCGACGTGTCGTAGGGGCGGATCACGATCTGGGAAGGCTCTGGAGCACCGACTTGAGCGATCTGTTTGAGTGGTGTTGGAGATCCATAAACATCGACTCGGACCGAATCCACCAATCCTGGATTGGCGCGGCCGGTACGGATGCCACCAAGATTCTTCTTGAGAATCTCGATTGCTTTTCCCATTCGCTCTTCGGCGTCCGTCAAAATTTCATTGGCTGGCATGTTCGTATCCTCGTATCGAAGTCGGTGGCGACGTGTTGGTAATCTGAACCATCAGTGTAGCGGATTTGCCGGGTCTTGTGAAAAGGGGTTCCGCAAGCCCGACGCAGCATCGGTTGCCCTCAAAATCGCAACCAGTTTCGGCTGTCGGAGCTATAGAAAGAAGAATTTTCCAAGGTCATTCACGACGAACCAGATCGTCGTCCCCGCGGCAAACAGGATATGCAATCCGATCGCCGTCGCGAACCACGGATATCCGTCGTCGAGTTTCGGAGGCTTGCCCGAGTTGATCGTGTTCCGCCAGATCGTCTCCAGCCCGTGAGTCGCGATCGAGGCCGTGATCAAATTCAAGCCCAGGATTCCGACCCACTGAAACAGAAAGAATGATCGGGTGACTTCTTTGACAGCCAGTGACAGGAAAAAGTTGGAAACAGCCGCGAACACCGTTGCGGATACGAGGGCAAACACGAAGAATTGGAACCATGTGGTGAAAAAGTAGGGCCGCTTTTCCACGATCCACAGCGGCACCATGATTTTGAAGATCTCCTGAATGATCGGGCCGGCGATGCAGGCCAGAATCACATCGGTGACGAAGAACTGGTTTCCGGAAAACAGAGAGATCACCGCCGCTATGGCAGCCAGAGGCACGGAAAGCAGAACGACGCCCAGGGTTACCGTCCACGCTTGCCATTGAGTCCAGCTTTCTCGTCGCTGGCTCAGCCAGTTCGCGTAAGTCAACGCGGAATCGGGCACTGATGCGGAAACCGCAGGAGTCAGCGACGGTTCGTCCCAAACACTGTGGTCAATGTCCTCTTCCGAGGATGGCGAAAATTGAATCGCTGCTGAGTTAAAACCAAGCGGCGTGTCGATCGCAGGGTCAAGATTCGGATCCACGTTGCCCGGACGCAAATGAGGCTCATTTCTGATGTCCGGGTCATTGGGTGGCATCGTGATCAACCTGCTACGCGATCGGTTTTTCGTAGATTCGAAACGTCTTGAACTTTTCAACTTTCGCGGACCTGGCGATCGCTCGCATGGAACGCAGGTTATCTTCTTCGACCCAAGAGAACTCCCACTCGTCGTACTCCAGTCGTTTGTCGACCAGGCGTTTGATCAAACTGGTGGATACGCCGCGGTTGCGATATTCTTTTTTCACGCCCAGCAAAAATACTCTCGTGCGAGGCGTTCGCTTCAGCCAAAACAGCAATTGTGGAAGTCGAATCCAATCCCATTTGCCGATCGTTTTTCGCAGAGCCCAGTTCACGTCGGGAATGTTTACGATATAGCCCACCAGTTGATCGTCCCAATAGGCGACGTGAATCATGTCGAATCGCACGACAGGACGCAGGCTTTTGACCATGAATTTCAACTCGGAGTCCGTGAACGGAACGTAACCCCAATCGTCCTTACGGACTTCGTTGGCCAACTCGTTGATCTCGCGGAACGTTTGCTCAAAATTGTTCTTGTCCACCGTCCGCATCTTCAGTTGCGGAAAACGCTTTGAGATCTTTTCACGCGACGACGCCAGTTTTGCCCACTCGTCTTCTGAGCGATAATGGTGCTCAGTTTTCGTGCTGTGAAAAGCGTAAAACGATTTGGCGACCTCGAATCCACCGCCGGTCAGTAATGAATCGTAGCGGGCAGGTGTGTGAGCCAGCATGATCGATGGCGGGATATGGTTGCCTTCGACCACAACGCCAAACTCGGACTTCATCGACGGGTTCACCGGGCCGCGAATACTGTCACACCCTCGTTGCTTCAGCCACGCCTCGGCAGTGGCCATTAGCGAATTGTGAATCACAGCAGCTTCTGGATGGTCGGCGACTTCATAGAATCCAAAGAAGCCAAGCTTGTCGTTGTTGAAGTCATTGTGAAGATCGTCCTTGATCGCCACGATGCGGCCGACGGCATGATTCCTGGAATCGTAGCAAACAAAGCATTCCCGCGATGCCGTTTCGAAAAACGGATGTGCCTCGGTATCAAGCATCTGCCGCTCCATGATCTTGAGCGGGTGCACGACTGCCGGGTCGTTTCGATAGATCTTCCGCCTAAGCCCGTAAAAGTCGCGCCAGTGTTTGCGGGTTGTTGCGGCAATCGTACGCATTGTCATTAACAGACCGCGGCGAGAAGGAATTCGTGAAACGAGAAATATAAACCGTTTCGGCTGAAAAAACACGCCCCGACCAGGCAGGGATGGTTTTTATGGAACCGTCCTTCGTTTCATCGGCACGATCGCACACCCGGTTAAATCTGATTCCCGCGGCGGCGTGCGAGGCAGCACCGAAGGGGATACAATTGGATTCCAGTTTTCCGGCATCGAACCTCAACTCCCGACAATCCCATGAAGTCAGTAATCCTCTCGGTTCTGATCGTTGCTGCGACCAGTTCTGTCCTGTTGGCTCAGTCAATACCGGACGACGATGCAGTTGAATCCGCATTGGAGACCGTAAATAGAGTCGGCCTGCATGGTGTCGGCCACGCAGATGCCGTTGAATCGATGAAAATACTGAATTCGATTTCCGCCAGTCAGATTCCTGTTTTGTTGAAAGGCATGGACGGGAGCAACCAGATCTCGGCCAACTGGATTCGCGGCGCCATTCAAAAAGCAGCCTCTCGTTACGCCAACGATCTTCCGGCGGATTCGATTACCACCTATTTCGAGGACCAGTCCAATGATCCGCAGGGACGTTGGTTGGCCTGGAATCTGCTTTGCAGGACCCAGCCCGAATTTCGAGTCAGAACGACGGATATGTTGGCAACGGATCCGAGCATGCCGCTTCGAGAAATTGGCGTCGCCAAATTGATTGCCGACGCCGAATCCATCGGCGACAACGCGGAAGATCTGGATGACGCGGCGAAGGACGAAAAGCTTGCACTGTTGCGAAAAGCTTTGGAGAACGCCCGAGATGTGACTCAAATCCAAACGATCGCCAAACAGATGGCTCCTTTGGGGCAGGAAGTCAATCTGCGAAAACAGCTCGGTTTTCTCGAAACGTGGCACGTTGTGGCCGGCTTTGACAACAAGGACGAGGCAGGCTTTGACGTCGTGTACGGACCAGAGTCCAAACTCGGCGAGTTTGACTTTGCGAAAACCTATGTTGTCGGCGACGAAACGGCAGTCTGGATGGAAACGACGACTTCTCACAAACTGGGAGTTGTCGACCTGAATTCTGTTGTCGGTAAAACGAAGGGAGTGATCGCCTATGCTGCCTCCAATCTGGAAATGTCCGAGGGATGCGAGGCCGAAGTTCGGATCGGAACGCCGAATGCGCACAAAATTTGGGTCAACGGTACGCTTGTGATGTCGAACGAGATCTATCACAACAGCAACTCGATCGATAAATTTTCAGCGCCGGTGAAACTGAAGACCGGCTCGAATCGAGTGCTGGTAAAGCTGTGCCAAAATGAGCAAACAGATTCGTGGGCGCAGGACTGGAGCTTTCAAGTCCGGTTCTGTGATTCGACGGGTAAGCCAGTCCGTTGACGGGTGGCTCCGTTTGCGCGGATTTTTCGGGTTCAATATTGGCCTGATTGGGAATTGTGAGGGTTAAGGTGAAAACCTGAGCTAGGTTTCAGGGCGGGATCTCGAATATCGAATTCGAATTTCTGTAATCCAAAATCCCTCCAAATATTTTCCCTGCCAATGAGACTTGAATTACAAATTCTTGTTCTGCTCCTCCTGTCCGTCGCGATGTTGGTGTTTCATCACCTGGTTCCGCGCACGATGGTCGTTGGATTTTCCGGTGACTACTGGGAGTTTTCGTCCTCGCATGATGAAGCTGGTTCAGAGTCATGTCCTCAGGTGACCGACCGTGGTGCTGAACTCAAAATGGATGTTGTCAACAGCTCCAAGGATCCCTATGCGGCCGCTTTGTTTCGACGTATCGGTGACAACACGGCGATGAACCTCGATTGGTTCACCAAAATCAGCTTGACGGCCTACATCGAAGGCAGAGAGGAGGAGTACTTTCGCATTCAATTCCGCAATCGTATTCCTGGCATCTACAACGACGATGATCCGGTCAGTCGACAGTACAACGAGGCGCTATTCGAGTTAAGTGAAAGCCCGCAGACGTTGGAGTTCTCCAAAGAGCATTTCCATGTTCCGGGCTGGTGGGCGGAAGAGTATGGTCAAGGATTCGATGACTCGATTGCTTCGTTTAATCAGGTGGACGCGTTTGAGATCATCACCGGTAGTTCCGTTTCGGAAACGGAGGTGACGCTGGTTGTCGAAGAAATCAAACTGGTCGGACACTGGATTCCACCAATTGTTCTGTATCGAACGCTGCTTTCGTCGTGGATGATTCTTGCCTTGGGCGTCGTACTGCAAAAATCACTGGATCTTCGTCAAGCTTTGCGGCAATCGGCAGAACGTGAGAATCGATTGCGTTCACTGAACGTATCGCTGAAATCACAAGCGACGACGCTGTCACAGCTCGCCCAAGAGGATGCCCTTACCGGATTGCTGAACCGGCGTGGAATTACGCAGCGAATCCACGAAGCGATGTTGCGGGAAGAGTGCTCGACTCAAATAAGTCTGGCTCTGCTGGATATTGATAATTTCAAGATTGTAAACGACAAACACGGTCACAATTTTGGCGACGATGTACTCACCGATCTTAGCAAGTTGTTTTCCTTTCGGGAAAATGGATGCGAATTGTTTGCACGTTGGGGTGGCGAAGAATTTCTGATTGTTTTCTTTGCCAGAAGCGGCGCCGAAGCGCGTGAGTATTGCGAAGACCTGCGAACGCAGATTCAAAATGTAATTGGAATCACGTGCAGCTTTGGGGTCTGCGAAGCAATGCCCGAAGAGCCCTTTCACGACGCACTTGAGCGAGCCGACCGTGCAATGTACGAAGCCAAATCGCGCGGCAGAAATAAAGTCGTCGCCTACAGCGAGATTACGCCCAGAACCAACATGGGAGCAAGCGAACCGGCCAGCCAGTTTACCGGCTAGTCAGGTTTCCAGTTCGCGTCGTGCTGCTTGCCTGTGACACAGGTCGCGATGAAAGCCGATCGCCCTCAGATTCATAAAACGTTGAGATTCTAATAGCGCCCAGATCTTGATCCCGCCCACAGACCGCTACGCTACCTTGGCTTGCCCTGTGCCGTCACCTTCGTCGCCTGATGCAGCTCAATTTCGTTACGCTTGAGAATCGGCTGAACGCCCTGCACGAAATCGTTGATGTTTTTGAACTGGCGATAAACGCTGGCAAATCGAATGTAAGCCACGTCGTCGAGTTCGATCAGCTGATCCATGATCATCGAGCCAATCTCCTGGCTCTCGATTTCGCCGTTGCCGCATTGCTGAACGTTTTCGATGACTTCAGCAATAACACGAGCCACTTCTGCCGTTGGGATCGGACGCTTCCAACACGCTCGCTCGATGCCACTGCGGATTTTCTCCGGTTGGAAAATTTCGCGAGAATCATCTTTCTTCACTACACGTATGTCGAGTTCTGCAACGCGTTCATAGGTCGTGAATCGCTTGTCGCACGAAAGGCAGTGACGCCGACGACGGATCGCAAAGCCCGATTCGCCGCTTCGCGAGTCGATGACTTTGTCGTTGTCAGTTTGGCAGTATGGGCACTTCATGAATTCTTCGAAAAAAGGATCCTTCCGGGGAATTCGAGTGTAGCAGCTTTTACGATCCTGTGAAGGAAATTTAATCTACGCGTCGGCTTTCACCGCCCGTCCGAACTTACGCTATCGGAGCAGTTTCTCCAGTTCAGCAGTGTCGATAATCGGAATCTCCAGTTTGTTGGCCTTCGCACTCTTCGACCCTGAACCGGAGCCGGCGACCAGGTAGTTTGTTTTTTTCGAAACGCTACTGGTGCACTTGCCTCCATGACTCTCAACCAGACTTTCCCAATGCTTTTTGCCTTCCGGGAATCCGCCGCTGAAACAAAAGTTGACTCCGTCGAGCGTTCCGCCGGATTTCGGACCCACCGGAGTGACGAAATCTAACAGGTCGTCAATCTGCTTCGAGTTCTCATCCAGCCAGGCAACAATCGCCTCGGCCGTGATGGTGCCGATGTCGTCTACTTTCTCGAGGTCTTCTACCGAAGCCGTCCGAATCTTTTCCAACGATCCGAAGTGGCTGGCCAGAGCTTTGCCAGCCGATTTTCCTGCCGCCCCGATTCCAAACGCGGCAAACAATTGCCACAGCGGAACTTCGATCTTCGTTTGCATCGAGGCTTCGATGGCTTTGTCGAGTGCATCTTCATCCATCTTGTCCGGATCAGGAATCATCTGGACCGCGGCGACGGCCAGCGTTGATTGCCGATGCGTCAAACCGGTCGCCATGGCGGATTCGACATCCAGCCGATAGAAGTCCGCGAAGTCATTGACGGCTCCGCCTTCCACCAGTTGGCTGACTCGACTTTCGCCCAACCCCAATACGCCCAGCGTCGAAAGGTAATGGCACAGACCGCTAACGTTTTGGGCGCTGCAGGAGTCCCCCGTGCAAACCAGTTCCAGCATCTCAGCCGAACCGCCTTCCTGAAGTTTCGTCTCCGCGCCGCAAGCAGGGCACTCGGCGGGGAAGTCCGGCTTCGACTGCCCACTGATGACGCCAGTAACTTTCGGAATAATCTTTCCAGCCTTGCGGACGGAAATCATGCTACCGATCGAAATCTGATTTCGCTCCATAAAGCCAGCGTTGTGCAATGTCGCCCGCGAGACGTTGGTGCCCGCCAGGCGTACCGGATCAAAGATCGCGACTGCCACGATTTTTCCGGTGCGTCCCGTTTGCCATTCGATTTCGCGAATCGTTGGCGTGGCTTCTTCCTCACGAAACTTCCAGGCAATTTTGCCTTTCGGATTCCCGGTCAACGGATCGCCACGACGCCCAAGTTGCTCGTTGTCTTCGAGGTTGTTGACGCCGATGATCACGCCGTCGACTTCGAAGTCCAGATCGGCAATGCTGTTCTCGTAAGTCTGCAAATCTTCAAAGCGAAATGGCTTCGTCTCGATGTACGGCACGCCAAGTTCATCATTGCAGAACCTGGCCCGTTCGATTTCAGTTTTGTATGGCGGGTTCGCAAGCCCTTCGATCGTGTAGCCGATGAAGCTGAGTCGCATCAGCTTGGTTTTCTCGGGCGTCTTGAACTGGCGGATTCCACCAGCAGTGTGGTTTCGCGGGTTGGCTCGCAGTTTCTCGCCCGCTTCTTCGAGCGATTTCTGAACAATCTCAAAGTCTGAAAGCTTGCAGATCAACTCGCCGCGAATCGAACAGGTGACTTTCTTTTTAAGCTTCGCCGGAACGCCAGAAACATATTGAACCTGCTCCGTGACGGCTTCCCCGTTGACTCCATCTCGCGGTCGCAAACCGGCGCGGTCAAGTTTCCCGTCGACGTAGTAAAGAGCGACAGCAACTCCATCAAGTTTCCAGGCTTCATAGAACGTGTTTGCCGGATACGAAACGGGTTCGCCCTTGTACTCTTTACCTTTCGCTTTCAAAACCTTGCCGGACTGCTCGCCAAGGTTGTCCAGGGAATCGTGAATCCATTTGAAAAGCTGTTCTTCCTGCAATTCAATGTTTTCGTGGCTGGCTTTGTCGATCGAAGTCAGCGGCGGGTCGTGTACGATTTTTCTGGCGGCACTTACCAACTCAGATGCCGTCGCGGTCGCAAACAGATCCGATTCGGGTTGCAGAGCCGCCAGTTCGCGCCGCATCGCATCGTACTCGCCATCGCTAACGATGATTCGCGTATCGGGATGAAGGCAGTCGTCGCCGCGTTCGTAGGCAGTGTCCAGGTGAGAGATGACGCGCTCCAGTTCAGCAGCACGTTTTTTGTCTTTTGCAGTCAGTTTGGCCAACGTTTGACTCCGGCAACCATGAAAAAATTTCAAAAAGCATTGTAGCGAAAATCGATCTATACGCGGCCCCCGATGTTTTGGTAAAGCACGGCTCCAAATAAGTTTTCGAGAGGACCTTTCTGATGCCATCCCACCGATTTTTAAACGCTGCCTCCCTGCTGGCCGTTGCTATTCTGTTCACCGGTTGCACAACGACGCGAACGACTGATACCGCACGAACCGGTATGGAGCAGTTGCTGATTTCAAACGCCGTCGACCAGACTCTGGACAAGGTCGCGTTGCCAGCCGTCGCTGGACGCAAAGTTTTTGTCGACGACAAATATCTGGAAGCCGTCGACAAGGGCTACATCATGGGTTCGCTGCGACAACGCCTGATGACGGCCGGTGCTCTCGTTGTCGATGCGAAAGACGGATCTGACATGACGTTGGAGATTTTCTCTGGCGGAGTTGGAACGGACAATGTTGAAAGCTATCTCGGAGTCCCGGGTCTGACGGTTCCAGGAATGCCGGTTGAGATCCCGGAAGTGCGAGTTTACGAGAAAAAGAGTCAGTTCGGGACGGCGAAGCTGGGGCTGGTTGCCTACGCGACAACGACCGGAGAGATGCTCTACGACAGCGGACGCACGCTGGCTCGGGCAGACGACAGTCGCTGGAGCGTGATGGGCGTTGGGCCGTTTCAAGAAGGCTCGGTTCGCGAGGAAGTCAACCGAAGCACGGGATCGACCGACTTTACAGCACGCGTTGCGAACTCGGTTGATGATTTGAAAATTCGCTAGGCAGCGAAATCATTCAGCGCCCAGTCATTCGGCCTTAAGTGGGCATTAAAGCAGGCACTGTTTGGTAAATGTGAGCGGCTAACGCCTCGCCGCTTATGCTTGGCCGCGTTGACGACATGAAAATCAATTTGTCAAACATTGCCTAATCTGAATCGGTCATCTCGAAGCAAAAGGGGTGGCCGATCGGCGTTTGGTTCAGCCTTGAAATGGCCATTGGGTTCAGATATCCCACGCGAGGGTATCCGCCTGTCGTTTGGCCGTCCTGTAGCACGACGATGCATTGACCGCTGGGAGTCAGTTGAATCATGCCCGGCAAAAGAGGAACGCTGTCTGGCAATTGTGGCTGGCGTGCGTTCAGTTTAGGGCCGTTTAGTCTTGCTCCCATCCGATCGCTGTTCACATCGATCGAGAATTCGCCGGACAGCAGTCTTTGTTTCGATGCTTCGTCCAACCACCCGAATTCTGGTCCGGGTTGCAACGGGATTGAGTCGTCGGATTCGGAAGACAAAACGTCGACTCGAATCGGAAACGTCGCATTGGTCGGCCTGGTCCATTGCAACACATCACCGACTGAGAACGGTCGGCCCTCGTTTCCTCCAAATTTACCAGGTAAATAGCAGGAGCTGGATCCAAACGACTGGCTGGTCTCGATCGTGCCATGAATCGCAATGTATCCGCGACAACCGCTGATTGCTTTCGAGCCGCTCAATGTGCTGCCGGCTGAAATCTGGATCGTTTGGTTCCGCCGCACTGCCTGGCCATCAACCCGCCATTGCATGTCAGCGCCGGCTAAACAGATTGTTGCATCGGAATCAAAGTGAATCGTTGGCGCCACGAAATGGCATTCGATCACAGCGGAGTCTTCCGAGTTGCCCACAATTGCGTTCGCGACGTCCGCGGACTTCGCATCGAACGCTCCGCCTCGCGGAATTGCGTAGTAGGCGAACCCGAAACGCCCTCGGTCCTGAATCAGCGTTAACATTCCGGGTTTTTCGAATCGCAGCGTTCCACGGTCCCCGCGAGGGCTATCGCATGCAAGTTGCTGCGAACCTGTTTTGTTTTCGCGACACTGGCTTTCAAATTCGGACAGATCACATCGAATCAGCCTGACTGAATCGCCTTGCCCAAGCAAAAGCGGAGGGACTCGGTCTGGATCCAAAATCTGTTTTGCGATTTGCCCGATACAGTTCCAGCCTGCCGCACTTGGCAGCGAGTACACTCCGGCATACTTGCCCCCGACCGCAAACGTATTCGGCAGTGTTCGATTTGCCGGGTTCTCTTTGCGTGGAACCTGTAGTTCCTTCGGCAAACCACTGAGGTAAACGAATCCGGGCAAGAAGCCTGCCATCGCGACTTGAAAATCACATTGCAACAGTCGCTCGATGTACGTATTTCGTTCCAAATCCGTATGCGATCTGATTCGATCCCAGTCCGGAAAATCATCGGCGAAATGGATCGGTAATTCGTGCGTAACAGTTTCCGCGGTTTCGGCTGAGGAAAAATCGAGGAGCTCAAGTTCGCGAAGTCTTTCACGGCTGAAGGATTCGTTGACCGCCAGGCAGATTTCGACTTCCGTGACGATGACTTCGTCGACAAAGTCCAGTTTTGATTCAAAGATAACGCGACCAATCGTGGATATTGAACTCGCCATACCGTCGGCTAAACGCAACAGCAGAAAGTCGCCGAAGTCTTGGGCCTGGATCGCTGGCCCGGTGGCGGGATTCAGTTCAAGCATTCTGTTTGCCGATGATTTCACGAGCCAATCGGGCGAAAGCGATCGCGTTTGGCGTGTCGCTGTGAAGGCAAATTGTTTCCACGGGAATCTGGGAGAGGCGTCCGTGCACATCAAGAACCTGACCGTTGATCAGACGTTGAAAGTGTTCGCGAAAATCAGTGTCGCTTTCGATCAGGGCGTCGCTGTGATTCCGGGATCGAAGCTTGGTCGCCGATTCGTAGCGACGGTCTCCAAAAGCTTCGTGGACAAACCGCAAACCGTGTTTGGCGCATTGGTTTGCAAACGTTGAGCCTGCTTGGCCATACACCGCAAGGTTGGAGTCAAATCCTAGAACGACTTCGATGAACAGTTCTCCAAGCTCTTCGCGATGCAACACGTCATGGTAAAGCGCACCATGAGGTTTGACGTGCTTGAGCGTTCCACCGCAGGATTCAACGTGCTCTTTTACCATCTCGATCTGCTGCGACAGGCTGCTGCGCAATTCATCTGTCGAAATCTCCAGCGAGACGCGTCCGAAGTTGTCCCGGTCGGGCCACGATGGGTGGGCGCCGATGTTGACGCCCAGTCGAATGGCCTCGCGAATGGTTCCCTGAATCAACTCAATGTCGCCAGCGTGTGCCCCGCAGCAAACGTTGCACGCGGTCACCAGTGGCAAAATGGCATCGTCAATTGCTCGACTTAGCTCACCGACATCGCAGTTTATTTCGATAGCTGAATGGTTCATCGCAGATCATGATAAACTGTGGCTGTCCGCCCATAAACCAGAAACGAGCCAATGGCTGAAACTTTGAAACCAGTCGACGCATCGAAGGCAGTCGGAAGATTTGGCATCCAGGAGATGTTTATCTTCGTGGCCGTTGTCGCCCTTTCACTCGCATGCTCTTTTCCCGATTCGACGATTCCAGGACAGCCGAATCCCCAAAGCTTTACGTGGAAGCTTGTATTCGGGCTGTCAGAAATGACGTCGGGGATTCTTGGACTCGGTGGCGCAGCGCTGGTCATTCGAAGCTGGATCCGTGAAGGTAAATTTCCGGCTGATCCGGGCTGTTTGCTGTTCCTGATATGTGCCGCGAGTTTTCTGCTTGGCAACGCGGTGGCGACAATTTTTGGGATGTTCCTCGATGCCGCAAACAGCAGCACCCAAGAAGTCGAAATGGGATACGTGATCGGGTTGAGCTATGTGCGCTTGATGACACCCGCTGTCCTGTTTCTTGTCTGCCTGCGAGGTCTGGTGCGAGACCGTTGGTGGTGGAGGCTCTCCTTCGCATCCCTGGCGATATCCCAAATCTTTTCGATGACGCCAGTGATTTGTACGCTCACCTACGCAATGCAATCCAGCCCGGTCAATGCAACGTATTTGCGAAACGTCACGATCATGGCAGCGTTGATTTCTTTCCTGAGCGTGGTCTTCGTCGTGATCGCAGGCGTGATTGATCTGGTTTGTCGAGTTTCACGAAGCTGGACTCACTGGAGCGGCGTCATCTGCTTCCTGATATTTTCCACGCTGCCGTCGATCGTCATGATCGTCGCCACTCGTGTGCTGCCCCTCAAGGAGCTGTACGGGTTGCCATGAGTTGGTTCTCTTGCAATGCCGTTGGTCGCACGTGCAGATCGTCCTATTGAGAATCGATTTCGACCAGGCTTTTGCGTTTCGACTCTTTTTCCGAAGCCGATTTAAGCTGGCCACAGGCAGCCATGATGTCTTGTCCGCGCGGAGTCCGAACGGGCGACACGTATCCGTGCTTGTTCAGATAGCTCGCAAACCGGTCAATCTTTTTTCGGCTGGAGCATTTGTACTCTGAGCCCGGCCAGGGATTGAATGGAATCAGATTGATCTTTGACGGAATTTCGCGGAGCATCTCGACCAGTCCGCGGGCGTCGGCGAGCGAATCATTGACGCCGTCGAGCATCACATACTCGAACGTGATCCGCCGCGTATTCGAAACGCCTGGGTAAACTTCGCATGCCTTGAGCAATTGAGCGATCGGATACTTGCGATTGATCGGAACCAGAACGTCTCGCAATTCGTCGTTCACCGCGTGCAGAGAAATCGCCAGCCCAACTCCAATCTCTTCGCCGGTCCGGTAGATCGCAGGAACGACACCCGAAGTCGAAAGCGTGATGCGGCGACGGGAGAACGCCAGACCATCGTCGTCAAGTGCGATCAGCAAAGCCTGTTTTACGTTCTCAAAATTCAGCAGCGGTTCGCCCATTCCCATCATCACAATGTTGGAAACTTTTTTGCCTTCACGCGGAGCAATCGTTGCCGGATCAGCAACTTGACCGGGAAAGTCAGCCAGACAATCCCGAGCCACCAGGACTTGGGCCAAAATCTCGCCCGAAGTCAGATTGCGAACCATCTTTTGCGTCCCGGTGTGACAGAACGTGCAAGTCAAACTGCATCCGACCTGACTGCTAACGCAAAGAGTGCCTCGATCTGATTCCGGAATGTAAACTGTTTCTACTTCGACACTTTGCCCGCCGGGCGAATCCGGAGCAAATCGCAACAGCCACTTTCGAGTTCCGTCTCGCGAAATTTGCTCGGTCACGATCTCGGGCCGATCGACGCTGCAGTGTTTAGAAAGCGTGGCTCGCAAGTCCTTGCTCAGGTTGAGCATGTTGGCAAAGTCGCTTTCGCCGCGAACGTACATCCAGTTCCAAAGCTGGGAGCGGCGCATTGAAATCTGCTTGTCCGGAATTCCGATTTCGCGTAGGACGTCGCCAAGGCCGGCCAGATCGAGTCCGATGAGTTGTGTTTTCGATGTCGACATGCGGCAATTATGGCCCTCAAATCCCGGTTGGGAACCGGAAAACACTTCTCCGGCTCAACGAATCGAGGTTTACCTGTTTTGCCGGTTTTAGTTTAATTGTGGGAATCGCCAACCTCCCTCCGTCGCAATGATGCGGCGATATCACACACCAATCCACTTGCAGGATGCACAGATGGGTCGTCGAAGCAGCGCTTCCAACTCGACACGATTGTTCCAAGGCCTCTTCGCGCTGGTCTGGATCGGGTTCCTGATCTACATGATCACCGGCTATTTGAAAAAGTCCGATGACGACCCAGCGATTGCCGGCGGCGACAAGCCCGATGTTGTCACGCCCGGAACTGACGGCGATTCGAGTGCAGGCAAGTCAACGTTCGGCGATTCGAAACTGGCTACCGACTCGAAATTGGTGCTGCCGACGCCTGGCGAAAAAACGGTCGCGGATGCAAAGACGCCGCCGCCGCCAGCCGGACCCACGGCAAGGGAAATTTTGAACGATACGCTTGCCGTTTATCAAAACGCAGCGGCCTATTCTGACCGCGGAGTCCTGACGGCGGCCCATCAAATTGATGGTCGGCGAATCAAGGAAGACTATCCCTGGCGGACCGCGTGGGCGAGGGGTGGCAAGCTGCAGCTGGATATTTTTGACGCTGAAGTACGTAGCGACGGCAATCTGCTTTCCTGCTTCGTCAGTGAAATTCGCACCGAAAACGTCAAAAATCAACAGCTGTTCCTGAAAGGCAGCCAACTCGTTCCGCAGTTATACAACGACCGAATCGCAGCGTACTATCTCAACGGTGGAGAGCGAATTCCGGTTAACGAAACGATCGTCCCGAACAGCACACTGCTCGTTCCGCCCGCCGTTTCATTGCTCTCGTTGGGAACCAATTCACCTTGGCTCACGTCGACCGCGATTCCGAAGCGGCTCGCCGACAGCCCGATCTACGAACCGAACAACGGCCCGGACTGCTACGTGATTCAGTGCTCTTCGCGGTTTGGAAATCTGGTGGTGTGGATCGACAAGAAAACGTCGCTCATTCAGCAGATCAAGTTTCCCAATTCGATCCTTGATCCCATGCTTGCGGCCAATCCGGAAGTTCGCGAGCTCAGTCTGTTTGCCCAGTTTCCCGGTGCCAGCCTCGATGCTTCATCGGTCGCATTCGAACCGGTCAAGCCTCGAAGCGGAGTCTGGCCGGTGCGCGAATTCGTGGCTCCTACCGATCCGCTGCCGACGAATCTTTTGGGCGAGATGGTTCCTGAATTTGTCTTGCTGGATTCGAAGCGAGCCAAGGTCACCGATCGGCAGATCCGAGGCAAACCAATGGCGATGCTGTTTCTCGATGGTGGCGATTCCGATGCCCTGTTGATCGAAAAATTCGAAGCGGTTCGTCAGAGTATGGGCAACGCAGGCATCAACTTCGCGGTTGTCGCTGGCCCCGGCGCAATCCAGCAGCAGCCGGGCGGATCGTGGCGGCCATCGCAAGCGATCCAGCCTGCGGTGAACCGTTCCAAAGTCCCGGTTATTGCCGATCTGAACGGGGGAACGGCAAAAGCTTTCGAGCTGGCTTCCTTGCCGGCTGTCGTTTCAATCGATTCCAAATTGCAGATTCAGTATGCCGATCTGCTGGCAAAGCCAGCGGGCTACAACGGGAAACTTGCAATCAGTGAAAAATGGGACCAACGGCTTGCGTCAGCGATGACGGCGACTCAAAAAGGCGTCAACGTCGCCAATGATATGAAGGCGAAATACAGAACGTATCTGGACAAGTACTTCGCAGATCGCGATCAACGCCTGGTCGCCAGCTACTTTCCCGGCTATCAGCTTCCCGGCCAACAGAAAATCGCTGCCGTTCCCGCGAAAGTCCGCCGCGAGCAAACAGCCGAGCGATCAAAACTGAAACTGAATCCGAAGCTGGTTTGGGAATCTGATCTTCTTAACAGTCCAGGCAATATCGCCATGGTCCCGGATGCAAACCGGCGTCCGAAAGGCCTGTTGATTCTCGATGGTTGGCAGACGGTCAACCTGTTCAGCCTGGATGGAAAACCGGTCAGTCGTAAGCGACTTGAGCTGCCGGATGGCGTGGCAGTGACCTCGATTCGGTCGATCGTGTCGGCCAACGGCGAGCAACGATTCGTGATGTTTTCCGTTGGTGGCAAGCAGGTGTTTGTCTTCGATGGCTCGATGCAGCTAATCGAATCGTATCCGAAGGCTCAGGACATTCGGCATCCCGTCCTCGCATGTGAATTGCTTCCAGGCAACAGTGGGGCGAGCGACAAATTGTTGGTGTGTTTTGGCGGCACTGGCGGTGCAAATATTTTCGATTCGTTTGCCGGCACCGTCAGGTCAATCGGCGACACGGCGGTTCGTGCGTTGGCGTTGTCAGGCCAGTCGGTGATTGCGGCGAGCGAGAGAACAGGTTTATTGTTGTCGATGGACAATGGTCGCGTTATTGATGACCAACGCGAGTATACCCACATCGTCAGTGGAGCGAATGGAGTATCCGTGTTCGCGGCGACAGCGATGAATACCAGTGGTGAGTGGTCGTTGCTGTTGCTGGATCGTGACTTGAAAGCCAAGCGTCCGTTTCCGATTTCGTCGGCTGTTTTTGACAACGGCCTCGAGCCCGTGGCGGGCGTTTCGACGGGCGTTGGACGAGGCACTTGGGCAGTCGCAGATTCGACGAACCGAATTTATTTGGTATCCGATGACGGGATGTGGCTAGGCGACATGGCCGCGGACGGAAAGGTTAGCGGTCTGACGTTGATGCAAGTCGATGGTCGCACCCGTTTGATTGTGTCGACGGATCGCAAGGTCGAATGCTGGGAGTTGAATTTTGCTCCTGAGCGAGTTGGTGCGGTGAGCGGCCGCGTTGAGTAGTTGTTGTTGCGCTAGTCAATTAGTAGATCATTCAATTAGTAGGTCAGTTTGTCCCAGACTGATAAAATTCGCTTTGTAAGTCTGGGACAGACTTACCTACTTAAAAAAATCGGCTACAGACTTATCTGCTCAAACGAGTCTGGGACAGACTCGCCTACTCGGTTCGAGCCCACCAGAACAGCCTCGCGGCCTGATCTCCGC
The DNA here is from genome assembly GCF_008087665.1 of Mariniblastus fucicola. Lineage (GTDB taxonomy): Bacteria > Planctomycetota > Planctomycetia > Pirellulales > Pirellulaceae > Mariniblastus > Mariniblastus fucicola. The sequence continues at coordinate 3,129,182 of NZ_CP042912.1, forward strand.
TGTACTCCATCCAAGCATTGGTGGCGTCTGCAACGCCAGGCAGATGCCAAGTGCAATGGACGCAGCATTCCTCGACGGGAATCGTGATTGTGTGAGCAACCATTGTGCATACGCGTCGCGGAATACGGACTTCTACCTGATACGGGACGCGAACAGGAACGCGTCGAAGGGCAGGGCGTTTGATCTTTCGCTTAACAGTCTTGAAGATCGTCTTCTTGAGCACCTTCGGGACCTTGACCCAATAGATTTCGGCTCGATTGACGGGCACGTTGCGAAATTTCTTTTTGTAAACAGTTCGTGTAAATGTCTCCTTGACGGTTTCGAAGTAAATTTCTGGCTTCAGTTCCGTCACGGTTCGAACGTCGGTTTTGTAAATCGTACGAGTCCGCTTTTCAGGCACCATGACACTGACGGTTTTAGTCTCGATGTAAGGAACCCGCTTCTCGACGTCAACATATTCGATCTTGGTTCGAATCTCCGGGACCTTCTCGATGAAAGTCTCATAGCGTGGCTTGGGGCTTTGAACCTTGACGATTTCATCCACTGTGCGGAACTCGGTCAGTTCGATTTCCTCTTCGTAAGGCACCATCACTTTGACTGGTTTCCGAACGACAAGGTTGACTTCCTTTTCACGCCATTCGATATCGCCCTCGACAACCCGGTGAACGATTTCCTGGCCAGCAATGTCGGGTCCACGTTCGGTAAACGTTTCTGGCAACAAGACCTCTTTCACCTGTGGGACTCGATAATCAGCCTGGAGTTCCTTCTGGCTGACATTGTTCGCGTACTCGGACACCTCAACCATTCGCTCACGCTTTTCCTCGCGGAACTTCTGGATTGCGATTTCGCGTCGACGCGGTTCCTGGCGAAACTTGCGAACCTTTACGGTTTTTGTCTCGATCGCCGGTTTTACATCGAGGACTTGCAGTGAGACCTCTCTTTGTTCGGTACGGTAGCGTGTTACAGGCTCCATCCTGTCGCGAACTTCAATCCTGTGCTCAAGGACCGGGTACTCATAAGTCACTTCCTGCTTGACGGTTTCATGGACCGTGTAGGGGATTCTTGAATTCACGATTTTTGGCTGCCAGACAGTTTTTCGGACCGTCCGCGTCTTCGGGCAGCATGTCGAACACCCGCAGCGATCAGCTTCGACTTCGTAAGTTGGGATCGTCTCAACCGTCGTGACCCACTTACCCATGTCCCGCTTGACGTTCTGGTATTTGGTCCGTGGGATCTGTTTGGGGATCGTCCGCTTGCCCTTTTTCATTACCTGAACAGGAACTTTGACTTTGTACTGTCGAGGAATGTTTTCGATGTAAGGAATTTTAACCGTGTACTGACGCGTCACCTGTCTTGGCGTTTGTCGGCGAGTCGTCCACGAAATCGCGACTTCCTCTTCATAGGGAATGCTCTCGGTGTAATTTTCGTACGCTTTCACGACATAAGGTACCGCGACGGTATACTCTTCCGGAACCCTTTTGGTGCTTTCGACCTGTTCGATCTTTGGTTCGCTGTAAGGCTCGACCTTAGTGTCGTAGTCAAGCACGTCGTTGAGTTCTTTTCGAGTCCCGGCAATGACGGTCGCTTTCGCTTGTCGGGACGTCTTTTCCGAATCCGTATAAACAACGTAAGGCTCTCTCACGATCCGTGTCTCAGTCACGTTCTCGTATTGCCATTCAACTCGCTCTCGCGGGATCTTTTTTGTGACCTTGAAAGGTTTTCGCTTCTTCAACTTCAACTCATCATCAACGTAATCCACTACCAGTCGCTTGCGTTCGCGTTCCACCTCGACGGTGTACTTCTTTTGTCGAATCTCCTTGTCGACGATCGTCTTGTATTTGGTTTCGGTGACTATTTTGTCCTGCGGAACCATCACCGTATACTCCTGCTCAACCGGATAGCGATACGTTTCTTCGCGTTCTACCGGAACCATCCGCTGGCGAGGTTTGCGAACCATCACCGTGTACGGTTCTTCGACAGGAACCTGATACTCTTCCTCGCGAAAGTCCTGGAACGTGCGAATGCGAGGTTCCGGCACCATTACGGTTTCCTGAATGATGCGAGGAACCTGATGGTCGACAACTTGCTCCCGAGTGTAGGCTTCCTCTTTGATCTCCGTTCGGTAGCGGGTTTCGAAAATCGAGCTCCAGACCGTGTGGTATTGCGGAACGAGAATCGTTTTCGTAAGGCATTTGGGTTGGCAGCAGATCGTGCAAGACTCGACTCCGCAAACGGAGCAACCGCCAGACGGAGCGACGTCCAGTGCTGCGACGGGAGTCAGGCTTCCAGGCAAAGGGCCAGCAACTGGATTCGCAAGCCCCATCGGCATCATCGGTGAGGCGACAGGAACCTTGCTGGACGGCGGCGTCAATTCCAGTGCACCAGGTTCAGAAGAAGTCCGGCTTGGGAGAATCCCTTCCGGCTGCGGCGGCGTTCGAGTCGGAAGCAATTCATAGCTCTGGCGTCGCACGGTTTGAGGACCCTCAACTTCATCAGATCCGTCGACTGCGTCAGATGATGCTGATGGTTCAGTGACGCCGGCTGTTTCGGGTAGCTGTCCAAACGGAGTTTGGTTGCCGTAGAGGATTGGTGGCAACGACGCGTCGTCACGATCCGGGAGCTGTCCGGCACCTTCTGCTGTAACATCGGTTGGGCGAGCTACCTTTTCCTGACCATGCATCTTTCCGAGATGCGCCGAAGCGAGTACCGTGAGCGCGCACACCGCCAGCGTGATGACTAAAACTCGATTTGAGAATGTTTTCATCGAATCCGCTGGATACAAACAAAGTCGCCAAACAATTGTGGCAGGTACGTATTTCGCCCGCAAAATAACAACCTTCCAAGCTAATCGCCCGAAACGATTAGAGCAACAAATTTGCGGCAAATTGAGCCTCGAAACACCCCTTTTCCAGTTGTAAGGTCTGTTCGGTATACTCAGGCATCGAAATCCTCCCCCACAGGCAAATTTGTGACCGATCCTCCTCCGGGTTCCAGCTTCAACACGACATGTTGGCACGTCGTAACGTCGTCCCAAGACCAGGATTCCGCGATCCGTCGTCAGTCGCTGAGCGAACTTTACCAAGCCTATTGGTATCCGCTGTTCGCTTACTTGCGTCGCAAAGGCCACTCGCAAGAGGTGGCATCGGACTACGTTCAGGGCTTCTTTCTTGAGCTGATCGACAAAGACTTTCTCGCCGCCGTCAGCCCGGAGAAGGGACGGTTTCGCTGGTTCATGATGAGCGCAATCGGACGATATGTGGGCAAGCAAAACGAGAAACAGAACGCTCAGAAGCGTGGTGGCGGCAAGGCGACGTTCTCGTTAGACGTCGAAAAAGCCGAGCAGCGATACCAGCAGGAACCGATCGAAGATTGGACTCCGGAGAAACTTTTTGAGCGTCGCTGGGCGTTGGAAGTGCTCTCCAAAGCATTGGAAATGTTGAGATCCGATCATGAAAGCCGCGGCAAACTGGAGCTTTATCGCGAACTCCAGGCAACGCTGGCCGGTGAAACGTTGACTGGTGAAGCCTGCGACGAAATCGGAGCCCGGCTCGAAATGTCACCGGTCGCGGTCAAAGTTTCTGCTCACCGGCTGAAGGAAAAGTACCGTAAAGCGTTGGTAGATGTCGTTTCGCAAACTTTGACCAGTCACGAAAGCGTCGATGACGAACTGGACAAGCTGTTCGATGCGTTGGCGGGCTGAGAAATGCGTTGATGTGGCAAGATCTGTTTAGCCACAAAGCAAAGTCGCTCCGAGGCTGCAGCGTTGCGATTGAGGCGGCAATAGTACTTCCTTGCGAAAACACGATCAAAAAAAATTGCAGAATTCGCTCCAACGATGTAACTGACGGAGAAATTTCCGTATTTCCACGGTAGAACGAACATTCTGCCAACTATCGGAACTGAACATGCCTCGAATTTGCTCTCAATGTAGCTCGCCCGTAACGGAAGAACTTCCCGGCGGATTGTGCCCTTCCTGTTTGCTCAAAATCGCCCGAAAGCCACGAAGCGAAGCCGCAACGATGGCCAGCGCGGCTCAAATTCCGGGGATGCAAACTGCTCCAGGTGTCGAAGAGCTTTCGCGTCAGTTTCCGGAACTGGAGATTATCGAGCTGGTCGGACAAGGAGGAATGGGCGCGGTTTACAAAGCGAAACAGCGGAATCTCGATCGCCTCGTCGCGTTGAAGATTTTTCTCTATCGAGCCAACGATCCCGAATTCGCGGAACGTTTCAAACGCGAAGCCCGAGCCTTGGGAAGGCTCAGCCATCCGAACATCGTCGCCGTGCACAACTTCGGCATCCGCGAATCAATGCACTTTCTGGTGATGGAGTTCGTCGATGGATTGAACCTGCGGCAGATCACCGAAGAAGCGAGGCTTGATCCGCTGCATGCGATGCAGCTGGTTCCCGAACTTTGTGACGCATTGCAGTATGCTCATTCCGAAGGCGTGATCCATCGCGACATCAAACCGGAGAATATTTTGCTCGATACTCGCGGTCGCATCAAAATCGCTGACTTTGGTTTGGCGAAAATTGCGGGGCCCGGTGACGCAGGGTTGACACATACTCAACAGGTGATGGGCACGTGGAATTACATGGCTCCAGAGCAAAAAGAGCGTCCGACGGAAGTCGATCATCGCGCTGACATTTACTCGTTGGGTGTCGTGATCTACGAGATGCTAACCGGTGAATTGCCGTTGGGCAGGTTCCAGGTTCCATCCGCGAAAGCGTCGATCGACACAAGGTTGGACGAAGTCGTGATGCGTGCCCTGGAAAAGGAACCTGAGCGTCGCTATCAGCACGCCAGCGAATTCAAGTATGGTTTCGCTTCGTATGCAGATGCGGCCCCAATCCCCTTTGCTTCAGCGGCACCAGTTTCTGCTGCACAACCAGAAGGGGCGATGGCTGCGGTTGCTGCAATACCAGCTCCGCCGGTCAAAGCCACGGAACATCACGTCCCTAGCGATCACATCGCCGACGGCATGCGGCTGCATGTCTGTGTGATGAGCGGTAGAGAGAAAAAAGGTCGTTGGAAAGTTGGCGATCCGAACATCGCGTTGACGCTGATGGGAGGTTCGTGCCTCGATCTTACCGAAGTTTTGGCTCGAGAGGTCAGCATCGTTTCTTTTGTGGTCATGGGCGGAATCGATATCGTCGTGCCTCACGGGGCAATCGTTGACGTTGACGGCTTGATCCTGATGGGAGCCACCACGGACAAAGTCAAATACTCGACTGAACCGGTCGCCAATCCGATGCGAGTTCGAGTCCGGTCGTTCGGATTGATGGGTGGCTGTGAGGTGCGGACGACCCGGAAGAGGCCACCAAGTGCTGCCATTGCTTCGCCTCCACGAAAGCAGGGTCCACGTCCGTTCCGCGCTGTCGCACATGGAGCAGTTTTTCTCGCTCAAGCGATCGCCATGCTCGTCACCCTGGCCGTTCCTATCATGTTCATGTTGGGTGCATTTAACATCATCTCGGACGATGAAGAAGCAAACATGATCGGCGTCGTTACCGCGATTGCCTGCGGCATGTTCTGGGCGCTGGCAGCTCAGGTGCGAGCCATGGTTCAGCTGCCGAAACCGGATGCGTCCCCGGACGATATCGCCGAAATGGAAAGGCGTACGGTGATCGGTTCGGCAATCCGAATGCTTGCCGTTGTGACGATTTTCGCCTGCCCGATCCTGTTCGTGATCAACAGGTATGAACACCACGACGACGAGCTAAAATTTGCGGCCATCGTTTGTGCCATACTGGGCGTCGCACTGTTCATGATTGCGAGCAAGGCGGACGAGTTCTTCAATGAACACTTCAACCGGCAGCAGCATTGAGCTGCCACCGGAATTCTTGACGACGATCGATTGCGATGCCTATCGATCGTAGCGGCTGTCGAGGCAATCGCGATTCAGCGTAATCGCCAGCGTGTGCAGTCGAACGTAAGCCTCGGACATGTAGAGGTAACCCTTGTGCGGGCCAATCTTTCCCCACGAGTTCTTGATCACGTAGTACTTGTTGCCCATCTGATCGGTGGCTCGTCCAACCAGATGCATCAAGTGATCATCTGTCGTAGAGTAGGAAAGCAGACGCTCCTGGCGGAGTTCCTGGGTGACATTCATTTGCTCTACCGGACCGTTGAGCCCTTTGCCTGCTCCATCGGCAGGAAGCACCGCCACGCCGCGGTTTGCGGAGAAGCCTTTTTCGCTGACGTCGCCATCCCACATCACGCTGTAGCCGGCATCGATCGCGGTGTCGATGATCTCGACCATGTCGTCAACAGGGACGTTCATGAACGATCCATTGGAAAAGTTGTCCGGGATTTCAAGAACAAACGGCTCGTAGAACGGATGGTGCGAATACGATGTGAACGCAACGTAATCTTTGGCGTTGAATTCGATCGAATCCGCGAAATCCTGCGGCGTCCAGGATGCGTTCCGGTACTGGAAGACTTCTGGAGAGTCACCAAGGTAGACGCTGAGGACTTTGTCAAAAGCGGTGCTCCATCGCGGGCTGAGCTTCTTCTGCTTGACAACCGCTTCGAGCATCGATTTGAGGATCGATTCCATTTCGTCGTGATTGTGAGCTGTCTCGCCGACAGTCTTTCCGGTGAAAGTTTCTTCCGGAACAATGCCGTACTTTTCAATCGCATTGATGTAATCGTGCGCCAACGCGCCCTGGCTGAAGTTGGCTTTGCCATGTCGCAAAACGTAATTCAATGCCTTGTCGCGGTAGATGTTTTTCACCACGAACATCTCGGAAAGGTCATGCGTTCCTTCGCTGCGTCGCATCAGCTCGGACTCCAGAAACGAAGTGCCCGCGTAACACCAGCAAGTTCCCGTCCGATCCTGGCTGCGAACTGGAGAGCACGAAACTTCGTTTTCAATCGTGAACTCATAGCCACCGCTTTTGACCGTTCTGTCGCTGGGGCTCTGCTGGGATTTGGCCTCCCGGTCCTTCGTGTCGGCGTTCTCAAACGTTTCGTTGTTCGCGTCGGTGACTTGAGCCAGCGCGGTTTGTGACACCATTCCCAACAGGGTGACGGCGAAAAGAGAAGCAACGATTGATCGACAGAATATTTTCATGACTGTTTCCATTGATAATGAGACCTCCCCAATATAGCTCAGGAATAGGCCGCCATCATGCCAGATTTTCCGCCACGAATTGACGCAGCCACGAAAAAAGCCGCGTTCCCTGGTCCGGAACGCGGCTTTGACGTACGGGAGATCGAAATCGACCCGAATGCGGAATCCTCTTCTTTTGACGCAGCTGTTACCAGCCGAATCGCATACCGAAAGTAATGGCATGCATGAATAGCGTGTTGGCAGTTTCGACTTCGCCAGTTTCGGCAGACAGGAATGAAGGCGGTGCCAAAGCAACTCCGTCAATCCATGTCGCTTCGTAACCTGCGAACAGAGAGCAGCTAGGAGCGAAATCCAGATAGACCTTCCCGCCGACTTCCGCCAGTAACGATCCTGTGGACTTGGTTGATTCTGTGCGGAACAGTTCCGTAGGAGGAACTCCAACGACACCCGCCTGATTCGACGTGCGAACTTTGGTCGGGTTGAAGTATCCACCAGCCCGGATAAATCCGGCGGCCCGGAAGTATTGAGTGAGCTGTTTGTCGTGACGAAGTCCAGCCTGGAGTCCGATCAGATTGTTGATTGCTTCGATCGACTGACGGCGTTCTGTGTCGAACGGATTGGCAGTCCCGATCAGATCAGCGTCTGCTCCAGCGACATACGAAATCTTGTCGTTGAAAGAAACGTACCTGGGGCCACCGAAGAGGGTCGTGCCCTGAGCCAGTGGTCGTTTGGCATTAAGTTCGAAGCTGAAAATGCGGGCGTCGTAGTTGTACTCGACAAAGTCCGCGATCTCACCAGGGAACAAAGGTGACTCGATGTTGCCCTGGTCAATGTTGGACTTGGCGTCCCACGTACCGGTGAACATTCGAAATTCCATTGCGCGTCCATACTTCGTCGCGAAGTTGTAGGACACCTCAACACCAGCGGCTGAAGAAGCCGACGTGGCATCGTTCGCCGAGAACAGCGTTTCCGCAGTCGTGGCGTCTTGAAGAATCGACAATTGAAGATCGGTACCGGGTCGATTGTATGCTCGACCTCCGATCTCGATGTAGTTCTTCTCGCCGATCTGGGTATACTCGGGCCATTGAGCGTTCGCATCGGAAACGATGCACATCACCAAAGTAATGGCAGCCAAGGTTGTGTGTTTTAGAAGCTTCTGCACAGGAGTTCCTCCAGACCTTTCGCAGGCGCATGATATGTCTGCCTGTAGCATCGACCCGTACCAGCGGAGCAATAAGCACAATACGTAATGGCGGCAGACTTTCGCACATCTTTGTTGTCTGTGTAGGTTCGCCAGTTTGTTGTTGCTGCCCAGCTTGCTGTTGCCGCTATCTGTTTTCAGAGGATTCAGGCTATGGAAGAAAAACTCGACGTCATCGTGATCGCACCCCATCCTGACGACGCGGAACTGGGCATGGGGGGCGCGATATTGAAAATGCTTGGCCGTGGTTTGAAAGTCGGGATCCTCGATCTGACTTCCGGAGAGCCGACTCCGTTTGGTTCGCCAGAGATTCGCAAAGCCGAAACTGAAGCTGCCAGCAAAGTTCTGGGCGTGACGTGGCGTAGAAACCTTGGTTTGCCCAACCGCAGTCTTGAAGCGACTTTGGAGGCGAGAAAGAAGCTTGCTATCGTGTTTCGGGAAACGCATCCCGATTGGATTTTTGCTCCCTACTGGGTGGACGCTCATCCCGATCACGTTGCGGCAACGCAGTTGGTCGAGCAGGCCCGGTTCTGGTCCAAGCTTTCAAAAACAGATATGCCTGGCGAGCGGTTTCATCCAAAGCGTATTTTCAACTACTACTGCGTTCACTTGAAGATGCACGCCCAACCGGCTTTTGTGCTCGACATCAGCGATCAGTGGGAAGCCAAACGGCAATCGATCGAGTGCTATCACAGCCAGTTTGTTCAAGGACGCGAGGACTTGGATCCACCGTTCATTAAACAGCTTGAATACGAAGCCGCATATTGGGGCAAATCGATCGGCGTGAAATATGGCGAGCCGTTCACAAGCCGTGAACCCATCGGATTGTCAGGTCTTGGCGGGCTGGTTTGACGCGTTGCTGAAGCTCGTTCAAAGCGGCGGCGCAAGCATTCAAATACAGGCTCGAACCCTTCCGCCGCATGGAAAATTCGCCGCATGGAAAATTCGCTCGTGTGGCAAACTCGCGGGACGCATTTGCTTAGCTAGGCTCGTTCAAAACCACGCCTTTGATCACGCCGTCGATTACCAGCATGTCTTTGACGAAGCCCTGAAATTCGGCCGTGAACATTACGTTTTGCCGCACGCGACCGCGTTTTAACATCAGAATCAGACGATCGCCAGGCACGACGGGCCCGCGGAATTTGATGCTATCAAGCCCACCAAGTCCAACGGTTCCGGTTTCGGCAAGTTTGGCTTTTTTGGCGTAATAGGCGCTTAGCTGAGCCGCGGCTTCACACATCAGCACTCCGGGCATCAGCGGGCGACCGGGAAAGTGGCCTCGCACCCAGAAGTCTTCTTCGGTGATATCGGCAAAGCCTACGGCGTACTCATCAGTGAGCATGCAGATTCCATCGAGCAACATCATTTCGTGGCGATGCGGATTGACCTCCATGATGCCTTCGCGGTCGATGATTACTTTATCGAGGTCAAATTTGGAGGGGTCAACAAGTGAAGATTTCAAGGCTGGTCACCTTTAAGAGTCATAAAATCGAACATGAACTTTAACGAGATCGTCGCCAATTTTCAATCGCCGCAAATCAGGCAGCTCAGGGGCTTTGTGCAGACTTGGGTGTTTCTGGTGGCACGGCCGCATTTGGGCGATAAGAAAACTGGGAGACAGTTAACTCAATGATCGGCTGAGAGGCCAATTGAGGTTATCGCAAGATTTGAATTCATCTAGTATCCGCCGCCTGAATTTATGAGCAAGAGAGCAAAATGAGCCGCAAATCGCCAAGTGTAATTTTCTCGTTCGCAACGATCACAGCTTTGCTGGTGAGCGGGACATTTGTTGGGTGTGCCAAAGACGCGGCTCAAAGTCCGTTCAGCCCGCCTGATCGATCGCCTTACAAAGACGCGTTTTCGGACACCTCTGAATCGTCCGTTCGACAGGCTACTTTCGAGTCCAACGTCGCAGATCCAAAATGGCATCAATCGTTAACTGCGGCGATCGCGGAAGCCCAACAGAGCGACAAATTGATCCTTGCCGACTTCACAGGCAGCGACTGGTGTCACTGGTGCGTGAAACTGAAGCAGGATGTGTTTGAGACTTCTGCGTTCAAATCATGGGCCAGCGACAACGTCGTGTTGTTGGAACTGGACTATCCCAAAGGTTCGCAACTGCCGCCCGAAATTCATCAGCAGAATCAGATGCTAAAGTCACGCTACGGAATTTCCAGCTATCCAACCGTCCTGTTGCTGGACGTTGAGGGTAACGTGCGGGCAAAGATGGGATATGAAAAAGGCAAGTCGGCCTCGCAATGGGTTCAGATCGCCGAGTCGAAGCTACAGGACGGAGCGATGAAAACGCGTGCGATCGCAACAAGTCCGGACGCGCCGACGTTTCGGTAGCGAAGTGAAATGTCACATCGACAGGTACAAGCACGAGTCGCCAGCGAGTGAGTCCAAACGCAAGAGCTTACTTTCTGTCGCTGCCTACGATTTCCGGTTACTTCGCGGTAGACCAGCACTTCCCGTGACATCTTAAGCCGGCGCCACCAACGGACCGAAGGCATCGCTCCCGCGTTTCCGATCAACAGGTTGTCGAACCGGTTGCCGAAGATTGAGCCATCTAAATCGCCGCCGACAGCGTTTTCAATTTCGGCGTCAAACGTGATGACGAACGTTTGCCTCTGATCGCCGTCTCCACTCCCGGTGAAGTTGGACTTCGACGGGTCGAGATTAATCGTGCGCTCAACTGCGACTGACTCGCACTGATCCAGTCATTTCCACCGACGTCAGAAATAGCTTCAAACGTTTCCTGCTCTTGCCGGTGGAAATGTCGATCGTCTGCTGAATTGCCGGCTTTGATTTCGAATCTTCTGTCGGCTGGCGGGTAGCTGTTGATCGTCGTGTCAAACACGCGTCGCTGATCAGATCCGCGGGAAGCGGAGTGCTTGGAAACGGAAGATCTTCCCATTTGCCTCCTGTCCGCAAGCCCATCACCGATTCGGTGCGAGGCGTGTCGTCGAGGTCTTTCATCTCGATCAGTTTGCCGACGCCTCGGACCATTTCGAAATAGCCCTGGTTGCCCGGTGACAAGTCAGTGAAAAGATCCGAGCCATTGTCCATCACAAAGTCGACCAGCTTTTGCGAAGGATCGCGCGTCGGCCAATTGTTTGGCAACACCATCACGGCATCTGCCTCCTTTTTCATACATCCTTAAAATTGGATTGGCCAGAGTTCCTGCACTTGAATCGGCGCCGTGAAGCGTAAGCGTCTGCGTTAATCCGGAAGCGAACTGAAAGCGCATGAGGTCGATGTCACCCGGAGTTTCGATGTTGCCACCGATTAAGGAGCACCGATCGACGTAGGGAACCGGAGATTCAGAGCGGCTGAAGAGCTGGTGTCGTCGTCCACAGGAGTCAAGACGCTGATTTCATATTCAGTCACCGAAAACGCAGCAGCTTCGACAAAAACATGGCCCTGTTCTGAGGCGACGAATCTTCTTGAACTCGCAAACAAATTCTACAGCAAGTCGCCTTGCTGATCGTAGATGCCAGTTGCAAATCGATAGTCCGCGGTTTGAATTTGATAGACCTGATACGGTTCGACATCAAAACGAAACCAGTCCTTGTCATCTGCGGTCTCGAAATTCGCTGAAAGTGGGTCTCCATTGACGGTGATCAAACAACTCGTCGAGATGTCGTTCGGGAAGTCGTCGTTCATGATGGGGCATCGAAGCTGGAGAAGTTTGGCAAAGCGTGCTGTTACAATTTCGCCATCGCATAGCGTTAAACTTTTGCGATTGTAACAAGCCGTCTGGAAGAGTTTTGCACGAACAGTTGCCTGACTTTCCCAACCTTCCGCTCCACTGGAAGTTCGAACTGCAAGGTGCAAGCATGACCCTGGCAGAACAAGCAGGAAAGCAATAACGTGTCGCGAGGCCGAGTTTTCGAAGTGCTGCTAATTGCTTTTGACAGATCGTAGGACTAGGATTTGAACGGCTTGGCCACTTCCACCCCACGCTTAATCCCTCCTGTTCGCAACGAAGGAAGTGCTATGAGTTTTCTCAACGAACTCCAGTCTGGATTTTTGCGCAAAGCAATCTGTTTGCTGGCCTTGCAACTCTCGCTGTACGGAACGTTTGGCCCCGACTACGCAGTCGCGCAAAACGCAACAACTGCCGGAACGGCGACGGCCCCATTTCCGACGATCGAGAACCTGTCGATCGATTGGCCGATTGCCGGCGACGATAACAACAACGGATCGGTCGCGGTGCGGTATCGACAAAGCGGACAGACCGACTGGACTGACAGTGCTCCACTTCGGCGAGTTCCGGCGGGTTCCAACGCAGGCTTCAGTTGGGCGAATAAACACTCGGGCAGTATCACCAGGGTTGCCGCGGGAACCAGTTATGAAATTGAACTTGCATTGACTGATCCGGATGGCGGAAGTGCGACGCAAACCATTTCAGCATCGACACGAACGTGGCCTGGCAGTTCCGATCAAGCCACTGAAGTCGTCACGCCGGCAACAATTGCAGCAGCACTCGCGAACGTTTCCCCGGGTGATGTTCTGGTTTTGGCCGACGGCAACTATTCGGGGATCAATGTCTTCGCCAATGGTACGTTGGCCGAACCTATCGTGGTCCGCGCTCAAAACTTTGGCGGCGCAGTCGTAAACGGTGACATTCGATTTGACGGTTTTGGATTTATTCACATCGTTGGGCTGACTGTCGAAGGGCAAATCAAGTTCAACGGATCCAACGATATTGTGATTCGCGACTGTTTGATCATCACCGACCGCGATGGGATCGTCTCGTTTGGCGCGGGCGTTAGCGATTCGCTGATCAAGGACAATACGGTCATTGGGCCAACGCAATGGAACGAACCTGCACTCGGAAATAGCGGCAACAACCTCGGGGAAGGCATCGTGCTGACGGGACCAGGGAACGTGATCGCGTTCAATCGGGTTGAAGGATTCCGCGACGGCATTTCTCTGTTGGAAGACAGTGACGCTGTGAATCAGCAATCGATCGATATCTACGGCAATGACATCTACCGGTGTGGCGATGACGGGATTGAAGCCGACTTTGGGATGGGGAACGTTCGCGTGCACCACAATCGTGTCACCGATTGCTTTATCGCGCTTAGTTCTCAACCGTCGCTTGGCGGACCGACGTATTTCTATCGCAACGTGGTCTACAACGCAGTCTATCAGGCTTTCAAACCCCAGCGATCTAGCGACGGTAACCTTTGGTATCACAACACGATTGTAAAACCGGGCGATGCTTTCAATGTGATCACCAGCAATGGTTTTTCGAGGTCTGTTTCTCGCAACAACATTTTCATCGGTGGGCCCGCAGGAACTTTCAACGGATTCAGCAACGGAGCCGGGCGCGTGCTGTACCTTCCGTCTGCCGATGCGACGTGTGACTTTAACTACGACGGTTTTGGGTCCAGCGGAACCGGATCGTTCGTGGGAAGAATCGGAGCAACCAACTTCGACGGGCTGGCACAAATGCAGGCGTTGACAACCGAAACAGACGCGGTCGAGTTGGACTTGAGCGTCTTCGAAGACTCGGTGTCGGTTCCGGCAATTCCTGTGGAAGAACATAGTCCGCCAAGTTTCGAGCTCGCTGCACAAAGTTCAGCCATCGATGTCGGCGTCGCGCTAACCGGCTTTAACGATCGGTTTACCGGAACCGCGCCTGACTTGGGCGCCTACGAGTTCGGCAAGCCGATTCCGGTTTACGGCCCTGGGGGAAATCTGGGTGTTGAGGATGAAGTCGTGAACCGTTTTGTGTTTTACAACGAAAGCAGGTTTGACGGCGACGATGCCAGCGCCAACGCGGCAGACTTCGATGCCGCCGCGTCAGACAAGCAGGCTTTGCTGCCCGGCCAAACCGCGACGTTTGCGAACTACACTTCGTATGTCAAAGGAATCAACGGTGTCATCTTTGAGATTCCGGCAACGTCAGATGTCTCCAGGAGTGATTTTGAATTTCGCATTGGAAACGACAACAATGTCGCCAAATGGGAATCAGCTCCGGAGCCGACCAGCGTGACGTTTACGGCTAGAATGGGCGGCGCGCCGAACCGCGTGACTGTGGTGTGGCCAAATGGAGCGATCGTCAACACGTGGCTGGAAATCAAAATTCTTGCCAACGCAAACACCGGCCTCTCGGTTGAGGACGTGAGCTACTTTGGCAACTTGATCGGCGAAACCGGAGACTCGCCTACGGCAGCGCGGACTAACGCGACCGACATCGGGCGACTGCGGAACAACCTGAGCGGATTCTTCACCGTCGGAGTCGAAAACGCATTCGATATCGATCGGAGTGGCCGCGTGAACGCAAACGATATTGGAATCGCTCGTAACAATCTTTCTGGTTTCAGTTCGCTGTCTTTGATCACGCCGTAAGCAGAGCGATTTGGCGAGCCGACAACTATGGCTTCTGGTTTTTCTTGTAGAACTTGCTCAGATCGATTCCCTGGTTACGCTGCTCGTCCTCAAGAAACTTGACGCGCACTTCCAATCGCTCAACCATCCTCTTTAGTTTCGGGATCAATTCGTCCGCCGGGTCGACTTTCTGAGGCAACGGCACCGGCGGATAGCCAAGCTGACGTTGCAGCGCCAAAAACAGATAGTGTGTTTCCTTGGTGCGGTTGGCCAGCGCGATGCGGCCTTCTTTTTCGCCAAACAGAATTGGGTCAGGCGTTTCGTCGTCTTCCCGTTTGCGTTGCAAATAATACTCGCTGTGGATGTAGACAAGATCGGCCATGTCGACCATGCCAAGCTTGTGCCGTACGCCCAGAATCCAGCGCTGCCACGTGTCGTCGTAGATCGGATCGACCGCGATCGCCTGCAGCCCGTAGTCGTAATCCAGGCTGTGGCGGCAGAGCGATTCAAATTGATGGAAGAACATCGTTGGTCGATCGGCATGTTCGCTGCGAAGTTTTGCATCGTGATATAACAGATGCAACGCCGACCTCATTTGAAGCTGGGCGTGATCGTCTTCCGCGGTCCCGATCAGAAACGATTGGTAGGGCGTGAAGTAGTGAGCAATCCGCTTCATCGCGGTCGCCATCGTGCCCAATTGCTTGACTTCCGCCAACAAAAAATCGATCGCCATCGGTAGCTTGGTCGTTGCCAGGATTTCTTCTCGAAGATAGCCCAGCAATTCCTGGATGGGCTCGTCGGCCGACATCCGCTCCATCAACGCTTTAAACAGATACGCCTGCTCGACGTACTCTTCGGGTGAAAGAACTTTGCTGATTGACATTGGCGAAGAAAGTTGGGGCAGGGGACGTCGAATGATAACACAAATTTTGATCGATTCGTTCCGACGGAGTTCTTGATCGCCTTCTTTCCAACGACGACGTTATGAACGATAATGTTTGACCCAAAGTACTTTTTCGCAACGGATATTTAATGAGTGACCAAACAGACGACTGCTGGATCGGATTTGACCTTGGTGGCACAAAGATGCTCGCAGTCGTCTACGATGCCGACTTCAAACCGTTGGGTAAGGCCCGGAAGAAAACCAAAGGCCACGACGGGAAAGCCGCTGGGCTGAAGCGTATCAACTCCGTGATCAAGGAAGCCATGGAGGACGCGGGCGTTGACAATTCAAAGATCAAGGGACTCGGAATCGGTTGTCCCGGGCCTTTGGATCTTGAAAAGAAAATGATTCGCATTGCTCCCAATTTGGGGTGGGAAAATGCTGCCGTTGGTGAGTCGATTGAGAAAGAATTTGGCTTTCCGGTCGCCGTGGCCAATGATGTCGACGCAGGTGTTTTTGGTGAGTACATGTTCGGTGCCGGCAAAGGCAAGCGTTGTGTTGCGGGAATCTTTCCGGGAACCGGAATTGGCGGCGGTTGCGTGTACGAGGGCAAGTTGATTCGCGGTGCGAATTGTACCTGTATGGAGATCGGACATATTCCCGTCATGCCTGGTGGGCCCCGCGACGGTGCCGGAAACCCGGGTTCGCTGGAAGCTGTCGCTTCGCGACTGTCGATCGCTGGAGCAGCCGCCCTTGCGGCCTATCGCGGCGACGCGCCGCATTTGCGCGAGGACGCTGGAACGGATATCTCTGACATTCGCAGCGGGGCTTTAAAGAACAGCGTTGAAAAAGGTGACGAAGCCGTCATTCAGATCGTGCACGACGCCTGTGATCATCTGGCACTTTCCGTCGTCACGATGGTTCACCTGATGGCGCCGGATGTAATCGTGTTCGGTGGCGGGCTGATCGAAGCGATGGGCAAAATCATGCTGCCACGAATCGAAAAAGCAGCTCGTCGCCGCATCCTCGGATCGCTCAAGGACGTTTTTGAAATCAAGGAAGCCGAACTGGGCGACGACGCGGGAGTGATGGGGGCAGCGGCATTAGGAAAACAGGCGGTGACTTCGAACTCATGAATCGGGATCTTCAGTATTCAAATGTAGAACGCAACGCGGAACCGAAAATGGTAGCCGTGATCGACGTCGGTGCGTCTTCGCTGCGGATGCAGATCGCAGAGATTCGCTATGACGGATCGATACGCAAGCTTGAATCGTTCTCGCAAGCCCTCAGTCTGGGGAAGGACTCTTTCAGCACCGGAGTCATCGCCCGCGATACGATCGAAAATTGCGTTCACGTGCTGTCGATCTATCGTGCGAAACTGGATGAGTACGAAATCACTGATCCAGACAATATTCGCGTCATCGCAACCAGCGGCGTTAACGAAGCCTCCAATCGTCTGGCCTTTCTGGACCGGATTTACGTCGCGACGGGTTTTGAAATCAATTCTTTCGACGAAGCAGAGCTTCACCGGATCACGTATCGCGGAATTCAGCCCTACATTAAATCTGCTCCAAAGTATTTCAAAGGCGAAACGTTGGCGGTTGAGGTCGGCGGTGGCACAACGGAAGCGCTTTGGCTGTCCAATGGAAACGTGGCGTTTGCTCGCGCGTACCGGCTTGGGGCGCTGCGCATGCGTCAACGGCTGGAACTTTATGATGCTCCGCTAGCGAAGGCGCGTGAATTGATGGAGCGTCAGATTCGCGACACAATCGTGCTGTTGAAAGATTCCGTGCCAGACACGATGGACAGCCTGATCGCGATGGGCGGCGACATCCGTTTCGCGGCGTCGGAAATCAAGCAGTCGACGATTGGGAACGAACTTGTAGATATCAAGCTCAAGGCACTTGAGAGATTCGTCAATGAGGTGCTCGAGAGCAGTCCGGAGCATATCGTCATGAGACACCACATGAGCCTGCCAGACGCTCAATTGTTGGGCCCCGGTTTGTTGACTGTCGCCACGTTCGCACGAGCATGGGGAATCGACAAAATCACGGTGGCCAATGTGAATCTTCGCGACGGAATGATTTCGGAGATGGCCAAGGGGCGGATGTGGAACCCGTCAATTGGCGAGCAGATTCTCCGCGGAGCGACGCAGCTCGGGCGAAAGTATCACTTCAACGAGGCGCATTCGATTCACGTGGCCAAGCTCACCAGCATGCTGTTCGATCAACTTCAGCCGTTGCACGGAATGTCCGGCCGTTTCCGCGGCCTGTTGCAGGTGGCGGCGATTCTGCACCAGGTCGGTTCGTTCATCAGCAACAAGGGCAGCCACAAACATTCGATGTATATCATCGAAAACTCAGAGTTCTTTGGCATTGGTAGTGAAGACAAACGGATCGTGGCCCTGGTTGCGAGGTATCATCGCCGCGCGATGCCCAGTTCGCGGCATATCGGATATTCCTCGCTCAGCCGTGACCTCCGAGTCGCGGTGTCGAAAATGTCTTCGATCCTTCGATTGGCAATCGCGCTCAACGCTTCGAACACGCAAAGGATCGATTCGATCAAATGCAAAATGCTGCCTCACGAAATTCAGCTGGTGACCGAAGACATGAGTGACCTGTCGTTGGAGAGGATGGAGCTGCGACAGGCCGGCAGGCTGTTTGAGAGTATCTTTGGCAAACCGGTAGTCCTGACCAGCACTTCGATTTGATGGATTTGACGAGCAAGCGATGAAAAAGAAAAAGAACCTGTATCTCCCTCGCGAAGCCAGTTGGATCGAGTTCAACAAGCGGGTGCTTGATCGAGCTTTTATGGAATCCGTGCCGCTGCTTGAACGAGTCAAGTTTCTCGCTATCACGGCATCGAATCTTGACGAGTTCATGATGGTCCGGTTTGGCGGGCTGAAGATGGTGAAGCGTTCGTCTTCCGGGATTACCGACATTTCAGGGCTCGACGCCAACGAGCAAATCAAAATGATTCGCGAGCGAGTTCGGGATATGCAGAACCGGCAAATCGATTGCCTTGGTGAGTTGTTGCCCAAGCTGGCCGAGTGCGGCATCCGAAAACTGGGGCGGACAGAGCTCTCCGATATCCAACGTGATTTTCTGCGCAGCCACTTCGAAAGCGAGATTGTCACCAGCATGGCGCCAATCGGTGTAGACGAATCGCATCCGCCAGCGTTTATTCGCGGGCTTCGTCTGCATGTGTGTGTTCGCATCAAGGACAGCAAAGAATCTCGCCTGATTCCGAAGGATGCGGCCACAAGTGAGGATTCGAGTTTATACGCCGAAGCTGACGCGGCAAAAACAGATTCGGCACATCGATTTGTTATCATTCCGTTGCCTCGAAATCTTGCTCGTGTATGGGCTGTTCCCACGAGCGATCAGTACAGCTTTATGTTTCTCGAAGACATCATCGGCCTGTTCGTTGAGGATCTGTTTCCAGGACAGGAAGTTCTGGATTGGACCACGTTCCGTGTTACGCGTAACGGCGACGTCGTGCTCGCTGATGACGATGGTCGAGCTGACTTGCTCCGCGGGATGGAAGAAGTTATCGAAGCTCGCAAGATGACCGATTGCATTCGCCTCGAGATATCTTCAAAGGCCAGCAAAGCCACCGGTCGGTTTCTGCAGAAACTGCTCAACGTCGAAGAACCCGACACCTATCGTTTGGCCGGTCCGCTTGCGTTGGTCGATCTGTTCGCGATTGGTGGGCTGCCAGGTTTTCAGCATCTCAAGAACGAACCATGGCCGCCGCATGGTGTTCCCGAGTTCGATCGCGACGATGATATTTTCGCGACCATCGCGCAAAAGGATCGGCTCATCCATCATCCGTATCAGAGCTACGATGCGGTCGTCAACTTCATTCGCGCTGCGGCAACTGACGACCGTGTGATTGCGATCAAGCAGACGCTGTATCGAACGGCGCGGGACAGCGAGATCGCGGCGGCCCTCGAAACCGCGGTTGCCAATGGAAAAAATGTGACGTGTATCGTGGAGCTGAAGGCTCGTTTTGACGAAGCCCGGAATATCGAATGGGCGAAACGCCTCGAAGCCGCCGGCGTCGACGTGATCTACGGCGTCAGAGGGCTCAAAACGCATGCGAAAATGTGCGTCGTGATTCGCAAGGAAGCCACAGGGATTCAGCGCTACATGCATCTCGCAACCGGGAACTACAACGAGTCGACGGCTCGCGTCTACAGCGACGTCAGCTTTTTCACTTGCGACGAACAGCTTGGTCGCGACGCGGTTCATCTGTTCAATGCAATCACGGGACTTTCTGTTCCCCAATCAATGGGCAAGATTGCTGCGGCGCCGATAAATTTGCGCGAAACGACTTTGGAATATATTCAGTTCGAAACTGAAAGTGCACGACAGGGCAACGCGGCTGCGATCCGGGTGAAGGTCAACTCGCTGGTCGACCGTGAAATCATTGATGCGCTCTACGAAGCCTCTCAGGCTGGCGTCGAGGTTCGGCTGAACGTTCGCGGGCTGTGCTGTTTGATGCCTGGCAAGAAAGGGATGAGCGAAAACATTCGCGTGATCAGCGTCGTGGATCGCTTTCTGGAACACTCTCGGATTTTCTACTTCTATCACGGCGGCGACGAAAAGATGTTCATTTCCAGCGCCGACTGGATGGGCCGAAATCTTGATCGTCGCGTTGAGTTGTTGGTTCCGATTGAAGACCGCGATTGCAAGAATCGGCTGTTGAAAATCCTCAACAGCTACTTCAACGACAGCGAGTCGGCGACCGAGTTAATGTCGGACGGATCCTACGTTCCCGTGGAACCGAAAAAGAAACGTCAGATTCGCTCGCAGCAATGGCTCTATGAAGAAGCCGGTCAGCTGTTGAAGGCGTCGACGAATCCTCGTACGACTGTCTTTCAACCACATCGCCCTGGCTAGGATCTGGCATGGAAGAATCAGGTATCGAGATCACGCCCCTTGGGGACGGAGTCGAGATTTGCCTTCCTTGCCGACTACTCGGCGGGGTTGCCCGTGCCGGTTGGTTTGTGATCGCGTTCGGTGCCATGGCCACGCTGTTTATGATCTCGTGGATCTCGGTGCCGGTCGGATGGGGAATCAATGTCGTCTGGCAGGGCAACATTTTTGGACTGCTGTTGGTCGGGTTTGGGTGCTTCGGGCTCGTTGGGCTTTACGGAACAGCAAAACTGTTGGCGTTGGGGATGGCGATTGTTCACAACCGGACGCGATGCGTCGTAACGGTTGGTCCAAAGCGGATTGTCAGTTGCGAACGCTTTGGCTGGTTCAGCTTTAAAACGAAGATCAATCGCGGCGACGTGAAGCAGTTGTTCGTGCTGCCTTTAGCTGCCGTGAAATCGGGAGAGCGGGATTCTGATGACGAACAGAAAGCGCTCGGCTTGCTGGGAACGTTTTTCGGCGGCGACGCATCTGACTTTTTCTCCATCTCGACGCGGAAGCTGAAAGGAAAACTGATCGCTCCGGCTTATCCAGCGGACGTGCTGCAACCTGTTGCAGCGGCGGTCGCGCAGGAGCTGAATCGTAACCGCAGCGATGCTGTGTTGATTGTTCGGGATTCGTCGAAACAGCAACAGCCATCGCCCAAAGTTGGCGTCAC
Organism: Mariniblastus fucicola; assembly: GCF_008087665.1. Taxonomy (GTDB): domain Bacteria; phylum Planctomycetota; class Planctomycetia; order Pirellulales; family Pirellulaceae; genus Mariniblastus; species Mariniblastus fucicola. Next base: position 3,150,279 of record NZ_CP042912.1, read on the forward strand.
CGTTGAGCAACTTTCAAAAGATGAAATCGAATCGGCGGACTTTGAACTTCCTGAAGACAGCGAACTGGAAGCAATCGAAGAGGGCGATTCTGTCGTCTATCGGATTCCGAAACGGACGTTATCCAAAGGCTCCAACGGCCTGTTCATGTTTTCCGTTTTTTGGAACGGGTTCCTGCTGTTGGTCACGTTGGCGATGATCAAGGCAAACGCGTTTGACTGGCCGCCAATTGCGATCATCACTGGATTCTGGCTGGTCGGAATCGGACTTCTGGTCACAGCCATCTATCTGGCTCGCCAGAGCGCCATGATTGGCGTGAAAGACAGGATGCTATTCATTGAACGCACGACGATCTTTGGGACGCGTTGGACTGAGTTTCAGTCTGCAGCAGTCGAATCGCTGGAGGTCGCGGACGCGAACATGGAAGTCAACGGCGTGCCCGTAATGAACTTGCGAATTCAGCCACACGAAGGAAAAGCCGTCAAGATGTTTTCGCACCTTGACCCACAAGAACTCCGGTGGCTGGCCCAACAACTCCGGCGTGAACTGGGTGTGGAGGAAAAGCGGCTTCAACTCAACGCAGAAACATTCGACTATTCGTCAGCGGAGTCGGAGCCTCATCAGACTGACATCGAAGTACACCGCGATGCCGACAGCACCGCGATCCGTGTTCCTCCATTGGACTTCGAAGGCTCAGCAACGTTTCAGATCATTGGCCTGACCATGTGCCTGCTTCCATTTCCGGGCGTGTTGGCAGCGATCTGGTTTGCTGGCTTCGATTTCATGTTCGTCATGTTCGGCATTGTGGCGACCGCGATCGGTGCGACGATGGTGGCGATTCACCGCGTCATCTCGACTCGACAGTTTCAAATTGACGTTTCGCGAAATCAGTTGGACGTGCGAGTCGACGGGTTTATGACCAACCGCCACCACGTTTTGAGCTATCCGCAAATTCGCTCTGTCGAAGTCGTGGACTCGGGCGTGAAAGTAAACAATCGATCGATGTACTGTTTGAAAGTGAAGGCAAAACAGGGTGCCGGCGTTTCGATCATGACGGGACGTAGGCAGGACGAACTGGTCTACGTCGCCAGTCTGATCCGTGAGAAGCTCAACCTGGACCCTGCCAGCAAATCAGACTGATCGCTTTAAGTTCGCAAGGAAATAGCACGACCGAAAAGTGTCACTTGGGACGTTTCAGACGCAGCGTGACGGCTTGGTGACTGGTTTTCAACAACCGCTGCTACAAAATGAAATCGCTCATTGCCAACGCTTGCCGAACCGCATAAAAACGTAGCCGACACGCAATCGGATCACGTACGAGACCAACATGACGGATCAGCCACCTTTCGACAAGAAAAGAAGCAAAAAGAAGAAGAAAGCCACCGCGATCGATCGGCAGCCTCCTTTCAATCTGGACGCTGAAGCCGGTGTTCTGGGCAGCCTGATGCTGACGCCCGACGCATGTGACGACATCGTCGCGATCCTTCGCCCGGAGGACTTTTACGACGAAGCTCACGCGATCATCTTTCGCCACATGATGGAGCTGCACAGCAAGGGCGAGAAAATTGACTTGCTGTTGCTACGTGAACGCCTCGCAGCCTCCGGCGATGACGATATCGTTGGCGGTGCAGCCCGGTTGGCAGAGATTTTCACCTCCGTTCCTCACGCGGCTCACGTCCAATACTATGCCCAGATCGTTCGCAACAAGTCGACAGCCCGAAACCTGATTTCGACCTGTTCTGAACTGTTGAACGATGCGTTTATGCCGGAAGTTGATCCCAACGAGTTGCTTAACGAGGCGGAACAGAAAGTGTTTTCGATTCGCGAAAGTCGCCAGTCGAACAACCTTAGCTCCATCGACGAAGTTCTCGAGCTTGCGATGGATCGCCTCGAAGCCAAAGTCCGTGGTGAAGCCATGGAAGGGACGGTCGAGACTCACTTCAAAGACCTGGACAAAATGATGGGTGGTCTGCACGCGTCAGAGCTTTTGATTCTGGCGGCACGTCCATCGATGGGGAAGACTGCGTTTGCCATGAACATCGCAGAAAACGTCGTGATCAAATCTCGCAAGCCAGTGCTGTTCATCAGCCTCGAAATGGCGGCGATCGAGTTGATCGAGCGGATGCTCTGTTCAGTCGCTCGCGTCAACGGGCACCGATTGAGAAACGGAACCCTGGCGACTGACGATCGCAAGCGACTTGTAAAGGTCGCCGGTGAACTTTCGACGGTTCCGCTGTTCATTGACGATTCACCGACGCGAAACGTTTCCGAAATCGCCGGTGCGGCCAGACGGATTGTGCGACGTGAAGGCAGTCTGTCGCTGATCGTTATTGACTATCTGCAGTTGATTCAGCCCGACAGTTCGTCGGATCCGCGTCAGGAACAGGTTGCCAAGATGGCGCGGCGTTTGAAGGCTCTGGCTCGTGAGTTGAAAGTTCCCATCCTCTGTTTGTCACAGTTGAATCGTCAAACCGAAAGCTCGGGCGACCACCGTCCGAAACTCAGTCACCTTCGCGAGTCGGGTGCGATTGAGCAGGATGCCGATGTCGTGATGTTCGTGCACCGCGAGAGCTACTACAAAAAGGGAACTCCTGAAGAAGAGGAGACCATGAAGGACGCGGTAATCATTATCGAGAAACAGCGTAACGGTCCCACCGGCGATGTCGAATTGCTCTGGGAGCGGGACTTCACCCGTTTCTCGGATCGAGCCCCCGAGCGGTATTCCGAGTTCGACAATATGCCGCAAGCTCAGTTTTAGATCCGTGTCAAAAATTGCATGCAATGTGGCATAGGCTTCCAGCCTGTGATCGCATTCGCGTAGATACGCGGAAGGATAGAGGCCCCCTTTCGCCGTACAGAATTACTTTGCATTCGCGCTTGAGCGTGCACGTGTACGAATTTCGTCCGCACCAATTTTATGGTGCAAAGGCAATCAATCAGCAGCCAGCACCGCCCATGCAGTCACAGGCTGGAAGCCTATGCCACGCACCAAACCGCTGCAGAAACCACGCGACTAAAACACCAACCTAATCGCGTTTGTACATCACCGTTGCCAAAGGCGGGAAATCAATCGCGATCGACCACGATTTGCCTTGCGCCTCAACTTCTTCCGCAACGACTTCCCCGACGCCAACATTGGTCCCCGAGTAAAACTTGCTGTCGCTGTTGAAGATTGACTTGTAGATTCCAGGTCCCGGAACGCCAACGCGATAATTACTGTGCACGTACGGCGTGAAGTTTCCGCAGACGATCACGAAATCATTCGGGTCCTTCGCCTTTCGCATCCACGCCAGCACACTCGCGTCGCGATTCATGCAATCAATCCACTCGAAACCATTGCCGTCGAAATCAAGTTCGTACAGCGCCGGCTGTTCACGGTACAAACGGTTCAGGTCTCCGACCATCCGCTGTACCCCTTCGTGACTTTCCCATTGCAACAGATCCCATTGCAAACCGGAATCGCAACTCCACTCATTCCACTGGCCCCACTCGCATCCCATGAACATCAGCTTCTTGCCAGGGTGAGCCCACATGTAGGAATACAGCAAGCGCAAGTTGGCGAACTTTTGCCAAATGTCGCCGGGCATCTGATCCAGCAACGCACCTTTGCCGTGCACGACTTCATCGTGAGAAAACGGCAGCATGAAGTTTTCAGAGAACGCGTAGATCAAACTGAAAGTCAGTTCGTCGTGATGGTACTTCCGATGGATCGGCTCCTTTTGGAAATACCGCAGCGAATCATTCATCCAGCCCATGTTCCACTTGATGCTGAAACCCAAACCGCCATCTTTGACCGGTCGCGAGACGCCACCAAAGGCCGTTGATTCTTCTGCGATCGTCAGCACGCCAGGAAAATCTTCATGGACATGCGTGTTGAGCCGTTTCAGGAAATCGATGGCTCCAAGATTTTCACGGCCACCGTACTCGTTCGGAACCCACTCGCCGTCTTTGCGGCTGTAATCCAGATACAACATCGACGCCACCGCATCGACACGCAATCCGTCAATGTGATACTTCTCCAGCCAGAACATCGCATTCGCGATCAGGAAGTTCGAAACTTCCGTTCGCTTGTAATTGAAAATCAGCGTGTCCCAATCCGGATGTTCGCCCTGCCGCGGATCCGCGTGCTCGAACAATGCCGTCCCATCGAACTTCGCAAGTCCATGTCCGTCTTTGGGAAAGTGAGCCGGAACCCAGTCGACGATCACGCCCAGACCATTCTGGTGGAGATAGTCCACGAAGTACATAAAGTCGTCGGTGTCGCCGTAACGGCTCGTTGGTGCGAAATAGCCGACCGTTTGATAGCCCCAGCTTCCGGTGTAAGGATGCTCTGTGATCGGCATCAATTCAACGTGCGTGAACCCAAGCTCCAAACAGTATTCGACCAGGTCGTGAGCCAGATCGCGATAGTTCATCCAACCGTTTGGCTGTCCGTTCTTTGTCTTCCAACTACCGGGATGAATCTCGTAAACCGAAATTGGTTTCTCAAGCTGATTGGATTCTGCCCGCTGCTTCATCCAGTCATCGTCGTTCCACTGATAGCCGGAAAGATCTTTGACGATCGAAGCAGTCTTCGGAGGAACCTCGGCAAAGTAACCGAACGGGTCCGACTTTTCGACCTGAGTCCCATGGCAATCGGTGACGCGAAATTTGTAGACTTCGTCGACGCCAAGTTCTGGGACAAAGATCTCCCAAATGCCGCTGGGGATCTGCTTCCGCATTGCGTGTCGGCGACCGTCCCATTCATTGAAATCGCCAATGACGCTGACGCCCTGCGCGTTCGGCGCCCAGACGGCAAAGTTGATGCCATGGATGCCGTCGATCTCTCGAGGGTGCGCGCCAAGACGTTCGTAGATTTTGAAGTGCGTGCCTTCGTTAAAAAGGTGCAGGTCGAGATCCGAAAGGAGGGGCTCGAAGGCGTAGGGATCGTGGATGCTCATCTTTTGTTTGCCATCGGAAAACTGAATTTTGTAGCGCCCTGAGTCTACCTGAAACAGGTCTGTCTCACAGGAGACTTCGAAAAGACCGCATTGGCTTATCGGTTGCATCTGCTGCGTCACGGTGCCTGATTCGGTGCTAATCCACGCCTTGTCGGCGTCAGGCAGAAAGGCCCGTATCGTCGTGGTGTGATGCGGATTTTCGCGAATTTTCTCGCGTGTCCTTGGCCCGTCCAGGCGGATCGGACCAAGAATCGCATTCGGGTTCGTGTGCTTGCCGTCAATTATATTTTTGAATGCGCCAATATCCAAAGCTGGCATCGTTTTCATCCGTGAAAGTTCAAAATTTGGCAGTTCGCAATCCCTGATTTTCAATGCGCTGTTTCACCAAACGCTTGCGGGAACTGAAGGGGTTGATTCGTGTCAGGGTCAATTTCGGTCACGCGAGTCCAGCCCGTTTTCGTGGCCACAAAGCGGGGCTCGTGATAAGTCCCGTGGCTTGCGGTGGCCAGTTCAGGCTGTCGTACCGTGTTGCGATTATTCTCAAACTCAACCGGTCCGAAGGGTCGACGTGGCGTCGAGTGGTTGTCGTCGATACGTGTCCAGCTATTCATTTCGGCGTTTTGCGGCTCAACCGTGCGGCGCTGCGTTCCGAACTGCCATAACCGGCACTCGATTTTGTGGATCAATGTCGCGGCATGGATCCGCTTCCAGAGGTCAGCATCTTTAATTGGCTTTAACGCGCCGAAGCGTTCCCATCGCCACTCGTTTTCGATCCAGCGGTCGAAACCTTTGCGGATTCTTTTGCCGACGTAAGCACTGCTGGTGATCAGAGTCAGGCGGGATGGTTGTTCGAGTGCTTCAACCCCTCTCACGACGGCCAATAGTTGTAACCGCTCCCCCTTGATGTCGGATTCGCGTTCCGACACTTCGATGCGATCGTCATCGCTTGTCATGGATTCGAGCACGAAACGCCAGCGTCCGCCGTGGTTGTCAGCAGAACGATCGTCGGTCTCGGTAAGTAACAAATAGTGGGGAGCGGTTGTTGGCATTGCGACGACCTGAGAAAAGTCAGGCTCATGGGGTGCACCATCCATGTCGCGAGTAAGTTTGCAAGAGCCTCAATGCTTTGCGTTGATGCTCCCGACATCGTCAGAGTTCAACTGACTTCTTAAGCTTCTTCAGAAGTATTTCTTTTTCTGACCGGAAAGGTCAAACCGCAATTCGCCCAACCGTTTTGAGTCGCTTAACCGGACCGCGTCGCATTGGTTACATACGTAGCACAGTGGTCACCACTGTGTGCCTGTCCTTGGTGAGCGACAAGGCGCTAGCCGTCGTTTTGTTGCAGCGCGAATAACGGCGGCTAGCGCCTTGCCGCTCACTACAGGTTCGTTGCTCGCCGGCTTATACCGAGTTATACCGGCTTGTACCGACTTATGCCGGCGGCTAGCGCCTTGCCGCTCACATTTACCAAACAGCGCCTGGTTCTGAAACGAAATCTAAATCCAGTAACCCGACAGCACGACGACCAGAAAGATCAACGCCATAAAACCCAGCACCCAAATGCAAGTTCGAATGGCGTGGATCGCGATCTCGCGCAAATGCTCATGCCGAGTCGCACCGTAACACAGACTCACGACCGCAATCAAAGGCAGCGAATACCAGATCTTCGCAATCGTGGAAAACAAAATCATGGTGGCAACCGGAATCATAGCGAACCCTTCTTCTTGTTCTTGCGTCTGTCCATCTCTTCCCGCTGCGCCGCGGTCACGATCGCCGGACCACAAAACGCATCGTAGATCGCCAGAATATTCAGCAACCCCGCCACGAAGGTATACAGCACTCCCATCTCAAACATGTGCTTGTAGTCGAAATGCCACATCGCGAGCGTGTCCGGAACGTTTTCGTTAATCGGGCCGGCAGGCGGCGCCATCAATCCGTCCTTCAAAGTCCTCGACCGCGGAATGTCCGATTCCCGCTCACCGTCGCGATCACGATCGATCTTGTGAAAGCGTAAATCCGTCGCCGCATAGTCACCCGGGAAACGCTCGCAAAGCTCAAAGAAAGGATCGCCGCCGTCGGAAGTCTTGATCGACTGAACCACCGCAGGTAACGCCGGCAACCCGACGCCAAACTGACCGATATAGTAATAGTTCAGTTTCCCTTCCGAGTCCGTCGCATAGACGCAGCGACCACGCCCCAGTCCCAGGCCGACCAGAAACGTCGACAGAATGCATACCATGAACAGCATGCCTTTCGCATATCGCCCCTGATAAAAGTGACCCGCTCCGGGCAGCAACCACGCGAGAAACGCAGACCAGTATTGGTCTTTGAGGTTTACGTGGACTGGTTCGCCTTCGGGCGGTGTGTAAACTATTTCAGGCATATTTGCGTTCGAGTTCAAAGTCGGTGTCGGGGCAATTTTACCCTGATCGAGTAAGCTTTGAACAGATCAATCCCCCGTCCGGCTCTACGATTTCATGGCAGAACGTTTCTTCTTGAGCCAACCGGTCCGTGAAAACAAAGTCACGCTCGGCGACGATCAGGCCCATCATCTGGTCCGGGTCATGCGAGCCAAGCCCGGAGACCAAATCGTTCTGTTCGATGGCTGTGGGAATGAATACCACGCCACCATCGCCGACGTTTCAAAAAAGAGCGTTTCCCTGGCGATCGATTCAACGGAATTCGTGGCCGATCCCAACGATCCGGAAATCATCGTGGCCTGCGCTCTGCCCAAAGGCGATCGGCAAAAGTTCCTGATCGAGAAGATGGTCGAACTGGGCTGCAACCAATTCGTGCCGCTGAAAACCAGCCGCAGCGTCGCCGAAGCCAGCCCGAAAGTCATCGAGCGAATCGAAAAACAGGTCGTCGAGGCCAGCAAACAGTGTCGCCGCAGCTGGCTGATGAAAGTCGGCGGGCAGGAAACGGTCGAGTCGCTGATCGGGTCCTTCGCGGACTTCGACGGCAGTCGGCTGGTTGCTGATCCGTACGCGACGCGTCATGATTTATTGCTGCAGCCCGATGCCTGTGTGATCGCAGTCGGTCCCGAAGGCGGATTCACCGATGCGGAAAACCAAAGCCTGCGCGACAGCGACTGGACGCCCGTCTGCTTCAGTCCCAACGTGCTGCGAATCGAAACGGCTGCTGCAGCCGCGGTGGCGATCGCCCGCCAGGCAAAGTTTAAAAGATCTCTTTCGTAACAGGTTGCGCCCATGAGTTGGTCCGAACGAATTGCTGAACTGGAAACGCAAAGCCAACAGATCGAGCTTGGCGGCGGACAGAAATCCATCGACCGGCAACACGCCAAAGGTCGCATGACGGCGCGCGAGCGCATCGCCGCGCTGCTGGACGATCCCGATGGCTTCCTGGAAATCGGACGCTGGGCCGCGTGGGAGATGTACCAGGAATGGGGCGGTTCGATTTCCGCCAGCGTCGTCTGCGGCATCGGCAAAATTGAAAACCGCAGCGTGATGATCATCGCCAACGACGCGACCATCAAAGCCGGTGCCTTCTTCCCGATGACTTGCAAGAAAGTCCTGCGTGCCCAGCGGATCGCCATGCGATGCCATCTGCCGCTGTTGTATCTGGTCGATTCAGCCGGCGTTTTTCTGCCGCTGCAAGACGAGATCTTTCCCGACGAGGACGACTTCGGACGCATCTTCCGCAACAACGCCGTGATCAGTGCCATGGGGATCCCGCAGATCGCCGCGATCATGGGCAACTGCGTCGCGGGAGGCGGCTACCTTCCGGTGCTCTGCGACAAACTGGTGATGACCGAAGGCAGCGGGCTGTATCTGGCCGGCCCGGCGTTGGTGAAATCCGCCATCGGCCAGGAAGTCACCTCCGAAGACCTCGGCGGCGCGGCAATGCATTCCGAAATCTCCGGCACCATCGACTTCCGCGAACCCGACGACGATGCCGCGATCGCGCGAGTCAAGCAATTGATGAAGGCCCTGCCGGTCGATACCGAGGCCAAAGAATACGCTCGCGATTCGGCGGACGCGACGTCGCCGGAAAAACCAACGGCCAACATCTGCGACGACGTCCCGTTTGACCCGCAAGAACGTTTTGACGTCCGCGACATGATTCGCTTCATCATCGACGCCGACTCGCTGGTCGAATTCAAAGCCGACTACGGTCAGACGGTGGTCTGTGCTTACGCTCGCATCGGCGGCTATCGCGTCGGCATCATTGCCAACCAGCGGAACGTGGTGAAGTCCGCCAAGGAAGGTTTGCAGATGGGCGGCGTGATCTATCACGACAGCGCGGACAAGGAAGCCCGTTTCATCATGGACTGCAACCAGACCTGGACGCCGATCATTTTCCTGCAGGACGTGATGGGTTTCATGGTCGGTCGCGACAGCGAGCAAGCCGGGATCATTCGCGCTGGGGCCAAAGTCGTTAACGCGATCTCCAACAGTCGCGTTCCGAAGATCACGGTCATCACCGGCGGCAGCTACGGGGCAGGGAACTACGCGATGTGCGGCAAGGCCTTTGATCCTCGTTTCATTTTCGCCTGGCCAAACGCTCGTTACGCGGTGATGGGAGGCAAGACGGCTGCCAAGACGATTTTGGACATCACGATCGCCGCCATGCGCCGCGCCGGCAACGAGCCCGACGCCGAGGAGATGGAAGCGTTGCGCGAGAAAGTCGAAAGCAGCTACGACGAAACCACCGACATCCGCCACGCCGCCAGCCGCCTGTGGGTGGACGGGATTATTAATCCGGAAGATACACGCGACGTCTTGATTTCTGCTTTGGAAGCCGTGACACAACACGCCGATGACGAACCGTTCCGAACAGGGGTGCTGCAGGTTTGAGGATGTCGTAAATTTTTCCGCTCCTTTTCGAAATTTAATGACTAGTTTTGATGCCGATTGGTCCGGCTTCTCAGGTAGAAGCCGGGTCTGTCGTTCTTTCAAACCCACCAAAAAGGAAACGTCATGAGAATCGTAGCTGGTATTTTCATACTAACTTTCTTCGGCAGCAACATATACGGTCAAGAGATTCAGGATTCATTCTCGCAACCCCTGAAAATCTCAAACCTTAGGCGTGTGCCGCCCGATGAATCAGGTTGGATTCGCGTATCTGGTGTAGGTGAGGATGGGAGGGTACACAACGAATTGGTCCCGATTCCAGGAAGCTTCGCCGAAAGAGAGCTTGAATTAATAGACGAAAAGATTCTGGTTCACAGAATGCGAACAAGTGGCCTTTCAAAAATTCTTACATCGCTTTCCATTGAAGACATCGAGCTCTTCTGCCAACCTGAGCTGTTGGACAAGCAAAGGTCGGATTTGCTTGAGATTATTGATAGCTTTCGTTCACAAGTTGCTGATGCTGAACCAAAAGAAGTTCCTGCTATTCGTACCAAATGCTTGTTGCTAGTTTCCGATACTCTTTTGCCTGATCAGAAGCAGTCCCTTGCTCGCAAATTCAGCGGCACGAGATTGATAACGCCGCTGTTGACCACTGACTACGCGGACAAGATGGAGATCACAGCAGATCAGCGGAATAAGATCATTGAGAGATGCAAGCGAGCGAATGAGGCTGTGAAAGCTGCGTTGGCTGAGCAGCAATTAATTCTGGAACGCTGTAGAGATGAATTGCGATCAGCATGTGAAGACGTTTTGACGAAAGAGCAATTGCGGAAAATCGACGTTGAGAGACAGTTGAAAAAGATGAGTATTGATGACTTGGACGCGGATACGGAATTCGAAGTCAACGAATAAGGTGCCATTCGTGTCACGAGCCTCTGGTTGATTTTGCTGTCACAATGGACGTGAAGTTTTCCGAGCCGACAGAAACTGGTGAAGCTGGCAAAAATCCTTTTACACACCGATCCCCCCCCCACAAATTTACAGTCACGAAAGGCGATTGTAATGGCGACGGTGAGATGGATGTTGAGCATCCGATGGTGCCAATAAATAGAAAGTAGAGGAAAAGATGAAAGACAATCGATTCTCTATTCTGGCGTTGCTGCTGCCATTTCTTCTTGTAGGTGCGAGCTTCGCACAGCTGCAAGAAGAAGTAACATCTGGTGATGGAACAGTGACGCGGAAAACTGTTGATTCGAATGGCGGAATTGTGATCGAACATTTCGCTGAAGGGACAGAGAAGTTTTCGTTACCTTCACCAAGCGACTTTAGACGCGTCGAGCAACAAGAAGCCCAGGAAAAACGTGAAAAAACTGGAAGCTCACTGGCAGTGAGAAGGCTCTCAGACACATTTACGATAATCGACTCGATTGTCGATCAGCGGGACTTCCTGCTTAAGCATGGGTTCATCCCTGAGCAGATTACTGAACTAGAAGAATTGGCTGACAACTACTCATCAAATCTGGAAAACATTCAGGTTAACATTTCAGATCCAGACTCCTTCAAATCAGCGAAGACTGAGTTGATGGTTGGATTGTTTCGCAACGTGAATGAAGTGTTGCTTCCGGAGCAGATTTCTAAACTTAACCGATGGAACGACGCTAAACGCGGTCTCGCGAAAATTCTGTTGAGTACAGAGATTGGTGAGGAACTTGGTCTTTCAGAAGCTCAACGCAAGGCTATTCGACAGAAAAGTCAGCAAATTGCTGACGAAATTGAGGAGTTCATTGCAGCCAAAAAGAAAGATGCCTTCAAGGTGACCGATGGATCTCTCACAGAGACTCAGAAAGACAAACTGGCCGAACTGATTTCTGTTGAAACTTTTGATCTGTATCGGGATTCGTTACCATTAAATCAATTGCAGCAGCAATTAGATTTCAAGGACCAATAGCATGGCTGTCATGCTCACGCGAAGCTTGCAGTCAGAGAATAAGGTGTCATTCGTGTCAGGAGATTTTGATTCATTTGCGCTATGCCGTGAAGGGAGGCAAAGAACGAAAACAGGGACAGGTCCAGATAGCTACTCCGGCCCGACAGGGCCGCTCGAAACGCGCACTTGAAATCGGAGCGACTTTTTGGGGTCCGCGGTACCTTTTCTCTCGTCTAAAAACAGCTTTGGCGAGTAACGAAGAATATTCACCGAGGCAGTATTTTGAATGCGATAAAAGTTTCAACGTTTCTTGCGATTACTTCTCTAGCCATATGCTCCAGCTTTGCCAATGAAAACGAACAGGAATTGGCTTCTTGGCCAGCCTTGGGATGCTTCTGCACTGCGAATACTTACACCTGCAATTCAACGGCTGATTTGGAGGCTGCGGAACTACACGGATTTCTTTCCCCTTTTCTTCTGAGCAAGTTGTTTGTTAACGGCGGTCGAAAAGAGCGGCGCCCGGCGGATTTGAGGGGCGTTCCAAAATGGCGGCGCGCCGAGACGTATTTCGTTGACTTTTGAGGCTATCGAACTTTAGTTCGATATCTTTACCGTCATCGGAGTGCCAGATTGCACGTAGATATGGAGTTTTGGACGGAAGTCCGCCGTCAGGTTCTTGTAGAAGGCCTGAGCAAACGCGGTGCTGTAAAGAAGTACAAGATTGGGTGGCACACCCTCGACAAGATTCTCTCTCTTGAAGAGCCGCCGGGCTACCAGCAGAAACAGGCTCGTCCCAAGCCGAAGATCGAAGCCTTCCTGCCAATCATCGCCGAGATCCTTACAGCCGATCAGAAAGCGCCTCGCAAGCAACGCCACTCGGCCAAGCGAATCTTTGAGCGTCTGCGCGACGAGCACGAATTCACTGGCGGCTACACGATCGTTAAAGACGCGGTTCGCGAGTGGAAGCATTCTCAGAAAGAAGTCTTTCTGCCACTAACTCATCGTCCCGGCGAAGCCCAGATGGATTGGGGCTTTGCGAAAGTTTCCATTCGTGGCCACACCGAACCAGTTAAAGTCGCGATCTTTGTGCTCACGCTGCCGTACAGCGGAGCGGTCTTCTGCCAAGTCTTTCATCGCGAATGCACTGAGTCATTTCAAGAGGGCCACGCCCGTGCGTTTGAATTCTTCGGTGGCGTGCCGTGGCGAATCTCGTACGACAACAGCAAGGTCGCGATCGCCAAGATTCTCGGGAGCCGAGATCGCAAGTTGACTCGCGAATTCCTGCGTCTACAAAGCCATTACCTGTTCGCCGAACACTTTTGTCTGGTGCGGCGTCCCAATGAAAAAGGCCACGTTGAGAGACTTGTTGAGTACGCACGTGGCAACTTTCTGGTTCCTGTTCCAGTCGTCGATTCTCTCGAAGAACTCAATGAGAAGTTACTTGCTCAGTGCCACGCTGACCTTGAGAAGCAAAGCCGCGGCAAGTCAACCAACAAGCGTTTACTTCTGGAAGAAGAACGCAGTGCGTTTCTCGGTTTGCCGGCCCGTGCGTTTGAAGCTCGCCGCATCACACAGGCCGCCGTCAGCTCACAGTCGTTGGTTCGCTTCGATCGCAACTCGTATTCGGTTCCTACGAAGTACGCGCATCGCAAGGTGACCGTCGTGGCCGCGGTCGACGAAGTTCGATTTGTGTTTGGCGACAGGCTCATCGCGAGGCACCGCCGCTGTTGGGAGAAGGAACAGTTCTTCTACCAACCGATCCATTATCTCCGCCTTTTAGAACGAAAGCCGGGTGGTTTGGACTTCGCCAAGCCCGTTGATCAATGGCAACTGCCGAAGTGCTTTGGGATTCTGCGCAGGCGACTCGAAGCATCCGACGAGAAGCATGGAACACGATTCTACATCCGAGTCTTGAGACTACTGGAACGTCGCTCGCTTTCTCAATTGACCGATGCCGTTGAGTACGCGTTGGATATCGATGTGATCGATCCCAGCAGCATTCGCGTCATCCTTGAGCACCGGCAAGAGAGACCGGCCGAGCTGTTCTCACTCGATGGCCGGCCTCAACTAAAAACGTTCAACGTCGAAACGACAGACGTTTCGGCTTACGCGGCGCTGCTGAGTGCTCGCTGATGTCATGCCCACTAGATTACTTTTATAACCTTCAAGGAGTTACTTACGATGACCAATAAACGAGAAACCAAAGCCACCGTACTGGTAAAGCATCACCTCAAACAGCTGCGGCTGCCGACGATGGCCAGCGAGTGCGATTCGCTTGCTGAGCAAGCCGCCAGAGACAATCAGGATCACCTGGCTTATCTGCTGAAGTTAACCGAACGTGAACTGATCGAAAGGGAACGTAAGTCGGCCGAGCGACGACTCAAAGCGGCTCGCTTTCCGGCGCATAAAACGCTTGACCAATTCGACTTCTCCGCCCAGCCCACGGTCAACAAGCCGCTCGTTGCACAGCTTGCTGCCGGTGACTATCTGGGTTCGCGGGAGAATATCCTGCTCGTTGGCCCCAGCGGAACCGGAAAATCTCACTTGGCGATTTCGCTGGCGATCAATGCGTGTTCCCAAGGCAAACGCGTTCGTTTCTGGCGCGTGACGGAGCTGATCACTTGCTTGCTTGAGGCCAAAGAGGAACGACAGCTCTTGCGAATCCGAAATCAGCTCGCCAAACTGGACTTGCTGGTGCTCGACGAACTGGGCTACGTGCCGGCAAGCAAAGCTGGAGCCGAGCTGTTGTTCGACGTCATCGCAACGGCTTACGAGCGAAATAGCATCATCGTGACGACCAATTTACCGTTTGAGAATTGGCCTGAAGTTCTTGGCAACCAACGGCTCACCGGAGCGGCCCTTGATCGCCTGACGCATCGCTGCCACATCATCGAAACCAAAGGCGAAAGTTACCGACTCAAGGACGCAAAGCGACGATCTGGAAAGGCTCAAAAGGCCAAAAAGAAGACCGCTTAATATCAACAACACGGGCTGACACTACCCTCATCTTTTTTTACAACTAGCGCCGCCATTTTCGACCGCCGGGCGCCGCCCTTTTCAACCGCCGTTAACAATGCGAGCCAAATACCGACCGATGGCAGCCGAATGTTTGGGAGCTGCCGAGTTTTCGGAACTGATGAACATGATGCTGGGCGAACTCAACGCATCGCACATGGGACATCGTGGGGGCAGCGATCCGCTTCCCAATTTCGATGCCCAGAACGAATGGTCACCCACCACCTACCACCTTGGACTGCGGTTCGAACTCGGCGGCAAAGGCCCTGGGCTGGTCGTTGAAAGCGTCATTCCAGGCAGCCCCTGTGCTCGTGCCAGGAGCTTGGTCAAGGTTGGCGAGACTTTGCTTGAGATCGACGGTACTGCAGTAGGACCGAACGTTGATCTGGAGAAGCTGTTGACCATGGACGAACCTAAAGAAGTCACGTTACGGGTCCGTTCAGCTGCCGGTGAAGAACGGGACGTTGCCGTGAGGCCAACCGCTTCCGTGGCTCGCCTGCTTTATGATGAGTGGGTTGAAAAGACGCGTGCCAAAGTGGACGAGCTTTCCGAGGGTAAACTTGGCTATCTACATATCCAGGGGATGAACTTCAGAAGCTTCCGGCAAATGGAAGAGGATCTTTATCACGCCGGCGCCGGAAAAGAAGGCTTGGTCATCGACGTACGCTTCAACGGCGGCGGCAGTACGGCTGACCATGTGATGACGGCACTCACGCAGCCACACCATGCGATTACCCAGTCACGTGGAAGTGGCGAAGGCTATCCGCAAGACCGACGAGTATATGCCTCATGGACAAAGCCAATCGTGATGCTTTGTAACGAGCACAGTTTTTCCAACGCAGAGATCGTCAGTCATGCTGTGAAGCAAACGGGTCGCGGTCGCGTGGTTGGCATGCGAACGGCTGGCGGCGTGATTAGCACCGGAAGTGTCAGGCTCCTCGACGGCGGGTCGGTACGCATGCCAAGACGAGGCTGGTATCTTTCTTCGACGGGTGAAGACATGGAGTTGAACGGATGCGAACCGGACATTGCGATTTGGAATGATCCCAGTTGGAATTCACCGGGAGGCGAAGACGTTCAGCTTGCCAAAGCCGTTGAGGCACTCGCTGAAGACGTCGAAACTGAGAACACAAAAGGCAAAGTTAAGATCAAGCCAGCATCGAAATTGCGCAAGTAAACGGCCAACGGCCGGAGTCGCAAAACGCGTGTTCTACGCGAATAGACGCGAATGCCATGCAAAAGGGTTCGCGTTCATTCGCGTTTAAAACTTCACCAATTCGAAAACAACCATCGCGTGAGGCCTTAACAATCCGCGTCCGGCTAACCGAAAGCTCTCCCCCTCGAAGTTCCCGGCTGAATCCGTATAATTTGCGATTCGACATTTCTGACCGGTCAAAGGGATTGGCCGCGAGGCATGTCTGACTCAACAAGCGAGAACATTCGGTGGCAACTTCGACTTCCGATCAACGTATCCTTGTCCTTGATTTTGGCTCTCAGTACGCACAGCTAATCGCGCGACGGGTCCGCGAACAAAACGTCTACTGCGAAATCGTTCGGCACGACATCACGCCCGAACAAATCAAATCGCACAACCCCAACGGACTGATCCTGTCCGGCGGACCGAACAGCGTCTACGCCGACGGTGCACCGAAATGCGATCCCGGCATCTTCGAGATGGGCATCCCCGTCCTGGCAATCTGCTACGGCATGCAACTGCTCTGTGAAAGCCTTGGCGGGAAAGTCGAAAGCACGCCGACGCGAGAGTACGGCCGAGCCACGCTCAAGGTCATCGAATCTGATGACATCTTCGAAGGTTTTCCGGCGGAAGACCAGGTTTGGATGAGCCACGGCGATCAAGTCCATCAAGTCAGCGACGACTTCATTGGGCTAGCGAAAACGGAGACCTGTCCGCTCGCCGCAGTCAGACACAAATCGCTTCCGGTTTACGGGCTCCAGTTTCATCCCGAAGTCACGCATACGCCAAACGGTTCCGTCCTGCTGCGAAACTTTCTTTACAAAACATGTGGCTGCACCGGAACGTGGAAGCTGACTGATTTTGCCGACGAAATGATCGCCTCGATTCGCGAACGCGTCGGCGATGATCGCGTCATCTGCGGACTGTCCGGCGGCGTTGACTCATCCGTCGTTGCGGCGCTGCTGTACAAAGCCATCGGGCCGCAGTTGAGCTGCATTTTGGTGGACAATGGTTTGTTGCGGAAGAACGAAGCCGACATTGTTGTCGAACAGTTCACCAATCACTTCAAAACGGACTTGCACGTCGTCGATGGCAAGGATCGTTTTCTGGAGACGCTGAAGGGGATCACTGAACCGCAGGAAAAGCGGCGACGGATTGGGCATATGTTCATCGATTGCTTCAAGTCGGAATCTGAATCGATCGACGGCGTTAAGTTTCTGGCTCAGGGAACGCTTTATCCGGACGTCATCGAAAGCGGTGCGGCTCCGGACGGCCCGGCGGCGACGATCAAGCTGCATCACAACGTCGGAGGATTGCCAGAAGAGCTTGGGTTCGAATTGATTGAGCCGTTGCGAGATTTGTTCAAGGACGAAGTTCGCCGGTTGGGCATCGAGCTTGGTTTGCCGGAGCATCTGGTTTGGCGTCACCCCTTCCCCGGTCCCGGCCTGGCGGTTCGGTGCCTTGGGGAGGTCGCGGAACCGAAACTGAAAGTGCTGCGTGAGGCCGATGCGATTGTGATTGAGGAGATCATGGCGGCGGGACTGTATCGCGAGACTTCGCAATTGTTCGCGGTATTGCTTCCCGTGCAAAGCGTTGGCGTGATGGGCGACGCGCGGACTTACGATAACGCGTTGGTGATTCGCTGCGTCAACACCGACGACTTCATGACCGCGGATTGGACTCATTTGCCGTACGAGGTGCTGGGGAAAATGTCGACGCGGATTATCAATGAAGTGAATGGGATCAATCGCGTTTGCTACGACATTAGCTCAAAACCGCCCGCGACGATCGAGTGGGAATAGAGGTGGCATAGGCTTCCAGCCTGTGTGAGGAGCCGGTTGTATAACCATGTTCAGAAGTTTGTAGTGCCGCCTTCAGGCGGAAATTTACTGTCTTCCGGCTAAAGCCGGTACTACGAACACCTCTTGCCTGCGATAGCCAAGGACTCCATGTGAGCCAGTTTGATACAATGGTTGCAACTTCTTCCGCACCATTTTCTAACTGGCTCATCTCATGGAATTTCTAGTCGATCTTTGGCTGCCCATTTTGGCTGGCACCATCGTCCTGTTCTTTCTCAGCTTCCTGTTTTGGGCCGTGCTGCCGCATCACTTTGGCGACCACGGAAAGATCCCGAACGAAGACGCCTTCATGGACTTCCTGCGATCGCAAAACATCCCGCCGGGCAACTATATATATCCCTGTGCCAACAGTGCCAGCGAACAGCACGCTAAAGAGAACGTCGAAAAATATACAGCCGGGCCGCGCGGCTTGTTGGACGTTTATGAAATGCCCAACATGCCCGTCAATATGGCCAAGACGATTCTGTACTTTCTGGTCACGGTCACCACGATCGGATACATCACGCACGTCGCCTGCCCGCCCGCATCCGAAGGACTGGACTTCATGCGCGTGTTTCGCATTTCAGGAACGATCGCAATTTTGACTTACGCGACCAGCAACGTGCTGCATCGGGTCTGGTTCAAAAAGCGAATTTGGACTGAAATTTTGGACGGAATCGTATACGGCGTCGTGTTGGGCCTGATCTTCGCGGCTCTCTGGATCTATCCCCAATAGCCTGTGCGTCCGGCGTGTCAGTTCGCACAGCTGACGGCGTTTTGCGGCCGTAAATCGCGTGCCTGGCGACGTTCGCGATTTTGGCACGCCCCTTGCAATTACTCTCCCTGGCGATTCCGCCTGCCAAAAATGTATTGGCCCTATGGAGAGAACTTATGTCATTCCAATTCGATAAACTTACAACGAAAGCTCGCGAAGCCGTTTCTTCGGCGCAGATGGTTGCGTCGGCCAAGGGCCACGTTGAAATTTCGTCGCTGCACCTGCTTAACGGTTTGCTGAACGAACAGAACGGTGTCGTAAAACCGTTGCTGGAATCGATGGGTTCGCCGGTTGATCAGCTGCAGACGATCGTCGACTCTGAACTGAAGCGGTTGCCGTCTTCGAACAATCAAGCGACTCCGGGTGCCAGCCGCGAGTTGCAAACGGTGCTCGAAAAGTCATCCGAGATCATGGCCTCGATGAGCGACGAATTCGTCTCCACGGAGCATTTGCTGCTCGGTTGTGCGACGACGGATTGCAAAGCCAAGCGAATTCTTGAACTGAACGCGATCGATGAGAAATCTCTTCGCGACGCGATCTCGAAAGTACGCGGCAACGCGAAAGTCACCGATGCGGATCCCGAAGGAAAGTATCAGGTGCTGGAAAAATACACCATCGACCTGGTTGCGATGGCTCAGAATGGGAAACTCGATCCAGTCATTGGCCGTGACGAAGAAATCCGCCGCGTGATTCAGGTTCTGTCGCGCCGCAGCAAAAACAACCCGGTTCTGATCGGGCAACCTGGTGTCGGAAAAACTGCGATTGCGGAAGGGTTGGCGATGCGAATCGTGCAGAACGATGTTCCGCAGAGCTTACGAGACAAGAAAGTAGTGGCTCTTGATATGGGAGCCCTGATCGCGGGTGCTAAATTTCGCGGCGAGTTTGAAGATCGATTGAAGTCGGTGCTGAAGGAAGTCTCGGATGCAGCCGGGAAAATCATTCTGTTCATCGACGAACTTCACACGGTCGTTGGTGCCGGTGCGGCCGAAGGTGGCAGCGACGCAGCGAACTTGCTCAAGCCCGCACTTGCCCGCGGGGAACTGCATTGTGTCGGAGCGACGACGCTGGATGAATACCGCAAGTACATCGAAAAAGATGCGGCGCTGGAACGACGTTTCCAACCGGTTTACGTTGGCGAACCAACGGTCGAAGACACCGTTTCAATTCTGCGTGGATTGAAACAGCGCTACGAAACGCATCACGGCGTTCGCATCACGGACTCCGCCCTCGTCGCGGCGGCTCAGCTTTCGAATCGCTACATCACCGATCGATTTCTACCTGACAAAGCCATCGACCTGGTCGACGAAGCGGCTTCGCGATTGGCGATCGAGCTCGACAGCGTTCCTCAGGAAATCGACGTCGTGCAACGCCGGTTGACTCAGCTCGAACTGGCCGTTCGTCAGTTGACTGCCGAAGAAAATGCGGACGTGCAGAAACGCCTGGAAGAAGTCAAAGCCGAGATGGACGAAAAGCGTCGTCAGTTGGCTGACTTGCGCGAGCAGTGGGAGCGTGAAAAGCTCGGCATGACGGACGTGCAAAATGTGCGGCAGGAATTGGCAGATACGATTCAGAACTTCGAACGGCTCGACGGGCAGATCAAGTCGAAACAGGCTTCCGGACTTCCGCCAAGCGAAGAGGATTTCCACTCGTTGTACGAGCTCGATACGAAACGCAAGAAGCTCGAATCACAGATCGCTGCAGCTGAATCAGCGGATTCGGCAGCGGAAGAATCGCAGTCTGGCGAGAAGCGTTTGTTGTCCGAAGAAGTCAACGAAGAAGAAATTGCAGAGATCGTTTCCGCGTGGACGGGCGTTCCGCTGAATCGGATGATGGAAACGGAAAAAGCCAAGCTGTTGGTGATGGAGGAGCGTTTGCAGTTGCGAGTCGTTGGCCAATCCGCGGCAGTCGAGGCTGTCAGCAACGCGGTTCGTCGCAGTCGCAGTGGTTTGCAGGATCCAAACCGTCCGATCGGTTCGTTCATGTTCCTGGGCCCAACCGGTGTCGGGAAAACGGAGCTGTGTAAGGCACTTGCTCAGGTCATGTTCAACGACGAAAACGCGATGGTGCGGATCGACATGAGCGAGTTCATGGAACGTCATAGCGTCAGTCGTCTGATCGGTGCCCCTCCGGGATACGTGGGCTACGACGAAGGCGGAAAGCTGACCGAAGCTGTTCGCAGGCGTCCTTACAGCGTGATTTTGTTGGACGAAATCGAGAAAGCTCACGACGACGTCTACAATATTCTGCTGCAGGTTCTCGACGACGGTCGTTTGACAGACAACCACGGCAACACAGTCGACTTTACCAACACGATGATTGTGATGACCAGCAACGTGGGTTCGCAGTTGATCCAGAAGATCACGGAAGAGGGTGGTGATCAAGATGAGATTGACGCGGCTGTTCTGCAGGCCTTGCAAGGACGATTTGCACCGGAGTTGCTGAACCGAATCGATGAAAAGATTGTGTTCCACCCGCTGACTCGCGAAGAGATCCGTCGAATCGTTGAGATTCAGGTAGAGCAGTTGCAATCGCGACTGGCGGAACAGAACTGGAGTCTGACCGTTGAAGATTCGGCACTCGATGCGATCGCCAACGAAGGCTATGACCCGGTTTACGGTGCTCGTCCGTTGAAGCGAGTGATCCTGCAACGGTTGGCGAACCCAATCGCGACGGAGATTTTGAAATCCGGCGGCGAAGGTGGGCAGATCACGATTCGATTCGCCAACGACGCGTTCGAGTTCGAACTGTAAGGGAAGTTGGCGTTCGAGAATACAGGCGCGAAATGAACTTGGCCGAGTTGACGATGTGCGACTCGGTTGAGCTTCGTGCCTGTCTCGAACGCGGTTTGGGCCAGGCACTGTTTGGTAAACGTGAGCGGCAAGGCGCTAGCCGCCGGTCCGTTGCGCTTTTTATCGACGGCTAGCGCCTTGCCGCTCACGTTTGGCCGCGTTGACGACATGAAAATCAATTTTTCAAACAGTGCCTATTCGTTACTCGCTGCCTCTTTGGCAACTTCTTCAGGAAACTCTGCCGCATAGATCTCGGCAGCTTCCAAGTGAGCCGGTTCCCAATCAAGTTCACCCAACAAGTCTCGGCGTTTCTTTAGATACCATTTCGGAAGGATCGAAGCACCGAATTTTTCAAGCATTTGCAGGGCGAGCCCGTGCTGGCCTGATCGCCTCAACATGCGAATCTCCAGCAGCACAAATTCCGTTCGCCCCGAGCCTGCGTCTTCGACAAGGTCCTCGTGAGCCTGACGAATTAGCTTGTTCAGTTTCTGTTGGTCTTCGATTGGCCGCGCCTCCACGACGTCGGGCAATTCACGGTACGCCAACGCCCGCGCGCGACGATAGCGAGTGAATTGCCGGGCAAGGATTCGTTCGGTTTTCGATTCCCTGGTTTGTGTGTCGCTTGTTTCCTGTAGCAGTTCGATCAACGCAACTGACAGGTTTTCAATATCGTCCAGATGTTTCTTCCGGGAGGCAGGAGCGTTGTCCAGCGTGTGCAAATAGTATTGCAATATGGCCGCGTCATCCGGGTGTTCCTGCGCGAACTGGCTGATGAGATGAAGATCTTCGTCGAGCGGCGGTGACGCAACCCGTTGCTTCAGTCTGGCCAGGTTCGCGGACTGCAGAGCTGGCTCCGTGCGTCGGGCCGGTAGATTTTCGTTGGCAATCGCCTTCGAAGGCATCTTTCCCGGCTGCCACGACGATAGCCATGACTTCTGTGCATTTAATTCTGCCGATTCAGCCGGGTCAGAAGTTCTGGCAAGCCGCCCGTCGATTACGGAAAGCTGCCTTTGCTTGAAGTCCTGCTGTGCCGCAAGTTCGCCTTGCACAGCAACCAAAAGCAGCACGGCGATCGCGAATAGCGGAACAACAACAGGACGGCGATTCATCAGGAGATCAGTTTCTTATACTTGAAACGTGGAGCCTCATCTTCGCCGATGCCCAATCGCTCGCGGCGTTGTTGCTCGTACGTCTGGTAGTTGCCTTCGCACCAATGAACGTAGCCATCGCCTTCGAAGGCCAGGATGTGCGTTGCCAAACGATCCAGAAACCAACGATCGTGGCTCGTCACGACGACGCAGCCAGCGTAATTCATGATGGCTTCTTCGAGAGCCCGCAACGTGTCGATGTCCAGGTCGTTCGTCGGTTCGTCCAACAGCAAAACGTTCGAGCCTTTGCGAAGCAGTTTCGCCAGATGGACGCGATTACGCTCACCACCAGACAGAACACCAACTTTCTTTTCCTGATCCGGGCCGCGGAAATTGAAAGTGTTCACATAAGCACGGGCGTTGATCTTGCGTTTGCCCAGCTCCAGAATGTCATTGCCCTCCGAGATCACCTGATAGACCGAGGCGTCGTCATCCAGCGAATCACGCGACTGATCGACATAGCCCAATTCAACCGTGTCGCCGACTTTGAATTCGCCCGAATCCGGTTTGTCCTGGCCCGTGATCATGCGGAACAGAGTCGTCTTGCCCGAACCGTTGGGTCCAATGACGCCGACGATGCCGCCTGGCGGCAGCCGAAAAGTCAGGTCCTCCATCAGGATTTTGTCGTCGAAGCCTTTCTTGACGTTTTTGGCTTCGATGACAACGTCACCCAAATGCGGGCCCGTCGGGATTTGAATCTCAAGATCCTCAATGCCGTCACGCTGCTGTTCGGCCAGCATTTTTTCGTAAGCGCCGATTCTGGCTTTGCTCTTCGACTGACGGGCTTTGGGAGCCATGCGAATCCATTCGAGTTCCTTCGCCAGAGTCTTCTTGCGATTCTCGTTTTGCTTTTCTTCAACTTTCAGTCGAGCTTCTTTTTGTTCCAGCCACGAAGTGTAGTTGCCTTCGAACGGATGTCCCTGTCCACGGTCAAGTTCCAGAATCCAACCAGCGACGTTGTCCAGGAAGTAACGGTCGTGCGTGATGGCAACGATCGTGCCGTGATAGTCTTTCAGAGTTCGCTCAAGCCATTGCACCGAATCGGCATCAAGGTGGTTGGTAGGTTCGTCGAGCAGCAGCAAGTCCGGCTTTTCCAGCAGCAGTTTGCAAATCGCGACGCGACGTTTCTCACCACCGGAAAGCGTTTCGACGCTGGCTTCCTTCGGCGGAAGATTCATGACTTCGAACGCGACCTCGATTTCATGGTCCAGATTCCATGTGTTGGAGGCATCGATTTTGTCCTGGACGCGAGCCATCTCGTCGTAGACTTTCTGCATCGCGTCGTCGTCGAGTGGCTCACTGCACTTGGCTGCCAACTCGTTGTATCGATCGAGCAACGCCCGCCGCGGAGCAACGGCCTCAAGCACGTTTTCCCAGACGTTCTTTTCCGGATTTAGCGGCGGTTCCTGCGAGAGATAGCCAACGGTGAATCCGTCAGTCAGTCGGGCTTCACCGTCGAACTCCTTGTCGATGCCTGCCATGATCTTCAGCAGCGTACTTTTACCGGAACCGTTTCGGCCGAGCACGCCGATTTTTGCGCCGGGATAAAACGACAGCCAGATATCCTCAAGGATCGGCTTGCCGCTGAACTTTTTGGTCATGTTGACCATTTGAAAGATGTATTGCTTGCTCATGATTTTTTGTGGAGCCGGGAGGGCCGAATTTCGGTTATGTTTGAACCCCAAAGGATCGCAAATGAAGACAGTTTTTGCAACTGTTAATCGCCTTCCGCTGGACAATCGAAACGTCTCCTCGACGCGAAATAGAATGACGCAACAGATCGCACTACTCCGCGGCATCAATGTCGGTGGCAAGAACAAGGTGAAAATGGCGGATCTGCGCGACGTTCTTTCTGACGCGGGTCTTGATGATGTCCGAACCTACATCCAGAGCGGAAGTGTCTGTTTTGGATCTCGCAAAAGTCGCTCGAGTCTTGAGTCGCTGATTCGAAGCTGCATCAAGGATTCGTTTGGCTGTGACGTTCCGGTCATGGTTCGCCCCCAATCTTTCTTTGAAGATTTGATTGCTGAGAGTCCGTACTGCAAATCTGGCAAACCGAAATTCGACGTCGCAGAACTGGGAGCCGTGATACTGGCAAAGAAGCCCACTGCGGCGAAGGTGAAGTCGCTGGCGGAACAGGAGTTTTCTGACGAATACCAAATCCTGAGAGATGTCGTTTACTTCCGGGTTCACAATGGCTTTCGCAACACCAAACTGAACAACGTGCTTTTTGAGAAAAAGCTTGGGGTTGCCGCGACGGCCCGGAACTGGAAAACGATCTGCAAGCTCGTCGAAATGTAGTTCTCGCGGAATCCTTTGCTTGCGATTTCCGGTGCTTCGGTCACAATTGAGTCACCACGAAGAACGACAACATGATCGAAAGGCCTTTGGCAATCCTATGGCGAAGAAGAAAACTGCGACCGCGACGAAACCTGTTTCAAAAACGAAAGTGAAAACCAAACCGGCCGCGAAGCGCAGCGCGAAACCGAAAGCCAATCGAAGCGCCAAAACGTCTGGCCAAAAGGCAACTCGCAAAACCGCCGCCAAGCCGAAACGAACCGCCGTGTCGAGCGTTGACGGAATTCTCAAGTCGTTCGAAAAAGAACGCGTGTCGCTCAGTTCCAATCTGGTTGTCGCCCGAAAGAAGATCGAGCAGATGACGAAAAAGATCGCGGCATTGAAGACTGAGCTGGAAAACGCCAAGCGTGACGTCGTCGAAAACGAACTGGCCATCGAAACGCTTGACTCACGACGCGACAAAGAAATCGGAGCGTTGCTCTCTGGTTTGGGCGTGGACCTTGGCAAAGCTGCTGCGGCGGCGAAACCGAAACCGCAAGTTGACAAGGGCACTCCGCTGTTCGACAAAAAGCCAACCGACGCTGCAAAAGAAAAAGCTTCCAGCGACAAATAGTGGTCGTCCGCGCGGTGCCGTCACGCGGAATTATCCGTGACGCTCGTTCCGGTCCACGCCAATATTCGAAGCAACGGAACGACAAGAGCTACTTCGCCAGATCAACGCAAATGATTTCGTTGTCGTTGCGAATGTAAGCACGCTTGTTCGCGAACGCCGGCATGCTCCAGACGACTTGCCGGCCAAACGCATTGTTGGACGGCTCGATCACCTTCGTCCGATCAATTTCCTTGTAACCGTCTTTGGTGATCTCCGCGATGATCAAGAAACCGTAGTCGTTGAACAACCAAAATCGATCTGTCTTTCCCTCGCGAACGATGAAGACAGTCCCGTTTCCGGTACGGCGTTTCGACGATGGTTCGGAAGTCGCCCAGAGCAGTTCTCCTTCGGGAAGTTTCAAGGCACGCATGTCGCCGGTTTGGTCCATCCCGTAAGCGATCTGATTCTCGACATCGAGATAGGGCTGAACGTTGATCGCCGAAATGGCTGCTCTGCCCTTGTTGCGCCAAAATTCGGTCGCGGTGGGCTCCATGGAGTTAAGCTTGATCAACAGGCTTTTCTTCGAATAGCCGCCGATGTACAGGTAATCTCCGAAGTGCAGCGGCGTCATGATGATCGAGTTGCTGGTCGCTTCGTATGGAACGCTCCAGTACTCTTTTCCGTCTTCCGGATTGAGCGAAGTGATGGCGTCCGGCCGACAGGTGATCAGCTGCCGCACACCAGCCGCGCTAATGATGGTTGGCGGAGAATAACCTTGTTCCGGCGCGGTCAATGCACGCCAGACTTCCTCGCCTGTGTTTTTGTTCAGGGCGACGATGTGACTGCCTTCGCCGCCGGCCAGCGTGATCAGGTTGTTGCCATCGATCAACGGATGGCCCGCATATCCCCACAGCGCCGCGGTCGTGTTGTATTCCTTGCGAAGATCCTTTTCCCAGAGGATCTTTCCGTCCTCCAGGTTGAAGCAAAACAAATTGCCTTCAGCGCCCAGCGTCCAGACGCGATCATTCTCAATCACCGGCGTGCAGCGTGGGCCAGACGGATAGGAAATCGTGTATCGGACTGCATGTTCGTGTTTCCAAATAACCTTGCCATCGGACTCGTTGAGGCAAAGAATGCGTTCCGTGCCGTCGAACTCACGTCGTTCGAAATTGCCGATCTTCACGTTCGCGTCCGTCACGAAATCCGTGATCAAAACTTTTCCGTCAGCAATGGCTGCTCCTGAGTATCCTCCCGCGATCGGAGTTCGCCAAAGAATCTTTGGCCCGCCTTCCGGGAATGATTCAATCAATCCGGTTTCGTTCCACGTGTTGGTTCGGTCCGATCCCATCCAGCGTGGCCAATCCTGTTGAGCCATCGCGGCGGATGCAGAAACAAGAATTGCAAGGCAGCTGAGTAGGATGATGCGACGATACATGAAACGGTTCCTCGTTCGTGGATTGATCTTCAGTGCGCAAATATTGTTTTGAGTCAGTTCGATGTTTCGAATCAATTCGAATCTGCTGCTTTCGTGGATGTAGCCATTTTATTCTGCGGCGAACTTCCAAAGAAAATTATTGCTTCGTACAAACATTGCATTTCCCGAAATCGCTGGCGAACCCAGAAAGACTTCTCCTTTTGTGTCAGCCCCGTCTTTGGCAGGAGCGAGGAACTTGTGCTGTTGAACGACTTCGGGTTTCTGATCGTCGCCCATGTGCAGATTTACCAGGCGGAACGTTCCATCGTCGCCGAAGCAATACATGTGACCGTCAGCGATGATTGGTGTCGCCCAGTAGCTTCCGTCGATTCGGGCTTCCTTCTTTTTGTCGCCTGACTCACGATCCCAGACTCTGAGAATTCCCCGCGAGTTGCATGTGAAGATCGAGTTTTCGGTCACCTGATAGCTGGGACTGCCGGCCTTGATCTGACCTTGCGACCACTTGGGTTCGATCGAACCATCGCTCGAAACCTGAAACGCCGTCGTGCCATCCATCGGCGTGATCACCGTGTCGCCAACGATACAAGCACTGGAAATAGTGCTGACGTCGCCTTCCTGTTGAAATTTGACCTCGCCGGTTTTCGGATCCAGCACGTCGATTTTGTCTGCTGACTGAACCAGCACCAGATTCTTTCCATCGCGAGTTTTGATGACCAATGGCGTGGCCCAAACCGCAGTCTTGCCGCGGTCTTGCGACCAGACTGTTTCTCCGGTTTTCGCGTCGAGTCCTGTCGCAAAGGAATCTCCGGCGTTCTCAACCTGACAGACCACGACGTCATCGACGACGACCGGCGAAGAAGACATGCCAACGTCGTTGCCGGCTTTCGGGCGATCGGCAGCCAACCCGCGATACCAGAGCAAGTTGCCGTCCAGGTCCAGGCAGGCAATGTCGTTCGAGGAATAGAACGCGAAAATTCTTTCTCCATCGGTCGCTGGCGTCGGCGCCGCGTTGGCGGAAAGCGGATGACAGAAGCAACGGCCTGTTGCCCAAAACTTCTGTTCCCATTTTTTAGCGCCGGAATTTTTGTCGACGCAAACAACCATCAGCTCATTTTGCTTGTCTCCTTGGCCACCGGAGCAGGTCACGATCACGTTGTCGCCAACAATGATCGGGCTCGACGCGCCTTTGGCAGGCAGTGGGATTTTCCAGGAAACGTTTGACTCATCGTCAATGACTTTGGGCAAAACCGCATCGGCTGCGACGCTCGCTGCACCGGGCCCGAGAAAGCCTGTCCAGTCGTCGGCTGAAACCGTTCCGGCAATCGAAAGCACGCAAGCGAGGACGTAAACAGGAATTCGGTCGTGTTTGAGTTTCATGGCGGCGCTTTCGACAAAGTAAGTTCAGTGGCGGTCAATATACCAAAATCGACACGCCTGCAGCGCTTTCGTGCACACCCATGTCAGGGAGATCGGGTGGTTATTCAGGAATGGCCAATTCCGGTATGCTGGAAACCGTTGATAACTTTTTTATTGCAACTATTGGGCGATCATTGACGGAACTGCATCGAAATTTGAAACACACAGACCATATGGTGCTGTCGTATCTTGGGATTCGACGTGCGGTCGGAAGCCTTGGTCTGGCTTTGCCTGTCGTGTTGGCCGCCGGAGGGTTCTTGCTTTTTGGAACTCCCATTCAGGAAAATATCAGCAGCTATTATCATACGCCGCTGCGTGACGTTTTCGTGGGCGTGATGTGTGCGATCGGTCTGTTTTTGTATTGCTATCGGGGAAGCTCCCGATTCGAGAACTGGACCGGGAATCTGGGTTGCATCGCTGCTGTCGGCGTTGCATTTTTTCCGCTCGACGCCGGAAGCGATCCACTCAGGCAGACTTCGATTGCCGGCTATCTGCATTCTCTCTGCGGAGGCGCATTCTTTCTGACGCTCGCCGTTTTCTCGGTTTACTATTTCCCGCTCAACGAGCCTGAAGACGACGCGCCTGATTTTCTGCTAGAGAAAAGCACCTCCTATCGTCTCAGTGGAATCACCATCCTGGCCAGTGTGTTGGTTATGGGCGTCTACCTGTTCCTTCTGCCGCAAGCGACGAAGGACTTGCTGGACAAGTACTGCTTTCTGTTCTGGATGGAGTCGATTGCCGTTTGGTCGTTTGCGGTCGCGTGGTTGGTCAAGGGGCGAGCTATTGCTCTGTTGACCGAAGGCGTGGAAAAAGTTCGCGAGTTGCGTCATCGTGAACGCAAAAAATTAAATTGAAACTTCGATTGTCGAAAACTGAAAACGATCAGGATCCAGTCCAATGGAATCAGCTAACTCAAGTGCACTCAATCGCGTAATTGACAACGTCGACGATTTTATCGACGCGAGATGGAGATGGGTTCGAAAACGGCTTGGCTGGGAGGGCGTGCCAGCTATCCAGCCCTACGTTGGCTATGCGAACGACGATCGAGTCTGGTTTCATGGACGCGTGCTGACCAACGTTCCGAGAAATACGCCTTCGATTGAGGATGGCTGGTTCGAGAATGTCGTTGCGATGTATCAACGGCTCGAAAGCGATGAAGTGGTTGGCGTGACAGTGGAGATCGACTTTGCAGGCAAGCGACATCGAGTCGTGACCGACGAAGAAGGCTACTTTCACCTTGAGACTTCCAACACTCCCGATTTGCGAGGGAAGCTTCCGTGGCAAATGATTTCGATGCGAATTGTTGATTCGAATCTGGTGACTGCCGAAGAATCAACAACCGTTTCTCGATTGTTGACACCGCCGGAATCTGCACAGGTTGGACTGATCAGCGACATCGACGACACGATCATTCATACTGGCGCGGCGAACATGCTGGAAATGCTACGATCAACTTTCTTTCATAACGCTCGATCTCGAAAACCTTTGGCCGGGGTCGCTTCACTGTATCGCGCCATTGCATCGGGAGTCGACCATGACGCGGACAGCCAGAACAATCCTGTGTTCTACGTTTCCAGCTCTCCCTGGAATCTACACGACATGCTGGAGGATTTCGTTGAACTGAATGATATTCCCGACGGTCCAGTTCTATTGCGCGATCTCGGCTTTGATCAGAACAAGTTTCTGGCTGAAGGACACAGCCATAAGCTGGACAAAGCGAAATCGATCCTGGCAACGTGGCCGAAAATGCCTTTCATTCTGTTCGGCGATTCAGGACAGGAGGACTCAGTAATCTATGCTGAACTCGCGAAGCTGTATCCCGAGCAGGTCGTGGCGATCTTCATCCGCGATGTCGATCCGACCAGCGAGTCAACCCGTGATAAAAACGTTGCGACTGCCATCGAGTCAATTCGGGATCAGAAAATTCCTTTCCATCTCATCAAAGACAGCACCGAGGCGGCTGCAGTTTTGAATCAGCTTGGCTACGTCTCATCGGGATGGCTCCCAACGATCAAGAGCGACACCGAACGCGACATCAAGGCGGAAAGCTAAAATTTTGAAACTGCAAGATTTGGCCTGCGAATGCCAATGACGCGGGGCGTTGAGAACGTTCCAGAGTTCAAATTGTGCAATTGTGACGGCAGGAATCAGTCGTATGTGGCAGCATTTCCCGGGTAGAGCAAGTTGATCTGGACGGGGTCAGTACATCTTCGTAATTTGAGCAAAACACAAATCCCGTAATGAAGGACTCGAAATGGATTTCAACTTTTTCAATTGGATACGAACCAGTGTTCGAAACGCAGTCTTGTCAGGTGTCAACGATGCTGTCGAAGCCATTGGAACACCGACAGACGATGCTGAAGTTAAGAATCATCTTGCGGGGATGATCAACGAGATCTCAACCGGAAGCCTACCTGCAGCGCCTCGACGTTCAGGGCGGAAAAAGCTTGGCAAAAGTCTTGCTCAAGCCAGTGCCAAATCGTAGTTTCGTAACAGAAAGTCGAACGCCGTCGTTCTCGCTACCGCCTCAAGCGCAGCGGCTTTATGTCGAAAGCCAGCGTCATGCCGCTACTACGTCGCTGCGGCGGCCGTTCGGATCATGTCCGTCGCGCGATTCGGGGATTCGACGATATGAAACATGAACTCCTCAAGATCCAGTGGCTCCATCCTCGCGACGTGCATGATGCACTCCGAGAGCGAAATTTCGCGGGGCAGGGCAGCCAGAAACTTTTGAAATACCAGCCTGCCAATCTGGATCATGGGGAACTCATACTCGACGTGTTCAGTATGGTCCATTGCCACATCGAAGTGCTCGTCCGCGAGGTCTCCCAACCCATGCAGGCAAATCAACTCGACGGTACCCTTGACCAGTTCATGTAGCAGCAGTGGCCAGACGCCGGCCTTTCCCTGAACGACTAACTGGCCTTCATCTCGCATCACGCCGCCCCAACCAACCATCAGCGGCATTAGCATTTTTCCACGAAGCGTTTTCGGCGTTCGCACCTCGCCCCATTTCGGTGTTGATGTGATTGAAGCTCTGAGCAACTTCATTGGGATTCCATAGATCTGATGGCAAGCACGCTTGCCCAGCATTTGTAGTGCGAATATGTGTTCAGATTCAAGCTCCATGAGCTTCATGTACGTTCGCGTTCCGTTGACTTCGTTGCTAAATCCGCGTGTCGACAGTCCGACTGCCTTGCAACGTGCTTTCAGCTCCTTGCGCGTCTCAATGGCTAACGGGCTTCCATGTCGATTGAAGAACGGATGCTTCGCGAACGGGTGATCGAATCGTCCTTTGGAAACTCGCTTCCAAAACCGCCTTGGACTGCCTGCGATCAGCGGGATTCCGCCTACCCAGTATCCGAGGTTTCCGTGCAGAAGCATTTGCTCGTACAGCGGAATCAGTTCTGGCTCAAGCTCGTTCAATTCGTCTGCAACGAGGTGATGAGCGGACCAGAATGCGTGCGTGGCCGCGCCTTGAATGAGCAGATTGAGCGACAGCCGTTTATTGACGGTTTGTCGTTGTTGGTCTGAAAGCGGATCTGGCTGCGGCATTAAATCAGGGCTGGTCGCACATACACGCGAGTCTTCGCAGGCCGCGATCCCTTCGGTTGCGGCAACGGGCGGGTTTCCGGGTACGAGGGTTCGAAAGGTGAGGGAGCCGGCGTCGGTTTGGGAGGTGCACTCGGCCGAGGCTCGGTGGCTGGTTTCACGTCGGGCTCAACGGTCGGTGTTTCTGGCATCGCGATTCTGTGCTCGGTAAAGTTCAAGTCCTTCAATCGTATACCGTTGCCGAATCGGTTTCAAATGCAAACGTGCCTCAATCGATTCGCAGCTTGCAACTTGCCATCGATCGATCGATATTTTTGAAGCGACGATAATACGAAAGGGCTGGCTAAGTGCGAATCGTCGATCGTGATTGGTCCAACACGCGAAGCGTTTCCTGAGCCACCATCTGTTCTTCCTGAGTTCGGATGACCAGAATGCGAGCCTGCGAATCGCGAGTCGCAATGTCGCAGTCGGGAACAGCGTTGTCGTTTTGAGTCGAATCCAGTTCCAGGCCAAGGCACTCCAGACCTTTGCAAACCTGAGCGCGAAGCGTTGATGAGTTTTCTCCAATGCCAGCGGTAAAGACGATCCCATCGACGCCTCCCATGGAAACGGAGAAACTTCCGATCGTCGAACGAATTCGGTCCGCGAACATTTCGATCGCCAACGCAGCTCTTCCATTGCCATTAATCTGCGGATTGGCGGCGGCTTTCTCAATCGTACGAAAATCCGATGAGACACCGGAAACGCCAAGCAACCCGGAATGTCGATTCAATTTCTCCTGCAGTCCCGCAGCATCGTAGCCGTGTTCCTGCAGCAGATGAATCAGAATGCCAGGGTCGATCGAACCGCTGCGCGTTCCCATCATCAAACCTTCCAGCGGTGTGAAACCCATCGTCGTGTTGATCGGCTGCCCGCCAACGATTGCGGTCGCCGAAGCTCCACTGCCCAAATGGCAAACGATCAATCGAAATTTCGGATCGCCAACTCGATCCATCAATTGTTCCGCCCGCTTTGCACAATAGGAATGGCTGATACCATGGAACCCGAACCGGCGGACGCCGTATCGCTCGAACCAGTCGTATGGCACCGGATAGACGATCGATTTCCGGGGCAAGTTCGCGAAAAAAGTCGTGTCAAAAACGGCGACCTGCTTCGCATCCCTCAGCTCACGACGGGTTGCTTGAAACGTTGCCAGAACAGGCGGGTGATGCAGCGGCGCCAATTTGGAAATCTTCTGCAGGCGTATGTTGACTGATTCATCGATCACAACAGGCTCGCCAAACTCGGTGCCTCCGTGAACGACTCGATGCCCAACGGCGCGGATCGGATCGCGAAAGCCATGTTCATCCAGCGAACGGCAGATCCAGCTGACTGCATCGCCGTAGTTTGGCAGTTCAGCATGCTCTACCAAGTCTTCGCTTGGCGAAGCCAATTCAAGCTTCAATGTCGCCACGTTCTTGCGACCTTGCCAGTCCACCATTCCGCGGCAAAGGACTTCGTCAGCGTCGCCATTAAAAAGCGAGAACTTCAGCGTGCTCGAGCCCGCGTTCAATACCAGAATACTCATTCGCTGATCTGCTGCTTTCCGCCCGACCAAACCCAGTCGCGAAT
This sequence comes from Mariniblastus fucicola, assembly GCF_008087665.1. GTDB lineage: Bacteria > Planctomycetota > Planctomycetia > Pirellulales > Pirellulaceae > Mariniblastus > Mariniblastus fucicola. The sequence continues at coordinate 3,183,622 of NZ_CP042912.1, forward strand.
TTCGGGCATATCCTGGCCGTATTCGCAAATGTATTGCTTGTGCTCAATTAGTTTGTCACGCATCGCCTGTTTGACATACGCGTTCTGCGTTCCCAGATGTGGGACACGGTCGATCACATCGGTGACCAAATGGAAACGATCCATGTCATTGAGCACGACCATGTCGAACGGCGTTGTCGTCGTGCCTTCTTCTTTATAGCCGCGGACGTGAAGGTTTTGATGATTGCTGCGGCGATACGCGAGTCGATGGATCAACCAGGGGTAGCCGTGAAACGCGAAAATGATTGGCTTGTCCTTCGTGAACATCAAGTCAAAGTCTTTGTCCGAAAGTCCATGGGGATGCTCGCTGGGCGTTTGCAGTTTCATCAGGTCCACGATGTTGACGACGCGAATTTTTAGCTCGGGGAGCTCACGACGCAAAATATCAACGGCAGCCAAAGTCTCCAAAGTCGGTACGTCTCCACAGCACGCCATCACCACATCGGGTTCGCTACCGCGATCATTGCTGGCCCATTCCCAAATACTGGCTCCTGCGGTGCAGTGTTTGATCGCCTGATCCATCGTCAGCCACTGTTGCGAAGGTTGCTTTCCCGCCACGATGACATTGACATCGTTCCGGCTACGAAGGCAGTGGTCGGTCACAGAAAGCAGACAGTTTGCATCCGGAGGCAAGTAAACGCGAATGATTTCGGATTTCTTGTTGACCACGTGGTCGATGAATCCCGGATCCTGATGGCTGAACCCGTTGTGGTCTTGCCGCCAAACGTGCGACGAAAGCAAATAGTTCAACGACGCAATCGGTCGCCGCCAGGGAATGTCTTCGCAAACCTTCAGCCATTTGGCATGTTGGTTGAACATCGAATCAATGATGTGAATAAATGCTTCGTAGCAATTGAAAAACCCGTGCCGACCGGTCAGCAAGTAGCCCTCCAGCCAGCCCTGACACTGGTGCTCTGAAAGCATTTCCATCACGCGGCCGTTGGGCGAAAGATGATCGTCTCCGGGAAGGATTTCGCCGACGAACGCTCGATCGGTCACATCGAACACATCACCCCAGCGGTTCGACGCATTCTCATCCGGACTGAAGACACGAAAGTTCTTTGAATCCAGGTTCAGCTTCATCACATCGCGGATAAATTTGCCTTGCACGCGAGTCGCCTCGGCTTTGACGTGTCCGGGATGCGAAACTTCGACAGCGTAGTCACGAAAATCGGGCAGGTGAAGGCTCTTGAGCAGCTGTCCGCCGTTGGCGTGAGGGTTGGCTCCCATGCGAAAATTTCCACGCGGAGCCAGCTCGGCTATCTCGTCGATCAGTCGGCCTTGTTCGTCAAACAGCTCTTCGGGACGATAGCTTTTCATCCACGATTCCAGTAATGCAACGTGGTCCGGATTCTCGTGCATTCCGCCCATCGGAACCTGATGGCTTCGCCAGCTGTCTTCGACTTGACGTCCATCGACGTTGCGAGGGCAAGTCCACCCTTTCGGAGTCTTCAACACGATCATCGGCCAGCGAGGCCGCGTGGTGTCGTCGTTTTTAATTGCGTGCTGCTTGATCCTGCGAATTTCTTCCGTCACCAAGTCCATCGTCTCGGCCATCTGCTGGTGCATCGTTTCTGGATCCTCGCCTTCGACGAAATACGGCGTATGCCCGTAGCCTCGCAAAAGTTGTTCCAGCTCGTCACGATCGATTCGAGCGAGCACGGTCGGGTTCGCGATCTTGTATCCGTTGAGATGGAGGATCGGCAGGACGACGCCGTCAGAAATTGGATTGAGGAACTTGTTCGAATGCCAGCTGGTTGCCAAGGGGCCGGTTTCAGCTTCGCCGTCACCAATGACGCAAGCCACGATCAGGTTCGGGTTGTCGAATGCTGCTCCGTAAGCGTGCGACAACGCATAGCCCAGCTCGCCGCCTTCGTGGATACTGCCGGGAGTTTCAGGAGCGACGTGGCTGGGAATCCCGCCAGGAAAGCTAAACTGTTTAAACAGCCGTTTGATTCCTGCAAGGTTTTGTTCGATGTTGGGATAGAGTTCCGTATACGTGCCCTCAAGGTAAGTGTTGGCCACCAATGCCGGTCCGCCGTGCCCCGGACCGGTGATGAAAATCATTTCCAGGTCATTCTTTTTAATGACCCGATTCAGGTGGGCATACAGGAAATTCAATCCCGGGGTCGTGCCCCAATGGCCCAGCAATCGCGGCTTGATGTGTTTGCTGTCGAGCGGTTCTTTTAACAGTGGATTGTCGAAGAGGTAGATCTGTCCAACCGAAAGATAGTTTGCCGCCCGCCAGTAAGCGTTGATGCGACGCAGTTCGTCTTGGTCCAGTGGCGTCGCCTCGGTTCCTGGAGTCGTCGTCAACGCAGTTGTGTTGAAGCTCATTTGCATTCCATGATTTCGATGGTGGTTTGCGAAAACCTCGTACGAGGGCTTTCGCCTTCCAGTCAGGTTGCTCGTTTGCAATCGCTGTGCCAGACCCGGAAACATTCCTTCAGTTAAATTCGGCACAGCAAAATAGCGCTTTAGAATCTACTCTTGGCGATTGAGCGACCGATTCGCGGGCTCGGCATTCCGCACGGGAATGGCGCGTGCGTTTGGGCACACTCTGTTCGCCTATTGATTGCCATTTGGGATCAGTTTTTCTTTCCCGGTTTGCGTGTTCTCGTTGATTCCCATCAAATGCCACGCGATCTTCGTCAATTCGATCACGGTCGCCGGCAGCAGCGACAATATGGCGACGACGATCCAAGGCATTGTGTGGAGCGGGACGACGTCAAAAACTCCGCTGGCAAACGGCAGCGTCAGCACGGCCAGCTGCAACAATCCTGAAACCAGAAACGCGGCAAACAGCCACGGATTCGAAAACGGACCAAGCTCCGGCAATGTATAGCGATGACTGCGACAGACCAATGCGTAGGCAAGTTGTGCAAAAGCCGTGATCGCGAATGCGGTGCTTCTCGCGACGTCCGTGTTGGCTGGGTCGTTCTCATAAGCCCACCAAAATCCGAACAATGCGGCTGCCGCGATGAGGAAGCCGTGATAGAAAATCAGCAGCCCTCGTTGAACCGTGATCACGGGCTCTTTGGGCGGACGTGGTTTGCGTTTCATGATGTCTGGTTCCGGCGGTTCCATGGCCAGCGCCAATGCCGGCAGGCCGTCGGTCACCAGATTGATCCAGAGGATCTGAATTGCCAACAGCGGCACTGGAAATCCGATGATCGCGGCCGCAAACATCAACATGACTTCGCCCGCGTTGCACGAAAGCAGGTAGTGCACGAACTTCTGAATGTTGTCAAAGATCCCGCGGCCTTCCCGGACAGCGTTTACGATCGAAGTAAAATTGTCGTCGGTCAAAACCATGTCTGCGGCTTCTTTGGTGACGTCGGTGCCAGTCACCCCCATCGCGATGCCGATGTCGGCCGCTTTGATCGCAGGAGCATCGTTTACGCCGTCGCCGGTCATGGCAACGACTTGTCCACGTTGCTTCCACGCGTTCACCACACGTAATTTATGAGCCGCAGAAACCCGAGCGTATACCGCGATCTGATCAACTTTTTGTTCCAACTCTTCCTTGCTCATCCTATCCAGGTCCGCACCTGTCACGGCCAAACAGTCTGCAGATGCGATCGCCAACTCCCGTCCAATTGCCAGTGCGGTTTCCGGATGGTCGCCAGTGATCATCACGGGGCGGACTCCGGCGCCGTGGCATTCGGCAACTGCGGATTTTACTTCCTCACGTGGCGGATCGATCATGCCAACCGAACCGACGTAAATCAGTTCGGATTCTTGATATTGTTCGCCAACCTGTTGCGGATCGTGTCGAAACGCCAGCGCCAATACGCGAAGGGCACGGCCGGCCATGTCCGAATTTTGCTGTTGTATCTCCTGTCTGCGAGTTTCCGTGAGCGCTGCAATCTGACCGTTGCGAAGCTCTTGAGTGCATTTGCTGAGGATGACTTCGGGAGCACCCTTGGTGTACATGATTCTCGAGTCATCAGGCTGCTTCATGATCACCGACATTGCTTTCCGGTCGGAGTCAAACGGGATCTCGAATACAACTCGGCGCGACGCACCATCGAGATCGAATCCGCCTTTCATCGCCATCACGATCAAAGCACCTTCCGTCGGGTCGCCGATGACTTGCCAAGTCTTGCCGTGTTTTCCCGGCACCACGCTCGCACTGTTACAATGCGCTGCAACGGCAAGAGCCTGCTGCAAATCCGGATGATCTTGCGGATCAACGGACGTGTCAGCCCGGTCAATCGGTTGAAATTCGCCACGTGGCAGATAGCCGGCTCCGCTGATTTTGAACTTGCCTTCGCCCACGTTCAGCTCTCGGACAGTCATTTCGTTTCGAGTCAACGTTCCGGTTTTGTCGGAGCAGATCACTGTCACAGATCCAAGTGTTTCCACGCTGGGAAGCTTGCGGACGAGCGCGTTTCGCTTCACCATTCGCTGCAGCCCGAGCGCCAGAGCGATTGTCACGACTGCTGGCAATCCTTCGGGAACGGCCGCAACAGCAAGGCTGACAGCGACCAGCAAAGTCTCCAGCAGTTCGCCGCCGCGCGCGTACTCGATGGCGAAAATGATGCCGACCAAAACCAGGCAAACCACCACGAGGATACGTCCAAGTTCCGCCAGTCGACGTTGCAGCGGAGTCGGCTCATTGTCTGCCGCACCCAACATCCCTGCGATGTTGCCCAATTCTGTCTGCATTCCCGTTGCCGTTACGACAGCGGTGGCTTTACCGTTCGCCAAAACGGTGCCCATAAAGACTGAATTCTCCCGGTCGCCCAACGGCGTGTCTTCAGCCAGAACCGCTTCCGCGTCTTTACTGCCCGGCACGGACTCACCAGTCAGCGAGGCTTCCTGCACAGAAACCGCGAAGGACTCAATCAGCCTCGCGTCTGCCGGTACGTTGTCGCCCGCGTCGAGTTGAATAATGTCGCCCGGTACCAGCTCTTTGGCCGGAATACTGTGAACTGTTCCTCCACGGCGAGTCTTGGCCATCGGTGACGACATCGCGCGGAGCGCCGCGAGGGCTCGCCCGGCACGTTCTTCCTGTACAAATCCGAGGATTCCATTGACGACCACGATTGCCATGATTGCCAACGTATCGACCCACTCGCCCATCGCTCCGGCAAGGATCGCAGCCACAATCAAAATCCAGATCACCAGTTCCTTAAACTGGGAAAGGAGTTTTTTCCATGTAGGTTCGGGCTGTGCTTTCGCCAGTTCGTTCCAACCATATTGTGTCCGTCGCTGCTCAATCGACGATTCCGCCAAACCCGATTCGACGCTCGACCCAAGCCGATCAACGACCTGTTGGGCTGGGGCAGCATAGGCAGCAGACAGTTCAGAATTGGGTGGCAATTGACTCAACGCGACGTCCTTGATGATTTCGAGTAAACCGATGCCAGTGACTTTATTGCAATCGGCATGCCACGATATTTGAAAGTGGACCGGTTAGGGGTTGCGCGTCTGACAGAGTAGATTTCCCGCGAATTGCTGCAAAACACGTCATAGATTTGCTGAGGTCGCACTGTGCGAATTGGCGCGCAAGATTTTGGCACGGGCGATCTCCCTGGCATATCACACGTCGGCGAAACAGAAATCTAAGGCGTTGTTGCATGTTCCAACGAATAACCAAATTCCAGATAAATCAGCGCCGCGAGCGCGAACAGCAAGATTGCCCAGATTGCGATTGCGATTCGAACCGCACGTTTGGCCCGATTGGCTTCCCACCACGAGTGAGGACGAAGCCCCTGAGCCAGAAACGTGAGCGTGCCTGCAAGGTTGACGCAAATGACGTTGGCGGAAACAAGCATCAACGCGCCCGAGGCCGCTTTGTAGTCGCCAGACACCAGCAGCATTCCAAAAACAGCGAACGGCGGAAGCAGGGCGACCGCCACCATGACGCCGATCAACGCCGACGGTGCTCCGCTGGTGAAGGCCAGCACTCCCGCACATCCTGACGCCAACGCCAAGATGATGTCTCCACCGGAAACTTGTGTCCGCGCCGCGATCGCCTCCTGGGTGACGCTGACGGGGAACAGAATTCCGATGAACGCTGCAGACAGAAAAGCAATCGCCAGACCGACAATGTTTGCTTTTAACGATTTCCCAACCAGTTTCCAATCACCCAGCGTCGTTGCCAAACAGAGCGCCATGTTGGGGCCCAACAATGGGGCGATCACCATCGCTCCGATCAAAATCGCAGTGTCACCGCGGATTAGTCCCACAGCGGCGACGAGAGTGGCGATTATCGCTTGAGCAATAAACACTCGGGTGATGTTTGCGCCTGCGGAAACCTGGTTATAAATCTCTTCGCGATTAATTCGCTCAGCAGACTTTTCTTCTTCAACCTCGTCTTCGTTCGCTTCTGGCTCGACCGGTCGCGGCAAAGTTGCTTCCACCGGGATTAACATGACGCGAAATCCGTCGACGTTGGCAAATCGCTCCACCAGTTTGTCCATTAACGATTCGACATCACCAGCATCAACAAGGATCCGAACAAGTGCCTTTTCGTCGTTGAGCATTTCATCCCAACGATCAACGACTTTTCCGTTTTCGGGCAAGTCTTCCAGCGCCGACAGCGAAGCGGCCGGGATGATCGATTCAATCAGGCGAAGGGCCACGGTTGAGACTCCTTAAGGGTTGTGTCGCGGCATCGGATGACGTTCTGCGATTGAGGAATAGAGTTCATTCAACTGACTCCGAAGGCTCATCTGGCTTGGAATTTGCATCTGCGATCTCGGTCAACGTTTCGCCAACGTTCGACGATCCTTCTTCAATCAAAACCAATCGGGCAATTCGCCGCGTGAGCGTATTGATTCGCTTCAGGTTCTCTATCAAATCCGTTTCCAATTTGTAGGTTGCGAGTCGATTGGGCTCGTCAGCCACCAAACGTTTTGCCAAATGTTCAGCGGCAACATCGGACAGCTGGTTGACTCTTTCTTTACTTTCGATCGCATCCAGAGCCGACTGTCGATCGCCGGTTTCCAGTGCCGTCATGGTTTTGCCCTGAGCTTGAATGACTTCCTGTTCGATCGGATTCAGCACTGCCACGGTCGACGGGCTGATGCCAAAGCCTAGCGAAATTCGTTTTCGCGCGTTGACCAGCATTTCTTTGTCCATGACATCGCCGATGTTCTCAAGGTAGTTCGCAATGCCAACAAACTCGTGGATCATTTTCGGCTGGGGATCGATCAGGTTTTGCTGGGAAAGTTTGGCGAGGTAGGTGATGATTTGCCCGTACAACAAGTCGACGTCGTCATCCAAACTTGCGATCCGCTGGATGTCTTCCGTTTTGCCTTGCAAAGCAACGCCCATCGAACTGCCCAGCATGTTGCTGACAATAACGCCCAGTCGGACTAACTCGCGACGGGTTTGGTCGAGAGCCAGTGAAGGTTGTTCGAGCAGTTGCTCGTCGAGAAACTTCGCTTTCATTCCAATCTCTTCCGGCCGTTCGGGAACCAACCAGTTGACCAGTTTCGCCATCGGTCCCGTGAACCAGATGAACAGAAAAGCATTGCCGACATTGAAAAGCGTGTGAGCGTTTGCGATTTGACGCGGAGTGTCGGCCGAGACCCTTGCGGCATCATCAAGACCGCTTGAAACTGGCGATATTGCTCGCACGAGGTCAGCGAACTGATAGATGAAAAACATCCACAGCAAAACGCCTCCCGCATTGAAAATTACATGGACCCAGGCGGCTTGGATGGCCTCTCGGGAACGCCCCATCGCCGAAAGAATCGCGGTCACACAGGTTCCGATGTTTGCTCCAAAGCACAAACCGATTCCTGACTCCAGTGAAATCATGCCTTGACTGGCCAGAACGATCACGATTCCTGTCGTCGCTGATGAACTCTGCACAATGGCCGTGAAAACGGCGCCGATCGCAATCGCCAAGAGAGGATGCTTCATGTTCTGCATCGCGTCGATGAACGGAGGCCATGCTCTAAGCGGACCGGTCGCGTTGCTCATCAGTTCCATGCCGAAGAAGATCAGCCCCAAACCCATCAAAGCCATGCCCCACTGCTTACCTTTGTTTGTTTTGGCGACGATGTCAGTCAGGAAGCCGACGGCAATCATCAACAAGCCGTACTTGTAAACCTGGAACGCAATTATCTGAGCCGTGATTGTCGTGCCGACGTTGGCTCCAACAATGACCCCGATGGATTGGCTTAGTGAGAGCAAACCGGCGGAAATAAAACCGACGATCAAAACGGTTGTCACTGAAGACGACTGAATCACCGCAGTCACGATCATCCCCGCCAAAGCAGCGGTGTATCGGTTAGCGGTTAGTTTGCCCAGCAGCGTTTTCATGCTGCCGCCGGCTACCGTTTTAAGGCTTTCGGTCATTTGTCGCATGCCGAACAGAAACAACGCCATTCCGCCGCCCAGTCCTGTGACGAGTGCGCCAATCTGCAGATTCGAAGGATCGGCGAGTTCGGACATTTGTGCTTTCTGTGGCGAGGAACAATCGGACAATCAACGCCGATGAACCACAGATTTTACTCTTGCCACGATCCGGCTACACGGGCTGTTCCAAACTATTTGAACATGGACAGGTTCACCGAAGAAGCTCGAGGCATCCAGATTCGCCTCGGCAACTGAGAACTACCAAACGACGTTTGCCATCAGGGTCGCGCAAATGAGAAACGGGAAAATCCCCCAACGAACCGGGAGAGAGTCGACAACAGTCAGGTCGTTGCGACTGCGTGCGGCGACAAAGGCGATCGCCAACCAATGCGCAGCGACCGCAGCAACGCAAATGCGAAACCCGCGTCCACCATCGAGCAACAACGAAGACAGCACCAGGCAGGCCAGTTGGGTCGATGTGATGACCAAAAAATGCGCGCGAACATGATTAAATTCCATATTGCGTGATTGCATCGTCGACTGTCCCGTTTTGAACAAAACCAGCTGTTCTCTCACTGCCAGATTTTTTCAAAGCCCGTTCGTGTCGGCAACCCGGGATGAATGAAAAAGCGTCAGCGAATTGGCATACCACTCGCCATAAGAGTCACTCGTTCGATTTTGCTTCAATGCCACGAAACAATGCAGCAGCACCACGTTCCATGCTAGTCGTGATGGGTTTCCCAAACGTCCGCCTGCCGGGATTCCATCGGCAGCCTTTGCAATCATAACCGTCGCTACAGAAAGTGGGACAGTCTATCAATCGGTAAGAATTTCGACCAAACGGAATGTCGTTGAACAGTCGGCGAATTAAGCTCGTATTGGGCATATTTCATTTCTGGCTTCGAGAAACCAGGCAGTATCAATGCACTCACACGAAATCACTCTAGGGCTTGCCTTTGGGTTGGGGGCACTTCACGCATTGGAGCCAGGGCATGGCAAGACCGCGATGCTGCTGTATCTGGCGGGCGAGCGGCGAAGCTTGCTCCACCCTCTGGTCATGGGGCTTTCCAGTGCCCTGTCGCATTCGCTTTCGTTGATCGGCATTGCCGCAATCGTCCATTTGACTCATCACCTGGTAACCGGCGACCACCATCATGCCGACGAAGGTGTCACCGATGTCATGCGATGGGTAAGTGCAGGCATCGTCTTGATCGTTGGTCTTTGGATGTGTTGGTCGGCTTGGAGGTCAAAGCCTGCTCAGTGCGGATGCAGCCAACACAAGCATGAATGCCACAATCCTGATGAAGCTCAGTCAAACTCTACGAAGACAAGCTACTCGATGAGCGCTCTGCTTGGGGCCGCGTTTGGTTTGATGCCTTGTCCGTCGGCGATGGCGGCTTACTTTTCTGGGCTCTCGTCGGGATCGCCTGTGACTGCCTACATCGTCATCGGCCTTTTTGCGGCCGGAATTGCAACCTCTTTAACCCTGGTTGGAATGGTTGTCCAGCTGTTCGGGAATCGTTTTACGAACACAAGTTCCCGGCTGTCACGATTGCCATGGAACTATATCCGCGCTGGCTTGATCACGTTGATTAGGTTGGTTTACCTGGGGCATGTCGCATTGTACTAGGTCGCGTTGAATAGGCTGAGCCGCAGTGCGCGTCGCATAGTGTGGCGTTGGATAAAAATCGCGAATCGCGTTTTTCATGGTGCAAGAGCCGATCAAGATCCAGGCTCTCCAATGTTTACGTCGGCGCCGAAGTTGTCGGTCTCTGATGCGGTAGTGTGAAACGAGCTCAGCTTTGAGAATCTCCGCACCCAACTTACAAAGCCGCTCTTCAGAAGGTGGTCTTCGAATCGCGTGAGCTGGAGCGAAGTGGACGTCCTCACGCAACAGATCCCCAGAGGCACAGGGGGTAACTGTAACCAATTGCACAATGGGACATGTTATTCAGACGAGATTCGTGATTTTGCGAAATGCTGTTGCGGCGGGGGTGTATGTGCAATAGGATTGCATCTAGTGTTTCTCCGTATCGTTTTTATGGATTGGCCAGACGCAATGGACAAAGCAAGACACGGCCGCGTTCGGACGGCTTTTACGCTGGTCGAATTACTGGTTGTAATCGCAATCATCGGAATTCTGATCGGAATGCTTGTGCCAGCAGTTCAAGCAGTTCGAGAGGCTGCCAGACGCACTCAATGTGCGAACAACCTTCGGCAAATCGCACTTGCAATTCACAACTACGAATCCGCAATTCAGAGGTTTCCTGTCAATCAAATCGGTCCTGGGATGCCAGATGGCAGCGGGGGTTTTTCGACAGGATATTACAGCTGGTTGGTTACATTGTTGCCGCATTTAGAACAAGGGAATTTGTATGAATCGTTTGCGCTCAGTCAAAACAACGGAGACGGTGATGGCTACAAGGTAAGTGAAGCACATCACAACGCAGCCGCCGTCAGGACTCTGGTCGGCGCCTTTATTTGTCCTTCCGACCAACCCAATCAAGACAACACCATTATTCTCGGCACCGCCAATCCTGCCCCCGGTAGCTATGCTGCCAATGCTGGTTGGCCTTCTTTCGCGACCGGTTTCGGTGGGGAGCGTTCGACCCCCGGTATGTTTAATGGGGCCATTCCTTTGCATCATCCGTCGGCAAGTGTGACATGGCACGGCAAAAGTGATATCAGCTTCAATTCGGTTACCGATGGGACATCGAACACAGCTTTGGTTTCTGAGCGACTAATTCAGCCAGGCAACAGCGGCGATTCGATTGATGGCGGCGATGATCGTCACAGATCACTGTGCATTCTGGCCAGATATGAAACTTTGTCGGCAATCAATGATCAGCTGGCCAGTACTCATGCACACATTTTTGAATCAGCTCACATCGGTCGTTCGTGGTCCAGCGGGTGGCCGCTGGTGGCACCGACTTACATGCACACGCAACCACCCAATGGTTTGATTGGCCACTACGCCAACGGCAGTAGCGTTACGGAAGGCAACTTTATGATTAGTCCAAGCAGTCGGCATTCAGGCGGAGTCAACGTGGCGTTGATAGACGGTTCCACTCATTTCGTGACAGACCAAATTTCACTCGAGGTTTGGTGGGCTATTGGAAGTCGAAACGATGGTCGTGCCGAGACGCTTCGCGACTGACCTGTTCTCTCTATACCCCGATATTTTTCACCTGATTTACGTGGAGACCCAGTAGATGAAACTACGAACTATCTTTTTCTTGACAGCGATAACATGTTTGTCTTCGACTGCATATGCTCAACATAACGATATCGAATTCGGTTACGACAACACGGTCAGCCCGGCCGGCTTTGTGCTTTCCCCTTTGGGCTTCAACACAACGACAGCAGAAGGAATCGTTCTTGTAAAAAGTAACATGGAAGAACTGGACCCATTTACAACAGGAGATTTTGCTGCAGATCAGCCAGGATTTACGAACAATTTGGCGGAAGGACTGCTGGTGAATCCGGATGACTCCATCTGGTTCAATGCGCTCGATGCATCGGTGCATTCCAGTTTTGGCGTAGGATACGTGAACTACTTCAATCCTCTGACTAATTCACTGGAAGCCTCCGGCCGCTTGCAAATCGAGGACAATGCCGGCAGCAATACAGCCAATCTGGTATTGGATGGCGGATTGATCGAATCCGGAACCAATCCGCAATTTATCGGTCTGGCGAATAGCAATGGCTACGTGCACGATCATATTACCTGGGATTTGCTGGATGATGCAACTGCGCCGCTTGGTGCTTACGGGATCCTTGGCCAACTGCAAAGCGACTATGCTCCCTTGGGTGGAGGCACAGATTTGTCGTCTGATCGTTTTTGGATCGTGTTTAATCATGGCATGTCGTCTACGGATTTTGAGAATCTGGCTTTACCCCAATATGGGGTTGGCGCAGTTCCTGAGCCGGGAAGTTCAGTGTTGATCGGATTGACAGTTTGCTTTTTTGTGACTCGTCGACGGCGCATGGAGGGGCTGAGTCGGGCGAAGTGAGGCAAGTTTATGAAAACGGTGAACCTCGAAGCGTTTCTGTGCTTTGGCTTTCTATTGAGCCAGGCACTGAAGCAATTCGCTTTCAAATTCGGTCCACCCCGACGTCTTCCGATCGAGAATAATTTCCAGGCGACTATCACGTCGATAGGCTGACTCGAAATAGCCAGTCGCATCTTTGGCGCGATTAATCGTCCACCAATCGTTTTGACATCGAAAGACTCCTTTCAATCTAACGATTGGGCGGACGTAGCCCAGCAGGTCGAGCAGTTTGTCCCGGTCAAAAATGTCATCGACGTGGAAGATCCAGCCGCAGGCATCGTACCCTTTACCAGCGTTTTGAAAACGCAATGGGTTCCGCGGAGTAGGCTGCCGATGAACTTCGCCATCTTCAGTCTGTTTTTCAGGGCCGTATTCATGGTGAGTGCTACTCTCGGAACTTTGGGGGACCAGCGGGAGTGCTGTGCTCAGGGTGCTCGGTAACGGGTGTGCATCAGCAAAAAGAGGAAATCGGTTGATATCAAACTTTCTGTCCAGCAGATCAGTGTCAATCGCGCCAAAACTCGATTCAACGATTAGCTGTTTCGATGGTCTGAAACTTTCTACCCAGTCGCGACATTGATCTATCAGTGTACGCTCACGGATATCCGACCAGTTCAGAACGACGATGTCGGCCAATTGAACTTGATCTTGAAAAACTGCCGTTTCACGCCAACGAGGATCTTCCCAATCTTTGGGATCGATCAAACAGATAATGTTGCGGAGGTCAATGACATCGGCAAATTCCGGACTACGCAGTATGTCGACGACCTTCGCCGGATGGCTCACGCCCGAAGGCTCGAAAATCAAGCGGTCGGGCTTGGTGCGTCGTATGAACTGGGCAAGCAGGGGTTTGAAAGTGAACGCCAAAGTGCAGCAGGCGCAACCGCCTCCCAGTTCCTCAACGGCGATGCCTGTTAAATCGTTGCCGACCAGCGCGTGATCAATCGAGACCTTGCCGAACTCGTTGATCAAGATCGACCAGTTTTGTCCACTGTCGCGCTGCTCGATCAGCTTTGCAATGGCCGTCGTTTTTCCCGATCCAAGAAATCCGACAATCAAATTTGTCGGAATTATCTCTCCTCTTTTCCATGGCACTTCTTAAGATTCTCCTCGCGATAAGGGCAGATTTGGCTCGACGGAACTGACTTCTATAACTGGTCATCCAAGAGCTTGTCAACAATTCGTAACACAAGCGAAAGCGTCTGCGCTAATTGGATCGCCATAGGTCAGCGATCGATTTCCAAAACGGGTGGTGAAGCACGATTGCTATCAATAGCAACACCGTTGGACTGTAGCCTGGTAGCGTTCGAGTTTTCGAAAAGCATCTACAAATCGTCGCCGCCACGAGAAAAATAGTTGAGACCTGCAGAAGGGCTTGCCAGCCCAGCACAACTCCAGTCAAGCAAAACGCAAACGTCAGAATCGACAATTTTCTGGCAAAAACGACGACGCCAAAAACACGCCCGAACAACAAGCCAGCAACGCCGCCAACCATTACCTTCAGCAGTTGATCAACCCATGGGCTGAGCTCGATGGACAGGCCAGGCAGATGCTCGAAAAGGGGGACCGGGTGGAGGGGAAGATACGCAACGGCCGCCGCAATGAATCCAAGGCCAATGGTGATCGCGAACGTCCGCTTGAGTGGCTGTTGATCCCACTCCATGAGTGCCAGTACCAACATGGCGCACATGAAAAAGCAATGAAACAAATAGATCCCAATTGCAGGCCATTTCGGGTAGAGGATAATCCACAGGATTCCCTCATGATGGATATCCATCAGCGGTACGTTGTTGCAGCCGGTCACAAGCTCATAGAGGAAAAGGGAGCCGAAGATGAATGCGGCAACGATTTCGACAATCAGGTAGCGAGGTGAGATCGCGCTCGAACAGCTTCGACATTTACCGCCAAGGTTGACGTAGCTAAAAATCGGCAGGTTGTCGATTCGACTAATCTTGTTGCTGCAATTCGGGCATTGGGAGTCGCGCAACCCAATCGGCTCTCCTCTGGGAATACAGTACGCAGCAACGTTCAGAAAGCTTCCCAGGCATGCACCCAAATATGTGAAAACACCAAACACCGCCAATTTTGCGGTTCGAAAAGCGGCCTCATTTACAAGGTTCCAGTTTGGGTCATTCAAGTCCGGTTTCTTCCCGCTGACTTCCACACTCCAGAGCGAATCGAAAGCCGGGATTGCAACAACGTAGATCATTGCCGGAATGAGCAAGATTCCCCACGCGAGCGCCTTCAATAAAACTGCACGAGTGCTGGAGCTTATCCAGGCGACTGTTTCAAACGCCAAGGCTACCGCAAGACCAAGCAGCAACAGGAAAACGGACCAATCCGGAATCCCGGAGTTCTCAACTCCCGAGATATCATCAGGACTGATCGAAAATGCAAATACGTTGGCAGTCATCAGCCCAACGACCACAACACGAATCATCTGGTAGCCATGTGATGTCAGCAATGTGCCAAGCACAATCAGGCTGGCAACCAAACAAAGAAACGCCGCTTGATGTTTTAGCGAACCATTCGCGAAACAAATCACCAGCGGCACGATCAAAAGCAACAGGAAAAGCCGGGCGTACTCGCCGATCAACGAGGAGTCGTAGGGCGTGATTCTTCTGATCGGGGCCTTTCTTGACGTGCCATGTAGAGCCGGCTTCCAATCAGTCAATTCAGTTTCGTGTGGCATGCATTTGGTTGGTGAGAAGGAATGTGAAGACCAAGCTAGCAACAACCGCAGAGGCAACCATAACGCCGGTTCAGAAGGTGTCCGGAAACAAGTGCGAGGCCACCGATTGGTGTAAGCCACGGAGCGAGTCGGGTTAGCCAATCTTTCTTTTGTTCGGTCGCTGATGCAACAGAAGGCTCAGTCGCTTCCTCACTGGCGGCGCAAGAGGCACAATCACATCCGCTGTCAGGCTCTCCGTTTGCCATGGCAGTTGTGCTGTTTGCTGTTGTGGTGGCTGTCATCGAAGCACCTGATTCACACGACGGGCAACACTCGCCAGCCAGTCCAAATGCCGCAAACGTAATCATGGCCAGCCCGACTGCACCGATGGAAACAGGAATCCAGTTTCCGTGCTTTCGAATGCCAGGAATGAAAGCAACGATCGCGATGAGAAAGCAAATCAACGCCATCCATTTGTGAAATGACTCGTCTGCAAGGAAGCTAAGCCCCAAGGCCGGCAAATAGGCGATGACGAAAGGCATCGCGGCACAATGAATTGCACAACCGACCGAAGCGACAATTCCCAATGAATCCCGCCAGGTTGAATCAGGTACGTCCAATGCATCAGGGTTTATTGTAGTCAGGTTCATTATCCTAGCCTTGTTTTGCGGTGCTCAAAAACGCTGAAGGGGTCATTGCCACAGTCGCCAGGTCCTGCCGAGCTTGCACTGCATGGAAAAGAGTCCAAGCTGGCAAGTTGAGGAATCCATGCTTTATGCTACTTTATCGCATATGCATAACGTGTGCAAGTGTGCGTTTGGGTATCGGCGTTCTGGTTGGTCAATTCCCGCGAAATCGCAAAAAAAAAGCACAACGAACGATCAGCCGTCCCTGGACCCTTGCTTATTCATCGATTCTGCGAAGAGTCCGTCTAATGACCTGTAGCATCTTTATGCTAGAATGAGCTCGTAAGAACGCGCGATTGATAGTCGGGATCATGAAGCAGCAAAAAACAGAGAAATTGTCGAACGAATTTGAAGCCATCAAGCAGGCTATTCGCGATGCGGGGCTGCGCGCAACGCCAGCGAGAATTGCAACGCTTAAGTTATTGCATGGCGCCAGCTCTCCGTTAACTCACGCGGAAGTTTCCGAAGAGTTGCATGATTTGGGTGTCGACAAAGCTACCGTGTTTCGCAACCTCAACGACATGGCAACCGCCGGCTTGCTCCGGAGAACGGAGCTTGGGGATCGAGCCTGGCGTTTTGAGCTGGTTTCCGACGCAGACGATGAGCACGGAGCGCATCCGCATTTCGTGTGTGTGGATTGTGGTACGGTCTCCTGCATGGATCAGATCAAACTTACCGCCGGAAGTATGCGGCTAAGCAAGGAATTTGGTGATGTCACCGAAATCTTGCTTCGAGGACACTGCAAAGATTGCAGTTAACGTTCCTGTAGATCTTCAGCGCTCCGCCCTTTTCTTCATCCCCTGACGCGTCTGACAAGCGTACCGCCAGGAAGCGATCCATCCGTACCGGGATGGCTTGGGCTTTCCCCCAATCCGATTTGCTAATCCGATTGCCACCTCTGAAGCATCGCAACCCGTGCAATGTTAATGTGGGCACGTTTACGGGGGCGGTACCAGTGTTGTCCGATATTGCACTTGCAATGAGATTGCATGTGTGTACATTTCTTGTTTGGTGTTGACGCGAATTCTCGAGTGCCGCAAGGAGTCCCAGACATGAATTTTCAATTGAACCCGGAAACGTTTTCCAAAAAACTTCCAGTTACGGTGCTCAGTGGATTTCTCGGAGCAGGCAAAACCACACTGCTGAATCACATTTTGTCGAACCGCGAAGGGCTGAAGGTCGCAGTCATTGTTAACGACATGAGTGAGGTCAACATTGACGCGGCTTTGGTGCGCGATGGCAACGCTCAGCTTTCAAGGACCGAGGAGCAGTTGGTTGAAATGTCCAACGGATGCATCTGCTGCACGCTGCGGGAAGATCTGCTGATCGAAGTCAAAAAACTTGCTCAGGAGAACCGATTCGATTATCTGTTGGTTGAATCAACCGGAATCAGTGAACCGATGCCCGTTGCCGAGACTTTTACTTTTGAAGATGAAGACGGCGAGTGCCTGTCCGATGTGGCGGAATTGGACACAATGGTGACCGTTGTTGACGCCGCGAACTTTTTGAGGGACTTCGGTTCGTGGGATGATTTGAACGATCGAAGGATGGGGCTCAGCGAGGAAGACGATCGCAACATCGTCGACTTGCTGGTGGATCAGGTTGAGTTTGCAAACGTGATTATGGTGAACAAAACCGATTTGGTAACACCGGAGCAAACAGGTTTGATCAAGAAGATCATCAGCCAGCTAAACAGTTCGGCCATTGTTCTCGAATCCACCAAAAGCGAGGTCCCACTCGAGAAAGTCCTCGGCACAGGCCGCTTCAAGCTTGATGCCGCACAGGAAATGTCATCGGACTGGCTCGCGATTCCACGCGGTGAAGAGGAAACCGAAACCGAGGAGTATGGCATTTCAAATTTTGTGTTCCGCAGCGATCGTCCATTTCATCCTCAACGGCTTTGGGACGCGGTAGGTGATGACATGGAAGCCGGTCTGTTTCAAAACGTGTTGCGAAGCAAAGGGATCGCGTGGATCGCTTCACGTCATGACTGGGCCTACAATTGGTCCCAAGCCGGTTGTTCGGTTCTGCTCGAGCCCGCCGGATTCTGGTGGGCTTCCGCTCCGAAAGAGTCGTGGCCTGAAGAGGAGGAAGTCATTGCCGAGATCAAGGATCGAATGATTCACGAATACGGTGATCGACAACAAGAGCTTGTTTTTATCGGCCAAAATCTCGATCAGGAACACGTAACTCGCTTGCTCAATGGCTGCCTGTTGACGGATGAAGAGTATGAGCTTGGCCCTGGTTCATGGGAGCATTTTAACGATCCAATGCCACCGATCGAGTTCGACGAGGAGGATTACTCCCAAGGCGAGTACACGAATGATTCGTAGTGAGCATTCCTGCTCGTAAACATGTAAACCCCTTGTTTGATCATCCGTTGCATGCACCGACAAGTTCTTAGTCTCGTTTTGCTCGCCGTCCTGATTCCATTGGTGAATCTGGGGCCGTCTGTGCATCACCTGGCATGTTTCGGATTGCACGGTCAATGTGAGCATTCTCTCTGCTTAACTGATCACCATCACGGACACTGCTGCGATGGCCATCGTCAGCCAGAAAGAAGCTTGGCAGGTCCCTCCAACGCTGAGCTATTGTCGGGCTACTCGGAAGACGAATGTCCGCTCTGTCGTTTCTTTTCCCATTTCAATGCAATTGTCACACAGCGCATTGTGGGTATCGCGTCGTACCGCTGCAGCGAAGTGGTCGTATGTAATTCAAGAGCCGCTTTTGCAAGGCGAGTACTTGAGCATGCTCGCGGCCCACCCGGTTCTTCCATTTAATGCGTTCATAGTTTTTCGTTCGTCGACTTTGACGAATGCGACTCGGCATCGCCCACGCGTATTCACGCCCGCATTCCGGTGGCGTGCGAAAACTCTGCAAACGCATTGTCTTTGAAATGAAGTCTTAATAACGATTGTGGAAGCGTCTGCGCTGATGTTGCGTGCGTTCCAAACTCTCAATGATTCTCGGTGTCAATCGGCACCATATAGATGGAAGAACAACAAGATGATGATTCAAACTGGAACTGTTTCAGGGCCACAACGACGACTCGCGTTCACGCTTGTCGAGCTGCTGGTCGTGATCGCGATTATTGGAATTTTGATCGGTATGCTGTTGCCAGCGGTGCAACAGGTTCGCGAAGCTGCTCGCAGAACGCAGTGTGCCAACAACATTCGCCAACTAGCTCTGGCTGCACACAACCACGAAAGTGCGCATATGCATTTTCCGTCTCCCGCGGCCGGATCTTTGGAAGGCTACTCATTGATTTCAAAAACGCTCCCATTCGTGGAGCAAGCCAACCTGCATTCCCAGATCGATTTTGATCAGGATTTGCTGCAGGGAGTGGCGTGGAATCCAACCATCAATCCTTTCTATGAGACGCTTGTCGGTCAACGAGTACCCGTTCTGGAATGTCCCAGTGAGAACGGGGATCCAATGCTTGAGGGATCGGGCGCGACCTGGTCAGGTTCAAATTACTTTGGCAACTCAGGTACTGCGACGGGTGTGCTTTACGTAACCTCACAGCCGACAGACGGTGTTTTTTGGCGAGGATCGAGAGTCGGATTTGGCGAACTATCCGATGGTTCATCCAATACGGCGTTCTTCGCGGAAACCCGGTTCGGGCTCAGAGGCGATTCGACAAGCGACCTGATCGATGCCCAAACTCAGATGGCACGCGTCAGCGGAGGAGCGCCCGGATCCGTTTCAGCGGAAGACCTTGTCGCGCAGACTCCTACTCGTTACGAGGGAAACCGCGCTGGACAATGGATGCGTAACTTGCCCTATCAAGGAACGGTTAACGCATTCTTCACGCCAAATTCGCAACGGCCGGATGTCGCGTTTCATGGTGACTTCATGTCTGCCTCCAGAAGCAGTCATCCTGGCGGCGTCAACGTTAGTCGCTGCGACGGAAGCGTCAGCTTCATCGCCGAAAACGTCGACTTGGCTACATGGCGAAACTTCTTTGACCGCGCTGATGGCGAAGTATTGGGGGGATTCTAATGTTTGGATGTTACATACACGGCGAGGATAATTACTCATTGAAACAACCGATTTCAAGACCTGCGTCAAAGACTTGGTATTTGGCGTTTATTGTTGCTTTGGCGTTGGTGATGTTGCAAAGCATCGCTGCCCTTGCAGAAGAAGGAAATGCTGGCGACGGATCAACTGACAAAGCTGCCTGGTCCAGCTTTCGCGGAGCTGGAAACAGCACGGTCTCTCCTGATGCCTCGATCCCTTTAAAATGGTCGCCTGGGAGTGGCATTTCGTGGCAAGTAGAACTGCCAGGATACGGTCAGTCGTCGCCACTGGTCTTTGCGGGCAAGGTGCTGGTAACCGCTGTCGAAGGTCCGCAAAAGGAAAAGAATCTGGTTGTTTGCGTTGATCGCGAATCAGGTGAAACGCTCTGGCGCTACGATCAGTCGACCACGCTCAAGGGTCCATCCAACTTCATGTATTCGAGGGCAGCTCCAACGCCGATCGCGGATCGTTCGCGAGTAGTTGCCTTCTTTGAGTCGGGTGATCTTATTGCCGTCGGTTTGAACAGTGGCAAAAAACTGTGGAGCCGTGATCTCAAGGAAGAACTTGGTCCGCTCAGTTCGCGGCATGGCCTCGGCAGTTCATTGGCCCAAACGGATGACCTTTTGTTTATCAATCTGGAACATGACGGCCCATCTGCATTGTTGGCAATTCAAAAGTCGGACGGTGCAACGAAATGGAAATCCGAGCGACCTTCGGGGAGTTCATGGAGCTCTCCGGCGGTGATGCAGCGAGGTGATCAAACGCAAGTCGTTGTCAGCTCCGGTGGCGAAGCCGCAGGCTACGATGCTGAAACTGGGAGAGAGTTGTGGAAGATAATCGGATTGGCGGGGAACTCGGTTCCTTCCCCTTTGGTTGTGGAAAACCGGATTTACCTTGGGGCTCGATTGCCCGAATTTGGTTCCGTAGCTACCGCTGCCAAAAGCAACCTTTGCCTCGAGTTTGAAGAAGGGGCAACCGAGCCCGAAGTAGCTTGGCGAAGCAAACGATGCGTAGCGGACTATGCCAGTCCTGTTGTTTGCGGCGACAACGTCTTCCTGATCAATGGCGATGGGATTCTTGGATGCCTGGACAAAAACACGGGTGAAGAAAAGTACCGGCAGCGACTTGGGATGGTGTGTTGGGCTACGCCGATTGTGCATGACAATCACTTGTTCATATTTGGAAAGAATGGAAAAACGACCGTTTTGAAAGCAGGCGGGCAATTCTCAAAAGTTGGTGACAACCACTTGTGGGACTCCGCCGATCCGCCACGTCCTGTTTCCTATGTCGAATACTTTCCGTCGTCTGGCGGAGGCGGACATGGACACGGTGGTCATGGAAGTCATGGCGGCGTGCAAAAGCAGCCCGCTGGTCACGCCAAGCACGCGAGCGGCGCCAGGCATTCTGGTGAATCTAAGCCCGGGACTCACAGCGGCGGTTATTCCGCACATGCGGCAGGGAAGCGCTCTGATGAACTTGGCGATGAGACAACTCCGGGGGCTGGAATGTTAACGGGAATGCTCAAACGAGACGTCGATGGCGATGGCTTGCTATCGGGAGACGAGATTCCCGGCCGTCTCAATACGGTCATGGAAAACATCGACCTGAACAAGGACGGAAGGCTCGACAAAAGCGAACTCAAGAAGATGGCCGACAGTTTTGCTGCCAAGCGGAAAAATTCAAAGCAGTCGTCACGCGATCCGATTGTCTACGGTGTTGCCGCTGACTCGAGCGGAATCATTGTTCGGACAGGCACGCGACTGTATGCGATTGGAGGCGGTGCGAGTGATAAATAGTTCATTTCTCGGCCGACGCGATGCCACAAAGACGAGGCGGCACTTCCTGTTGGGATTTGCCGCTGTCGTCTTTGTCGTTGGATGCGGGCAGCCGACAGCTCCAATCATGATTCCATTTTCCGTTCCGGATGAATTCTCCGACGGCAAACGTTCTTGGGAGCTAGTCCCGGGAGAACCCACGAACGCCGACAATTCGTTGATCGGTAAGTTCTTTGAACAGCAGCCGGATTTAATTGGGAGTCCTGACTGGACGGGGAACCCGGAAAAGTACGTTTGCTCAACAGCAAGGTCACTGAAACGATTTTACTGGTTCAGCGGCAACTCGGAGAATCCGTCGTGGAATGCAATTGAATTCAACGGCTCCAAATTTCAACAACTTGGCGGTATCGGTGCGCCTGGCATCGAAGCATCAGAATAAACTTACTCTCAAAGACAAATCTACAATGAACATACAAGAACAGAATCAATTCCCAACTTGCAATCGTGTGCGTTGCCGTTGGCAGCTAGTTTTCGCATTCGCACTGTTGAACTTTTGCGTCGTCAACTTCCCTGGATGCGGAACTGAAAAGGTTCAGACAAATGGCACAACTGATAATTCATCCGAATCGGAGCCGGAGGATATGGGGCACAGCGCGTCCCTGGCTTCATTGGCATCCGCTCGAACCTTGACTCGACTGTTCTGGCAGGATCGTGATGGCGCGACGATGTACGTTGCTGATTTGGTGCAGAATGGCGTAACATTCGAAGTGGACCAAGCCAGAATCAAAGAGTTTCCGCCGGTATCGCCTGAGGAGAATGATCTTGTGCAAATGGTCGTTGTTCGTGGCCAGCTTGTCGTCGGCGTTCGCGATCACGAAAACGGAGAACGGCACAGTGGTTGGCTGGAGATCAATACAGGCGTTGAAGAAGAGGACCACGGAGACCATTCGCATTGGCACTACAGTTCGGATGCGACGGTGACTTCGGCGAAGCTTGATACCCAGCAAGGCAATCCGGCTCACGTCTATCGGTATGGGAATTCTGTCTATATCGCCAACGACAAGAATAATGGATTTACCCAGATCAATCCACTGAATGGCTCTTCAAGGTTTTTCACTGGTGGTGGCGGCCACATAACCATGGCTGCGGTCAATGATCGGATTGCGTACAGCACGTGGATCGATCGGAATGGCGACAACAAGGGGCGTGTTGATGTCGTCAATTTGCGGAACCAGAAAACCGAACCGGCTTACTCTTTCAATCTGCCATTTGGCGGCATCCATGGAGCCGGAGCCTGTGGCAATCGAGTTTACTTTGCGCCGGCTCACGGCGTCTGTTGGGTGAACTGCGACTTCGACTTCGCCGAGACTGCTGACACGGTGAAAATTAATCATCTATCGCTCGATGAAGATCCGACAGGAACCGACTATCGAACAGGAGCGTTCACATCGTTCCGGGATCACATGCTGTGTATCGCCAGCAGTAAATCGGGAAAGCCGGCACTTTGCGTGATCAATGCGACAGCGCCCAACCCGGAAGTGACTCGAATTCCTTGTGACAATTTTGATGAAGGGATGAAGCTGTCGACCGTTAAGGCTACAACGGTTTCAGGGAATAAAAACTTTGCGTTCGCGTTCGCGGAAGGCGCAGGACTTGCGGAAAAGTTACTTGTTTTTGAACTGGACCCCAACGGAGATCGCAATTTTTCTGACGCGAAACTTGTCAATGCGATTGAGGTTGGTGCGAGTAAGCTCGAAGGTCATTTTGGCCATCATGGAATCGCTTTTGTTGGCGATGGCAAGACTGCTGTCGTTTCCAATCCTGGTGACGGCACACTGTCTGTCATCGATCTTGTTCACCAGAAAGTCCATCAAACGATCGAAGTCGGTGGACAGCCAACACATATCACGAACTACGGTGAGGCGATGTAGAAGATGGGAAGCCGGGCCGAAACAGTGATAGTGTCTCGTCTGGATTCTCAAGCTTGGCAGGAGTTAAGGGCTGCGAGTACTATCGCAGCCATCACAAACTCCCTTGGAAATAATTACGCGGACTGGAAATCTCCACTGAAAAATTCAGCTGTTAGATGCGGCTCACAACCCACACCTGAGATTGAGACCAGCAACGAAGACAGCGGTGTGTCGAAGACTTGGCGATAAACTATGTTGTCCGTCTCTGCAGTGCCAAAAAGTTAACCATCCCATTCGACATTGCCAGTCACCAAGTCCGCAATTGCATTGTTCAGGTCTTGTTTTGCCAGCCAATCACGGGGCAGTCGAGTCGCCATGTCGGCAGCAGCAACGCGGGAAAGTCGGCGAACAGCGTTGGAGTCATCACGATTCACGGAAAGCCTGAGGCGGATAACAAGCAAACATACGACAGGATGTCGTAAAAAAAATGCTGCCAGCTGGTTAAAGCTGGCAGCATCGTTTGAGTTTTCGGTGCCGATTCGCGACTACAGCAAGTTTCGCAAAACGGTCTGCAGAATCCCGCCGTTGCGGTAATAGTCCATTTCGACCGGCGTGTCGATTCGAACCACTGCGTCGAACGTCAGCTCTTTCCCGTCGTCGTCCGTTGCCGTGACCTTGATCGTTGAACGAGGCTGCAAGTCGTCGCCAAGATCTGGGATCGAGAACGTCTCTTTCCCTGTCAAGCCAATCGACTGCCAAGACTGGCCGTCCGCGAATTCTAGCGGCAAAATTCCCATGCCGACCAAATTACTGCGGTGGATCCGCTCGTAGCTGGCAGCGATCACAGCTTTCACGCCAAGCATCATCGTGCCCTTGGCCGCCCAGTCGCGACTCGAACCCGTGCCGTACTCTTTCCCGGCAAGCACGACCAGCGAAGTGTCATCAGCCTGATACTTCATCGATGCGTCGTAGATCGACATGACTTCACCCGAAGGGATATGCGTCGTCCATCCGCCTTCGGTGCCCGGCGCCAACTGGTTACGGATGCGAATGTTGGCGAACGTACCGCGGACCATCACGCGATCGTTTCCGCGCCGCGAACCGAAGCTGTTGAACGAAGCCGGCTCAACGCCATGTTCCTGCAAGTATCGACCGGCAGGGCCGTCTTTGGCGATTGCGCCCGCAGGAGAAATGTGGTCCGTCGTGACGCTGTCGCCAAGCAAAGCCAAACATCGAGCACCGCTGATCGGTTCAATGGACTTCACTTCCTTCGTCAAACCGGCGAGGAATGGAGGCTCCTGAATATAAGTACTCGCATCGCTCCATTCGTACAGGTCACCTTCGCCGACTTTGATCGCGTTCCAGGTTTCATTCGAATCAAACGCGTTGCCGTATTGGTTTTGGAACATTTCCGGCGAAAGGCTCGCGTCGAGAACCGTTTGGACTTCGTCGTGTGAAGGCCAGACGTCTTTCAGGAACACATCGGCACCGCTCGAATCCTTGCCCAGCGGTTCGGTCACCAAGTCGATGTCCGTGGTGCCTGCCAAAGCGTACGCCACGACCAGCGGTGGGCTGGCGAGGTAGTTGGCTTTGGTCATCGGATTGACGCGACCTTCAAAGTTCCGGTTTCCGGACAGGACGCTCGACGCGACCAACTCACCGGCAACGATGGCGTCAGAAACAGGTTGCGGCAGCGGCCCGCTGTTGCCGATGCACGATGTGCAGCCGTATCCAACGGTGTGGAATCCGAGCGATTCCAGCGACTTTGTCAGGCCAGATTTGTCGAGGTATTCCGTGACGACGCGAGAGCCCGGAGCGAGGCTGGTTTTCACGTATGGCGGAACGGTCAAGCCGCGTTCGGCAGCTTTCTTGGCCAACAATCCGGCCGCGATCATAACGGACGGGTTACTGGTGTTGGTGCAGCTGGTGATCGCCGCAATGACGACGGCGCCGTGGCCGATCATCGAGGAATGACCGTTGTTTTCGACCTTGGCTTCCTTATCGAGCACGTCCGTATCGAGTCCGAATCCGCTGTGTCCGACCGGCGCGACCAGAGAGCTGTTGAAAGCGTTCTTCATGTCAGAAAGCGCGATGCGATCCTGGGGCCGTTTGGGGCCGGCAAGCGAAGGTTCAACCGTCGACAGGTCCAGCTTTAGCGTGCGAGTGAACTCAATCTTCTCTTCGCCGGTTCGGAACAGGCCTTGGGCTTTCGTGTAAGCCTCCACCGTTTGAACTTCTTCGGTGGAACGACCTGTTCGGCGCATGTAGTCCAGTGTCTCGTCGTCGATCGGGAAGAAACCCATTGTCGCACCGTATTCAGGCGCCATATTCGCCAGCGTTGCTCGGTCCGCCAGAGGCATGCTGTTCACGCCTTCGCCAAAGAACTCAACGAATTTTCCGACCACGCCGGCTTCGCGAAGTTGCTGCGTCGCGGTCAGAACCATGTCCGTTGCCGTGGCTCCCGGAGAAAGTTTTCCAACCAATTCGAATCCGACGACTTCCGGCAACAGCATGTAGATTGGCTGGCCCAACATCGCGGCTTCAGCTTCGATGCCGCCGACACCCCAACCCAAAACTCCCAGGCCGTTGATCATTGTCGTGTGCGAGTCAGTGCCGACCAGCGTGTCCGGAACCGCGACAGGGCCCTGTTCGTCTTCGCGAACGAAAACGCCTTTTGCCAGAAATTCAAGATTCACCTGGTGAACGATTCCGACGTTTGGCGGAACGACGCGAAAATTGTCAAACGCTTTCTGGCCCCAGCGAAGAAATTCGTAACGCTCGCGGTTGCGTTTGAACTCAAGTTCGACGTTTGCCGATAGTGCCGCGCTACTGCCGAACTGGTCGACTTGCACCGAGTGGTCAATCACGAGGTCGACAGGAATCAGCGGATTGATCTTCTTTGCGTCGCCACCGAGTCGGGCCATTGCGTTTCGCATTGCCGCCAGGTCCACGACGGCTGGAACGCCGGTGAAGTCCTGCAATACAACGCGTGCAGGTTTGAACGGGATCTCGACTTTGGCTGGACTCGACGCGTCATAGTTGGCGAGATTGACGACGTCTTCTTTGGTGACGATCTTGCCGTCACAGTTTCGCAACACGGACTCCAGCAAAACACGAATCGAGAAAGGCAGTTTGTCGACATTGCCGATGCCTTGCTCCTGGAGCTTGCCGATCTGGTAGATACCGATTTCTTTCCCCGCAGCGTTGAACGTGGTACGGGTATTGAAAGCGTCGGAAGGCGAACTCATTTTGGAACCTTTTAGCTGGTCGCGGTGGTGCGAATTACGAAATCGTTGAACCAATTATCATAGTTTTTTTGGGCTTAAAATGTCAACGGGTCCAGCGACGTTATCGGAGGTTCCGCTCACCGGTGGGCGATCTGGCTCGTTCCTGAAGATTCAAATGTTTCCGGCAGTTGCTACACTCGTTACCCAGGTTCCCAGGGCGATTCTGTGTTCCAGAATACCTCCGTCCAACTTCGGTTTCTTTTTCTGAAAACAGTCTGCTCATGATCCGTCCAGTCCAGGCGTCTGACGCCGCCGCGTTCGCCGACATCTACAATCACTATATCGACGAAACGATTGTGACGTTCGAATACGATCGGGTCGACGCCTCAGTCTTCGAGGCTCGGATCCGCAACGTCACCGATGGTGGATTTCCGTGGCTGAGTTTTGTCGATCCGGAAACGGACCAGGTCGTCGGATTTGCTTACGCGGGCAAGTGGCGTGAACGAGTCGCGTACCGCTTCGTTGTCGAAAGCGCAATTTATCTTCGCGACGGGTGGGGAGGGCAGGGCATCGGCAAGCGATTGTATCTGGAGCTGTTTCAGCAATTGCGTGAGAGAAAGTTTCGCAGCGTGATCGCCGGAATTTCGCTGCCCAACGAAGCCAGTATTGCGACGCACCGTTCGATGGGTTTTCGCAAAGTCGGTGTGTTCGAGAAAGTCGGATTCAAATTCGACCGCTGGATCGATGTCGAGTTTTGGCAATTAGAGCTGTAGCCCGCATCGCGGATACCGATCAACAGGATTTGGCGAGTCGCCGCTGACGTTCTCTCGCAAGGCGAAAAAAAAGGGCGGGCAACATTGCCCACCCTGTGTGAATCTGCAACGGCCGCCTATTCGTGACCCGCTGCCGCTGGGGCTACAGGTGTGACGCGTTTGGAAAGGTACTCGACCAGGTCTCGCAACTCGTCTTTCGTAAGTTGCTCAGCCATTCCCTCAGGCATCGAAGACTTTCCGTCTTTTCTGCCTTCGATGGTGTCGAGGTCAATCCAGCTGACGACACCTTCATTGTCCATCAACGCGAGCTGCGTTTCGGTTTGTTCTTTGACGACTCCGACGTGAGTCAAGCCATCGTCTGTTGCCACAATAATTTGCCCGAACCCATCCGCGATCTTTGCATTTGGATCAACGACAGACTCCAAAACGCCGAACCGATCGTAGATTTTCCCAACGCCTGAAATATCGGGCCCGACTCGGCCTCCGTCACCATCAATGCGATGGCAACGTCGACAGGAAACTTCTCCCTTGTAGCGGAACACGTCGCGTCCCGCATCCGCGTCGCCGCCTTTCAACGCCCACGTGTAACGGTCCGCCAGCTTTGGTTTCGCGGCAAGATCGTTCAGGTATCCGCTGGCTTTTTCAGCCAACGTTCCCCCACGCTGTTCACAAGCTTTGAGGACATCGAGTCCAAGTTCCTGAGTCAACGAGCCATCTTTTAAAGCGGTGAACGCGTTGTTGAGCATCGTTTCACTTTCAGGATTCTTCATGTTGCCAAGCGTTACGAAAGCCTTTTGCTTTTGCTGAATGACGCCTTTCTCCGTGCTGTTGTCTTCGATGAGTTTCCCAAGCTTCAAGGCAGCCAACGACGGATCTTTTCGGGACAGCACATCAATGTAGGCCGACGTGAGCTCGCGAGGCATCGCGTCGCCTTCAGCGTCAAGCGACGTGAGAGCATTGTCGAGACCTTCGAACTTCAGTTCCTCAAGCGAAACCAACGCCGAAGCGCGCGTCTGGCCGCGGGCATTTTTGTCCATCACAATGTTCAGGATCTGCGGTGCAGCTTTCTTGACCCGAAGTTTCGCTGCGACATTGACGACCTCAGCCACGACTGTTTTGTCAATCGAATCAAGGTTGTCGAGGACGTCGCCAAGCACGGCAACTGCGTCGGCAACATTGCGGCGCGAATTGTCGATCTGGCGATACGAATTGTTAACGGGATCATGTGGATCTGGAGTTTCCCATGCTCCCAGTAACTTCATCGCGTCGATTTTTCGGTCCGACTCATAGTCGCTTTCGGAAACGAATTTGCCCAACCGTTCTGCTGACGCTTTGTCACCGATTCGATTGTTGGCACTGATCGCGCGACGAATCATGTGATCCGACAGCCCCGATTTGGCGACCAGTTTCGCCAGCGGTTCCATCACATCATCCATTTGTAAATCGTGTACGGCTCGAGCTGCTTCAAGAGCAATCTTTGCGTCCGAATCGTCAACCAGTTTACCGAGCAATCGTGAGACATAGGTGTTGTCTCGCGTGTTCAGCACATTGAACTCGAACTGTTTGCGAAGTGCGACCACGGTCGCCAGGCGAACGGCAGCCGACTCATGCGAGGCCATCGCATCGATGAAGTTGGATTCGCCTTTTTCGTGTTCCTTGATCGCGATTCCACGGATCGCCATGATGCCTCCATGACGAACGATTGGGTCCGTGTTGTCGTTCTCGGTCAGCAGTTTCACAATCGCGTCGGCTGAGGAATCGTTTCCGATCGTGCCCAGCCCCATCGCTGCTTCATAGCGAACTTTGGCGCTCTCGTCAGCACAATGCTTGACCAACTTCGCCTGCATTGCGGGAAAGAACTCAGTCGCCAAACGAACGGCTTCGCGACGCACGAATTGATCGCCATCGTCGAACCACGCCAGCATCTGTTTTTCCAGTTTTTCATCCGCAGCCATTCCACCGCGGAGCAATTGTCCGATTCCCCACATCGCGTGGATGCGAGGTAGCGTTGCGTCTCCTCCGGAAGCCGACGTTCGAAGCATGTCCACGTCCTTACGGCGAACCAATTCGAACTGTGCCTCTTGTCGCACGCGTTGGTCTTTATGGCCGAGCAGGCCGGCGACTTCTTCAACCGGTTTGTCGGCAAGTCCGTCACGCAGGATGGATTCAACTTCTTTGACGATCGGATCCTTGATCTTTTCCTCATCGAAGAACGTATAGATCCGGCCCTTGTTTTCCCCTTCCCAACCGAACACCCAGTCAGAAAGATAGAGCTTGCCGTCGGAAGCAAAATCGATGTCCGTTACTAGCGTCGCCCAAAACGGTTGCTCGTCATCGACCAGTTCGTAAAACGCTCCTTGTGGCTTGTTGCGAAACGAACGTACGCCGCTGTTTCCTGGAGTACCGCGGAAGTCGCAGAGAAAGAACCGCTCGTTGAAATCGTCTGAAAATCCGGTGCCCGGGTAGTACTCAAGCCCCGACGGTCCATCAGAAATGTTTTTGATACACGGGATCACATAAGCCGGTTTGTCCGTGTTTTCATCATCCCAAATCAACTCGCGATTCCACGGTCCGCGATCGCCAAGGTATTGAAAATACATTCGCCAGCCAGAGTCGCCGCCGGGAACGACGTAAGTCCAACGTGCTTCGTCGCCACCGTCGGAGTTGTTGTCTCCGGTGAACAGGTCGCCATAGTCGTCGAACGCGAGTTCCTGCGGGTTACGCAAACCGGTTGCGAAAACTTCCAGGTTGCTGCCGTCGAGATTGCAACGGAAAACAGCTCCACTGGCTGGATCACGCAAGTTCGGTGCAATGTCGTAGCCGCGGTCCCCGATGCTGAAATACAAGCGTCCGTCAGGCCCAACAATCAATCCATGCGAATCATGTCCGCGAAACGCAAAACGGACTCCGTAACCTGTCGATAGCGACGTGCGCTCATCGGAAACGAGGTCGCCGTCAGTGTCCTTGAGCATGAACAAGTCGGGAATACATGTGTAGTAAACGTTGCCTCGATAGGAGAGCACTCCGGCACCGGTTCCCATTTCCAAATCGTTGAAGCCATTGGCGAAGACTTTTGAAACGTCTGCTTTGCCGTCGCCGTCCGTGTCGGACAACACACGGATGCGATCGTCGAAACGCGTGTACGATTCTTTGGCTTCCGGGTGATGCTTAAGCACATAGTCAATCCGGTCCTGAACGGTCTGGGCCTGCAGGTCGTCGTCCAGCCAATACGAGTGATTCCGATTGTCTTCGATCGCTTTTCCCTGGCGATACGTTTCGCAAACATACATATTGCCCTGGTAGTCACGGTGGATGGCGACAATGTTGCCAACGTCAGGCTCGGCAGCGTACTGCTCGCAGATGACGCCTTCCGGGAACTTGAAAGAATCGATCGCCGACACGCCCGCGTTACTGGCTGCGGCCAGCACAGGCTCTTCTGGCGCAGGTGTCTCGTTGTCGTCATCGTTCAAAATTCGAGCGGCATGAAGTGGCGAAAGTCCGCTATCCGAAAGCAACGCGGTGGCGACAACTGCCACGCCCAGTACTGAGCAGATTCCGCTTAGCAGCACTCGGGAAACTGACTGCCAACGGCAACATCCTGTCGATTCTGGTCTCAAACTCATCAAGCCTGTCTCACTATGGTTTTCTACGCTGCGGCCGTTTGGAAACGAGTCAGGGAGCTGCCGCGAAAGACTTCCCTGCTGATAATATAACCCACGATTGTTGCACGACGATCTGATATTGTCACGGCAACGCGAAGATCGCCGCCTATAGAGCTCTTTGGAGGGGGCAAGCGCGGTGGAATGGCTGATCGGGCTTGACCCAGTTTTTAGATCACTCGTTCGCACGATAAGGGCGGCTGATTCTCATTGCGGACGAGACTAAGCCCTCGAACAACGTTGGTCAGGCCTTTTCCATACGCAGAATGCGGGATGAAGTGATCTGTCGTCGTTTCGCGGATGACCATGCATCGCTCGTTAAGCGGATTCTCATTCTGCGAGGGGCGAGCTTTGTCTGTGGAGATTTTACTGAGCCTTGGCCGTCGTCGCTGTGTCGAAGACATTCGTGGATTATTAGTAAGTGGTCTTTTCTAAATCGTCGATTCAATTAAGATTCCGGTGCGGAATAATCTCGGCCTTTAGCCAGTGGTGACCAAAACCGCCAGGAGTCCATTTTTCGATTCGACTGGAATCGATTCAATAACGTCGCTTTCTTTGACTCCTTGAGCATCAACGCAGCATTTGCGTTACCGGTCCACAATTGCTTTGCCGAACATTACCGTGTTGATTTTGCGAATATTTATTAACTTCTCACCCTACGGGACAACGCTAGTTGCTGGTGCTTGAATGAACCTGAAAAAAGTCCGAAACATCGGTATCTCCGCCCACATTGACTCCGGAAAAACGACTCTGAGTGAGCGTATCCTGTTTTACACAGGTCGTATTCACAAGATTGAGGAAGTTCGCGGTGGCGGTGACGGCGCGACCATGGACCACATGGAACTCGAGAAGGAGCGCGGCATCACGATCACAAGTGCTGCGACGTCAGTGACTTGGGGTGATTACTCAATCAACCTGATCGACACGCCTGGTCACGTTGACTTCACGGTTGAAGTAGAGCGTTCGCTTCGCGTTCTCGACGGCGCCGTTCTGGTTCTGTGCTCGGTCGGTGGTGTTCAGGCTCAATCGCTTACTGTGGATCGTCAAATGCGACGTTACGGTGTGCCTCGTTTGGCTTTCATCAACAAGATGGACCGAACGGGTGCGGATCCGTTTAGCGTTATGCAACAGATGCGCGACAAGCTCAACGCGAACGCCGTCATGTTCCAGTACCCAATTGGGGCTGGCGAAACTTTCGAAGGTTGTGTCGACCTGATCACAGGCAAGGCGTATTACCACGAAGGTGCCAAGGGCGAGAAAGTCATTGAGAAAGATTGCCCTGAGGAGCTCAAGGACGAAGTTGCTGAAAAGCGTCAGGAAATGCTCGAGGCACTTTCGATGTTCAGCGACGAGATGATGGAAATGCTTCTCAGCGAAGAAGAAGTTCCTAGCGAGTTGGTTTACAAAGTTGCCAAAGAAGCGATTCAGTCGCAAAGTATCACGCCAGTCTACATGGGCACGGCATTGGGCAACAAAGGAGTCCAGCCTTTGATCGACGCGGTTTGTGAATACTTGCCGTCACCGCTGGAGCGTGAGATCAAGGCGAAAGCTTTTGACAATCCGGAAGAGGAATATCCGCTTGAGCCAGATCCGAAGAAGCCATTCGTTGGCATGGGGTTCAAGCTCGTCGAAGACGCGTTCGGCCAGCTGACTTACATGCGTATCTACCAAGGTACGATCAAGAAGGGTGAAACGTATTACAACCAGCGTACCGGACGTAAAGAACGTTTCAGCCGAATTGTTCGTATGCACTCGGATAAACGTGAAGAGCTCGATGAAGCCGAAGCTGGCGATATCGTTGCGATCATGGGTATCGATGCGGCTTCTGGTGATACTTACGCCGATGCACCGAAGATGTGTTCACTGGAAAACATTTTCGTTCCAGAAGCCGTTATCACCGTCGCGATCGAACCTGCTGAGCGTAGCTCGAGCGAAAAACTTGGTAAAGCTTTACAGCGTTTCCGCAAGGAAGATCCTACGTTCCGCGTTTCTACCGACGAAGAGTCTGGTGAAACGTTGATCGCGGGAATGGGTGAGCTTCACCTCGATATTTACGTTGAGCGTATCAAGCGTGAATACAAACTTGAAGTCACCGTTGGTGCTCCGAAAGTTTCGTATCGCGAGACGCCGACGAAGTCTGCTGATTTCGACTACAAGCACAAGAAACAGTCTGGTGGTTCGGGTCAATTCGCTCACATCAAAGGTGCTCTGGAAGTTCTCGCTGAGGACGACGAAGAGGGCGGCGACGAGCGTTTTGTATTCGAGGATTCGATCGTTTCTGGTCGTATTCCAAAGCAGTTCATTCCTGCGGTTGAAAAAGGTCTACGGACTTCGATCGTCAAAGGTGTGCTCGCCGAGTACCCGGTTGTGGGACTGAAGTGTCACCTCAAAGACGGTTCGTACCACGACGTTGACTCTTCAGAGATGGCGTTCCAGACGGCTGCTCGCGGTATGTTCCGTGAGTACATGCCAAAGACAAAACCGGTTCTGCTTGAGCCAGTGATGTTGGTCGAAATCGAATCACCGGAGCAATTCCAGGGTGGTATCGTTGGTGACCTGACATCGCGTCGTGGCATCGTTGAATCAACCGACGTGAAAGCGGACGGCACGGTCACGATCATGTGCGAAGTTCCACTCAGTGAGACTTTCGGATACGCGACTGACTTGCGTTCGATGTCGCAGGGACAGGCAACTTTCTCGATGGAAGTCAAAGGTTACCGTCAGGTACCTGGCAACATCCAGGAAGAAGTCGTTGAGAAGCGTCGCAAGGAAAAAGAAGAACGCAACAAGTAGGCTTCAGCCAACTTTTTGAATTCAGAGCGGTGAGCAATGTTTTGCTCACCGCTTTTTTTGTGGCTGGTTGTAATCAGCAAGTCCACTTTCTGGTTGCGCCTTGAAACCTCCGGTAGGAAGTCAGAGAAAAGGCCTGAGGGGCAGAGCAGTAGTGCAGGATGCTGGTCCATTTTCGTCATTCGATTGCGTTTCTGTCTCGTCCAGCAAAAGGTTGCGAGGCCGGACGATAGCGCGAGGCGAATGCCCTGAGTCGGGTGAACCCGTTCAATGGTGGCTATGCGGCGACAGCAAATTTTGAATGCCGTGAAGACTGTGCAATAGCGCGTTCTGAAACTTGTTGCCCTGATCCAATCTCACGACAAGCGGTGTAAGAGGGTAATCATCAGTCGCTTTATGCGGATGGAATTTCACAAATTCATCGGCTGGTTCGATAAGGATTAAGCCCGGAACAGTTTCACCTGGATGAACCATGATTCCGTGATCGAAACTCCTTATCGCAACCCAAGTGCTCAAATGCGTTTGCTCTTTCTAATGTTCGTTCTCCTGGCAGTTTCGGTGCCGCGTGTCGCAATTGCTGAACAAGTTGATCCCAACGCATTCGACGGGATTACGACAGGAGACCGCGCCAGCTACGATCAAATCATTGAAGGAACTCCGGATTCCGTCGTTTCTTGGATCGGAAGCGAAGACCTGGCTACAAAGACGGAGCTTGATCAGCCATCGACTGTCGGAAACTTGAGCTATCTCGACGAGCTTGTCGGCAACGAGCAAGTCACTATTGCTGCCAGCATCGAAGACATCGCGGACGATTCCAACGTGGCTGACTCGAAGGGCTACTTTACGATCGACTACTCGTCGGATGCGCACGCGTTCATCGAGACCAGCGACGAAAGAAGTCGCGGGTTCAGCATTGAAACGGTTGCCGTCTCCGAACCGACCACGCTCTCTTTTGGATTTCTCAGCCTGTTGGTGTGCGGAGTCAGCCGAAGATCAAGAGGCTGAAAACGGAATCAGCGACTAAGGCTGTAGTTTTAGTTTCTTATACATGATATGAGCGTCCACGTAATTGAAACGCGGATGGTAGAAGGCATCGGGAAGAGTTCCGACGATCGCAAACCCGTGTTTTTTCCAAAGGCGAATGGCTGCTTCGTTGGTGGCCACGACAAGGTTGTATTGCATGGCTTGAAAGCCGCGGATGATGGCTTTTTGCTGAGAGTGTTCACACATCGCCGATGCAACGCCTTTGCCTCGGGCTTTGTCCGAAACGACGTAGCCGCAATTGCTGACATGATTGCCGGGGCCGGCATGGTTGGCCTTAATGTAGTACGTCCCGATGACCTCGCGATCCTCGTTCAACGCAACAAAAGTCGCCAATGGTGATTCAACCCAAAAGTGGCGAGCCATCTCTTCGGTGATGTCTGTTGGGAAAGGGTAAGTCTCACCCGCGCGGAGCACGGGTTCGAGAATCTGCCAAGTTGCTGGCCAATCCGAGTCTTCAAATGGTCGTATCATCGCTAAAGATTTCGCGTCGGGTTCTGGGATCGCTGTTTGGGAAATAAGCATGTTCGACTCCATGATCGTTCATGCTGCAGTCGCAATTCCATCGGAAGGACAAGGCAGCGACTGGATGATACGTTGATGAACAACACGGCTATTCGTCTGGCGTAAACAGAGAATGCCGTGTCGGAAAGACTTTAGACTTCAGTCAAGATCTCGGCGTACGGCAATCGAGACTTCGGGAGATTGGCGTTGTAGTCTTCTTCTGGATCGTGATATCCGAGCGTCACGACGACAAGGCTAGAGTATCCCTTTTCACGGAGGCCAAGTTCTTCGTCGAGCACTTTGACGTCAATGCCTTCCATCGGAGTTGCGTCGATTCCCAACGTCGCGACGCCCAGCAAAAACTGACCAATGTTGAGGTAAACCTGTTTGTCGATCCAGTGCTGAACGTCCTTATAGTC
This sequence comes from Mariniblastus fucicola, assembly GCF_008087665.1. Taxonomy (GTDB): domain Bacteria; phylum Planctomycetota; class Planctomycetia; order Pirellulales; family Pirellulaceae; genus Mariniblastus; species Mariniblastus fucicola. The sequence continues at coordinate 3,219,507 of NZ_CP042912.1, forward strand.
CTGCTTGTGCAAGTTGACGAACATCTTGCGTCCACCGTGCATTTTCATTTTGAAAGATGGGTCAGCAGCGAAACGCCCGTCGCGGTCCTCCTGTTGCAGCACTCTTAGCAGAAAGTCCTCTTCAATCGCGAGTCGACTGGCGAATACCACTACGTGCGAAGCGTTGCGGATCGATGGACTGTTGAATGGATACAAATCGTCGGTGGAATTGGCGATGCGATCCTTGCCTTCTTCGGACGACGCCAAAATGAAATGCCAAGGTTGGGCATTGGTGCTCGATGGACTAAATCGAAGCAGCTCTTTGACCTTGCTGATGTTCTCCGGCGAGATCTTCTTTTCACGGTCGTAGGCCTTGGCTGTATAACGCTTTTTCGCGTAGTAGGTGATGTCCCTGTCCTCTGTTCCTGTTTGCGTTTGCGTGTCTAACATCTTTGTCTCCTTAAATGGCAGGTGTCAGAAAGCCGTTGTCGGTACGGCTGGCGGGATTGGTTGATGTCTCGACTGAGTTGGCAAAGCATTCTGCTTTCGCCTGAATGCTCAGTCGATATACCGCTCTGGCTTTCCAATTGGCGATGCTTTTTCCCGTAGCAACCTGTGTGCCAGTTGGAAACCGGCAGTAAACCGCGAAGATTCGATCAAAACGGAATCGGCGCTGCCCGCATGTGCGCAACTGTTCGGGACGAGCGCACTTTGTTCAAAGACACTGGACGTCTAGTCGTTAGCAATTGACGACAGTACTGATTCAATCGTCGTGACGATTTCCTTGCATTTGCTGGCATCAAGGCCATCCAAATGGGGGGGGCGAAGCGTTCGGAGTCGTTGTCGAAGTACATGCCTGTCGCATTCGCGAATTCCTCACCAAGCGCCGCGCGTGTGAGAATCCTTGCGCCGATAGCCAGATCCTTACCGTCTGCGCCGTAGGCTTCTTTCACCATTTTGCTGCCCAGGAACGACCCGGGATTCACGGCAATTATTGCGGGACCGTCGTTTCCCAGTTCCAACGCAAGATGTCGGGACCACATCGTTAACGCCAGCTTGCTCTGCGCGTAAGCTTGGCTGTCATCGAGCCGGGGTGTTCCAGCTAACGCGCCCAAATCAACCGGCGCTTGTGCCGCCGAAGAAAGATTGATGACTCGCCCATTCCTGTTCAGCGTCGGCAGTAGTCGTTGTGTCAGAAGCCAGGGAGCAATTGTGTTGACCATGAATCGCACGTCGAGCCCATCTTCGGTGACGGGACTGGAAACGGTGAAGACGCCTGCGTTGTTGATCAGAATGTCAATAACGCCATGCTGCTCGGAAACTGCCGCGGCGAGTGACTCCACCTCCGAAAGGCGAGACAAATCAGCTGCGTAAGTTTTGAGTTCCGTGCCCGTGAGTTGGATGTTCAAGGACTGTTTGGCAGAAGCGAGTTTCGAGGCGCTTCGACCGTGCAGCAACACCTCATGGCCTCGCGACAACAGCATTCTGGCAGTCTCTAGCCCGATGCCGCTGGTCGCGCCTGTAATGAGAATTCGTTTCGACATATCAGTTTCTTTCAAGTTGTATTCTCTAACTCTGCGTTTGAGAATCAGGCAGCAGTTCTCCGTAAGGAGAGGTGCCGAATACGTCAGAACCACAACTCACTGAGACGACCAGACTCCAGCTCATTGGCGTAACTCACGTAGTAGTTTCGATTCGGCGCGTTGTACTCTCTTGCCGCCAAACCGCGCAGCGCTTCGATCTTTACCTTCCGAGCCAGTTTTCTGTCGGCGTCGTCGAGCCACTTCAAATGGTCCGAGAGCTCCAACGCCCATTGGAATTCGCCTTTCTCCAACGCGGCTTGCATCTGGCTGGTCAGATTTTTGGTGCCGCCGGCAAGTTCAGCGATCTTCTGCGCTTTGATCTTGGGTTGCAAAGGGCTCAGCGTGGTCGGGTTTCCGTCGTACCAGCCGAGCAGCCCAGAGTAAATCGCTCTTACGGCATGGGGCACCGTGCCGTAGTATTCGATGAGGTAAGGCTTGTCTCTCAGACGCTCCGGCAGTTTAACTGCGTGCGCAAGTTGATCGGGGCCTTTGCCCGCGTTGATGCCGTTGACCGTTTGCTTGTAGATGCTGCCGATCGCTTCGCTGTAATCTTTCAGGGCCGTGGTCGCCTGCTCTTTGCCGCGGATCGGCATCGTGTGGCCCGGGACCAAAACCCGTGGCTCAAACTCAGCCATCTTCGCGACGCTTTCTGACCAGCTCAAAACGTCGCGATAGGCCGTGCCGCGAATCGCATACAGGTTGGGGAAAGAGCTATAGAAGTTGTCGCCCGCAAACAGAACTTGTTGCTTCGGCAGCCAGATGAACATCGCATCGTCGGTCTCTCCCGGACCGATGTGAAACTCGATTTCGACACCGGCGATCGTCGTCTTCAGACCACTGTTGGGGACTGTGACGTTGGGCGGAAGGTAACCTTTGCCGCCGTCGTGATCGGCAGTCATCGCCGGAGCCACACCTCGATTGGTACTTTCGAGTGCCGACAGGTCTCGCCCGAACTGGCGGAGATTGCGTTTCGCCTTCACCGTGCTGACGGCTTTGTTCACGCCTTCGGCCGACCCGAAACTTTCCGTACCGTAGATGTCCGGTGTTTCACCTTCGACGAAAGCCGACGCGCCGCCGATGTGGTCGCCATAACTGTGGGTGTAGATGATGGCTTTGACTGGTTTGTCGCTGTGTTTGCGAAAGGCTTCAAAGGCCTTGGCCGCGCTGGAGGGTCCTTTGAGCGTGTCGATGATGATCACGCCATCGTCCCCGACGATCATCGATGTGTTGGCTCCATGGAAGCCGACGGCAACGTAAACATTGTCCGCGACTTTGACGACTTTCTGCTGAAACTGTTGTTGTTGAGCATTGAGCATCCTCAACGCCGTTTTCGGTTCGACTTGCGTTTGGCCGTCGACGCTATTGGTTGCCATATTGGTCGTGATACCGGTGGTCAGCAGGACGATGAACGTCAGCCGGGTTGCGATAAGTTTTCTAAGCATCAGTTTTTCCTTTACAGCAGCAAACTGAATCGGGAGGGTCAAGGAATACGAATTGGGTTGAAGTCGGAACAGGTTGAGGTCGATCTGCGTATTGCCGAAACTGGAACTACTCAGGCTTGACGACGTTGGCTGATCCGGCGATCCCGCGAAACGCAGCGATGATTTGATTGTCACCCGCAGGACTCGCGTGATAGTGGTAGCCGCGAACGTCGTCGTAGTGCCCGCTACACTCATCCAGGTCCACAGGCTCTTTTCCGTCCTGATCGAGATGAGCGTAAATTCCAAATCCATCCAACGCGTAACCGATCATGGGAGCGTGGCCGTCGGGTTGCTCGATCTCTTTCGTGTTTCCCGTCGCCGCATGGTAGTGATAGCCAGCGTGCGGATTGACGTGCCCGCCCGAATGATCGAAAGGCGCAATCGTGTGGGCTTTGATGATGGCATGAATCGGAGCAGGCGGATCGTACTTGACGCCGTTGAACGCCACGCCGACAGGGCCATGTCCGTCGCCGACTTTCCGGAAGTCAGTCACCACTGAACGATAGGCTGGATTCACCGGAATAACATAGACGTTGTGATTGCTTTTCCATTCGACAACATCAGGAGGGCACTCGACGGCATGATTGTGATATCGCGGATCAACGTTGGGCCGCGCGGCCAGATCAAAAGCCTCTTTCGTGTCGGTGACTTTGATGCTTCCGTCTTCTCGCACAAGGTTCCACTCCGGGTCATCGTAGAGTTCGTCCAGATGAGCGATGAATTCTCCGGACACGTTGTACACGTGCCCATCCTTGATCCAGATCCCGCCCTTGTCTTCGCCGTCGGTCACATGCTTTGGAACCCACGGACCGATTGTGTGATCGGAGGGAACACTCCTGGTCGTGATGACATAACATTCTGCTCTACTGCCATCGCTGAGCGTGCGGATCTCCTTCTTGATCGGTTCGACCAGGCTGTCGGCGATAAAGTGCTCGGGGTTAACCGGTTGGACGACTTTCTGAGCGATCGTTTCGGCCTTCGGGCCACAACCAGTGCTGAGCACGACGACGCTTAGCAGTGCAACCAGCAATGGCAAAATCAGTTTGCCTTGACTATTCATTTCGATATTCCTCAAGGGTAAGGCTTCCTAATTTTCAATAACAACTTTACCCATGCCTTTGCCGCTTTCCAGACGAGCATGAGCTGCACTGGCTTCTTCAAGAGAGAAAAGTTTCTCATCCAGTACGGGTTTCAGTTCGCCGGCTTCGATGATCTCGGCCAGCTTGGTCAGGATCTCGCCATGCTGTTCACGCTTGAAATCATGCAGCATCGGAATCAGCATGAACACCACGTGCAACGACAATCCCTTGAAGTGAGCAGGAGTCAAATCCAACTCGCACATCGAAACCGTTGTGGCGACGTTGCCGTTGAGAGCGGAAGCCTCAAAGGACTTGGTAAGGTTTTCTCCACCGACTGAATCGTAAACAATGTCGAAACCGGATCCGTCGGTGTGCTTGGCCACGTAGTCTTCGACCGACTCCGATTTGTAATTGATGCCGGTCGCACCAAGCTTTTCAATGAGTGCCAACTGGCTGTCGCCGCCGCCTGTTGAGTAGACGTCGGCGCCCCAGTATTTGGCGAGTTGAACAGCGATGTGCCCCACGCCGCCGGAACCGCCGTGAACCAGAACTTTCTGTCCTTTTTTGATTCCCGCCCGAGTCAGACCTTCGTAAGCCGTGATGGCAACCAGCGGCAACGCGGCGGTTTCGGCCATCGACAGGTTCTTTGGTTTGCGAGCGATTAGTTTTGCGTCGGCAGCGATGTACTCCGCGAGCGTTCCCGGCAAGTCCGCCAGTCCGCCGGCGCAGCCGTAAACTTCGTCGCCGGCTGAAAAATCAGTGACGTCTTCACCGACGGCTTCGATCGTGCCGGCAAAGTCCATCCCGAGAATGGCGGGTGCCTCGGGTGAAAGCGGAAGGTCTTCCCCCATCTTGCGGATCATTGTGTCGACGGTGTTAACGCTTGATGCGGCGATCTTGACCAGGACGTGGCCGGATTTGACTTCTGGTTTGTCGACTTCGACCGCTTCGAACTTCGCGTCTTCGCCGTAAGTTTTGATGAGCATTGCTTTCATGATTTCTTCTCCATTTGTTGTATATTTGTTTCGTTTGCAAGTAGCAGTGGCGTCCCACGTGCTGCGTGATGGGTTGAGAGTTGGATGTAGGTGCAAGGTACCAGAATATGTCGCGGAACGATGGCGGAGACCAGGGTTTCAGCATTGGTTGCCGAAGTCATGTCCCCCTGAACGTTCAATGCGTCGCTGCAAGTGAGAGAAGGCGGGAGCTACTTGTCATCGCATGAGGTTCGCAAAGCCTGTGCCAACGACGAGACTTGGACTGGTCTGCCAGATCTTTAATTTTGGTGCCCAGATGTGCGCAGTCGTCGTCCTGAATGTCACGGAACGGACAATTTCAAAAATTGCGAAACCAGCTCTATCGCAAAACGGATGGCGTAGAATCGAACTTTGCCTGCCATTTAAGGCGGAATGAAATTTGCTATGATCGACAAATGTCAAAGTTTGGTTTGCTGAAAGTTTGGTTCGTCGGATGACGCCGACTACGAATTAGGCGATGGTCCAGAATCGCGAACCTTGCGAACGCGAGTCCTTTAAGAGAAAAGTTATGCTGGTTGTTGCTGGTGAAACCATTGTTGACCTAATTGAAGTAAGCGATCGCAAAGGTCAGTTTCAAGCTTTCACCGGCGGCGGGCCCTACAACGTCGCCAAAGGCGCTGCGAAGATGGAAGTGAAAACCGGCTATCTGTCACCAGTGTCGACCGACTCGTTCGGAGATGACTTTGTCGCCGAGATGGAGGAGTTGAACGTCATCGCGCTTTCGCCGCGATCAAATGCGCCGTCCGGATTGGCGATTGTCAAAAAAGACGCAACCGGCCACCCGTCGTACTCGTTCTATCGCGAGCGCACTGCCGATCGGGATATAGATTTGCAGCGAGTCAAGGCCGCGATGCCTTCGGCGGCGAAAGCTTTCTACATTGGCGGATTGGCAATCGCTCACGGTCAGGACGCCGACATTTGGGCAGAGTTTCTCAACGACGTGGCGTGTCCCGTGTTCGTGGATCCCAATATTCGCCCGACGTTTATCAAGGATCGCGAATCGTTCCTGCAGCGACTGGCGAAAATCTACGACGCTTCGCGTATCGTCAAGTTGTCCGATGAAGACATTGAGTGGATCGCGCCGGAAGTTCATCCGCACGACTACCTGGTCGAAGTCATGGACAAGCATGATGTCGCATTGGGCTTGCTGACAATGGGAGCCAAAGGAGCCCACGCGATCACGAAATCTGGGGGAGACGTTTTCGTGGCAGCTCCGGTCGTCGAAACCGTGGACACCGTCGGTGCAGGAGACTGTTTCTCGGCCGCAAGTCTGGCTTCCTTGCTTTGCAAGAATTCGATCGACAGCATCCCGACGAACGAGGTCCTGGCTGAAGTATTGAACTACGCTGTCACCGCGGCAGCCATCAACTGCATGCGTTCGGGCGCCAATGCTCCGACACACGCCGAGATCACGCACGCCCTCTCCACGTCATCATTCACTCCTTGAAAACATGAATACACCTGAGACATCCCAGACGATTGCCTCGATGAGGCCGGAACAGCTGCCGATTCCCGAGCACGAATTGCACGGTTGGCGTCACTTTGTCGGGCTCTACGCAGCCGAACACGTAGCGGCGACCGAGTTCGTGATCGGCGCAACGTTTGTCTCATTGGGAGCGGCCACGAAAGACATCCTGATCGGTTTGCTGATCGGTAACATTTTGGCCATCCTCAGTTGGACACTGATCACGGCACCGATCGCTGTTCAGACTCGCCTCAGCCTGTACACCTATCTGGAAAAGATCGCTGGCGATTCGATGACGAAGCTCTACAACTGGGCCAACGTGCTGATCTTCGCCGTCATTTCAGCAGCGATGATCACCGTATCGAGCACCGCTGTTCGACTGCTCTTCGGCATCCCGGCTCAATTGCAATGGTATCCCACAAGTGCATTTTTTGTCGCCGTCGTGTTGGCTGTTGGAATGATCGTCGTGTTGGTGGCGATGTATGGATTCAACGCGGTCGCAGAATTTTCAAGCGTTTGCGGACCGTGGCTGGTCGTGATGTTCATCAGCGGAGCATTGGTACTGTTTCCGGCGCTCGCGGAGAATGTTCTGGGGCGAACGACACTGTCGAGCTTGGCCGACTTTATCACGATCGGAGACCAGTCGATTTGGACCGGCACCAACAGCAACGGCGAACCGGGCATCGGACTCTGGGAAGTCATCGGGTTCGCGTGGGCTGCCAACACGATCACGCATTTTGGCTTGATCGACATGGCTTTGTTTCGCTACGCCAGGCGATCAGTTTACGGGCTGTGCACCAGTGCCGGGATGCTCTTTGGCCACTACATCGCGTGGATCGCGGCAGGCATCATGGGAGCCGGAGCAGCCGTTTTGCTGAAGTCCACGATTGTCGAACTGGATCCTGGCGACGTCGCGTTCAATGCTCTCGGACTGTCTGGTTACGTGATCGTGATTGTGGCGGGCTGGACAACAGCGAACGCGAACTTGTACCGCGCGGGCCTCGCAGCGCAAGCCATCTTTCACAACCATTCACGAAAGAAAGTCACTTTTGCAGTGGGCTGTGCGACGGTGGCAATCGCTTGTTTTCCGTTCGTGTATCGCCAGATCCTTCCGCTGTTAACCTATGCCGGATTGCTGGTCGTTCCCGTTGGAGCCATCGTTTTCGCGGAACACGTTGTCTTTCCGCGCATCGGCTTCACACGATACTGGGCTCGCTACCGCAAGCTGACGCATAGCACGCCGGCGGTCGCGTCGTGGGGAGCCGGCCTCGTGTTTGGGTTTGGGCTAAACGCACTGAACGTGATGTCTTTCTTCTATCTGTTCCTTCCGACGTGGGTCTTTACGATCGTCTTGTACACCGTACTTTCGCAACGATACGGAGCCGCCGAGAAGTATCCGGTCGAGGAAGCGGAAGAAGAGAAGCTGAATTTGGCGATCAGGAAATTCCAGACGCAGCAATCTTCGCAGCAGAAAGAGCACGCGGCCGATACGTCGACGATTTCGAAAATCCTTCGTGTCAGCGCCCAAGCCAGCTTGGCCCTGACACTGGCGTTGGCGCTCAACGTGATGTTCCGAAGCCCAGACGTTTCGACTTACGATTACCATCGCGGGATCTTTTATACTTGGGGATTTGTGTTCACAATCACTTATTTCGTGTCCGCCTACTGGAGGCTGCGACGTACCAAATCGCTGAACCAGTCGGACGCGAACTGACACGTTGCCGATCAGACGATGCTGAATCAGACAATGACGAACCTCGATCAAAAACAATCAAATCGACAGTTTTTAAAATGAACAACCTGCTCCTGTTGAAACAGAAAAATCTATCGCAACTACCCGCCGAAATCGGTCGGCCGTCTTACGATCGCGGCCAACTGACAGCGGGGATTGTGCACGTTGGCGTTGGCGGATTCCATCGCTCCCACGAAGCTGTTTACACCAATGAGCTGATGCAAGAGAGCGGAACTTCCGAGTGGGCGATCTGCGGCATCGGTCTGCGAGAATCTGATCGCAGGATGGCCGAAGTGCTTCGCAAACAGGATTACCTCTACACGCTGATCGAAAAACATCCTGACGGGGAAATCGAAAACAGAGTCATCGGTTCGCTGGTTGATTTCGTTCTGGGAGTAGACGATCGGTCGGCTGTTATTGATCGAATGGCTCATCCAGACACGCGAATTGTCTCACTAACGATCACCGAAGGCGGCTACAATGTCGATGCGACTACCGGGAAATTTGACTTCTCCAACCCGGATGCACAACACGATCTCGAGAACCCTGCGTCGCCACGATTGGTTTTCGGATTTCTGACCGCCGCGTTGCGGAAACGGCGCGACAATGGACTACCGGCATTCACCGTTCAATCCTGCGACAATATTCAGCACAACGGTGATCTGACGCGGAAGATTTTGCTGGATTTCGCGAACCGACAGGATGCTGAGTTGGCAAAATGGATTGAAGACGAAGTCAGTTTCCCCAACGCGATGGTCGATCGGATCACGCCAGTCACTACCGAAGCCGACATCAATTACCTTGCGAATACGTTCGGATTCCACGACGCGTGGCCGGTGACTTGCGAGCCGTTTTGCCAATGGGTCATTGAAGACAACTTTTCCAACGGTCGGCCCGAATGGGAGAAAGTCGGAGCACAATTCGTTTCCGATGTGACGCCTTACGAGACGATGAAGCTGAGGCTGCTCAACGCCGGACATTCCGTGTTGGGGATTCTCGGCTCGATTTTTGGCCACGAGACGATCGACGGCTGTGTCAAGGACGAGTTGTTTGCTTCTTACTTGCGAACGTTTATGGATGTCGAAGCCACGCCAACGCTCGACGCTGTCGCAGGCATTGACCTGGACCAGTACAAAGACACGCTGATCGAGCGATTTGGCAATCCAAACATCAAGGATCGACTGGAACGGATCTGCTTGGAAAGTTCCAGCAAGCTTCCTGTCTTTCTGATTCCGACAATTAATGACAATCTGGAACGCGGCGGCAGCATCAAATTCGCGGCATTGGTGGTCGCAGCATGGTGCTACTACAGTGACAAAGGCGTCGATCAACACGGCAAGGAACTGGAGATCGTCGACGAGCTAAAAACGCTGCTACACAATGCCGCGAAGGAAACGGGCAGGGACAAGTTATCCTTCCTGAAACTGAAACAGGTGTTCGGCGGTCTGGCCCAGAACCATCGCTTCGCTGAAGTGTACATTGAAATGATCGATGCACTTTACGCCAACCCGGACGTTTCGGTCCTGATGCGAAAGCTTCTGTCAGACAGCTAATCGTCAGGCAATTGATCGCAGATTGGGCGGCCCATAGTCGCTGCGGCAAATCCAGTTCATATTCCTTGCGGCCATTGGACTGGTGTCGGTCATTCGTCCCTAGCCTTCGATTCCGTGCTGCTTCATCATGCGATAGAGCTTGCGACGCTCTACGCCCAGGACGCGAGCCGCCGCCGATTTATTGCCGTTTTCCTGTTCAAGCACGTCTTTAATATGTTGGCATTGTAAAGCCATCAACGATCCCGCAGCCATTGACCCGTTGGTAGAGCGGACCAAACTGGAGTCCGAACCCTTATCCAGTTCTTCCGGCAAATCGTCGATCGTGATCAAGTCATCCGCAAGGATTTTAGCACGCTTGATGGTGTTGATCAGTTGGCGAACGTTACCGGGCCACTCGTAAGATTCCAACGAAGCCCTGGCGTCGTCTTCCAGTTCGTGCGTTTCGCCGACGAAATGATTTACCAGCATTCCAATGTCATCACCGCGGTCGCGCAATGGCGGCAACTCGACGGTCAGCACGTTAATCCGATAGTAGAGGTCTTCGCGAAAGCGGCCTTCTTCGACTTCCGTCTTCAGATTCCGATTCGTCGCGGCCACGATTCTCACATCGACACGACGCTCTTTTTCTGAACCGACCCGTCGCAGCGAGCCGTCTTCGAGGACTCGAAGAAGTTTGGGCTGTAGAGCCAGCGGCATCTCGCCGATTTCATCGATAAACAGTGTGCTGCCATCGGCGACTTCGAACAAGCCTGGTTTTGCGGCGGTGGCACCAGTAAACGAACCCTTCTCGTGGCCAAACAGCTCGCTCTCAACCAATTGTTCCGGCAGTGCCGCACAATTTACCGTCACCATCGGTCGGGCGGATCGGGAACTTCCTCGATGGATCGCTTGAGCCACCAGTTCCTTACCCGTTCCGCTTTCGCCTTCGATTAGAACCGGGTTGTCGGTTGGCGCAACGCGCTCAATCAACCGAAAGACTTTCGCGATCGCTTCGGACTGCCCGATCATCTCCTTCGCGGGCGGTTGCGAGCGGTCAATGACTTCCCGAAGTTGAGAATTCTCTTTACGAAGTTGACGACGCTCCATCGCGGCAATACATCTTCGTTCCAACTCCGGCATCGAAAACGGCTTGGACAAAAAATCAAACACGCCTCGACGCATCGACTCAACGGCGTTCTGGATCGTTCCTTCTCCGGTCAGCACAATGACTTCGGTGTCCGGATTCACGTCGCGCATGCGTTGCACCAGTTCCAACCCGCTGAGTCCGGGAAGATTCCAATCCAGAACCGCGATCCCGAAATCTCTTTTATCGCACTGGCTGATGCCGTCCTGTCCGCTGGTCGTATGGATCACGTTGTGTCCGTTTTTTTCAAACCATCGAACGTAGCCTGCGGCAAGGTCGTCGTCATCGTCTACAAACAGAATGTCGAAAGATTCTTTCATGGCGAGGGCATTGTAGTGGAGGCAGTCGGATGGTTACAGCGTCGGGGCGAGTGCTCCTGTTCGATTCCAATCCGGATTTTGTCAGGAATTCGTCCCCGGGGCTACTGCTTCGTCTGCCAGAACGATTCAGCACCAGCAAAATGCGTGAGAAACTATTACACTGGGCGGGATGCACGAAGAACACAAAATGCTGGAAAGCGAACTGCGTGGTCAGACACGCGTCCTTCGGCGACTGGCTCAAGGTGCGTCGCTGGAGGAAACTCTGGACACGCTCGTCGCTGTCGCCGAGGAAACACGGCCGGACATGATCGGCTCAATACTGTTGCTGGACAGGCAGAGCGGTTTACTGAGACATGGCGCATCCAGGAGCTTGCCCGAGAGCTATTGCAATGTTGTTGATGGCACTGCTCCAGGACCAGAAGTCGGTTCCTGCGGTACGGCGGCTTACTTTGGCAAGCGAATCATCGTCGAGGATATCGCCACGGATCCGCTTTGGAAAAGCGTTCGACAATTTGCGCTCGATGCTTCGCTTCGGGCCTGTTGGTCGGAACCGATCATGGATTCAGCAGGGGAGATCCTCGGGACGTTTGCGATGTACTACCGTGAACCGCGAAAGCCCAATCAGAGTGAACTGGATTTTGTAACCGGCAGCGCAAACCTGGCAGCACTTGCCATCGAGCGAGTCCGGTATCAGCAAGAAGTCGAGCGGGAACGCGCCGTGCTGAAAACGCTAGTCGCGAGCGTTCCGGACGCTCTAATTTCCGGTGGTCTTGATCGGAGAATTACTCATTTCAGCCGTAGTGCGTCGCGAATTTTCGGATACGAGCCAGAAGAAGTCCTCGGCAAACTGACTTCTGTTCTGTACGCCAATCCTGATGACTTTCAACTGTTGGCGAAGGAAAGGTTTAACCCGGAGTCGCACGAGAATCTTGAGATCAAGGAAGTCATGTGGCGTCGGAAGTCCGGTGAAACGTTTCCGGGCGAACTGATGGGCGCGACCATTCGTGATGAATCGGGAACGCCACACGGGTACATCGGTATGGTGCGTGACATTACCGATCGCAAAATTGCAGAGGCAAAACTGGCGGAGAGCCAACACAAACTTTTGCAGTCAGAACGACTGGCGGCGATGGGGCAGATGGTGTCTGCGATTGCTCACGAAAGCCGCAATGCGTTGCAGCGGATTCAGGTGGGTGTCGATGTGTTGCGTTACGAAATCGCAGAAGGCACGGAAGAACGCGAAGATCTTGAGCGGATCTTTCGAGCCAAACACGATCTGGAGCATTTGCACAACGATCTACGGAGCTTTGCTGGCCCGATTCAGCTGGAAATGACCGATGGCGATTTGTCGGATGTCTGGCGACTCGCGTGGAGTAACTTGCAGGTCTCGCATGCGGATCGGAAAGCTGAATTGATTGAGCATTCGACTTGCGATGATTTAACTTGTCGCTTCGACGCATTTCGGCTGGAACAGGTGTTTCGCAACCTCTTCGAAAATTCGCTCGCTGCCGGCCGTGACCCTGTGCAGGTTACGGTCACTTGTGCAAATACGGACATCGATGGCAAACCTGCAATTTCAATCTCGGTCCGTGATAACGGTCCCGGGATGCCCGATGAGGTGAAAGCTCGTGTTTTTGACGCTTTTCACACCACAAAGGCCAAAGGGACCGGCTTGGGCATGGCAATTGCCAAAAGATTCATCGACGCACATGAAGGCTCGATCACGGTTGTTGACGGGAAGATAGGCGCTGAGTTTCGAATCTCGTTGCCGCGTCATGCCTAGCTGCCGGTTTTGATTCCAGCGTGATGCAGAAATGTCCGACCTTAGCGAACGGGCGTCGGTTGCACGCGGACGGATTGAAGAAAAGCTGGGTCTGGAATGGTTTGCGAAAAACTTTCTTTGATCAACTGTGCTTAATATGTCGTCCATTGCGAACAATCAGCGTGTCCCGACTCACTCACCCGTGGTCACGATAAAACCTGTAGCAGGCGGGAGCGAGGCTCTCGACGATATGACAACCAAACTCAAAATCGTGATTGCCGATGACGAAGCAGATATTCGTCACGGGCTTCGCCGACTGCTCACGCGACTTGGCTACAACGTCGTTGGGGAAGCAGCCGACGGTCTGGCTCTGGTTGCGGTTTGCGATGCCGAACGCCCCGATCTGGTGATCACTGATTTTCGCATGCCAGAGAAATCTGGAGTTGAGGCCGCGAACGAAATCGTCGAAAAGCAAGACATTCCTTTTATCATCGTTTCGTCTTACGATCCCGCTGTCGATCAGAAACCTGCTTTCATATCGGACTATCTGCAAAAGCCAGTTTGCGTTTCCGAGCTAAAAGCCGCCATCGAGCGAGCTTGCCCTGCGTAGCGACGAGCGGAATCGGCTTGGTGGTTCAACGCATCAAAAATCCGCTACGCGTCTGATTTGCCGATCGGATTGATCCGAAAAGTTTCCACAACGATCGCGTAAAGTGCGGGCACGACAAACAGCGTCAGCAACGTTGCGACCAGCAGCCCGAAGATCATCAGCCACGCCAGACCTTCCCACAGTGGGCCTCCGGAAAGCGCGAGCGGAAACAGGCCGCCAACGGTTGTGGCCGTTGTCAGGAAAATCGGCAGCATCCGCTGCTTGCCAGCTTCGACGAGACACTGCCGGAATTCAGCTCGTGTGATGCCGGAGATCGGACCGCTGCCATCGCCTTCGCTTACTTTCTGCTTGATCAGGATGTCCGCGAACTCGATGAAAATGATTCCTGTGTTCAATACGATGCCGAACAGCGACAACAACCCAAGCTGCGGCATGAAGCCCAGCGGATTGCTGGTCAGGTACAGGCCATACCACGCACCGATGACGGCCATCGGCAGCGTCGCGAGAATCACAAGTGTCTTCGACCAGCCGTTGTACATGACGACCAGAATTAGAACGATTACCAGGAAGGAAATCAGAAACGAAGTTCCCATCTGCACCGAAGCATCCTGGCTTTCCTCGAGCGAACCGCCGACTTCAATCGTAAACCCCGTCGGTAAGTTGGCTCTGATCTTTGCCATCGCCTCCGAATTCATAATCGCGTTGACGACATCGTTACCCGAGATCCCATCTTCGACTTCCGCTTTCACTTCGATCGTCCGATTCATATCGCGGCGTTCGATTTTGACCGGAGTTCGCACGGGCCGGGTGGTGGCAATTGAGTTCAGGGGCAGTTTGCCGTTTTGGCCTTCGACGTAAGCCCGATCGATTCCCGAAAGATCATTTCGCTGGTCGGCGGCAAGCCGAAAGTAAACCGGGACCGAGTGGTCGCCTTCGCGGAACGTCGAAAGCCGCAGCCCGCTGTAGTAGGCGTTGAGCGTATCGGCGACGTCCGCGTTGGAGACGCCAGCCAGGTTGGCTTTCTCGTCGTCGATGTCCAAAGTCAGCTGGAAACCGTAAACGCCCCACGAATCATGGACGTCCCAGGTTCCCTCCTGTTCGCGAACCAACTGTTTGACTTCGTTGGTGACGCGGCGAAGGTCCTGCATGTTCGCAAAACCGTCTCCCGAGACACGAATCACCACAGGTTCGGCCGGCGGACCAAGCGAAAGCGACTTGGGCACGACGCGCGCTCCGGTGATCGGCTTGAGTCCCAAATCCTGATCGCCTTCATCGGCTACGCGGCGAATATCGGCAATGAATCCAGCGGTGACTTCGCCATCGGTCGTGCGGATCAAAATCTCTGCCACGTTGGATGCCGGAGATTGAGGGTTAAGCCCGAGCGCCCATCGCGAACCACCGCCGCCGACCATCGAGCGCATCGCACGCAAACGCTCGATCGGTTCGCCGTCGGCATTCGTTGATTGGCTCAACGTGCGGATCGTGGACTCAACCTGCTTCACGACCTGATTGGTTTGTTCGATCGTCGAAGTTTCGGGCAAGGAAATGTTAATGTAGAACTGGTCGCGTCGGTCTTGCGGAAAAAACTCGGTGCTAACAGGAAGCTGCACCGTCGCGAACAACAAGCCAATCGTTCCCAGCACGACAGGCCATTTGAACTTCACCGCCAGATGTGCGGCCACGCCGTACAGCCGCAAGAAAATGTTCTCTCCCGGCGAATCGTTGTCGTTGGTGTCAGTGACCGAATTCGAACCGTCAGCTTCAATCGCATCGGAATCGGAATTCTTGCGATGAAACATCCGCGCAATTCTCTGTCCGACTTTCGCCATCTCGTAGCCCAACCACGGCAACGGCGCCGTTGGAACGTTGGGGTCTTTGGGAGCCCGAATGAACGCCGCGGCCAGGATGACGCAAATCGTCATCGCAAAAAGCCAGCTAACGAGCAGCGTTGTCGACAGCGTCACCGGCAAGCTGTACACGTACTCGGCACCGCCGCCTTTGAGCGCCAGCAACATGGGAAAGAAAGCCGCGACGGTCGTCAAAGTTCCGGCCAGCATGGGGAACATCAGCGTGTTTGCGGCTTCCATCGCGCCTTCGGCTGGCGTCATTCCATCCATCACGTTGGTTCGCGTTTGGTCGCAAACCTGAACTGCGTTGTCGACCAGCAAACCCAAAGCGATAATGATCGAAGCCAGTGAAATCTGTTCGATCTCGACGCCGAACCAGCGAATGATGGCGATCGCGGCCAGCACCACGATGGGAATGTTGGCGGCCATCACGATCGAAGTCCTCGCTCCGACGAACAGAAAAACGACGATCACCACGATGACGATCGCCGAGATCACATTGTTGATCACGTCGTTGACTTTGGCGTTCACGTTGTCGGCTTGCAAGGACACCGGTGTGATCGCAAGGTCGGCCGGCAGCAGTTGTTCGACGTTGACCAGCCGCTCGTATTTCTCCACACACGCGTTACAGACTTCGATAATGTTGCCGCCGGCTTTCATCGTGATCGCCAGCGTGACGGCCGGATACGTTCCGGTCGTATCCGAGTATCGACAGATGACCGACGCCGGATCTTCGTAGTCCCGATGGACGCTCAATCCGATGTCACGCAGTCGTACCGGCGAAGCAGTTCTGCCGGTTTGAACGGCTCCCACGGCGATTGATTCAATTTCGTTCACAGCATCGAACTCACCGCCAGGTTTGACGTTGAACCTTCCTGCCGCGGTGTCGATTGAGCCGCCTGGCGAAACAATGTTTCGCTGCTCAACGAGATTTCGAAGCTGATCAGTTGTCAGTTCAATCTGAGCCCAATTCCCTAGATCGGTTTCGATGTAGATGGCTTCGTCTCGCACGCCATACAGTTCGACTTCGGCGACACCGGGAAGCAATCTCGCCGAATCCTGAACTCGTTCGGCAAAGATTTCCAGTTCGCGCGGCGAATAGCGGACTCGTTCGTCAACTTCCGCTTGTCCCGGCAGGGGTGTTTGATAAATCGCCAGCAACATGACCGCAGTCGATCCGAAATCATCGTTGACCACAGGGCGAACCTTATCCGTCGGCATCGTGACAAGGTCGACTTTCGCGCGGACCTTGTCCCAGACATTCTGGATCGCATCGACCGGAACGTCGTCCGTCAAGTTCACGTAAACGGTCGACAGGCCATTGATCGTCGTCGACTCGAGCTTTTCGACTTCTTCGAGCCCGTCGAGTGCTGTTTCAATTTTGTCCGTGATGAGTTCTTCGACTTTGATTGCTGGCGCACCAGGCCAGGCCGTCGCAACGACGCAAGTCCGAATAGTGAACTGCGGATCTTCGCGGCGCGGCATCGTCATGAACGTGATGCTGCCCCAAACCGTCAGCAGCGCGATCACCGTGATCACCACGGTGCGATATTGCATCGAGAGTTTGCCAATATTCACTGCGCGGCTCCGCTCTCGACCGCCCTGACTTTTTCACCGTCGACCAGATAATGGGCTCCGCGGTTGACGTATTTACGGCCCTTGAGATCGACGGAGGAATCCATCGGCTCAATCGCGACAACCGACGAAGTACCCGACGGCGATTCGAGGACTTTGACTTCGACCCGCTGCACGGTGCTGTTTTCTTCGTTGAGCAAAAACAGGAACGTTTTCTCAAACTCGTAGCCAATCGCGTCCATCGGTACGAAGTATCCAGAAGTCGTGCCTTTATCAGCAAGATTCAGTTTGACCAAATCGCCAGGCCGGAGCATCCATTGGCCTTCGTTTTGAAACAGGATTTTATCGCCGTCCCATTCGTCGATGTCGCCGCCAGGAAATTTAAGTTCGCCAGCGATCAGATCACTATCCGGATCGAAGCCTTCATCCAGTATTTCGATTTGCTGAAAAATCCAGTTGCCGAGGAATGGGACTTTGGCCTGCCCCAGCCTGACTCGCGACTTCTTCACTGTCAAAACGCGGTCTTCCGGAAGTTCGCCATCGATGCTCATGTTGGTCAGCTTCCACAGAAAGCTGCCTTGGTCGTCCTTTCCGATGGCTTCCTCGTGAACGAAATAAGTTCCGTCGCCGGCACCGGGCAGGAACTCGAAATTGACCCGCCAGGTCTGATCCATCGACGGAATGCCCATTGCTTTCGCTTCGTCGGTCGTGCGCTCATTGATAACCAACAGCGTAAGCGTGAAAGTTCGCGTTTGCGGATCGGCGACCGGGTCGACCAAATACAGATAGCCGCTTCTTTCTTCGTCAGGTCCGTCATCGCGAGTTACCAGAACCGGAATGCGTTGTCGATTTCGCATGCGTCGCGAATCTTCTGCCGAGACTTCGACTTCGACCTTGATCGGATCCATCATTTGAATCGTCGCCACAGGCGCACCAGCGGTGACGACGCTGCCTGGTACAACAGAAACGTTTGCGATCTGACCACGGAAAGACGAATAAAGCGTGCAGTCTTCCAGATTTCGCTGGGCGTCGCGAAGCGAATCTCTGGCTTGCAGCAACTGCGCCTCCAACGATTGGAGTTCAGCCTGCTGGGCTTTGGCCGAAGCATGAATCTGTTCGATCTGCGAGATGGCGGTGTTGAAGGCAGCCTCGTCCCGATCGACATCCGATTGAGCACCCGCGTTTTGAGCCACCAGTCGTTTGCTGCGCTCGTACTCGGTTTCAGCACGTTTCTTTTCGGCTTCCGCGGCTCGTAGCTGAGCCGGAAACGTTTTTTCGATTTGAATCTTCGAGGCTTCGATTGCCTGTTCCGCCCGGGAAACCTGAGCTTCCTGTGACTGCACTTGCAATTCGAAGCGTTCGCTGTTGAGCCGCGCGATGGGTGTGCCCTTGATCAACTGGTTGCCGTTGCTGTCCGAAACACGGCCTTCAATGTTCGTGTTCGGCTCGACCACCGATTCGACGCGGCCGGACACCTCAAAGCCAATCTCCTCCGTTTTCCAGGACGCCACGGTCGCCGTCACCATTGATTCATTCACCGGCTGAGTCACCGTTAGCGGCGTGACCTCCACCGGACGCGGTTTCTTTTCCGGCTTCGTTTCGGCCTGTTGCTTGCAACCGGAAAGGACTGTCATCGCAATCGCCAAAAGTACAACCGGACGGGCGACGGCAGGCAAATGCATTCGCATCCTCGATGGAGCAAAGAAAGCTCGGGGTGGCGTTCGGGATTGTTGTGTGGCTATTAAATTCATGCGGCTACGCCTAACGGTTTACGAGCGAGATCGTTGAGAGTTGGCGACTGGGGAATGTTTGCGGGTTGGGGTGTCGTTTTCGGAGGTGCCAATTGTATCCCGGGTTCGGTGCGGTTTTAAGGCAAAAGCCGATCGTTCCGATTGTGATGAAAGTGAGCTTTTGTCACGAAGCGTTGCTACGGAGGTGGTTGGACAGGTTGGATCGATTCAGGCTTTCATTCCTTACGCGAAAACTTCCGGCTTACGATCCCGACGCTACTGGCGTTTGCGGGGCTGATATTTTGCCTGCCAGATGACATGCCATCACGATCGCTCCATGTTTTTCGACGCGAAACAACCCCATGACCAACTCACTTAAAAAGTTGTCTGAAATTCGCGTCGTGACATTCGCGTTCGTTCTGCTGTCGCTGAGCTTCTCGGGTTGCCAAAGCGTCAACCATTGGTGGAACAACGGCCTGCGGGTTGGCCCTAACTATTCCCAGCCGCAAGCCCAAGTCGCCGCCGAGTACTCGATGGCGAACACAGAACGCATCGATGGCTCGAATGTGATCGATCCGCAATGGTGGCAAGTATTTAACGATCCTGACCTTAACGTGTTGATCGATTCGCTGCGGCAAGAAAACCTTACGCTCAAGGCAGCCTGCTATCGAATCAAGGAAGCCCGACATCAACGCAACATCGCTGCGGCCAATCTTTTCCCCCAGAGCCAGCAACTGACGGGTTCCTATTCGCACACCCAGTCCAGCACAATCACCGAATCGTTCGTGCCCGGTTTTTCACCAGTCTCACTCGACAACTGGTCTTTAGGTTTCGACGTCGGTTGGGAAATTGACCTGTGGGGACGAATCCGCCGCTCAGTCGAAGCCGCCGATGCGAACCTGGAATCCGTGGTGCAGGATCGGAACTTTGCAATCGTTTCGTTGACCGCGGAAACGGCCAGCCTGTACATCAACATCCGGGCGTTTGACGAGCGTATCGAACTGGCGAAGAAAAACGCAACGCTACAGGAAGGCAGTTTGAAAATCGCCAGGGCACGTTTCAAGGAAGGCCGGACTTCGAAGCTGGATGTCGTCCAGGCCGAATCCAATCTTGCGTCGACGCGTTCGCTGATCCCGCAACTGGAACTGGCTCGCCGACAATCGCTTAACGCCATCGCTGTTCTTTTGGGGATGCCACCGAGTGAAGTTCCCGTGCTGTCGGACCAGCCGAAAAAGATTCCCGAAATCCCTTCGTTCGCGGTCGTCGGCATCCCGGCCGATTTGATGCGTCGACGTCCGGACATTCGATCAGCCGAACGTTCGATGAAAGCTCAGTTTGAACAGATCGGAATTGCCGAAGCGGATCTGTACCCAACGTTTTCGTTCAGCGGTTCGCTCGGATGGGATTCGGCAAAGCTCAGCGACCTTGTACAGTCTGGCGGATTTGCTGGTTCAATTGCTCCGGCGTTTGGCTGGAACATTTTAAACTACGGCAGGTTGCGGGAAGCGATCTGTGTCGAAGAGGCGCGTTTCAAACAGATTCAAATGGATTTTGAGAATACGGTTCTCTCAGCCCAACGCGAAGTCGAAGACGGGATTGTCGAGTTCGTTAAACGCAACGAGCAGTACGAATATGATCTGGCGACCCAGCAAGCCAACAAGGAATCGGTTGAGCTGGCGATTGCTTCGTTCAAGGAAGGGAAAACCGATTTCGGTCGCGTTTTCGTGGTGCAAACCAGCCTGGTGACGGCTCAGGATCAAGTCGTGGCCACTCGTGCATCGATTGCCTTGGCTTTGATCGAAACCTACCGCGCTCTCGGCGGTGGATGGGAAGTTTACGATGCGATGGCGACAGATTTGATGGTCGCTGAAGAATCGGTTGTGCCTGGTTCCGAAGTGATCGTCGATGCGACTCCGGTCGAACAAGTCATCGTTCCGGTCAACGCCGAAAGCCTCCAGCCTTAGGCACTGTTTGACAAATTGATTTTCATGTCATCAACGTGGCCAAACATGAGCGGCAAGGCGCTAGCCGCCGTTAAAAAGCGCAACGCAACGGCGGCTAGCGCCTTGCCGCTCACATCTACCAAACAGTGCCTGGCATCGGCTCGGTTTTTCAACGAGTCTACTGTCGCTGCATCACAAACTGGCCGTGATTTCTGCGCGAAGAGAACGTTCCGTTGAAACATTGGTCGGTCATTGAAATCTGGTATTTGAATTCGCCTCCAAGGGGCAAACGGCGACTGCCCGCCATCACGGTCAAACCGGGTTGCTGGGAGACAATGTTCAATCGAGTCGTGTACCGAAACGGGATGACTTTCGCGAACGTTCCCCGAAATTTTGCTTGCATCGTGCTGGAATCGATTTGGCAAAACGTCGCCTTGATGTTTCCTCGGTGGTTATTGGCACCGCTGTGCCATCCGCCAGACCATTGCCCGGAAATGTCCTGCGCGATTGCGGGGCTTGCGAGGAAGCAACAGCAGAGCAGGGCGATGGTCGAGAAAAACTTCGTTCGGTTCATGAGATTGTTATCCGTTCGATGGAGTGCTGCGAGGTTTGGCCTAGAATACGCCGCCGGAGAAGCCTTCGCGGCCCGATTTTGCGTATGGCGTTGATCGTATTTGAAATCGATTCGATGTGGCGGTTAGGGATGAATGAACTTGCACGACGCTGCTGGCTGATGAGTTTCCGCTTTGTCCAAATTGTTGGCGTTGAACTGGAGACACCAACGAGGAAGTCCCGCCAAGGAAAGCAATTGAATCGAAATGAGCACGAACACGTCGGTGGACACGGTAGCTCTGGCTTACCGAAGCCAACATGCGGCCATTGACTTGCTGGATCGCAATCGAGCCATTGCCACCTCCATTCTGTTCCCACGAATCACTATCAATCGTGTTTTGCAAAACGTTCAGCTGCGTACGCGCTTGCTGCAGGTTGTTGGCGATTCGCGTAATGTCGTACGTCACCGTCCGCAAATAGTCGGGCTCGTTTTCATCGTCGATGCTCAACACCAAAATCGACCCGTCCGGTTCAACCATCGCGGTAGCGTCATGTAGACGCAAAGCCATGTGCAGCGAGACTGCCATCGACACGCCAGACCTCAAATTGAGTTCATCTTCTTCGTCAAAGATACCTTCCAGATTGAGGTCGATGTAGACCGTCACGCCCAACCGTTTGAATACTTCTGATGCCGGGATCGAACGAGCCTGCCCTAGTCCAAACGCGGAGATGGATCGACTGAGCATGGCTTCTGTTCTTAGCTGATCCGACGTTAGTGAATTTGGAATCGCGTTGCCGATTGACGCGGATCGGCTTTGATGTCCACCAGACTGGATGATGGCCGATTGAGCCAGAACTGTGGCAGGATCGTACAGATGTGCCAAAGCCAAGATCACAATTAAACACATGCCGATGATTCTACCGGGCATGTTGCGGTTGTATCGGGCTCGAATTTCGGGCGTTCGCATGGAAACTGCCTTGGTAAAATTTGGGTGGCGTCAAATTAAATGTTTCTGGCATCAAATTCGCAACTACATTTTAATTCAACGTCGCAACCGCCGTGCCAACTGGAGACTCAAATGCCCAATCGATCCCAGATCGTTCTGATCTTTTTCGCGCTGATCACCCTCGCCGCATTCAATTCGACGGGGCCAATTTGTGCTCAAGACGATCGCGATTCGGGGTTTGAAGACGTTGAACTTCCTCCGGTGAAGCGGATTGTTTTGTACAACTCGGGAGTCGGACAACTGCAACACGAAGGAGAGCTCGACGGCGACAGTCGCGTCACCCTCAAGTTTAGCTCACACGACGTCAGCGATGTACTAAAAAGCCTTGCCATTTCAGACGACGGCGAAGGCCATGTTCGCGCCATCGAATATCAACCGACACCGGATCCGGAAGACGTTGCCGCAAGCCAGATTGGGCAACCGATGACCGTCGCGCAATTGCTCCAAAGCATGCGCGGCGAAACCGTAGTGTTGAGCGTTGATGGAAAGGATATTTCCGGCAGTATATTTGGCGTCGAAAACCGAACGCATGGAGAAGTGACTCGCGAGATGGTCGTACTGGTCGGCGAGAAAGGTTTGAGCTCGTGGGAGCTGAGCAAGTTTGATTCGATTCGTTTCGCAGAACCTGAACTCAACGCAAAGCTCGCTTTGGCGCTCCGTGGCATTGTCAAATCGCGAGAGTCGGATCAAAAAGAACTGCAGCTGTTGTTTGCCGGAGACAAAAAGCGAAACGTTAAATTTGCTTACGTCGTCGACATGCCGATTTGGCGGATGACGTATCGATTGCTGTGGGAGGACGACAAAGCGTGGCTGCAAGGTTGGGCTCACGTTGACAATGTGAGCGGAGTCGATTGGAGCGACGTTGCGCTCGAGTTACGTTCAGGAAAACCGCAAACGTTTCACACGGACATCTTTGCTCCCGCGATGGCTCAGCGTCAGGATATTGGCACAAGCGTATACGAGTTCATGGACGGCCTGTCGGTCGTGACCCAATGGTTCGACTTCGATCCAGCTTCGCAATTTGACCTGGCCGCAGATCTCTCGGGCGGAGGTTTCGGTGGTGGCTTTGGCGGAGGCGGTGGATTTGGTGGCGGAATGGGCGGTGGCGGAATAGGCGGAGGCGGTGGATTCGGTGGCGGTGGATTCGGTGGCGGATTCGGATTTCGCGGTCCCGCGGCTGGTGGATTTGGCCGTGCGATTTCTGGCGAGAGCGAAGACGACGGTGTTGATGCGAAATCAGGATTTCAAAATTCAGCACAAACCGAAAAGGTCTCTCAAATGTTCGTTTATCGGATTTCGGATCCCGTTTCGTTGGGTTCCGGGAAAAGCGCCGCACTTCCCGCCTTCGAAATGCAGCTGCCTGGAACGCTCCTGAGCGTTGCCGACCTCAACGATAGTTTGCGCGATGTTACTCCTGTCCAATCCATTGAGCTGGAAAACGATACGGATTTCTCTTTGTTGTCCGGGCCGGTTTCGATCATGCGTCGGGGAAACTTTGCCGGTGATGGCAAGCTGCCTCGCGTCGACGTCAAGCAGAAGGCCTACGTCGATTTTGGAATCGACCGTCCAATCAAAGTCCGACAGATTAAAGGAGCAACGACAAACAAGTTGGTGAAGGCGTTTGTCTCGGGTCACTACCTGACGGAGGGCTTTCGAAAAAGTCGCGAGCTCACGTTTCGAATCGTCAATCTGGATGTCGACGATCGCACCGTGATTGTCAAAACGGAACGCGAACGTAAACTGGAAAAGTCAATCGAACCGGCCCCCTATAGCCAAACGGATGATCGGCTGCTGTTCAAAATTGAAACAGCGGCTGGAAAGACTACAGAATTCTCCGTGACGTTCAGCTACGAAGATCAGGATGCTGAAAAATGGACGGAGTACAGAAACATCAATACGGCTCGCTGGGACAACGTGGGGATCGTCCTGCCGGAAAAAGACCTTGCGTTGATGCGTAAAGTTGCCGAGATCAATCGGAAAATTGACACTGAACGAGAGAGCATGTTTACGCTGGCTCAAAAGCGACGAAGTGCTGAAGCGGAACAAAAACGAGTTCGTGAAAATCTGGAAGTCTTTGTGCCCGGATCGAAAGATGCCGAACCCATTATCGCTCAGTTCGTTGAAATCGAAAAAAGCATCGGGGAATTCGACGCGAAAATCGAAACCAGCAACACGACGCTGAAAGAACTGGAATCGGAAAAGGCTGAGCTTTTGAAATAGGACGATTGCTCGACAAGCTACCGCCTCGCGATGCTGGTCCTTGATTGTAACGTGCTCGCCAAACTACAATTGCGCGAAACATCCTGCCTGAATCAGGGAATCGCATGCTCTCTAAAACACAATCGTTCGTTTCGTTGGTCGCCGCGCTGGTCGCGGTTTCGTTCGCCCAACTTTCTCTCGCCGCGCAAGAAGGAGACAAGGACTTGTCCAATAATCCGCTGTTAACCGAATGGACTGGACCCTACGGTGGAGTCCCGCCGTGGCGATCGATCGATTCGAACGACTTCGTTCCAGCTTTCGAAAAAGCTATCGAAATGGCCAAAGCCGACATCGACGCAATCGCGGCACAATCCGAAGAACCGACTTTCGAGAACACGATGGTCAAACTGGAAAAGGCTGGCAGCGCACTCGACCGTCTGGAGAGCATTTTCGGCGTCTATACTTCGAATCTGAATCTGGGCGCCATTCCTGACATGGAAGCCAGGATTGCTCCAATGATGTCGCAGTATGGCGACTGGGTTACGCAACACGAAGGGCTGTTCAAGCGAATTGAAACCATCTTCAACAGCGACGAAATGAAAACGCTCAATGTCGCGCAGAAACGGCTCGTGGACGACAAGTACAAAACCTTTGTCCGACGCGGAGCGAAATTGGGCATTGAAGACAAAGCCAAGCTCTCGAAAATCAATACCGAACTGGCCAGTCTGTTCACTCGCTTCAGCCAGAACGTGCTTGGCGATGAAGGCAAGCTGTTCACGAAAGTCGAAGAATCCCAAATCGGTGGCCTTCCGGAAAGCGTTGTCGATGGCATGGCGGCGAACGCGAAAGCTCGTGACATGGAAGGCTACGTGATCAACAACACGCGCTCTTCGATGGAGCCTGTATTGACTTATGCCGATGACCGATCGCTTCGCGAGAAAGTCTGGACGACCTACTACAGTCGTGGCGACAACGGCGACGACCGTGACAACAACGCAATCATCCAGGCCATTTTGAAGCTGCGAGCACAACGTGCGTTACTGCTAGGCTACGAAACGCATGCTCACTGGCGTCTGGAACCGCAGATGGCTAAAACGCCCGAAAAAACGATGGAATTGATGCTCGCGGTGTGGCCCAAGGCCGTCGCTCGTGTCAAGGAAGAGGTGGCTGACATGCAGGCGGTGGCCGATCGCGAAGGCGCCGACATCACGATCGCTCCCTGGGACTATCGCTACTACGCAGAGAAAGTTCGCAAAGAGAAATACGATCTGGATTTGAACGAAGTCAAGCCTTACATGCAGATGGACAAACTTCGCGAAGGCATGATGTGGGCGGCCGGCGAAGTTTATGGTTTCGACTTCAAGCCAGTCGAAAATGTTCCAACTTTCCATCCGGACGTTAGCGTCTTCGAAGTACTCCGCGACGGCAAGCACGTCGGTCTGTGGTACTTCGATCCGTTTGCCCGCGAAGGGAAACGCAGTGGAGCCTGGATGACGGCGTACAGAATTCAGCAGAACATGGGCGAATTCGTCACGCCGATCGTTTCCAATAATTCAAACTTTGTCAAAGGCAAAGAAGGCGAGCCGGTTCTGATTTCATGGGATGACGCGGTCACGATGTTCCACGAATTCGGCCACGCCTTGCACGGACTTTGCAGCCAATGCGAGTACAAGTCACAGGCCGGCACATCGGTGGCTCGTGACTACGTTGAGTTTCCTTCGCAGATCAACGAACATTGGTTGATGACGCCTGAGATTCTTGGCAAGTACGCGGTTCATTACGAAACCGGAGAGCCGATGCCGGCTGAGTTGGTGGCCAAAATTGAGAAAGCCGCGACGTTCAATCAGGGCTTCAGCACGGT
Organism: Mariniblastus fucicola; assembly: GCF_008087665.1. Lineage (GTDB taxonomy): Bacteria > Planctomycetota > Planctomycetia > Pirellulales > Pirellulaceae > Mariniblastus > Mariniblastus fucicola. The sequence goes on from NZ_CP042912.1 coordinate 3,245,942, forward strand.
CGAATATCTGGCCAGCGCGTTGATCGACATGAAATTGCACCTTGCGGGCAACGTGACGATCGACCCGGACAAGTTCGAGAAAGAAGAACTTGAGAAAATCGGCATGCCAAGTGAAATTTGCATGCGACATCGCACGCCACAGTTCAATCACATCTTTGCCGACGACGGCTATTCGGCTGGCTACTACAGCTATCTGTGGTCCGACGCGTTAACAGCGGATGCTGCAGAAGTCTTCGAGGAAGCGGGTTCGTATTACGATCCGAAAGTCTCAAAAAGCCTCTATGAGAACGTGTTTTCGGTTGGCGATACGATTGATCCCGCCGAAGGATTTCGACGGTTCCGCGGTCGCGATGTGGACACGAAAGCCTTGCTGCGGAAGCGTGGTTTCCCGGTTGAGTAGAGTAGAGCTTGGAAAAATCGGATGGCGTGTTCGTCTGCTCACGCCTTCCGAGTTGGCTTCAAATTGTTTGGAACCAGCTGTTTCAATCAGGCCGTTGGCCCAGGAACGTGCTTGGAAATGTAGGCTGGCTCTCCCATTCGCTCGATCAAATCGAGTTGAAGTTCCAACCATCCCATGTGCTCTTCTTCGTCGAGCGCGATTCTCTCGAACAGCACTCGGGTACCGAGGTCGCCATCATCGGCGGCCTCGCGGGCGGCTTTGGAGTAAAACTCGATCGCTGCCTTTTCCTCTTTCAGGTCAGACTCGAACAACTCGTTGAGCGTCGTTGCCTGAACCGGTGGTTGCTCGAGAACCAGACGCGGGCTGCCTTTGAGAAACAGAATTCTCGAGAGATAGTCGTCAGAATGCCCGATCTCCTCACGCATCTCTTCTCGCATCTTGGAGGCCAACAATTCCATGCCCCAATCGTCCAAAACGCCGGCATGCAACTGATACTGGTGAACCGCGCCCAATTCCATCTTCAGCGCTGTTTGGAGATTCTCGATTGATCGTGTCTTAGTCATTTTTTCATCCTTCTATAAACTTGAATCGGCGAGCGGCTTGTTGTTGCTGGCCGTCAACTTTGATTGATCCTGCGAAACTGACTCGCAGACATTCGCTTTAATATATCGAAACATTGCGATATATCAATGACTTAAACCGCAGGGTGCGGTAGAGGTTCCGATGTTTGAAAATAAGATGAGCAAATCGCCAATTTTTTACACGACTTGAGAAAGCTGTGTTGAGGTGCGAGACTTCATGCTTTTGCAGACACTCTGAACTGGAATTGAGGACGCGATGATTGCGAAAACTGGCTCCCCAAGATGGAAATCGATCGCATACGCTTGCTTTTTCGCAGCTTGCCTGTTCGGAACATTGACTTTTGCGCAGGAGTCAACTTCGGCAAAAAGCATTGCGAATGAGCAGACCTCATCGATTGAATCGGAGCAGCCAGAAGCAAGCGAGAAATGGGTGCCCTTGTTCAACGGGAAAGATCTAAAGGGCTGGACCCCCAAGATCTCCGGTCATCCGCTGGGCGAAAACTATGCCGATACGTTTCGGGTCGAAGAAGGCGTTTTGAAATGTGAATACGATGACTACAAGGGCTTCGACAAGCGATACGGGCATTTGTATTCGAACCAAAGCTACTCACACTACAAACTGCGACTCGAATACCGCTTCGTCGGTCGCATGTTGCCGGATGCTCCCGGATATGTGGACCTCAACAGCGGTGTCATGCTGCACTGCCAGTCACCGCTTAGTTTGAAACTGCATCAGGGGTTTCCGGCCAGCGTTGAAATGCAATTTCTGGCGGATTTGGGAACCGGGAAACGGCAGACGGGTAACGTTTGCACACCGGGCACGCATTTGGTCTATGACGGAAAATTTACCAAGCAGCACATTGTGGAATCCAGTGGGCCGACGTTGCCGCCGGACGAGTGGGTTTCGGTCGAGATGGAAGTTCATGGCCACGACTTGATCATCTATCGCGTTCGAGGCGAAGAAGTTCTTCGCTACACACAACCTCAGCTGGATCCTGACAGCGACGAAGGAAAACCATTGGTGGCCAACGGAGCAAACTTGAAACTTGCGAGCGGCCATATCGCGCTTCAAGCAGAAGCCCAGCGAGTTTGGTTTCGAAACATTGAAATCCTGCCACTGGAAGTCGATTGAGGCCTGGAACTGCCCAAGGTTGGGGCGTTGGACGTTTGCCGCTCCCAATCGGCCACAGTGCGAACTCAGATCGGCTTTGACAGCGGAAGGCCGCGGCTTCATCTACTCAAAGCGTACCCACTCGCCTTCGATCAATCTTTCGTGGGGTCGAAAGCGGCTCTTGTAGACCATGTGTGGCGAGCCCTCGACATAGTATCCAAGATACAGATGCTCCATGCGTCTGGCCGCACACAGTTGAATCTGCTTCAGCACAGAATACGTGCCAAGGCTGTCTTTGGCGTAGTCCGGATCGTAGTAAGTATAGACCGCTGACAGGCTGTTTTTACCCGCGTCACAAATCGCTACCGCGACCAGTTTTCCATTGTCGTGGTATGCGATCTCGAACGAATCCAGGCAACTTCTGACGAACCCCCAGATGTACTCTTCAGAATCAATGTCCGTGTCACGTTTTGCCAGGCCGCGGGCTCGTCGATGCTTGTTGAACAGGCTTACTCGTTCAGTGTCCGCCTGCAGTTCGCCAATCGTTTGTGTGAACTTGCCATTGCCACGACTGAGGACTCGGCGCGCGTTGCGACTGAAAGTGAAGGCTTCGACGTCAATCCTGATCGACTCGCAGGCGCTGCAATTCGGGCAATTGGTTTGGTACAGAAACTCGCCCGTGCGACGATAACCGTGCTTGAGTCGCAGGTCTGTTTGGTGCGGCGATATCTTCACCAACGGCATGCACAACGGCATTCGCGCAGTCTCTCCGTCAAGGTACGGACAAGGCTCCGTTTCGTCGATAATGACGATGTCGCTAAATTCTGACTTCGCAGTCCCCATCTCACTTCCCGAAGAAACATCTCGTTAAGAAATGGTAGCGTCAACTTTTATATTGTCTTCTTTTTTTCGCAGCGCGATATTCAAAAGCTCGACCAGCAAAGCGAAAAACATTGCAAAATAAACATAACCTTTGTCGATGTGCGCTCCGACACCTTCGGCAATCAGCATGACGCCAATCAAAATCATGAAGCTCAAGGCCAACATTTTGATTGTAGGATGAGCACTGACAAACTTGCTGACCGGTTCAGCAAACACCAGCATCACCACGACAGCAATTACGATCGCGGCCACCATCACCCACAAGTCGTCCGCCATGCCGACGGCTGTGAAAATGGAGTCCAGTGAAAACACGATGTCCATGATCGCAATTTGAATGATTGCTGACGTAAAATTTGCGATCGGTTTTGCTTCGTGGCTGGCATGGCCGGAGCCGATCTCATCGTGGATCTCGTACACGCTTTTACCAACCAGAAAAAGCCCGCCGAGAAACAACAGGATGTCCTTGATTGAAACACCGTTGGCTTCCTCAAAGTGTTTCTGATGAATTGTTTCAACGATATCTTTCTCTAATTTTTCTTCCAACTCGCTACTGATGTCCGGGCGTGTGATTTTTTCCACGGCAACGGCAGGCACACCGACGTCCGTCAAAGAGAACACCGGTTTCTTGAACATCTCTCCGTGCACGAGATAAAAAAGCAGTCCCAGCAATAGCAGCCTGGACAGCAGGGCAACGCCCAGGCCGAGTTTCCTGGCAAGCGGCTGTTTGGCAGGCTCAAGACGACTGGTGACAATCGTGATGAAGACGAGGTTGTCGATCCCCAGCACGATTTCCATCGAAGCAAGGGCAAGAAGGGGGACGAAAAATTCCATTTACGGTATCCAGAGGGCAAGCCAGCAAGACGCTCAATGTAAAACAATGGAATCGAAAAACCAATGGAGTGGCCATCAGTGCCGGCTTCAACTGGCCGTGCCGCTTACCTGCTTTCACAGAGCTCGCGACGCACTATCTAGTCCCCGTTGCGAACGATCCGCAGTTCGGATTTTGTAAGCCTGTAGCCGAGCCCGGTTCCGTCGAGGCATTGGTCAAGCAGCGTTTCCAGCGAAGCTTTTTTGATCGAGATTGAGATCCGCTGCGTCAGGGCGTCGCCGACTGCTCCATCAAGAGTCAGTTTTCTGCCGGTTTGCTGAGCCACGCTGGCCAGGATGTCGCCGCGTCGAGCGGTCGTGTTGAGATCAAAAGTTCGCTGGACGACATCGTCGCCGAGTACCGTTTGCTGTTCCACCATCCACGCTTCGAGTGCTGCGATGGATTCGACAGGACCGCTGATTGAAAGCGACCTGCCGGAGTTCGCGAGTTTCAGATCGGCGAATCGACGTTGGCAGGCTTTCAGGTCCAGCTTTGAATCTCGCGGCAAGCGAATTCTCAGCTTTGCCGTTTCGATCGCCGGGAATTTCTTCAGTCGGATCCGCTTGCCGTCGCCCTCAATCTCAAATGACAAATCGAACCCGACCAGCAACAGGCTCATTTGCTGAATCAGCGAAAGCGACGGCCAATCTGCTGCTGGCCAAACATCGTGAGGGATTTCGCCGTCCAGCTGAAATCCGTGCAGTTGCTCCATCCACTCCTGAATCTCCTCTGTCGTCGTTGCCCGAGACCAACGAATTTCGTCTCTGCCTGACGTCCAGCGGGATTTTTTCGGCTGTGTGCGTTTGGCGATTTTCTCCAGTTCCTCAATGACGAACGGAAGCCGCGCGGCAGCGTCCTTCGGTCCAACGTACAGAAGACTTTCAACACGACACACGCCAAGACCATTGGCTTCGGCAAGTTCCCAGACCGTTTGCTCGGTCGTTCGATCGAGGAAATCAAACGTCAGCTTCACCGTCGGGTCGACGCGACGATCGACGAAAATCGCCCGGCGACACTGGGCTGCGAACGTATTCAGTTGCTCTCGAAGCGGCGATTCAGTCCACGACACGGAAACTGGAAGCTGCTGGCTTTTTTCGAAAGCTCTGGAATCCGTGCGTCGGTCCAACCAGTCCGTTGCAGAACCATGTTGCACTTGGGCAACAGCGGCGACGCAAGCCGTGCAGACCGAAATGGCCACACAACCGGAAGTGAGTTTGCTGAGCATGGTCATTCGAATTCGCATTCTGCTCGCTAGCGGTGACGGGAAGTTGGCTACCTAAAGCGCATATTCGTTAAGGCTTGAAATGTTGAGTCCGAAATGCGCCCAAAAAGTGCATCTTCTGTTTGCACATCAGTAGTTGATTGTTGTCGGCGACAGAGGCCCCAATTACACTCGGCTTCTTCACACATGTTTCGAAAAAACATCATCGGATCAACCGTGAAATTTCATCGCCCGCACCAATCATAACACGCTGCCGCCCCACGCGGTCGCCGAGGATCAAACTGCCATGTCGGAATCGCCACTCCGATTTCCAATGTTGGATAAGCTCTACCAGCAGTACCTCGAGCACGAAAATTCGGCCGAGTTCATTCGTCTGGTGAGCCAATCCTACAATCTGGGATCAATCTGCCGGCTGGCTCGGTACGGAAAAACAATCAGCCGCCGGGCCGCAATTTTGGTCATCGGTTTTCTTGGCGACTATGCCGAAAACGACGTCATGGGAATGGCTTTGAACGACTCTGACCGGGCCGTCAGGATGCTGGCCGATCATGGAATTCGCGACATCTGGTCTCGTCAGGGTTCGCCCGAACATCGCTCGTCGATTCAGCGACTTTATCAGCTGATTTCGCGCCACCGGATGCAGGAGGCTATTCAGTTGGCCAACCGGTTGTTGGCAGAAGATGAAACGCTCAGCGAAGCCTGGAATCAGCGAGCGATCGCATTGTGTGCCGAAGGCGACATCGTCGGCGCCGTCGAAGATTGCTGCGAAGCCCTGAACTGCAATCGATATCACTTTCCCGCTGCGATCGGCATGGCTCATTGCTGCTTGCAGTTGGACGACATGAGCGGCGCACTTTCCGGGTTTCGGCTGGCTCTTCAAATCAATCCGGATTTGGAAGACGTGCGGACTCACATCCATCAGTTGGAACGCAAGTCCGAAAACTAAACGAAAGAAAACCAAAAAGCCCGCGGACGTCGAGCTGGATGGTTCTAAAAAAACCAGACGTTCTTGCGGCGTTGCAAAACTGTTGGCCGCAGCAAAGTTCGCTTCTTCGCGCTGTCAATTCACCGACGGATCGATCGGCCGAACGTTGCCCAAATGCGGTTTTAGCACGTCGTGCCCAACGTGTTCGCAGACTCTTCGCCAAAGCTGATCGCTTTCTCCGAACACGTGCTCAGTATGCGATTCCAGCGTAAGCCATCCGCCATGTTCAACTTCAGTATCCAGTTGATTCGGGCCCCAGCCTGAGTATCCGCTGAAGATGCGGAACGGTACCGCGTCTTGCATCACCAGTCGATGAAGCGACTCGCGATGCATTGTCAGATGAACGCCCGGGATGATCTCCCGTTCCGATACTTCGGCAAGTTGGTGCAAAGCAATCAAGGGCCCGTCAACCGGACCGCCGCGGTTCACCGGATGGTCGCACTCACATTCTGCGTCAGAAATTTCGTCCCAAACCGCAGCCACGGTCGTTGTCGTTGGCTGGTTCAGAATCACCCCGGTAGCACCCTGATCGGTGTGCTGCATCAGAAAGATGACGGTCCGCAAAAAGTTCGGATCCAGGAGATCCGGTGTCGCGATTAGCAATTTACCAGCAAGGCTATCCATGATGTTCCTGATGATTGCGGGCGTCCCGATCGACCCTGTGCCGTCAGTACGCTCTGTCCGTTTTCCGCCCCGTTTTATTCCCTCATCCCGCTTGTTCCCTCATTGTAGTTTGACGGCTCGGCCAAAAAAGCGGCCATTTGACAAAACTGGAGCAACCGCAACCCAAAGCTGACTTGGCCGCATTTTCACCGTGCGATGTGGGCTGTTCGGCTGGTTCGATCCCCATATTTGGGTGCGTTTGAGTCGATTCAGAAGACCTGTGTACCCTTATTTCGCATTCCATCGATCATCGCGGCACATTGGCGCTGCTTCCGATCGATTCGGCATTCCGAAAATTGGCTTGCTGAGCTCCGACTGCACCATCGTTCCCGCTTTTTCGGAATTCAGTTGCCTTATGGCTAATCCGCTCGGCATTTCACGCCGATTACCGTTTGACCGCTCGCGTTTTTTGGCTAGAATCTGCGGTTCTTCGAATATTGCGAGTACGTAAGAACCCTTAACTACGGCAGTTGCCGCCAGTCCCATGAAACCTGATATCCATCCAGAATACCGACCTGTTGTCTTCAAAGATTCCAAGGCCGATTTTGCAATTCTGACTTCGTCAACGATCAAGACGAAAGACACGATTCAATGGGAAGATGGAAACGAGTACCCTTGCTATTTCGTCGACATCTCTTCGGGCTCGCATCCGTTTTACACCGGAAAGCAACAGTTCGTTGACACTCTTGGCCGCGTTGAGAAATTCAAAGCCAAGTTCGCCGGAAAGTACGGCAAGAAAAAAGATAAGAAGTAGCCCAGCTGGCTGTAGTCCGTCCGACCGGTTGCAGGCAATGTTGACTTGAAGAAAAAGCCATCGCTGGTATTCCGGCGATGGCTTTCTTCATTGCTATTTGCCCTGTAGCAGCGAAGACTTGATGTTCATCAACTGGAAATGGTTTTGCATCACGACAGTTTCCTCACGGCGGATCGTGCACGCGAAATCAAACACGTCTCCAAACTGCTCGGACAATTCAACGTAAACATCGAGCACATCTCCCGGCCGCGCAAACCCGCGATACCGTGCCTGTTTCACTTTCACCAACACACCCAGAGCGTACTCGTTGTGAAACGGGTCGTGGGTGTCAAAAGATTCCATCGGATTGAAGTTCGCCGCGATCAGAATTCCGGCTGACTGAGTTGAAACTTCCTGCATCATCGCTCCGGGCATGATCGGAGCTCCCGGAAAGTGGCCTTGGGTGAAGAAATTGTCGTCCGGCACCACGTGGCGGGTTCGAATGCTGCGATCCGCGATATCGACGATCTCGTGAACCAGCAAATACGGAGAACGGTGGTGCAAGTAGTCTTCAACGTTGGCAAATCGGTGCTGGAAGATGGCTTTGGCGATCATCGGTGCTTTGGGAATGAGACACGTGGCAGTATCCAGATTGAACTGCGATTTAAGTGCTCGATTAACTGCGGCCACTGCTTTGACGGTCCCGGACTGGCCCGAGTGCTTGCAGGCCCAAACGCTTTCAGGAATGTCAAACCTTGCGGATTAATGAGACTTGAATCCCGATCCGCGGCGCTGGTCACAGACATTGCTCGTCCGCCGCTAAATCATTGGCGACCGTGAATGGTCGTACCGATAGAAACGATACCGACCATCCTGATTCGCAAAGTTCGCCGTTTCCCGCTGGCGAATTGTTTCGGCCGAAGCAGCGTTTGTCGGCGGTTCAAGGAGGAACACATGATTCAGCGGCGACATTTTCTTGGCGCAGCCACCGCGGCTGCGTTCTGTCTGACAACACGTACCGGATTTTGCGCTGCGCCAGTGGCCGCATTGAACTGGACCAGTAAAGTCATTCAAACCGTGCGGCACGGAAACCTGAACCGTAAGCCTGTCGTTACCGGAGTCAGCCTGCAGCCTGTCGGTAGCTTGCTGGCGATCGTCGGTGATGATCACTATGTCAGTCTGTACGACGTTCAGAGCCAGCAGTTCGTTGAGCATCTCAAGAAGCACACGGACTGGGTTCGTTCCGCAAAATTCTCGGCCGACAGTGCAGCTCTGTTCACTTGCGGCAACGACCACAAGTTGATCCGCTGGGAAACGGACCAGTTTACCAAGCCCACGTTTGAGGTTCGGCAAACGGATGCAATCATTGAATTGGCGATCAGCCATGATTCCACCAAAGTTGCCACGGTTGGGTTCAATGAAAACTTGATCATTCGCGACTCAAAAACCGGCGATCAGATCTCGACGCTTCGTTGTGCTTGCAATGACAATCACGCAGTGGCTTTCTCTGCCGACGACAAATTGGTTGCTGCGGGTGGTCGCTGCGGAACGATCCGTGTTTGGGATGTTGATTCTCAAGCCGTCGTTTACGAATTGAAGGCTCACCGGCGACGAATTCGCACGTTGGAATTCACTCCCGAGGGAGAGTTGATTAGTGCTGGCGACGATCAGATCGTAAAGGTCAATCGCCTGGACAATCCCGGCCTCTCGGTCGCACTGCCACGGCAGGCGTCGAAGTTGTTTGCCGTCAAGACGATTGCTCCGTCAGTCATCGCAACGTCTGGCAGTGACAATCGAATTCATATTTGGAACACTGCTCGCGTGTCGGAGATCGGTGTTCTTGAAAACCATACGGGAACTGTTTCCAGTCTCGACATGGCGCAGGGAGTGCTGGTTTCAGGCAGCTTCGACACCACCGTGCGGATCTGGACTCCGAATCCCGACGAGATCGCAGTTGTCACGCCTCGATTTGTGGCGCCCGAGTCCATCCCTTCCACCGCCGCCAGCCTTTCTGGTGCGTCCGATACATTTTCGACGCGCCGCTAAGCTTCCAAATCGTCACGCGACTTGATTCATTGAACGCCCGTTCAGGATGAACTGGCTTCCCTTACAGGAGGTAATCCGTTGAGCCTTTTAAACAAACTTTCAAGCCAGTTTTTTGGAACCTCAAAGCCGTCCGGCACCAGTCCCGCCAAAGAAGACGGTCAGCGTCGTTGCCGGTTCGAGGTGCTTGAAGAGCGCCGTGTGCTTTCGGCCGATCCAGTGATTGCCGGAGTCACTTATTTCGAAGGCGACGAAGGGCAGGACTCCACACCTGACTATTTCGAAGTCAGTTTCGAAGGCGGTGCCGACACGACTCAGTTGACTCAGTTTACCATTAACGGCGACCAGGACAGCGACGGTCAGCTTTCTGATGGCGACATGTTCTTCGACGTTGGCGAAGGGCAGCCAGGAACTGGCGGTTACCATGCATTCGAATTCGACGCGGCAAACAGTTCAGGTGTATCGGCAAGCGACATCAAAGGTTTTTCAGTGTCCAGCGACGGACTGCTGTTGACGGTTGAGGTCGACAACTTCGAAGCCGGCGACATCTTCGCTTTCACTATCGATGTGGACGAAGTCGAACGGCTTCGCGTCGATAAAATTGCCTCCGGCGTCGAGTTCGAAGGTTCGTTCTTCAACGCGACTTTCGCCGATCAACATTACAATTTCGAAGATCGCTCGGTCGCGATCGATGCGACTCTTGAAGACGGTTACGTACAGCCGCAGCAAGAGGGTGTCTTTTACGACGAATACGACGCGCTCTATTCGGAAGGTCAATCTGTCGCGCAAGCAGCAATCAACTTGCCTGCCGACAACTCCGATGGCCAATCTGACAGAACGGCGGGTGCAATCGACGCTTATGACCTTGTCGCCAAACCGATTTCGATTTCCGGAACCGTTTACCACGATGAAGATCTCGATTGCGTGCACGATAGCGACGAAGACGGCATTGCCAATGTCAGCATCGAGTTGCAGCAGCTAAATCCGACCACCGGTGTGTACGAAGTCGTCGCGACGACAACCACGGACGCCAACGGTGACTATGAGTTTGGCAAAGAGCTTGGTCTCATGCCCGGAGATTATCGACTGGTCGAAACGCAGCCCAACGGTTACCTCGACGTTGGTGCAGAATCAGGCTCTGAAGGCGGAGATGTCGTCAATGACCGGGACGGAGCGCCAAACGTCATTGGAAATATTAATGTCGAACTGGGCAACACAGCGGCTACGGATTACGATTTCAAAGAAGTTCGGCCTGCTCAACTCGAAGGCAACGTGTATCACGACGCCAACGACAACGGCGTGCAGGACGCTGGCGAAGAAGGGATTGCCAATGTGCTGATTCAGGTGACTCGGGTTGGCGCAAAAGGTGATCTGGCAGTCGATCCATTCGCTGATACGACTCCGATATTTGTACGCACCGATGCCGCCGGGCATTACAGCGTCGATGGCTTGCCGCCCGGGATCTACGAAGTCATCGAAATCAACAGCTATCCTGGCGAAGTCGATCCTCTGGCTGCCTACATCGACGGTAAAGACGCTCTCGGAGAAGTCGGCAACGCAAAAACCGGTACTCAAAAGAACGACCAGTTTAGCAACGTCGAACTTTGTGCAGACGACCATGGCGTTGAGTACAACTTCGGTGAGCTCAAGCCCGCTTCGATCAGTGGCTACGTTAGCGTCGACGTTCCGGGGCAGAGCAAGCTTGGTCCGAACGATCCTGACTTCAAACCCATCGAAGGCGTTACCATTCAGCTGCTTGACGACAGCGGCAACGTTATCGAAACGACAAAAACTGATGCCACTGGGCAGTACGAATTTGACGGCCTCGCGCCCGGATCGTACTCCGTCGTCGAAATTCAGCCAGAAGGCTACTACGACGGTGGCGACGTTGTCGGAACGGTTGCCAACAAGACTGCTGGTGTGTTGGCGAACGATCGATTCAGCAACATCGTTCTGGGATCTGGTCAAAGCGGGACTCGCTATGATTTCTGCGAGCTTGAGCCAGCTTCGATCAGTGGTTTCGTTAGCGTCGACGTGCCAGGGCAGAGCAAGCTAGATCCTTCCGATCCAAATTTCAGGCCCATCGAAGGCGTTACCATTCAGTTGCTCGACGAAAGCGGCAACCTTGTCAAAACAACAAAGACCGACGCCAGCGGACAGTATCAGTTCAATGACCTTGAGCCTGGCACTTACTCCGTCGTCGAAGTCCAGCCAGAAGGTTACCTCGATGGCGGTGACGTTGTCGGCGGCGTGGCCAACAAAACGGTTGGCACACTGCTGAATGATCGATTTGATAATATCGTCGTCGGATCGGGCCAGGCGGGAACTCGATACGATTTCTGCGAGCACGAACCTGCTTCGATCAAGGGGACGGTTTATCATGACCGCAACGACAATGGTCGTCAGGACTCGGGCGAAGAAGGTATCGCCAATGTGCTGATCGAGCTCATGGACGCAGATGGTAACGTGTTGCAAAGCACAAAGACTGACGCCAATGGAGATTACTGCTTCGAAGACTTGCTGGCCGGCGAATACATGATCGCCGAAACTCAGCCTGGCGATTATCTTGACGGAAAAGAAGCACTCGGGTCGCTCGGTGGACAATCCAAGCCAGACGCTTTCAATGTAACGGTCGTCGGTGGTGACGCTGGCGTGAACTACGATTTCGGTGAGCTGTTGCCGGGAGCGATTACAGGTTACGTGCACACCGATGACAACGAAGACTGTGTGTTTGACGAAAGCCAGGGCGAACTTCCGCTGGCCAACGTGACATTGGAGTTGCTTGATGCGGATGGCAAAGTCATCGCCACGACAACGACTGACGATCGCGGATTCTATCAGTTCACGGGGCTCGAGCCGGGAACTTATTCCGTTCGCGAAACTCAGCCAGACGACTTCTTCTCTGTCGGCGAAAAGGCCGGAAGCGGAAACGGAGACGCGACTTCGAACTTGCTGTCCAACATTGAAGTCGGATCAGGACAACGTTTGACTGACTACAACTTCTGCGAGCAGGCTCCGGCCGAGATTCATGGTCGGGTCTGGGAAGACGGTCCGGCTTTCGAATCGGAAGACGGCACATTGCCCGACGACTATCGCGATCTTCGTGACGGAGTTTACACCGCTGGAGTCGACACGCCGATCGAAGGCGTTCGCATGGAGCTGTACTATTATTTCGATCCGAACGGACAATTCCAACCGCGTCCGGTCAAGCTCAGCGAAGTCATGTCGGACTACTACACGCACATGGATTCGTCCGACCCTGATGCAGGTGTCTACGTTGAGACGATGGCAGACGGCGAGTACTGGTTCCAGGGGCTGAAGCCTGGTAGCTATGTCGTTCTCGAAGCACAGCCTGAAGGTTACGCGGACGCGAACGACATTCCCGGACCGACGCAAAACGGATCTTCTGGCGTATCGTTCAACACGCAGACAGAAGTGCAGGGTGCTGTTTCAGCACTGACGCAGACTTTCAGTGCGGCTCAACTTCAGGATACCGTCGCGAACATCGTTGTCGACGCTGGAGGCATCTCAACGCAGAACAACTTCACCGAAGTCCGTTCGATCGTTGTCACGCCGCCAGTTGATCCTCCGAACAATCCGAATCCAGGAAACCCAACCACACCGGCTACTCCGAACAATCCGGTGCGACCGAATCCGGGCATCACCGGATTCCCAGGGCTTGCAGGAGCACAGTCTGGAAACTTTATCTCGATCGTCGGTGCTGCTGGAGGACAACAGTTCGAGCCGCAAGCCGAAGATGGTGCTTACAGTTGGCACTTGAGTGTCATCAACGCCGGGCAGCCTCGTGCCGCCGGAACGGAAGCCGCTGATTCAGATTCAGTTTGGCAACAAGCCGGTTTCATTTCTGATTCGGATTGGAACCGGTTCGATATGGACGACGCCTCGTGGACGTTTACGACGACCACCAACGATGAAATCCTGGCCAAGGAAGACGGTTCGATCCACTTCGGCGTCATCGGCGGAATCCCATTGGCGGGAGACTTCGACGGCAACGGAATCGATGAAGTCGCGATCTACAAAGACGGTTATTGGATGATCGACATCAACCGCAACGGGAAGTGGGATCGAAATGACCTGCTTGCCAAGCTTGGCGACAGCGAAGATCGACCCGTGGCAGGAGACTGGGACGGTGATGGCAAAGACGACATCGGAATTTACGGTCCAATGTGGGCGAGGGATCCTGAAGCGATCGAGCACGAGCCTGGTCTTCCGAACCCGGACAACAGCCCTTACACACGCCCGAAAAACGTTCCGCCACAAATCACGGACGCCACCAATGGTTCGCGTGTGATGAAGCTGACCAGCTTTGGACGCGAACAGTCCGATGTGGTTGATCATGTCTTCGGGCTTGATGATGACGACAAAATCCCGGTGACCGGTGATTGGAACGGTAACGGCGTTCGCTCGATTGGAACTTTCCGCGACGGTGTATGGGACATGGATGTCAATGGTGACGGACGCTTCGACCACCTCGATAAATCAGTCCGCTACGGGCAAACGGGAGACGTGCCTGTCGTTGGCGACTTCAACGGCGATGGCATCGAAGAAATCGCGATTTACCGCAACGGTACGTGGATCATCGACTCCAACGGAAACGGCGAACTGGACATCACGGATCGAACGTTCGAGCTCGGTGGCGTGAATGACAAGCCAGTTGTTGGCGACTGGGATGGCGACGGCGTTGATGAGCCGGCGATTTACCACGAGCAAGAGTGGACTGAGTTCAACTAAGGATAAGTCGGTCGAAGCCGGCCAGAGGTGGCATGCAGCGCGCGATCGTTTTGGTCGAAGTGCTGGCTGATCCGATGGCTGGCTCTTTGCAGGTTTGTGAACGAACCTGTTGTCGACTGAGGTGAGGATCATGCCCAAATTGAACGGCTGATCGACCGCTGGAAAGCGAGGCTGCACTTGATTTCAAGGGTTGGCTACTTGCTGCGAGCGGCAACAGTTGCCAGAATAGGCCGCTTCATCACGAAGACGAATTCTGCGGCATTTTGATGCCTGAAACTGCCATGACGGGAAACGAGAATTCTGCGGCCTCGCCACTTCCAGAGGGCTCCACGATCGGGCTTGTCGGGGGAGGGCAGTTGGGGATGTTCTTCACTCAGGCTGCTCAACGTTTGGGCTATCGCGTTTGCTGTTTTTGTAATCACGAAGAAGAGCCTGCGGCGAAATTTGCGGACGTTGTCGTGTGTGGAGCTTTCTCGGACCGACAAGCCATCGAGGAGCTGGTCTCCAATTGCGATGTCGTGACTTACGAATTCGAATCGATTCCGCCAGAGACGTTGGCGATGATCGCTGCTCGTACTCGACTGATGCCATCGTTGGAAGTCGTGCAGACGACTCAGGATCGTGCGCTCGAGAAAACGTTCCTGCGTGAACACCGTATACCGACTTCTGAATTCCGCGTCGTCAAATCGCTAGCTGGACTGAGCGAATCTCTGCAGCAGCTCAATGGTGCCGCAGTTTTGAAAACGGCTCGCGATGGCTACGACGGAAAAGGGCAGTGGAAACTTCGGGGCGATGAAACGCCTGAGCAACTCGGATCAATCTGGAACGAGGTCTCAGATCGAAAGTGCACGTTGGAGCGATTGGTCGATTTGCAAAAAGAGGTTTCCATGATCGTCGCCGGCGATCAACACGGAAACATCAAAACGATTGGTCCGATGTGCAATCAACACGTCAATCATATTTTGGACACGACGTGGGTGGACCACTCTTGCGAAGATTCAATTGGAACGCGGACTCGTGAGCTCTCAATTGAGATCGCCAGGCACTTTGGGTTGGTCGGCACGTTTTGCGTTGAGTTCTTCATCAACACCGAAGGCGAAGTTCTGGTCAACGAGATCGCGCCTCGCCCGCACAATTCTGGCCATCTCACCATCGACGCTTTTTCTCTGTCCCAGTTTGACTTGCAGGCCTTGGCCGTATCCGGTCATGAAATCACGGAACCAATCGAGCTTGAGCCCGCGGTGATGGTGAATTTGCTTGGCGATCTGTGGCTGCAGCAAGAACCTGCCTTTGAAGCGGCGGCTGACGAATTGGACTGCGAAATATTTCTGCATCTTTACGGCAAGAAGGCCGCGCGAGCTGGAAGGAAGATGGGACACGCAACCATCGTTGCTGAGTCTTTGGATGCGGCGATAGAGCACGCGAAACGATATCGGCAACTGCTACATCACCGCGCTGCCGCGAATCACAACTCCTGAAAGTAACGTTGATGTCCCGAAAAGAAGTTCCGATGCGCCGGTCCTACGCCGTGCAGGAAAATATTGTGTTGCCCGGCGACACGAACATGCACAACACAATGTTCGGTGGTCTGTTGATGAAACACATCGACGAAACCGCAGCGATCTCGGCCAGACGGCATTCGAAATGCCCTGTGGTTACTGCGTCCAATGATGGCGTGCACTTTCATCGACCGATCCAGAACGACGACATCGTGAAGCTTGAATCATTCGTGTGCTCGGTCGGCCGGACTTCGATGGAAGTGTTTATCAAGATCTCGACAGAGCAATCGCATACCGGCGATGTGGAGCTGGCAGCGATCTCATACCTGACGTTCGTGGCTTTGGGCGATGACGGCAAACCGACCGAAGTCCCGCTACCTGTCCCCGACAGCGACGAAGAAAAATTGGTGCACCAGGATCGGGCAACCAGGAAAGAAATGCGGCTTAAAAAGCGTGAAGAAACCAACGCTTTGATCAATTCGCTGAGTCTGAGTCAATCTTGAAGGTTTGCGGAGTTTACGCAAAACTGGTGGGAGAGAGAGCCCTTCCGTACCAGCTAACTTCAATAGTGACGTCCGACGCATGAAAAGCCGATACTTTTGGTTAGCCAAGGCACCCTCGGATCCTGCGGGTTGAAACAGAGCCTTGCACTGTTAAGTTTACACTGCACATTTCGTAGATAAATCGAGTCAAATTTCGATGAATCGGATCGCCATCAAGACGTTCGCCTTCGTTGCACTAATATTTGTATGCAGTTTCAGCTCGCAAGCGCAGGCCCAGGAATGGGCTCGTAAAATGCTGACTGAGTACTCGCATGATTTCGGAGAGGTCAACAAGGGCGATATGCCCGAGTACCGCTTTGAGATTAAGAACATCTATCAGGAGCCGATTAACATCGCTCAGGTGTTCTCAAGCTGCGGTTGCACGCAGGTATCAGTTTCCAAACGCCAATTGAAATCGTGGGAAACCGCAGAGATCATTTGCCGTTTCAACAGCAAGCCATTCAACGGATTCAAGCAGGCGACCGTCACCGTTCGTTTTGGTCAGCCGATGGTCGGCGAAGTCCAGCTTACGGTCAAAGGCACCATCGTGAACGCGGTCCGCGTCAATCCGGAGTCCATCGATTTCGGTCAGGTCTCGCGTGGTAAAAATCCTGTCTTTAATACGACGATCACCGGGCCGGCAAACTCGCCGTTTCAAATTATTGATATCAAGAGCACGTTTCCGCATGTCGGTGTTTCGCTGCAGCAGCCAGTTCGCACGGCCAGCAATCAAATTCAATACACGATGCAAACGCGTTTGAAGGATTCTGCTCCTGACGGATACAGTCAGGGCGATTTGTTCATCGTTGTTCAGGACGGCACGTCTCGGCGTCAGATTCCGCTGAAGTTTTCCACGCGAGTTGCTTCTGCGATCAAGCTCAGCCCTTCCGTGATTACCTTGAACAATGTTGAACCTGGCGAGAAGATAAAAAAGACTGTTGTCATCCGTGCTGATGAGCCTTTCAAGATTACCGACGTCAAATGCCGCACGAAAGCGTTTCGTGTTTCAGCCAAAAAATCAGGGATGAGCAAAACGCACATCGTGGATGTTTCTTACACGGGTGAAGAAGGCAAAACTGGAAAGCACGAGTGCGAACTGACTTTCTACACGACCCTTGGCGATGAACCCGCGGGCAAGATCAAAGCGATCGTAGAATTTTCGAGTGATGAAGTCTCGGTGGATGACTCCGAACCGCTCCTGATTTCAGACCGCTAGTCGCTGATGTATCGGGTTTTCGTTTACGGTACGCTCAAGCGTGGTTTTTGCCGCCACTCGGCTCTTGAATCGCAGAAGTTTCTCGGAGAAGCGGCGACCGAGCCCGGATATATGCTGTACGATCCTGGCGACTATCCTGGAATGGTTCGGTGCGAGCAGGGAAGGGCGATTGAAGGAGAACTTTTCGAGGTTGATCACGCTTGCCTTCTGAATCTTGACTTGATCGAGGGCGTGGATGAAGGATATTACAGTCGCGAACCGGTTCGGCTGATGCCGCCTTGGCGTGACGAATCGGCAATGACTTATCTTTACCAGAAACCGATCGATGGTTTCTCAGCAATTCGCGGTTGGCATTCTCGCTGACCACAACAATCTGTTTTAACATTTAAGAGACTGATCTGATGACCATTTTGCGTAGCGGACCCAGCAAGAAGTATTCAAATAACTGGTCTTCCGCGTTCGGGAAGAAAAAGTCCACCAAGGCGACAGCTAAAAAGAGCAAGTCTGCCAAAAAGGCGACCAAGGCCAAAAAGACTGCCAAGAAAAAATAGTCGCTTGAGTTTGACCGCGGCAATCGCAAAAGTTGGCAGCGGAGGATCGGATCGAGACGCGATTGCGATTCCGTGTGACCCCGCGCCATCATTGCTGACGAATCATTTTCCGATGCAAAATTTGCCGAACACGACGTCCAGAATATCGTCCGTGTAAATCGTCCCGACCACCAGCCCGATACAATCCAGGGCTGAGCGGACTTCCGACGCGACGACTTCCTCGCCAATGCCGCTTTGGGCCGCGGACAACGCTGATTCAATGGCAGATTGTGCCTCTTCCAGGCTCTGACCGGTTCGCAGCATTGTTGACCCTACGACAGCCGATTCTGCCGACTGTGAATCAGAAGCAGCCTGAGCAATTCGTTGTTGGAGTTGTTCGGCACCTCTCGCCGTTTCAGAGCTGGAGGCGATGATTTCCACCGCCGGGACCAACCGTTGGGTCTGCTGAACTTTTGCCGCGACCTCATCCGCGTCGACCTGATCGATCTTGGTCAGCACGACAATTGTCGAATCGAGCGGAAATGATTGCAGTTGGTGAAGCTGTGACTCAACGTCGGCCGCAGAGTCCGCTGCCGAGATGCAAACCAGTGCGAGGTCGCATTGCCGGATCTCATCCGCGCGGTGCTGTTGCGATGCGGCGGCGATCGAACTGGCGTCTTCGATTTGCTCCAGCCCAGCCGTATCGACAAGCTCGAGGCGCTGCCCGTCGATTTCGCAAACTGCACTCACGCGATCAGTCGTTGTACCTTGAATGTCGGAAACGATCGCCAATTCCTTGCTCGCCAGAGTGTTGAACAGACTGCTTTTTCCGGCGTTTGGCAAACCGAACAGGCCAACGCGAAAACGATCGTTACGGCTGTCGCGGCTCGTGAGCTGGAGCAGCAGAGCTTCAATTGAACCGAGTGCCGAAGTGAGTTTTGCGATCATCGCCTCGTTGCTGATGAACTCGATGTCTTCTTCCACAAAATCCAGTCCAGCTTCGAGTTCCGCTAACGCAGCGATCAGTTCGGTTCTCGTTGCGTCGAGCCGACTTCCCATGCCGCCTGCAAGCTGATCAATCGCAACGTCCAGCTGCTTTCGATTTTTCGCGTCGATCACGGCCAAGACCGCTTCCGCCTGAGTCAGATCCAGCCGGCCTGACAGAAAGGCTCGCATCGTGAATTCGCCAGGTTCGGCTGGCCGAGCGCCGTAGCGACAGAGTTCGTTGACTGCTAGTTCGAGCACCGGAGGCGAACCGAAGGTGTGAAATTCGGCCGACGGCTGCTTGGTAAAGCTTCGTTCTGTCGGCCACAGGAGCAGGTTGCCGGGGATGTTGACGCCAGACACCGACAAGCTGCCCGGAATTGAGTCTGTTTGCCTCGTTGACGCGATATCGCAACCGCTGTCGGAGCGAAAAACTTGCGAGACGCATTGCACCGTCGCGGGTCCGGATAGCCGGACGATGCCGCGAATGCCCGGACCATGTGGCGAAGCGACTGCAACGATGGTGTCTTCGTGGCTTTGGCTTACGCCCACTCGAAACCAGTCTGTTTCTTGATGCGTTCTTCGAAATCGCCAAGCAGTCCGCCGATCACGTCCCACTTTAGTTCGCGACGCACTTCGATGTCGCCATGTTGGTTGACGCGAACGATGGAATGATCATCGACACCGGCACCCGAAAGCTCCTTCAGCTCTTTTTCATCCAGCATCGATTCCAGCGTCGAGCCAGTCATTTCGATGAACTTCATTTTCTTCTCAGCCATTTCGATTTCTTGTAGACGCAACGCACCGGGGCACTGCCTGAAAACATTGTAGCATGAGACCTTCGAAAGCTTCCAGCAAAACGCGTCGCCGGAATCGTGAAAATTGAACGAGTGTGAAGGTGGTCGAAGTTCAGCGAGAACTGGAACTTATGTATCGCGAAATGATCAACGGCGAGCCTTAAATGATCAACGGCGAGCCTTAAGAATGCGGACTTCCGAATCAGTCGACCAGAAACGCACTTAAAGCACTTGCGGCTTCCAGCCCTTAACCCTGATTCACTCGGCCTTCAATCGTCACTTCTGAGTGAACCGAATCGGCAGAACGTCCAGTGTCGATGTTTTCTTCAAGATGAAGTTTCAACTGCAGCGTTTCGCGATTCGCGTCTGAAGAATCTTCCGTCAACTGTTGGACAGCGTCGACGACCTGAGTCAGTTTCGCGATGTGCTGATCCTGCTTCATGACTCGATCATTAATCCAATCCAGCAGATCCCGTTCAGAAAGCTTCAACTCGTCCTTGACCTGAGTGATGGTCGATTTGCCGGACAAGATCCGCTCGATGACTCCCTCGCGAAACTTTTGCGAATACCGTGCCGCGCGAGCCTTTCGAACCAGAAGAGAATCGTCGCTGCGAGTCACATTGCCGACATGCTCGAAACTAGACTCCCCGTCGGACGCAGAATCAAGAGACGGATCGAGAACCCGAGTGGCTTTCTTTCGTCGGAACAACAAACCAAATCGCTGCGTTGGATCGTTTCGGTCTGGCCACGCCACGATGTCATTCATCGTCGTCGAAGTCACATCAGTCGTGACTTCCGGATCCGGTCGCTTGATGCGAAACGAGTTTTTCTCGCATCCGCAACAATGCCAACTACCCAGCGGCAACGAGTTCGCGAAATTCAGAAAGCGGTTCATCAGCCGAAAGACTGGCCACTGGAAATAGAGAACGTGCGGGACGTTTCGGAGGCACTGTTTGCAGAACCCGATCTTTTTCATCGATCCATGAATCCCGAATAAGCTTTAAACAACCATGACACCGCATCATGCAGATGTCGCCACGCCTCGTATGCTATTAATATAACCGCAAATCACTGTAACTCCCAAGCTGAGATCCTGCGAAATTTATGGAAATTGAACCAGAACGTGAGCCAAATCTCGCCAGAACGATCGTTGTTGCGCCGGAAGAAGACCAGCAGCGGCTCGATTCTTTCCTGGTTTCACATTTTTCGAAGCACAGCCGCGTACGTTTGCAGCGTGCGATTGCCAAGGGAGACGTGTTGGTCGATGGAAAGAAAGCGAAATCGTCGACGAAGCTAAAGCCTGGCCAATCGGTTGTCTGCGAGCCGATTGAAGCGCCGACGGAAGGTCCGATCCCCGAAGACATTCCCCTGGATTTGATCTTCGAGGACGAGCACATGATCGCGATCAACAAGCCGCCGTTGATGGTCGTGCATCCCGCCAAGGGCCATTGGTCAGGCACGCTGACTGCCGCGTTGGCGTTCCATTTTAAGTCGCTCAGTTCAATCGGCGGTCCAACGCGTCCGGGCATTGTGCATCGTCTCGACAGAGACACCAGTGGCGTCATCCTGGTCGCCAAAACTGATCAGGCTCATGCTGCGTTGGGCAAACAGTTTCAGGATCGAACGGTGGAGAAAGAGTACCACGCGATCGTCACGCCGGCTCCAGATCGAGATCGAGACGTGATCGACAAACCGATTGGGAATCATCCGTATCAGCGTGAAAAGAAAGCCATTCGTGAAAATCACTCGTCGAGTAGAGCAGCCGTTTCGATGTACGAAGTCCTCGAGCGGCTCAACGGTTTCGCACTCGTTGCCGTCAAACCGAAAACCGGTCGCACGCATCAGATCAGAGTCCACATGGCGCATGTCGGTTGTCCGGTTGCTTGCGATCGACTGTACAGCGGGAGAGCGCGGCTAACGGGCAACGATCTCAATCGGGACGGAGACGAGACCGTGCTGCTGGACCGCCAGGCTTTGCATGCCAGAAAAATTGGCTTCGACCATCCGGTCTCCGGCGAAAGAATGTTGCTCGAAAGCAAGTTCCCGGCGGACATGACACGACTGTGGGAAGCCATCAAAACTCGCAAAATGGATTAGCGATGCGATTGGTTCCGTCTCGAATCGTCAGCGCCAGTTCGGCCAGCTCAAATCAGAACTTGATTGCCAAAATTAATCCAAGATCGCGAGCGAAAAACCGAAACGGGCTACGATCGCACAACGCTGAAAAAATCTCGCTATAATTTTCCCGATGAGCCAGTTGCAACTCCGTCGTCACTTCTGTGACGTTCTTGAAATCAACTGATGGTTCGGAGGGAGAGAATGTCGTGAAGTTTACAATCACACAGATGCTCTACGGCATGGTCGTGTTCGCGGTCATCGCCGCCGTGATCGGTGCCGGAGCCAACGGCAGCCCACTGGCTTACGGGTTGGGGCTCTCGATGTTGCTGAGCTTTGTGTACTTTCTGTTCTTCGCGGCGCTCTATTGGGCAGCCTCGCTTATGTCAGGCCGTACGCAAGAACCAAGGGCTGACTCGTCGCATGAAGTCGTTTCGGAGACGGAATCATGAAAGCTCCACCGTCGCATCGCTTCGCCTTTGCACTCGCATTCGCAATGTCGGTCGCCGTTCTCTCAATGGCGAATCATTGCCAGGCTCAAACGGCACGACCTGCCTACAAGGTCGAGTACATCGATACTTGGCCGCGAACAAATCAGATCAAATACATTCGCGTCAGCATAACGTCGCTAAATGGAATCGCTTCCGAAGATCTGGATTTCTATGTTGTCGGTGTAACGACAGGCAACAGTATCGGCACAAGGGTTTCGACAAAGGTGTCGATTCGCAAAGGCGACACGTCCGCGACTGGTGAATTGTACATCCCGGCAGCCAGCGGCTATAACATGAGCCTCCACACTGAAATCGACGGTGACTTGCGATACAACCGTGGCGATTTCGCCTATCGGAACTACTACGACTACCACAATGTCGATTTGGACAATGGGCGGATCCCAACATTCGTCATCGCGTCATCTGAAATCGTGGCCGATGACAGTGTTAGCTACATTGCGATGAGTAGGGCCGTTTCGCCAAAGGTTCCGACGTTCACTCGTGCTGCCACCAGCGACGATTTCTTTTCGCTAAGCGATCTTGATCCGTGGTACACCAACGCAAATGCCAACGTTGGCGGAGGCAAAGATTTCGTTTCGCTAAACGGTTTCAGTTCGTCGCTCGTCGGAGCCATCTCGCTTGATAAACTTCCGTCACGTTGGTTTGGCTATGAAGGGTTAGGCTTTCTGATGATGACTCATTCCGACCTCAAAACGCTTGCCAAGACTCACCCCGGAAAAATGTTGGCCATCGAGCGTTGGGTCGCCGCGTCCGGGCGACTTGTGGTTCTGAACTGTGGCGACAAGTTGGAGAAAGCGGACGAAGTTCTAAGTCTTCTCGGCGACTCAAATTCGGACTTGCGAGCGAACCGCAGCAGCCTTTTTTACACCGAAGACGTCGACATGGAGAATGTCGACTTGGCCCGCGAAGCCGCATTGCTTGATGCGAATCGCAATTCGTCGTTCTACTACAACGGCATGGGGCAAACGGTCGATGAGGTGGAGGCGCCGGTTTTGATGAGTACTATGCGTGACTCGTTCGGCGCAACTATGAAAGCAGGAAGAGCCACGAATTTTCTGGCAGTTGATTTCGAGCTTGGGCAAGTCGTTTGTGTGTCCGATGTTGCCTCGGATTGGAAAACGGAAAAGACGCAGAACCTTGACCGTTGGGGAGCATTGGCTGGCTTTCTCAGCAGAACTCGCAAGTCCTCTGGCAGCGGAAACCGAGTCCTCCACGACAGGCCTTACCGAGAGTTTGGTTTCCCGGAGTTCGCTGAACCGCCGCGGTTTCTGTTTGAGTTTCGATTCTGCTATACCTCGTCGCCGTCGGGCCGCTAACGTTTTTCCTGCTCAAACGGAAACACAAGCTGAACTTGATGTTTGTCGTTGTGCCAATCATCTCTTCACTGTTCTGTGGCACCATTCTCGCCTACGCGGTCTTCGCCGAAGGTTTCGACACGCGAGTCAATCTGTATACCAACACTTGGCTCAACCAACGCTCCGGTCGCATGGCTACTTCCACGATCTCGCACGTCTATTCCGGCATGACTCCCTCGTTCTATCGCATAGAGGGTCCAGCCTACGGCATGGTAAATTTGCCTTACGGCGGTCGTCGCCAAAAGATTGACTGGACTGATTCAGGAGAACTCGTCTCCGATGGCGAAATTCGAGCTCGCACCAATCATCAACTGTTTACTCGCTGTGCCAATGAGGCCGATGGAAAGCTAACGTTCTCATTTTCGGGAACCGGTGACTCGCCCGCGGCTGCTGTGCGAAACGATTTCGATGTGGCCGTGCTTTCAGTTGCCTTTCGTTCCAAGGACTGCAAGTCCAATGAGGTTTGGTTTTGCGGTCGAGTGGGCCCGGGCGAGATTGGCCAAGCCGAGTTGATGGCGACACGTGAGGCCGCGAACGAAATGCTCAAAGAGATTCAATCTCGCGGCGAGGGAACGGTGTTTGCGCGAGGGTGGAATCTGAATAGCAGGTCCAGTCGCTACTACAGTCGTACGGAAATCGAGGACGTCGAAACTGCGAAGGTCGCTTCGGCCCTGGGCAACGATTACCGAATGCCGGAAACGTCGCTCAGAAACAGCTTACGGCGAGAGGACGGGCACGGCTTTGTCGCGCTGACGGATCGTAGCATCAATCACGTTCAGCCAATCGACGACGCGAAAGTCGAATGCGAGATTCATGTTGTCAGAGGAGTGAGGTAGCGCTTGAATTTTGCACCATCATCTGAAAAGCCTGACAACTCGCGGCCAGCGATTGAGTTCGACCAGTTAGTGCGGACATTTGGAAAAACAACGGCTGTGAATAGAGTCAGCTTCAAAGTTTTCCCCGGAGAGGTGTTTGGTTTCATTGGCCCCAACGGTGCCGGAAAAACGACCAGCATGAAGATCTTGTCCACGCTCGACACACCCGACTCCGGTTCGGCGAAAGTTGACGGGTTTTGCAGTGTCAATGATCCAGAACGCGTCCGACGTCGGCTGGGCTATATGCCAGACGGTTTCGGTGCATACGCGAACGTGACTTGCGAGGAATACCTCGATTTTTTCGCACGTTCCTACGGTCTCCGCGGCAAGGATCGCATTCACAGCCTGCGCAACGTAATGGGTTTCACCCAGCTTGACCAGATTGCTCAAAAGCCGATCACTGGTTTGTCGAAAGGTATGAAGCAGCGATTGTGCCTTGGCCGCGCTTTGATTCACAATCCCAAAGTTCTCGTTCTCGATGAGCCCGCGGCGGGACTCGACCCACGGGCTCGCATCGAACTACGCGAAATGATTACGGCGTTGGCCGACGACGGAAAATCGCTTTTGATTAGCAGCCACATTTTGACCGAGCTTGCAGAAATGTGTGATCGAGTCGCCATCATCGAACAAGGTGGATTGCTCGCGGTCGGTTCAGTTGAAGATATTCTTTCTGGCGACCACCAGAGAAGTTCCGAAGACACTACTGGCGGCCAGGTCGTAACCGAGTCGGGGCAACTGGTTGTTCAAATCCTCGGTGATGCCGGCGCGGCCAGAAGCTGGATCGAGAACGAACTTTCTCTGACCGTTCGAATCACAGGTAACAGTTTGCAGTTTCCTTTTTCTGGTTCGGCGGAGGACCAGGCAGCGTTGTTGCGGAAGATGGTCGATAGTGGAATCGCTGTCGTCAGCTTTTCCAATAAGCAGCGTTCGCTCGAAGACGCATTCCTGCACGTGACAAGAGGCCGAGTGCAATGAGCCAGCCAGAAGGAAGCAAACACAAAGGCGATGCAATTGATCGTAATGATGCGGTCCACTTTGAGAAAATCGAAGAGCATTCAGGCCCGATCCCAGGCAACGCTTCACTTGCCGGAGATTCTGGAGACGCGTCAGTCAGTGATTTTCTGGTCGCCAAAGAATCGTCAACAAGGCTCGATTCGTGGATTGATTGGATCAGCGATTTTTGCAGTTCCATTCTTGTTAAAGAAACACGCCAGGCGATCAAGAGTCGGCAGTTCTTCATGACATTCATGTTTCTGCTCGCCTTGATCGTGCTGTGGACTTTTTTCGCACTGTCACCGGCACGTGACAACTACGAAATCGAATCGCTTGGCTCGTTCATGCTTTGCGGATTTCTGTGGATATTGGGTGTCCCGCTCGTGCTCATTATTCCCTTCACGACATTTCGATCGTTGGCTCAGGAATACGAAGACGGCACCATCGATATGGTCATGATTACGACCATGAAGCCTTGGCAAATCATCGCCGGCAAGCTCGGAAGCGCGATGCTGCAGGTCCTTATCTATATGTCGATCCTGGCGCCATGCATATCATTTTGTTATCTGTTGCGCGGCGTCGATATATCACAGATTTGGTATTCGATCGGTGGCTCGCTGGTCGTTACCTTCGGGCTTTGCTGCCTCGCGATCGCCCTCGCCAGCGCCGCGGACACGGCACGGATCATTCAGGTGCTTTCCGTGCTCCTGATTCTCGCGTTGCTGTTTTGCGGATTTGTATGGTGCGGCCTTTCGTATGCAATCTGCTTCGAACCAGTATCGCAAAGCGATCAAGGGATCATGAATCTCTTATGGTCAGGCGCCGGGTTGGCGTGGATTTCGAGTGCCTTGGTTCTGTTTTGCGCCGCAACCGCCAGAATCGCATTCGCTTCCAGCAATCGTTCAACGCTCGTGCGAATCGGTGTCACCATTCAAGTCGTGCTGTTCGTCGGTTGGGTAATCGCTTCCATGACGGCTTTTGGATACAACAAATATGGATTCATGGTCGCTTCGGTCTTTGCGATGCACTACATGTTGCTCGTCGGAGGCATGATGCTTGGATGTCACCCTGGCATGTCGCCTCGCGTTCGCCGATCCCTTCCTCGAACACGGCTGAAACAATTGCTGTTCGGTCTATATATGCCGGGACCCGGAAGAGCCTTTCTGTTTGTCATCGGCCTCTCGGCGGGAATCTGCTCGACCCTGGCAATACTCGCCATCGGGCATGATTTGTTCGAAGTGAGCTTCGACATGGACATCCCGAATGCGGCTCGGAATCCCAACACTTTCGCCGGTGTTGATATTCAGTTTAGCCTGCTGACGATCCTGGCCAACTTTCTGTTTTTTCTGTTTTTCTTTTGCATCGCTTTCCTGATTTCGCGACTCTTCGCTCGACGTTCTGTTCATCGCAATCCGTTCGTGATCGAAATGGCATTCATCACTGCCATACCAGCCGCGATCGCGATCTTCAGCAGCTATGCCTTGGCTCCGGATGTCTTCGAAGACTTGCGATACGGATTTGATCTATCCCAGATCTTCAATTGGTATCGGGTGCAGTATCTCGCGGTTGAAGGCAACGTCGACGAAGCGATTCCTTACATGTTGATCGTCGGAATTCCTACTTTTACCATGCTCTACGTTTGCTTCCGGCTGTCCGCCCCTGAGCTGTCCGAGAGTCATACCGCAGTGCCGCAACGAGTTCTGGAAGAGAATGAAGCATTAAAGCGAGAACGGCTTTGGGGCGCTGACGCCGACGAGGAAACGATCGACGAAATTTTCGCAGTCGTTCGCTCAAACTAAGTTTCCAGCTGTGTCCGACTATTCGTCGTTCTAGAGGCGCTCCGAGGTCGAACATGCCGCTGACGGTGTCGATGCCCGCTGCCTCAGAGGAGCCCAGTGCCAAAAACGAGCCCACAAATCTGCAGTACAACTCTAGGCGTGAGTCTGCGAAAATTCGGTCCAAGAGGACTCCGCGAACATTGGTTTTAAAATCTCCTCCGCTTTCGGCATCCGGATCCTTTTCCTTAGCGGTCTGGCACCGAGTTTTGCCAATCTCTGCGCATTTGTTCCGGAACCGATACGGTAATTGCAAACGGCGTATTCAAAGCGGGTGTCGGGTGTCACTATGACAGCTTGACAGCGGAAACCGCGCAGAAACAGAGCTCACGAACCCAGAATTGGGCGAGTCTGGCACGCCACAGTTGTGCATTGGGGACACTGGCGACGAAAAAAATGACGGTCTTGGATGGATGGCATTGGGAAAGCTGAATGCTTCTGGTGATCGAACCATGACACAAGTCAGCAATTTCAATGATCCGATGGAGCCAGAAAGTGGCCGTTTGGGCAGCTTAAGCTAGGTAAGTATCGGCGTTATCCATCGGGTTGGATAACGTGGAGCCCAGGCTTCTGTATAACGTGGAGCTGAATTTGACTCGCTCGGAAAAAACCGATACAAAATGGTTCGTGCTTCCGCGTTATGCAGAAGTTTGCGATAGCCCAAGACCGGCGGACTCCGGTTTCATGTTAAGCAGCTAAAGCTGCACGATAGTTTCTTTCGAATTCTTCGGGCGTCTGGTATCCCAGAGTTTGATGAATTCTCTTCGAGTTGTAAAACGCCTCGATGTATTTGAAGACGCTCATGCGAGCCTCTTCAAGGTTTCCGTAGCGACGATGTTTCGTCCATTCGTGCTTCAGCGACCAGAAGAAGCGCTCCATGACGGCATTGTCGTAACAGCATCCTGTTCGGCTCATCGAGCACTGAATGTTCAGCGTGCGAAGAATTCCCTGAAACGCGTCGCTGGTGTACTGACAGCCTCGGTCGCTGTGATGAAGCAGCGTTCCGGACTCTGGCCGTCTGGATTCAATCGCTTTCCTCAAGGCTTCGGTAACGATCTGTGTCGTCAATCGATCGCTCATCTGCCAACCGACAACTTTGCGGCTGAACAGGTCCAGCACTACAGCGAGGTAAACCCAACCACCGGCCGTCGGCAAGTAAGTGATGTCTGCCACCCACTTGCGATTCGGAGCCTCGGCATCAAACTCCTGGGAGAGAAGATTCTCAGCAGGCTTTTTGTCAGGGTCTGACTTGGTCGTCGTTGGTTTGAACTGTCGCGAAACACAGCTTTTAAGCCCCATTTCTCGCATGGCTGTCGCTACCGTGTTGCGACAAGCCGTTTCCAGTTGAGCGTCGTTAGCAAGTTCCTCAGCGATCTTGTAGCTGCCGTAGATCTGCCCTGATTCTTCGTAGACCTGTTTCACAGATTCGCGAATCGCGCGAGAACGAACCGCACGTTTACTCTCGGGCCGATCAATCGAATCGTAGTAGCCGCTCTTGCTGACACCGAAGATTTCACACATCAGCGTGATGGAATACTGGTCGCGATGTTGTTTGATCCACGCGTACTTCACTGCGACTCCTTCGCGAAGTACGCCGTCGCCTTTTTTAGGATTTCACGTTCCAGTTCCGCACGCTTCAGCTGCTTGCGAAGGCGTTTGTTCTCTTCAAGAACCTGTTGCAGCGATGCCTCGGGACCGCAAGGTTCAGGCTCCGGAGCATACTTTCTATGCCAGTTGCGAAGGCTGTTCTCGTTGACATTGACGGCTTCAGCGGCGGCTCGAAACGAGTAGCCCTCACTGACGATCAGATTGACCGCATCACGCTTGAACTCTTCTGAAAAAATCCGGCGTGTGCGTTTTCCATTGCTTGACATTGCTTCCTCCAAAGCGGATTCTCGTATCTTCCGCCGGAGTCCGCCAGTCTTGGGCTATCGCAGTTTGTTAACGTTTCTTCAAAGATTATGCAGAAGAACTTCTGTATAACACTTGTTATCCTGCGGAAGCTGTATCGATTTGGCTTCGCAGATGGTGGGTTGCGGGAAGACAAAAAACGCCTGAAGTCGCACTCGATCGGAGACGACTTAACGCTTCTTCACACTTGAACGCGCGCCGACGTGCATTCGATGGTTGACGCTTGGCTCGAGCCAAAGTTCAAACAGATTCAACGATCGTTGCGTCGACATGCGGCAACGCGCACCGACGTGCATTCTGCGGGATTGGGCAAATAGAAGTCACGGCGTTCCAACCAACTGAATGATCGTCGCGCCGACGTGCAGATTCCGGGTTTGCATTTGCTTCCATGGCAGGCAATAATGCAAAATAAATCGGCGATGCGTCCTCGATCCAAACCGACATCGTAACGCCAACCGCCGGATAACAAAGCGTTGAACCGAAGCCGCATTTTACGCTCCGCCAACGCCGTTACGCGGATGATGCTCGTGCCTCGCATTCTATCATCCGCTACACTCACTGCTTACCTTTCACATGCGTCTCGGTTAACGCAAACGTTATCCTGCGGAGCTATCGCGCGCCGACATGCTCGTGGCATGCAACGAATTGCGGTCAGTAGCGCAAAGGCATGCGGCCATTGCGACGGACATGCTCGAATGCAGTTGCGGACACAATGGCAGCAAGCAGCTGCAGCACGAATTCGATCGCAGTACTTTGATTGGTCGAATACGGTCGGCATGCCCGAATCATGCGGCAAAACATGCTCGACTTCGATTGGTCGACTCGTTAGAATTGGAACATGGCCCCGGCCCATTGCAGGAAAACAAAGCGTTGAACCGAAGCGGAGAGGCCGTCGTGGTTGGCAAATCGCCGGATGGTCGTGCCTCCCTTTGTATCCGGCTCCATTTTTACTAATTCACATTTTCAGGTCCGCTCGGTTAACGCGGGCGTTATCCTGCGGAAGCTTTATCGAATTGGCTTCGCAGATGGTGGCTTGAGTGTAGACCTTGCACGTTCGAAGTCGCACTCGATCGAAAGCGTTTTGGTAGTTCGTCAAACTCGAACGCGCGCCGACGTGCATTCTGTTTGGCTTGGACAAAACGGATTGGCAACTCAAACCAGTTCAACGATCGTAGCGTCGACATGCGGCAACGCGCTACGACGTGCATTTTGCCGTTTTACCGTCAGAGAAACTGAACGCTCAAAACGATTCAATGATCGTCGCGCCGACGTGCAAATGCTGTGTTTGCATTTCCTTCGATGGCGAGCAATAATGCAAACTCACCGGCAATGCGTCCCCGATCGAAACCGAGCTCGTAACGCTATTCGCCGGATAACAAAGCGTTGAACCGAAGCCGCGTTTTACGCTGAGCCAACATCGTTCCGCGGATGGTTGCTCGTGCCTCGCATTTTACCATCCGCTCCACTCACTGCACACCTTTCTGCCGCGTCTCGGTTAACGCGGACGTTATCCAGCTCGGGTTGTGGCGATGATGAAAACGAAACAGAAATAAGGACTGCCGTAGATGCCCCGCCGTATTTCGATGTCTTGGACATTTACTCTTCGCGCACTCTTTGCAATGGTAGCTTTTGCAGCCGGGTTGAGCTTCTATTTTACGTACGAACGTACTGCGGTATTGAGATTGGCCGATCGAAGCCCGCCAGAGGATGTGGATGTCCTAATAAACGGTGTGCTGAAGAAAGGTGTTTACAGCTCCCTTTCTGCTGAAGAGCGGGCCAAGAAGCTAAAGGGGCGCGCGATACTTCGTTCCGTGGTTGGGAAGATCGCTGACCACGACCGCCCTCGACCACTTCGTGGCGCCGATCCAGATTACGAATGGTTGGATCAAAATCTGATGATTGCCGCCGATTCGGAAACCAACGAATTAGAGCTTTCGATTTCTACGCGGCACGCTACAACTTTGCAGTTGAAACAACTCTTAAATGAATTTTCAAATGTTCGCGTTGACTCCTATTTCGTCCAACCTGATTCGCGGGTTGACCGTGTGTCAAAACTGTTTTCGGCTTTAGGCGGCAAGATTGAATCCGTGCTGCCGAAATTGAAAGAAGATGGAACTCGCCACGAAACGTTTGAGAAATAGCGAAACAAATCACGACATGGCCAGATCAAACCGATAGAATTGACAGGCGAATCATCCGGCTGCTGGATAACAATGCGTTGAACCGAAGCGGAGTTGGCTGCGTGGTTGGCTTGTCGCCGGATGGTCGCAGGCTCCCATTGTATCCGGCTCCAGTTTTCACTAATTCACATTTCTCAGTCCGCTCGGTTAACGCGGGCGTTATCCAGACCCACACCGACTGAATGAACCCTAGACTAAAGCAATTCGAAAAGTTGTATTGTGCCGAGATTCCTCGGGCTCTCGCCAAGGTATCACGTGATCGCACTTTATATGCTGCTATTTGCCCGCATTTTGGCTGGGGGTTTGAGTTAGAAGACAGAATCGACTGGGCGATGAGCTTGTGGACTCTTGACGCAGATGATATCAAACGAATTCGAACTCAAGAATCAGATTGTTCGGCACAATTTAGGCGGCTATTTTCATGGGCAGATCACGTTGATCGTTCACCCGTCAGTATTGATTCAGCAGAACTGCTGTCACTGGTGACTGAATGGTATCAGATACAGGATGACGCCGAAGGCGAACAGGAGTATATCGATGGCATGGGTCGTGTCATTGCGTCGGTCTGTCGAAAACTAAATTCAAGAGGCTGGAATGACAGTCGCTTGAACAAAGGGTTTGTTGTCTATACCGAATGTTGCGATGACGAGCTTGCGAACTATGGACTTGATGAATGCGTCGATCCGAAATGGCGATCGATAATGGAGACGAAATATCGCATCAAATTGAGGGCGTTAACCACTAGGCCCGAAAGGTCTGGATAACAAAACGTTGAACCGAAGCGTCCATATCGCTAGGGTTGGCCAAGTCGTCGGGTGGTCGTACCTCCCATTATACCCGACGACCGTTTTCACGAATTCAAACCTATTCGACGCCTCGGTTAACGTGGGCGTTATCCAGACTGGGTGCACGATGCCGACATACTCGTGACATGCAATGAATCCATCGCGAATTCTATCTCTTCTTGCTTTTATTTTCCTGCTTGGCTATACAGCCATTCTGTACGTTTCCAACTCGGGTGGCGTCAAGCTGCTCAATGCAATTCGTGACATCAAGCCCGGATTTGACCGTACCCAAGTTGAAGAAGTAATGGGCGAACAACCGAACGTGTTCGACGCAGTGTCACCACCAGCCTGGAACGAGAAACTCGCGGGTGTGCGGGAATCGGGTCAATACTGGCACTATTTCATGGGATTCCCTCCTCGCAACCTTGTGATATATGTGAACACTGATGGCAAAGTCGTTTTTGCAACTTGGGACCCAACCTAAGGGCAGCCTGCCCGTGGAACACTCGACCTCGTTCGGCCGAGTCGCTAGGATATGGAAAATAAATCAATCGGCTGTCTGGATAACAAAGCGTTGAACCGAAGCGTCCTACGTTCCCCGGTTGGCTTGTCGCCGGATGGTCGCAAGCTCCCATTTTATCCGACTCCAGTTTCACTAATTCGAATTTCCAGGTCCGCTCGGTTAACGCGGACGTTATCACGCCTAATCTTTGAAGGATCGACATGGGAACTCTTTGCAAAATTGGACGTCGCGAACACATGGTCGCGCTGCAGAAAAATGGCGACGTTTTCATGAACACCTTGAACGTGTTCTGGGGAATCGAAGACGGCGGCCTTCGAGGCGACAACCTTGATGGCGTTGACCATATGGCGAACGGCATGCATGCCGAATTGCGTACGCCGTCAGGCGAAATCATTCCCGCCAATGTCACCTCGTGGGCTCTGCAGACACGAACAGCGGAACCAGAGAAAAACAACCTGTTCTGCATGTACGCGATTCATCGCGACCCAGAATCTGATCCAATTGATCTACGCGTGACTGAATTTGGCGACGCCGCATTGATCATGACTAATCCTGATGAATTCATCAATCGCCTAGCCGACGCGGCTCGGAAAACAAACAGATCAATTAAGGCAGACTTAGTAACATATGTTCCAGCCAATTACATTGGTGATGTTGGGCTGTTTGCAAAAACCGAACCATTTCGCTACCAATCGGAATGGCGATTCGCCATGGAGGATGGCCCCGGCAATCCAATGACACTTAACATCGGGGACATTTCAGATATTTCAACCTTGATCAATTCAGATGAACTTGAAGAATTCGTCAATGAATACCGCAGTGGAAAACTAGACGCTAACCCAACGGCGTGATAACAATACGTTGCACACGGAGCCGCGGGCCGCGCGGCTTTTTCTGCTTGCAAGTCTTTCGCCGCGGCCCGGTGAACGTTGCCGTTATCCTGCGGAGCTATCGCGCGCCGACATGCTGGTGGCATGCAACGAATTGCGGTCAGCAGCGCAAAGGCATGCGGCCATTGCAACGTACATGCTCGAAGGCGGTTGCGGACACAATGGCAGCAAGCACCTGCAGTACGAATCCGATCGCAGCACTTTGGTTTGGCCAAGTTCGCTCCGACACGCGGTCGACATGCTCGAATCATGCGGCAGAACATGCTCGACTTCGATTGGCCGACTCGTTAGAATTGGAGCACGGCCCCGGCCCGTTGCAGGATAACAAAACGTTGAACCGAAGCGGAGATGGCTTCGTGGTTGGCACGTCGCCGGATGGTCGCAGGCTCCCATTGTATCCGACTCCATTTTCACTAATTTACGTTTTCAGGTCCGCTCGGTTAACGCGGACGTTGTCCAGACTAAACGCCAGAGCGCAATGAAGTACTCGATGATCTCGATTCTAGTTCTGGTTAGTGCGATTGGGATCCAACTTCATTCTCGGTTTGCTCTCAACCTTGGATTGTCTATCGCAATGATAGCGCTTGTGATTTCATTGCCGGCGACCTACTCGCTGCGCGACGAAATTTGCACAAAGCAACGAACATCCCGTAATGTTTGTGCACTGATAGCCACATGCGCTTCACTCAACATTGCGCTCTTGGCGGGGATCTTCATTTGCCTTGATTTGCCGTCCAACCTAAAACAGTAATTCACCCAACGCGCGGCGGCAAACTCGACGAGTCAGGTCCAAACTGCTAGAATTTGAACAGAGAGTCAATCGGCCGTCTGGATAACAATGCGTTGAACCGAAGCGGCGTATATTCCTCGGCTTTCCGGTCGTCGGATGGTCGTGACCTCCCATTGTATCCGACGACAGTTTCCGGCAAACTAACACCTTTAGGTCCGCTCGGTTAACGCGGGCGTTATCCCGCTAGAGTTCGGGCGCGCCGACACGATCGGAAACACTAGGAGATGAATCGATTCAGCCTCAAAGCATTGCTTCTTACTGTTACCGCCTCAGTTTTCGCCACCGTGGTGGTTGTGCACATTGCGTCGCTAATGCAACCAACTCCATCTATTCGGATCCAGGCAGGCGTCGACACGGATGACGCGGCTCGAATGATCGAAATTGCAAAATCGGCGATACAACAACGAGAATCGTGGAACGTCGACGACTCTGTAATCTTGGTGGCGCGAATCGATGGCAATTGGCAACTTAATGTCAGTCCGCGCCCACTCACGCCAGGTCTCGGATTGGCATTAACGATCGATGACAATGGGAAGTTGATCGAGTATCTTCAAGCTCCGTGACAACCGGACATACTCGACTTCGCTGATTCAAGCCGATAGAATTGTGAAGGGAATCACCCGGTTGCTGGATAACAATACGTTGAACCGAAGCGGAGAGGTCTTCGTGGTTGGCTAGTCGCCGGATGGTCGTACCTCCCATTGTATCCGGCTCCATTTTCACTAATTTACATTTTTAGGTCCGCTCGGTTAACGCGGACGTTATCCCGCTAATCACTCATGCCTGTTAATCTACCCAGTCAAACAGAATTTGAACGCAGTAGGTTTACAAAACTCTGGTCGTGCAAAGTGCAGATTCGCGGTCAAACAGTGCCGCTTGGCGGCATTTCCGATGTCGAGGACGAACGTGAAGACTTACTCTTCATTTTGCGGCTTGCTGAGAGAAGGCTGAAAAGCATAGCGAGAAAAGCAGCAAAAGATGTTGCGCGATATCAATATCAAGCGGATCATCTCGCGCCGCACAAATTGGCAAATGAAATGGAATTGGCTTCACTTGGCTACCATCATCATCTGGGGGAACTTACGTTGTATTTCTACGTGCCCGAACGGATATTTGGCGGGCACGACGTTGAGATTGATCTTGGTGCAGATCAGTCGCTAGGACCCGCTGGCCTGACCGGCTAGCGTTTGACATGCTCGACTTCGCAGGTTCAAACCGGTAGAATTCGAAAATGCAAATCATCCAAACGCGGGATAACAAAGCGTTGAACCGAAGCCGCGTTTTCCGCTGTGCGAACATCGTTCCGCGGATGATGCTCGTGCCTCGCATTGTATCATCCGCTCCACTCACTACATACCTTTCTCCCGCGTCTCGGTTAACGCGGGCGTTATCACGCTAATGGAACGCGATGGGATGGTTCTCAAAATCACTTTGGTTGGTCGCTGACGATCCCGATGGTTCGTGGTGGTGTGATTGCCGAACTGGCGTTGTTGATGCTACTTGGCACAACAAAGAGACATTCCCGACCGATGGCACTGGCTGGCTTTGGTCGTGCGCCAAATGCTCGCGCGCCTTCATGTTCGCCAAATGCACCTACATTCGCGGCACTCTCGAACAACTCGCACGCAAACAGACACCGCGGAAACAAAAACACATTTCCCAATCCGGTGAAATGGTCGAGAATACGCTACTGGCAACGCCGGACGACTGGCTAAAACTGGTTCAACCCATTGCGGACACGATTCGTGACGGTGAACGATACGTCTTTTTCGATGGACGCGTCTTCCCTGCCAATCATGGCCCGATAAAATTTGATGGACTTTACCGATCACATGATCTACCTGACTTGCCTCATTTGTCTGAATCGCTGATGGAAGAAACGCTGGCGAATCCAGACTATTGGGACGTCTCGTAATCGCGTGATAACAATGTGATGCACCGAAGTCGCCGACGGCGCGTGTTTTGAAGCAATGATCACTCCGGCGACTCGGTGATCACCGGCGTTATCCAGACTGACTTCTATGCGATATAGCGTCAGAACATTCTTGCTATTTGTGACAGTCGTTGCAGTTTTATTTGGGATTCTGGCTCGTCGTGCAACGGTTCAGCAGCATGCTGTGAAACGTATTAGCGACTTTGGCGGCGCCGTGGGCTTCGGCAATGGATATACGGCTCGACTCAGTGAAGTCGACAATACTCTCTCAAAAAACTTGATGCATTGCGTGACATCTACGATGATCTCAAGAACCGACTACCACTCACTGTCTGCAGACTTGAAGTCTCTATCGCATTTAGAGAAAATCACCATCCACGGAGAAGGAACTGTTCAAGCGGCCGAAATTCAAATTGACTTTCCTGCGCAGGAAATACTGGATGTCAACGAAATATTGCTTGAATTGATCAAAGAAGATGGGCCGCTCAGACTTGAATAGCGGACCAAACTTCGATAGTTTCACTTGGCTAGCATTGGGATGCAATTCACCCCGCTGTCTGGATAACAAGGCGTTGAACCGAAGCGGAGAGGCCTTCGCGGTCGTTTTGTCGCCGGATGGTCGCAGGCTCCCATTATACCCGACTCCAGTTTCACTAATTTACATTTCTTGGTCCGCTCGGTTAACGCGGACGTTATACCGCTGAGTCGTCCATGCAATTGACAAGCAGGTATCTGATCGCATTCACCACCTTGATAGCGATCTGCCTCGCAATTGCCCTTGTTCCACATGTCGGTGATCAACTGTGGCCTTTCCGATTTGCTTCTCTTATCATCGGAATTTCGTGTGTCGTGCATTTGGTCACTTCGGCTTTCCATATCAGGTCGTGGACACGATGGCTATTTGCTGCTTTGGCACCGACTTTGTGTCTGTGTGGCTGGTATGTTTTCTCTGTGCAATTCTTGAACGAACACCCCGGCTCAATCGGCGTTGAGGGATATTTGACTGGCGGGCTATTTTGGTTTCCAATTGGGTACTTGGTCGTCGAGGTGATAATGCGGACGGTTTGTGGTGCCGGCCAACCGGATCGGAAACGACAAAACGCGGTATAACAAAGCGTTGAACCGAAGCGGGGATGGCTTCGTGGCTGGTTTGTCGCCGGATGGTCGCAGGCTCCCATTGTATCCGGCTCCAGTTTCACTAATTTACATTTTCAGGTCCGCTCGGTTAACGCGGATGCTATCCAGCGTGGGCATCGCGAGCTGCGTGAGGGAAATCAAGTCCGAACATTTTCGGGCATTTGAAAGTTTCAACTTCTGAACATCCGTTCCGCAACAGAACGTCGCAAACGAACATTACACCAATCACGATTGAAGCTGAATTGCGGTCGTTGTGCCGCCGTACAGTTGCTTCACTCAACTCCCTTGGTCATCATGCAGTCGCTCCGTCGCACGGAATCCTTGCTCGTGACCTCGCTTCGGTATCCGTACTCCTCCGCCCGCGCGGACATCCAGTGCGACCGCTCCCGCGTAGGTTTGCCTTCCCATCGTCTTTAATGCTAGAATATAGACCCGAACGTGGCACGCTGGATA
The DNA here is from genome assembly GCF_008087665.1 of Mariniblastus fucicola. Classification (GTDB taxonomy): domain Bacteria; phylum Planctomycetota; class Planctomycetia; order Pirellulales; family Pirellulaceae; genus Mariniblastus; species Mariniblastus fucicola. The sequence goes on from NZ_CP042912.1 coordinate 3,284,037, forward strand.
ACAAGGCGTTGAACCGAAGCGTCCATTTCGCTAGGGTTGGCTTAGTCGTCGGATGGTCGTGACCTCCCATTATATCCGACGACCGTTTTCACAACTTCATCACTTTTCGACGCCTCGGTTAACGCAGGCGTTATCCTGCGGAAGCTTTAGCGAATTGGCTTCGTAGATGGTGGCTTGAGTGTAGACCTTGCACGCTCGAAGTCGCACTCGATCGAAAGTGTTTTGGTAGTTCGTCAAACTCGAACGCGCGCCGACGTGCATTCTGTTTGGCTTGGACAAAACGGATTGACAACTCAAACCAGTTCAACGATCGTTGCGTCGACATGCGGAAACGCGCTACGACGTGCATTTTGTCGTTTCACCGCCTGAGAAACTGAACGCTCAAAACGAATCAATGATCGTCGCGCCGACGTGCAGATGCTGTGTTTGCATTTCCTTCGATGGCGAGCAACAATGCAAACTCACCGGCAACGCGTCCTCGATCGAAACCGAGCTCGGAACGCTATTCGCCGGATAACAAAGCGTTGAACCGAAGCCGCGTTTTCCGCTGTGCCAACATCGTTCCGCGGATGATGCTCGTGCCTCGCATTGTATCATCCGCTACACTCACTACATACCTTTTCGCCGCGTCTCGGTTAACGCGGACGTTATCCAGACCGAGGTCACAGTGAAAAATGTTAGCCTCAAATGGTTGTTTGGTTTGACGGTGAATCTCGCGCTAATCGCATGCTTGGCTACGTCGCCAACTGCGGGAAACTTCGTCTATACTTGGCTGCTCTTTAGTTTCTATTGGAGTTGCATCGGTTTGGCCAAGGATCAACGACCGGTGGTTTGTGCTGCTTGCGCAGGCGCGATTTGGCCTGCGATAGCGATTTTGCTTAATGCCGCCACGATCGTATTCATGAACGAAACCGTTCAAGGTCAACTGTATGATGAAGATGGCCCAATCGGTTTTGCGTTAAAAACAACCGTATTGATATCGATTTTTTCTTTGTCAGGGTTTCTGCTGGGCCTGTTGCCGGGCGCTGCCGTGCTCGCTGCCAACGCCTCAAAACTTCACATGTGTAAGATTTGGCAAACGAAGGCTGCGGCAGACAGTTCGACAAACCACGTTAAACTTGTAGAATAGCGAAATGCAAATCACCCCGCTGTCTGGATAACAATGCGTTGAACCGAAGCGGAGAGGTCTTCGTGGTTGGCTTGTCGCCGGATGGTCGCAGGCTCCCATTGTATCCGACTCCAGTTTCACTAATTCACATTACTTGGTCCGCTCGGTTAACGCGGACGTTATCCTGCGGAGGCTATCTTGCTCGACCAGCGCGGACCATGCTCGGCCATCGCGGGTCATGCTCGTCCAGCGCGATGCCATGCTGACGGACCGCCG